>NZ_JBAQCR010000349.1:0-12216 GCF_049294395.1 Prosthecobacter sp.
GTATTGGGCAACGCGATGTATTTTAATGGTGGTAGAGAGGTGTTTCGCTGGGAGCATGCTTGGGTGCGCATTGGTTCCGAGGTGGTTGATGGTAACGTAGACATTCTTTATGAGAATCCCGTTGTTCCACAGACCATCTCCATTGCACCATATTGGGGAGCAGTGGTTGACGTTCCAGGAGATCGTAGGCTACGGGAGGGGGGCACATCACTGACTCTCGACGATGATGACATTGAGAAGATATGGTGGCCTGAGCTTCGAGTGCTCGTGCAAGACCTGAAGGCTTCATGATTAGCAGCTTTTCGAAGAAGCCCTCCTACTTCCCCGCCTCACGCGTCCCCGTGCCTTTGGGCTGCTTCATGAGGCTGTCTCCGAGTTCGGCGCGGATGGTCTCGGCGTGCTTTTGCAGGCGGGCCACTTCGTCTGGGTTTTGGGCTGCGACGTTCTTGGATTCGCTGAGGTCGCCGTAGAGGTCGTAGAGCTCGGGCTGCTCGATCTTCACGGGCTTGTAGTTGACCGGCTTGCCGCCGGTGGCCTTGGGGATGTCCGTGGGCAGGCTGCGGTAGGTGTGGGGGAGTTGCAGCTTCCAGCGGCCATCGCCGCTGCTGATGGCCTGGAGCTGATTTTGCTCGTAGTAGAAGGCGTAGAAATCGTGCGGGTTTTTGGCATCGGGCACACCGGAGACGATGGGCCAGCAGTTGAGGCCGTCGATCTTGTGCTCAGGCAGTTTCGCATCAATGACGTGGGCGATGGTGGGCAGGAGATCAATGGTCATCATCATGGTGTCGGTGGTGGTGCCGGCGGGGATTTTTCCGGGCCACTTCATGATGCCCGCCACGCGGGTGCCGCCCTCCCAGCAGGTGCCTTTGCCCTCGCGCAGCGGGCCTGCGCTGCCGGCATGGTCGCCGTAGCTGAGCCAGGGGCCGTTGTCGGAGGTGAAGATGATCCAGGTGTTGTCTTCGAGGCCGTTTTTCTTCAGGGTTTCCACGATCTGGCCCACGGACCAGTCCACCTCCATCATGACATCTCCAAACAAGCCTTTGCCGGACTTGCCCTTGAACTTGTCGCTCACAAACAGGGGCACATGCACCATGCTGTGGGCGAGGTAGAGGAAGAAGGGTTTGTCCTTGTTTTTCTCAATGAACTGCACGCCCCGGGTGGTGTAGTCGGTGGTGAGGTGGGTCTGATCCTCAGGCGTGACATCGGCATCCACGACCTGGTCATTTTCGACCATGGGCAGCTTGGGAAAAGCCTTCTTGGCCTGCGGATGAAAGGGCCACATGTCATTCGAATAAGGAAGGCCGTAGTATTGGTCGAAGCCGTGCTGGGTGGGGAGAAACTGGGGCAGGGAACCGAGGTGCCATTTGCCCACGGCGGCGGTGGCATAGCCCTTTTGTTTCACCAGTTCGGCCAGGGTCGTTTCATCGGCGCTGATGCCGTGCTTGGCTGTGGGGCCCAGGGCGCCGTGGATGCCCACGCGGTTCGGGTAGCAGCCGGTGAGCAGGGCGGTGCGGGAGGCGCTGCACACGGGCTGGGCGACGTGGAAATTGGTGAATTTGCGGCCATCGGCGGCCAGCTTGTCGATGTTCGGGGTCTGGTAGCCCTGCGCGCCGAAGCAGCTGATATCAGCATAACCCATATCATCCATAAAAATTACGACGATATTGGGTTGGGAGGACGCCGAAGAGGCCGCTTGCGGGGCAAGAATCAGGGCCAGGATGGCAGAAAGCAGGGGGCGCATGTTTGAAATGGGTTGGGAGTGAAGGGTGTGGGAATAAATCGGCCCTCATGAAAACGCCTGAGAAAACTGCGCACTTCCACACAATTTTTCTGCTTGCTGATTCCTAGCCCTCCTTTATGATCCGCGTCCTTCCCGGACAGAATTAGCGTTTTCACGGCGAGAGTGGGGTCCTCCCCGCTCTTTTTTGTCTGGTGAAAACACGAATTTCATATGATCAGCGAACTCAAAGCCCTCTTCGACTATTACGAGAAAGAGAAAGGAATCGACCGAAACAAAATGGTCGAGGCCCTGTCACAGGCATTGCTCGCCGCCTCCAAGAAAAGCATCGGTCCCGCCCGGGAACTGCGCATCGACATTGATCCTGACAAAGGAACCATCAAAGCCTTCGCCAAACTGATCGCGGTGGAGACTGTCACCAACCGCTGGGAGGAGCTTCCGCTCGAAACGGCCAAGCGCTTCAAGAAGAGCGCCGTTCTGGGGGATGAGATCGAAGTCGAAGTCACGCCCAACAACATGGGCCGCATCGCCGCGCAGACGGCCAAGCAGACGATGCTGCAGCGCCTCCGCATGGCGGAGAAAGAAAATCTGTACGAAGAATTCAAGGACCGCACCGGTGACGTCGTCAGCGGCGTGGTGCGCCGCTTTGAGAAGTCCGACGTGATCGTGGACCTCGGCAAGTTTGAAGGCGTGATGACCTCCAAGGAGCGTGTGTCCACCGAGGACTACACCCCCGGCGACCGCATGCGCTTCTATGTGAAAGCCGTGGAAAAGGACAGCGGCCGCGGCCCTGAGATCATCCTTTCCCGTGCGCACCCGAACTTCGTGCGCCGCCTGTTTGAATTTGAAGTCAGCGAAATCGGTGACCGCACCGTGGAGATCGCCAGCATCGCCCGTGAAGCCGGCTACCGCACCAAGGTGGCCGTGCATAGCGCCGATGAAAAGGTGGACCCCGTGGGTGCCTGCGTCGGTCTGCGTGGCGCACGCGTAAAGAATATTGTTCGAGAGCTGAACAACGAGAAGGTGGACATCATCCGGTGGAAAGCGGATCCCGCCGAGTTCGTGCGTGAAGCCCTCAAGCCGATCAAGGTCCTCTCCATTTCCGTGAACACGGACAAGAAGGAAGCCCGCCTCACCGTCAGCGACGAAGACCTCTCGAAGGCCATCGGTCGCCGCGGCCAGAATGCGCGCCTGACTTCCCGCCTCGTGGGCATGGATCTCGTCATCGAGAAGGATGAACACGCCGCCGAGGTCTTCGAGGGCCAGATGGGCAGCGCGGTGCATCATCTCGTGGACGCCCTTGGCATCACCGAGGATGTGGCCCGCCAGCTGACCCAAGGCGGCATGGGGGATCTCAAAACTCTGGCCACCGGGGTGGATGTCTCTGACATCGCCGAGGTGCTGGATGGCGACCAAGCCCTGGCCCAGCAGATTTTCGACAAAGCCGCAGCACATGCTTCCTCTCCTTCCAAGGAGTAGCCCCTGTGCCGCCATGACAACGATTTCAAACCAACCCCCAACTCACGACCAGCCAGCCTCCCACGCCGCTCGCCCGATCTCATTCTCTCATGCCCAGCAAACCCTCCTCCGCCAAAAAGAGCAAGTCCCCCACCGACGAAGTCGTTGAGGCGGCTGTGCCTGCCGATAGCGCCCCGCCCAAAAAAGAAGCCAAAGGGAAGGTGCTGTCGTTGATTGAGGAAAAGAAGCCCCGGAGCAGAGGGCCGGTCAGAGGGGGCAATGCATTGCCGCCCCTGGGAGCCAAAAAAGTAGAGGAACCCGCGCCCGCGCCACAGCCCGTCGTTCCCGCCAAACCCACGCTGGACGAGCGCAAAGCCGCCGCGCTGAACCTCTTTGAGGATGATGAAAAGCCGAAGGTGCGCCGCCGCCCGGTGGATGAAAACGCCCAGCACAACGCGCTGCCGCCCATCTCCCTGCTGAACGACCCCACTCCGCCGAAGCCGATCGTCCCGATCGTGCATGCCCCTCCTGCCGAGGTGGTGGTGCCGGAGTTTGAGGTCAGCGAGAGCGGTGAAAAAATCATCCACCTGAAGCCGCCGATCGTGGTGAAGGATCTGGCGGACAAGATGGGCCTCAAGCCCTTCAAGATCATTTCCGAACTCATCGCGTTCAAGGTTTTCGCCAGCGCGGACAAGGCCATCGACATCGAGATCGCCGAGAAAATCTGTGAGAAGCACGGCTTCAAGCTGGAGCGCGACAAGCGCGAAAAAGGCGGCGGCGTCCACAAGGTGGAAGAAGTCATCGTCGAGCCTGTGGCCCAGGTTGTTGAAGAGGTGGAGGAGGACAAACTGGAGCTCCGCGCCCCGATCATCACGTTCATGGGTCACGTTGACCATGGCAAGACCTCCCTTCTGGATGCTCTGCGCAAGACGCAGGTCACCTCCGGTGAAGCAGGCGGCATCACGCAGCACATCGGCGCCTACTGCATCTGGCACAACGGCAAGCCCATCACCTTCATCGACACCCCCGGCCATGCCGCCTTCTCGGCCATGCGCGCCCGTGGTGCCAAAGTCACGGACATCGTGGTGCTCGTCATCGCTGCAGACGACGGCATCATGCCGCAGACCAAAGAAGCGCTCAGCCATGCGAAAGCCGCTGGCGTGCAGCTCATGGTCGCGCTGAACAAATGTGACCTTCCTACGGCCAACGTGCTGCGCGTGAAAAGCCAGCTGCAGGACATCGGACTCGCGCCGGTGGACTGGGGTGGTGAGATCGAAGTCATGGAAGTCTCCGCGAAGACCGGGCTCGGACTCGACAACCTGCTCGAAACCATGTCCCTCCAGGCGGAAGTGCTGGAGCTCAAGGCGGACCCCAAGGCCTCCCCTCGTGCCACGGTCATCGAATCCTCCATGGTGGCCGGCAAAGGCCCTGTGGCCACGGTCATCGTCGGCCAGGGCACGCTCAAAGTCGGCCAGGCCTTCATCTGCGGCCCGCTCTGGGGCAAGGTCAAGGCGATCATCAACGACCGCGGCGAGTCCATCAAGGAAGTGCTTCCGGGCATGCCCTGCGAAGTCATCGGCTTCAGCGACATGCCGCACGTGGGCGACGAAGTCGTCGTCATGAACAGCGAGCGCGACGTGAAGAAGCTCAGCGAAGAGCGCCTGGAGGAGATCCGCCAGAAGAAGCTCAACGTGCCGCGCCGCTCCACCCTGGAGCATCTCTTTGCCAGCATCGAGGACAGCAACAAGAAGGCCCTCAAAATTGTCCTCAAGTGCGACGTGCAGGGCTCCGTGGAAGCCGTGGCCAAGTGCCTCACCGACATCAAGAGCGACAAGTGCAACCTCGACATCCTGCATCAGGAAGTCGGCGCCATCAACGAGTCCGACGTCCTGCTGGCCAGCGCCTCGGACGCCATCATCATCGGCTTCAACGTCAAGGTGGAGAACAAGGCCCTCACCGTGGCGAAGCGCGAGACGGTGCAGATCAAGCTCTACTCCATCATCTACGAACTCATCGATCAGGTGAAGGAAGCCATGGCCGGATTGCTCGATCCGATCACCCGCGAAAAGGTCATCGGCCATGCCCGCGTGAAGCAGGTCTTCAAGGTCAACAAGGGCTTCGTCGGCGGCTCCGTCGTCACCGACGGTGTCATGAACCGCAAGCAGCGCGCCCGCGTGCTGCGTGGCGGCCAGGCTGTGTATGACGGCGGCTTTGAAACGCTGCGCCGCTTCACGGACGAAGTCAACGAAGTGCGCAACGGCATGGAGTGCGGCATCAAGCTCTCCGGCTTCAGCGACTACGAAGAAAACGACGTCATCGAGTGCTACGAACTCGAAAAAATCGCCCAAACTCTCTGATCCAGCCCGTCGTATCAGGTTTCAGGTCATGAGCGTGCCATTCACGCTGCTGACCGGAACCTGAAACCCGCCCCCTTTCAACTGCCCCTATGTCCCTCCGAGTCGATAAAGTACGCGAGCTCATTCGTCGTGAGCTCAGCACCATCCTCGAGAAGGATTTCCGCAACGAAGGCTGTCTCGTGACCATTCACGACGTCAGCCCCACGCCGGACATGCGGCAGTGCTTTGTGTACGTGGGTGTCATCGGCAAGCCGCACCAGCAGGACGCGGCCCTGGCCAAGCTCGTGAAGGCCCGTGGGTTCATCCAGCGGGATCTGTACAAGCGCGTCAAACTGCGCAGCAGCCCCCAGCTTTTCTTCCGCCTCGACAAATCCGTCGAGCGTGGCGTGCCGCTGCTGAACATCATCGACAATCTCCCCCCGCCGCTGCCGGATCTTCCGGTGGAAGGTGAGGAAGTGAAGAAGGATGTGGAAGCCGAGGGCAAGGCTGGGAAGTAATCAGGGAAGGGGGAGTGGCAAGACCGAAGCAAGCGGATGGAAGTCTCGGGCTTCATCAGGCCGGGCTTGTTTTCGAAAGGCCCTGCACACACTGCTATCTAGCGCGCCTGACGTTTCCTGCGCTGGCTTTGCATCCCGGCCAGTTGTTCCTTGAGATGTTGATCGTCGATCGTGGGCAGGCCGGCAAAAATCTTGCCAGCCAGTGAATTGTCTGACCGGGAGAGCGCCCAAAGCGCGGAGATGGCATTGATGTAGGCGGCGGAGCCCGGTTGCTTGAGGTATTGCGCCAGCAGGGCTGACTTGGCGGCAGTCCATTCCGGCAGATCCAAGAGCCAGGGATAACGAAGGCAGGTGCCTCTGAGGCTGTCGGTTTGAGCCCGAGCCAGGACGGCCCAGATTTCCTGAGTGAGGTGGGGATCTATGTGCACGCGATCCAGCATCTCCATGAGGGTGGTGTTGAGTGCCTTTTCATCTTTCTCCTGCAGCGACTGGAGAAACGCCGCACGGTCCAGCAGCAGGCCCTGGGCGAACTTGAGGGCCTCGGTACGGGTGCGCTCCGACTTCGCCGTGCGCAGTTTTTCCAAGACGGGGATCAGACGTGTTCTGACGTCGTGAGTGACGACTCCTTTGACGGCTGCCAGGCGGCGCGTGCTGTCGGTGTCCTCGTCTTTGTTCGGGCTGTTGATGGCCTGATGCGCGAGCTTTCGCAGCGCCCAGTAGGCAGCATCGTCGGAGCCGCTTTGCATCGCTTCTTCGATGAAGTCGATGGAGTACCAGGCGTGGAGGGCTTGCAAAGCCGCTGCACGGGGCGGGTCGGTGTCGCTGTAGAAAGAGCTGGTGCCCAGGTTGTCCAGCACCTCCGGCGGAAAGCTGGAGATCAGCTGCTCCAGCGCCGCCAGACCTTTGCCGGTGGTCGTCAAAGTTCGTGTCGCCTCCTCCATCACGCGGCGCGGCTCTCCTTCGATGGCAGGATCGGAGATGATATGAATCACGGAAGCATCAGCCTGGGCGGCTATGAGCCAGGGGAGGCATATGAGAACGAGCAGTTTCATGAGGCGGATCGTATTTGAGATCGTTCAATCAGGATGGAGATGGGAGGAATGCGAGGGCTTAATGGCCGGCACCCTGTCTGACGCACCAGGAGAGTGCGGTCTTGGGGTGGCTCCAAGGATGGGCTTTTTTTCTGCACCCGCCTGACAGTCTGAACTGGATTGCCGGTGAAATCATTGACACGCCTTCCGCCGGTCCGGTATAAGCGGGGCATGGCCAGCAGCATTCGCCTTCCATCCACGGGTGCTTCGTACCGCCTCACGGCCATGCTGTCGGGTTCGGGGGCGGGCTTCAGCATGGGCCTCATCCTGTGCCTGTGCGGGGGCTTGATCGCTTGCTTTGCGCTGCTCAGCGCGCAGATGCGGCAGCCTGCGCCGGTGGTGGCAGTCGCCCCGCTGTCTGCTGCGGACCAGGCCTTCAACGCGCGGTACTACCCGCTTATTGATTGTTGGCTGTTTCGGATGCCGCGAGGGAAGTATGTCTATGCTCTACCCGATGTCACCCTCCCGGAGCCGATCCCTGATGACCTCCCCACGGGAGATCCTTGCCCCAAGACTCCGCTCTACCCCAGGACACCCGCAGTCGCTCCTGCGGCTGATGCCCAAGGTGCCGCTGAAGTCCGGTGACAGCGGAGTGCTTGCGCCTGGATTGTGTTTTATGCTGTGAATATTGCGCGCTGCTGGGGCATGAGCTTCAGGGGCAGGGGGTGAACGGCCATTTGGTATGACAGACCTGCCCGGCTGCCTACGATCCGTCCCCCCCTCCATCACTTTTCGACTCCCGTCTTTTTTCACACTGCGCATGCTGGTTCCTCCCACGACTCATCCAGGGCTCGCCCGCTGGACCAATCTCTTCAGTCTTTTGGTGATCGGCATCGGGGGCGCGGCCATCGCCGGATGGATCTTTGATGTGTCTTTGCTCAAGCGCATCGTGCCGGGAAGCATCGCCATGAAGTTCAATGCGGCGCTGGTGTTCCTCCTTGCGGGGCTCTCCCTGCGCGGCGCGGCGGCCTGCCGCAGCCGGTGCTGCCGGCGGATGGGGCAGATCTGCGCGGGCCTCGTCATCCTGACCGGCGGGCTCACGCTGGTGGAGCACATCTCCGGGCTGGATCTTGGCATCGACAATCTGCTGATCCAGGAGCAAGGGCGTGAGACGAGCAAGTACACCCCGGGCCGCATGTCATCGCAGACGGCCGTGAGTTTTGTGTTCTTTGGCGTGGCGCTCCTGCTTTCCGCCGGCCGCAGGCGTGGCTGGTGGAATGTGGTATCCCGTGCGCTGCTGGTCTGCGTGGCCTTCCTTGCCCTGGCGAATCTGGTGGGGCATCTCTTTGGCTTCGTGTTTCAAGTGGGCATCAGCCAGATCACCGGCATGGCCATTCATACCTCGCTGGGGTTTCTGCTGCTGTGCGCGGGCCTGTACTGCGCCAGGCACGAGGCCGGTGATGCGAAGGACATATTGTTCAGCGAGACCACGGGCGGCATCATGGCGCGGCGGCTGCTGCCGGCGGCCATCCTGCTGCCGCTGCTGCTCGGCTGGCTCAGGATGGGCGGGAGGAAGGCAGGCCTGTATGATTCGCCCGCCGGGGCGGCGTTCTTCGTCGTCTGCACCCTGGTCTTTTTCACCGTGCTGGTCCTTGCCACAGCACGCCAGCTGCACCTCCAGGACCTCGCGCGGCGTGAGGCCGTGGAGGCGCGTGATCGCACGATCGCGGAGCTGCAGCGTGCGCTGGATGAAGTCCGCACCCTGCAGGGACTGCTGCCCATGTGCGCCTGGTGCAAGAAGGTGCGCGACGATCAGGGCTACTGGGACGATGTGGCCTCCTACATCGCCAAACACACCGAGGCCAGCGTGTCCCACGGCATCTGCCCCGACTGCAGCAAGGAGCATTTTCCCGCGACGCAGCCCGCCGTCACTTCACCGGACGCAGCATCTACATAGGTTTCACCGTGCTGAGTTTGCTGCCCCAGCGCAGGAGAACCGGGGGATGAGAGATCTTGGTCAAGGCGGGCCATTGGGGGGCTGAGCTAACGCGAACGCGGCAGCGTTTTGGAGTGCGGTCGCGCAGATGCAAGGCGCAAGCCTGCATCGGAGCTACCGCTTTCGCGAGGTGAAGAGGGTTCTCCTTTCTTGCAGTGCCGTCCGGCCTGCGAAAGCGGCGTCGCGCCCAGGCTTGCCGCACGCACTCCAAAACGCTGCCGCGTTCGCGCGCGCCAATTCCCCCCCATCCCATCCTTTCTGATCTTTTATCTGGCATTTGCGCCGGCAGGAGACAGCTATCGCCCACCACCTATGCCTGCCCAATACGCCCGTTATCCTTCGCTTGTGGACCGCACTGTTTTCATCACGGGCGGTGCGGATGGCATCGGCAGTGCGCTGGTGGAGCAGTTTGCGCGGCAGGGCAGCCGGGTGGCGTTTGTGGACAAGAACGTGGCGTATGCCCAGGCGACGATCCAACGCTGCACGGACGCGGGCGTGGCGCATGCGCCGTTGTTTTATGAGGTCGATCTGCTGGACATCGCTGCGCTGAAGGCGACCTGCGCGGCAGCCGTGCGCGATCTCGGCAGCGTGACCGTCCTCGTGAACAACGCCGCCAACGACGACCGCCACGCATGGCAGGACGTGACGCCCGAGTATTTTGACAACCGGATCAACACCAACCTGCGGCATTACTTCTTCGCCATCCAGGCTCTGGCGCCGCAGATGATCGCCGCTGCGCACGGCTCCGTGATCAACATCGGCTCCAGCAGCTACATGATGCAGGAGGATTTCTTTCCCGGCTACGCCATCGCGAAGTCTGCGGTGGAGGGCATCACGCGCACCATGGCCCGCACCTTCGGCCCGCATGGCGTGCGCGTAAACACCGTGCTGCCCGGCTGGGTGCCCACGGAGCGGCAGCTCACGAAATGGTGGTCGCCCGAAGGCGAGGCGGGCACGATGCGGGATCAGGCGATCAAACGCCGCATCCTGCCGGAGGAATTCGCGCAGATGGTCCTCTTCCTCGCCGCCGATGATGGCGCCGCCTGCACCGCACAGCAGTTCATGGTGGATGGTGGTAGGTTTTAAGAGCGCGTGTTTTTTCCGCCAAACGTCGGGTGCTGGAAATGAACGGCGGCGACTTTCACTTTTCGGGCGGTGATCCTGCATGAAACCGCAGGGCTGCGTGCGTACTGTCCGCATGCCAAACATCCCGTCTTTCCTCCTCACCACACTCGCCCTCCTGCTGCTGGGTTCCGCCCAGGCTGCGGACACACCGCCGCAGGTCACCGTCAGCAACATCCGCCGCATCTTCCACAACGGGGAGCACAATGCCTTCACGGATCTCGTGCGCTTTCGCGGCCAGCTCTACCTCTGCTTCCGCAGCTGCCCGGACGGCCACATGGTTTTCAACACCGCCTCCGCCATCGTCATGCGCAGCGCGGATGACGGTGCCACGTGGACGCAGGTGCACCGCTTTGCGGTCAAAGACCGCGACACGCGTGATCCCCACTTCCTCGTCTTCAAAGACCGGCTCTTTGTTTACACCGGCACCTGGTGGAGCGGCCCCGGCAGCATCCAGCCCAAGGACTACGACATGAACAAGATGCTCGGCTTCGCCACCTGGAGCGATGATGGCACGAAGTGGAGCGAGCCCGAGCTGCTGGAGGGCACCTTCGGCCTCTACATCTGGCGCGCCGCCGCCTCCGGTGGCAAGGCCTACCTCTGCGGCCGGCGCAAGCCCGGCTACGACATCGGCCCCAAAGGCGAGGGCGACAAAGTGCAGTCCCTCCTGCTGGAAAGCGATGACGGCCTCATCTGGAAAAAGCGCGCCTACTTCGCCGAGACCGCCGGAGATGAGACTGCGTTTCTCTTTGAGAAAGACGGCAGCCTGCTCGCCATCGGGCGTCATGGCGGCGGCAAGAACGCCCTCGTCATCCGCTCCCGGCCACCCTTCACCGAGTGGAGCCGTCAAAGCCTGGACCGCCCCGTGGGCGGCCCGCTCGTCGTGAAATGGGGAGAGCACACCCTCGTCGGCGGACGCAAGACCACCAAAGAGCAGGGCGCCAAGACCTCGCTCTGCTGGCTCGTCGGCGATGCCCTGCAAGAGTTCGCCGAACTCCCCAGCGGCGGCGACAATTCCTACCCCGGCTTTGTCCAGCTCTCAGACAAACGCGCCCTCGTCTCCTACTACTCCAGCCACGAAAAAGACGCCGCAGGCAAGACCATCACCGCGATCTATCTCGCGGAGCTGACGCTGGAGTGAGGGGATTCTGGCGGTGGCTGGAAACGAGATGGCAGGCAGTGCAGGGCAATCAGCTAAAGTGGGAGTTCGTGTCTGATTGTGCGGCAGTCGTATTTTCTTATGCCACGTCCGCTGCTTAATATTAAAGTGGAGGCTCTCGCTCTCCCTTAGGCTCAGTGTAGTTTGAAGTAAACCTCGTGAAATGGTTTCCTGATTCCGACCATCTACGCGAATCGTCAGCCACTCTTAACAAGCGCCGCGACAGCTTCGTTTGACCAATATAGTTTTTGTGATCGGGGATTTGACACCAAGAGGCGTCCTCACTAACGACATATTCAATGAATTCGATGAGACAATTGGCCCAATTGACTGATAAGTTACGTGAAAAAGCGTTAAGCTTATTATAAGTCGACTCGTCACGAATTGGGGTCACTTGTGCCATGGTCTTGATGTAATCTTCATCGGTCGTCCCCCATAAAAGATGAATGTTGCCGGCAGGTGCAATCTCGATCTTCGTTACCTTCTCGACTTCAAAAACAGTGGGGTCGTAGTTTAACACCAGTCCCTTAGCCAATAGCTGTTCCACAGATAAAATAACATCGCTTGCATCAAATCCCATGGATAAAAAATACTCTATTACCGTTGAAAGGGGGACAAATGTAGAGCTGTCGCCAGTCTTCTCCGGCGGGACATCACGGAGAAACTGAAGAACCCTTAACGAAATCAAGGGCGATGTGGGACGTTCAAGACCCATATCAAAAATATTCTGGACAAAGGGGTGTTCTCCGCTGGGATATATATCATACTTTCTTTTGATGATCGCTTGTTTAACTTTCCACGGCTGAATCACATCAGCGTCGTTGGCAACATGGGCAGTGAAGAGACGATCTATTGAAA
>NZ_JBAQCR010000350.1:0-5484 GCF_049294395.1 Prosthecobacter sp.
GCCCAGGGCGCAGCGCAGCCAGCCCTGGGTCACCCCATCACGCCCCCCCTTTCACCGAAGGTCGCACCCTGAAGGGGTGCGGGAGGTCTCCCGGCACCTGGATTGAAGCGCCAACGGCGCGCCCTATCGCAGCCCAGGGCAACGCCCTGGGAAGAACACAAAACGAACAGCCGGGAGCCCTGAAAGGGCGGCCTAACTCACGCCGGCCTAACTTTATCTTTGCCGCCACGCTTCCACCTGCTAGCAAGAGCCCATGCCCGTCTCCGCCGACCTCTTTCCCGACCTTTTTGCGCCCTTCACCACCACTGCCTCTTTTACCTCGGCCACGATTGAGGCGGTCGAAAAGACCCTCTTCGAAAAAAACGGCAAGCCCTACCTTAAGTGCCTCGTCCGGGGCAAGGATGTCATGGCAAAGCCTGAGGAGGTCGTGCGCCAGCTCTGGCTGCACACGCTCATCTACCGCTACAAATATCCGAGCTCACGCATTCAGGTAGAGTACCCCGTCACCTTCGGGCGGGACACCTCCAAGCGCGCGGACATCGTCATCATGGATGCCGACCGCCCCACCGTGCCCTACGTCATCATCGAGGTGAAGCAGGGCAGAATGAAGGACGGGAAGGAGCAGCTCAAAAGCTACACCCACGCCACCGGGGCACCGCTGGCCGTGTGGAGCGACGGCATCGCCTACGTCGTCTGGCACCGGAAAAACCCGAATTACTTCGAGGTCATCCCCGCGTTGCCGCGTGCCAATGAAACCATCGAGATGATCGCCGGTCAGCCCTGGACCATCGACAAGCTCCTGGAGTTTGAAAACGAACGCGATGCCCAAGGCAGCAAGGCCGTGAGCCTACGCCAGCTCATCGAAGACCTCGAAGACGAAGTCCTCGCCAATGCCGGCGTGGATGTCTTTGAAGAAGTGTTCAAGCTCATCTTCACCAAGCTCTTCGATGAGCTCTCCTGCTACTCCGAACATTCGCCTCATCTGCGCTTCCGTAACATCAACACCGCCGCCAGTACAAAAAAAGCAATCCAGGAGCTCTTTGATGAAGCCCGCGAGCGCTGGGACGGCGTCTTTGACGATGACAAAATACGTCTCACACCCGAACATTTGCAGGTTTGCGTCGGTTCACTGGAGCAATGGAAGCTCTTCAACTCCAACCTCGATGTGGTGGACGAGGCCTTTGAATACCTCGTCAACAAATCCTCCAAAGGGGAAAAGGGCCAATACTTCACCCCGCGCTGGGTAATTGACCTCTGCGTGAAGATGCTCAATCCCAAAGAAAGCGAGACCATCATCGACACCGCGTGCGGCAGCGCCGGGTTCACCGTTCACAGCATCTTTCATGTGTGGAAGGCCATCTTCAAGGAAATGGGCAAACCCGAGTCCCACCTCTTCACCATGGAGAAGAAGCCCGCCCGCTGCGCCAAATACGTGCAGGACAAGGTCTTCGCCATCGACTTTGACGAAAAGTCCGTCCGCGTCTCCCGCTGCCTCAATCTCATTGCCGGAGACGGCCAGACAAACGTCCTTCACCTGAACACCCTTGACTACAAGCGATGGGACGAAACCACCAAGCAGCAGGACTGGTCGGATATCTACCACGAAGGCTGGAAGAAGCTCCGCAAGCTCATGGCGGAAAAGAACGACTACCGCGCCTTCGGCTTTGATGTACTCATGGCCAATCCGCCTTTTGCCGGTGACATCAAACAGACAGACATGCTCAGCCCCTACGAGTTGGCGCACAAGCGCGCCAAAGACGGCGGCCAAGGCAAGCTGGAGTCCGCCGTGGGCCGCGATCTGCTCTTCATCGAGCGCAATCTTGACTTTCTAAAACCCGGCGGCCGCATGGCCGTGGTTCTGCCGCAGGGGCGGTTCAACAACAGCAGCGATCAGCGCGTGCGTGAATACATTGCCGAGCGCTGCCGAATCCTTGCTGTCGTGGGTGTCCACGGCAACACCTTCAAGCCCCACACCGGAACTAAGACCAGCGTGCTTTTTGTGCAAAAATGGAACGATGACAAAGATGCCGGGCCGATCTGCAAGAAGGTGAAAGACTACCCCATCTTCTTTGCCACCCAGCGCCTTCCCAGTAAGGACAACAGCGGTGACAAGATCTATGTGAACCAAACTCTCTACGTCGGATACGACCGCAAGCAAAATGCCCGTGTCGCTTTACCAGAGAAGGAATTTGTGGCCCATTTTGGCACCCTGGATGCTGCCGACCTTTTTAGTGCGCGCGTCGGCCCCGAAGGACCTGGCCTTGAGTGGGTGCGCGGTCAGGTCGAGGAAATGCAGGAGAAGCAAAAAGCCGACAATGACAGACCAATTACATGGAAATTTGCCGCCCTTGGCAAGCGAGAAACCAGACAGGAACGTCTGCGCGATACTCATGGCCACTGGGTTGTCCAGCATGACTTCTTCAACCACGACGGTCTGACCCAGAATGGCATCGCGGAAGCCTTCGAAGAATTCGCAGCGAAGGAAAAGCTAAGTTTTTTCTAACCCGCCCCTTCAACGCCAAGCACTACGCGAGGTTGTTGGAGGGGCTGGAAATCAGTGAGATCAAACGCACTGTTCTAGAAAACTTCATGACGATTGGCGCAGAGTATTACGCGCCAGAATTTCTTTTGCCGTTTAACAGGCTCATCGCAACGCCATTCCATAAAGAAAAGCTTGAGAGCTGCTGCCCGCTCATCACCGATGGTGACCATGGAAGTGCTGATTATGCGGACGAAGGCGTTCCATTCGTTCTCAGCGAGTCTATCGAAGAAGGTAGGATTCGCCGAGAAGCATGCCGTTTTCTCACCCCTAGTTATGCAGCAACTCTAGGCCGCTCTAAACTCCAGTCTGGTGACGTGCTAGTCACCAAGACGGGCGTTTATTTTGGGGTGAGCGCTGTCGTGGATGATGCTTTCGCAGGGGCAAACACCATCGCTCACGTCGGCATCCTCAGGCCCAGGGCAGGCTTGGACCCATACTTTCTCTCCACCTTTCTGAACTCCCTCTACGGATATGTACAGCTCAGACGTAGAGGCATCAAAACATCGAGACCCGAAATCAAGCTCTTGGAATTTGCTGACATTGAGGTTCCAATTTGCTCTAGAGAGTTCCAGTTGGCGATCCGCCGACAAGTTCTCAAAGCACTCAGCACCTATGATGCAATTGAGAGACAGTTCGCCCAAGCCGAACGAACCCTACTGCGAACGCTAGGGTTGGATGGCTGGGAGCCACCGGAGCCTCTGACCTACACCCGCCGTGCCTCCGAAGCCCTCGCCGCCGCCCTTTCGATGCCGAATACTATGCGCCACGAGTCGCCCAACTGCTTGCCAAACTCCGCGCCGACGGCCTCACCATCCACGATGTAGCCCCAGCCCGGCATGAGCCTTTTGATGCCAGCAAGCACAAGGCCGACAGCTTCCGTTACATCGAGATCAGCGGCCTGCGCAGCGACGGCACCTCCAGCAGTGAGCCCACGCTCACCGATGAGGCCCCCAGCCGTGCTAGCCAGAAAGTTCATCAGGGTGACATCATCACCTCCACCGTCCGCCCCATCCGCCGCCTCAGTGCCATCATTGCCCCTGAACAGCACGAGGACGTCTGCTCCTCCGGCTTCGTGGTGCTTGAACCACAATTCATCGCCCCCGAAGTTCTCCTGACCTACCTCCGCCTCCCCATCATCTGCGAACTGATGGACCTTCACACGAGCGCCAGCCTCTACCCCGCCATCTCCGAGCGCGACATCCTCAAGCTCCCGATCCCCAAAATCCCCGAGAAAGCCGCCAAGGAAATCATCACCCAAATCCGCCAAGCCCACAACGCCCGCCACGAAGCCCAAGTCCTTCTCGCGAAAGCCAAGCGTGCGGTGGAAGTTGCAATTGAAAAGGGTGAGGATGCCGCACAAGCTGTCTTAGCAAGGAAGGACTAACCATGTTTACTTTAGTTTGGCAGCTCAGGCGCTTGTTGCACCTATGGATCAAGAAGCCGGCCACAATGAAACGGTTGTGGAAGGCTTCTGTATTGCATCGAAAGCAGGCACGGCAAGTGGCCAAACGAGTTCGCGAGAGCGAACTTCGTGTATTGTGCAGAGACTCCAAGAGTAACAAACCTTCCCTGCCTCCTTACCTTGAGAGAAATCGCTGGGAAGAGGAGCTTAATTACAAACTTTGGATTACCAAGGGGGCACGGTTCAATGCTGCCAAACGCTGCGAGGAAAAGGATTATGCCGCGACCTGGACTAACGCTCTGCTGTCCTGCTATTTGATCATCGTCGGTTTGATTCCGTTTGTGCCAAATCCCGCATTCAAAGACTTTTCCCCTGACATCCTCAGCTTTGTCACGACTGGAGTGTCAATCATGCTTCTCGCTTATGGATTGATTGTGGCAACCCAACGGTATCCTATGCAAGCCATCGTTTATCACGAGTGCGCATTAAAAATCGGCGTTCTCTACAACGCTTTGCGCCGCGCAAAGGAGCTGAAGAACGAGGATGACAAAACCAAAGAGATCCTTCGGATTTCACTTGAGTATGACGAACTGCTAAGCCGATACCCTAACCACCACGCGTTGGATTCAGCTCTCTTCGAAACCAGCAAGAGGACTTACTTCAAACTGTCGAGATGGGAATGCTTCAAGCGGCGGCGGCTCTATTGGTTTCATACCAAAGCGATTCACCACTTTGCGATTCTAATTCCAGTGCTCATCGTCCTCAAGCTCTGGCTCGCAACGAAATAATCCGCCGAGAAGACCCCTCATGCCCAACATCATCTACGTCCTGACCAATGAAGCCATGCATGGACTGGTGAAGATCGGTCTCACACAAAATCTGGAACAGCGCCTCCGCGAGCTGAGCACGCCCAGCGGGGTACCGCTGCCCTTTGAGTGCCACTACGCCGCCGAGGTGCCGGAGCATGTGAAGGTGGAGGCTTTGCTGCATCAGCTTTTCGCCGAGCATCGCGTGAACCCCCGGCGCGAGTTCTTCCGCATCCAGCCGGAGAAAGCCGTGCTGGCCCTGAAGATCGGCGGCTTCAAGGACGTGACACCCGGCGATGACGTGGCCGAGGACGAGGCCGAGAAGGCCGCTGTCGAGCGGCAGCGCGCACGGCGGGAACGCATCAGCCTTTCGGCCATCGGCATCAAGCCCGGCGATGTCCTAACCTTCTCCCGTGATCCTGATCGAAAAGTGGAGGTGCTACCGGACAACAAAGTCCGCATGAACGAGCTGGAACTCACCCTCTCCCGTGCCGCCATCACCTCCCTGCAGGAGATGGGCTACAAAACCACGCACGCCAGCGGCTCCCAATACTGGATGTTTGAAGGCGAATCTCTGGATGAACGACGCCAGCGTCTGGAAGAGGAGAAATTTGAAGAAGGATTTTGGGGAGAGGAACCTAACCAAGCCTAGAGCGCGCGTGCTGGCATTTTTTTTTGGTTTGTTAAAACCTCTCAGCGGCCAACGTAGCCCGGTCCGCCGGGCAGTGCATGAC
>NZ_JBAQCR010000351.1:0-10447 GCF_049294395.1 Prosthecobacter sp.
GGGTCACCCGTACGATCTTCCGCCGTACCCGTCATGGCCATCCCCAGCGCCAGTAAAAACAAGAAACTCATTTTCATCCAAGGCAGTAACCCCAAAGGAAATGGATCGTCACAGGCAAACTTCCAGATCGTTCGACCGGCTTCACACCACGGGTGGCAGCAGGCCTGCAGGTCTTGAGTTGTACCAAGAAATCATTGGCGGCATGCTTCGTGCGCTCTTAAATCTCAGCAGGATCACCCCGGCGGTGGTCTATCATTAAACCCATGCCAAACTCCACCGCACTCCGCGACGCCCTGACCCAGTCACCGAACAATCTGTCGTTGTTGCTGCTCTACGGTCGTGCGTGTCTGGAAGAACTGCATCTGGACGAGGCCCGTGAGGTCTTCACCCGTGCCCTGGAACAGGACCCGGACCAGACGGACGCCATGCTGGGCATCGCCAAAGTTTTGTTCATGGAGGGAGACACCTCAGGGGCCGCCGTGCGTGCCGAGCGCGTCATCTTTCTGGAGCCCACCAACGCCCAGGCCCACCTGCTGCTGAGCCGTGTGTATCTGAGCGAGGGCGACCGCCCCAAAGCCATCGAGCATTTTGACCGTGCTGCGCAGATCGACGGCACCATGAGCGATCCCGCCCTTGAGCGTGAGCTTGGCCGTACCGCGCGTGATGCCCGCAAAACCGCCCCTGCCCCGGCACCAGAACCTCCCAATCAGGAACCGCAAATCGCCGGCGGCCCCGATCAGGACGAATTCTTCGAAGATCCCTTCGATGACCCGCCCTATGACTGGCGCCCCGAGACCTTCTATGCCCCGGGTGATCCCGAGCGTGGCAACGTGACCTTTGCCGATGTCGGCGGCATGGAAGAGCTGAAGGAGGAGATCCGCCTCAAGATCACCTACCCGCTGCAGTTCCCCGATCTCTACAAAGCCTACGGCCGCAAAACCGGCGGCGGCATACTCATTTACGGCCCGCCCGGCTGTGGCAAGACTCTCATTCTCCGCGCCGTCGCGGGTGAAGTCCCGTGCAATTACCTCTCCGTGGGCCTGCATGAGATCTTTGATCCCTACTTCGGCAGCACGGAGCGCAACCTGCATCAGATCTTCGAGACCGCCCGCGCCAACGCGCCCTGCGTGCTCGTCTTTGATGACATCGATTCCCTCGCCCAGGACCGCCGCCAGATCCGTGAAAGCCAGATGCGTAATCTGGTGAACCAGTTCCTGCATGAGATGGATGGCATCCGCAGTGAGAACCAGCGCATCCTCGTCATCGGGGCCACGAACCAGCCATGGGCCATTGACCCGGCTTTCCGCCGCCCGGGTCGTTTTGACCAGGCCATCTTCGTCGCCCCGCCGGATGCCCCTGCGCGTGCGCAGATCATCGAGCTGCTGGCCAAGGACAAGCCCATTGCCGAATTCGACAACACGGAATTGATCGAAGCCACCAACGGTTTCTCCGGAGCCGACTTGAAATGGGTCTTTGATCGTGCCGCCGAACTCGCCCTTTCCGCCGCCATTCACACCGGCCAGCCCGTGCCCATCACGCTTGAGCTGCTGCTTGCAGTTGCGAAAGCGCATTCGCCCAGCACCGCAGAATGGTTTGAAGGCGTGCGCACCCACGCGCAGTCGCAGGAGGGCCCGAACAGCATCTTCAACGACATGCGCAAGTTCCTCAACGCGCCTTCGAATACGAAGAAGGAGCGGTGAGTCCCTAAAGGCAGGCCAAGCCTCCCCTATGGAGTGCGGTCGCGGAGTGAGGAACGAACGCAGCTACCGCTTTCGCAGGCCGGACGGTGAGCGAGTGCCATGAAATACCTGTTAGAGCCCTGGCTACGGCACGCGCTGGCTGGTCACCTTCTCGCGTGCCACGAGACGCTCGAAAGCGGTGGCTTCGATGCAGGCTTGCGCCGTGCATCTCCGCGACCGCACTCCAAATACTGGCGCGCAGCCTCCTACCGCGTCATCACCCCATCCACAATGCGCATGGCACCGCGAGGATTGGCGTCTTTGAGCAGCTCAGGCAGCGCCTCTTCCGGAAAGCCCTGGTAGCAGACAGGACGCACGAAGCGGTAGATGCTGCCGGTGCCGATGCTGGTGAAGAAGCTGTGGCTGGCGGCGGGATACGGACCGCCGTGGTGCATGGAGGGGCAGACTTCGATGCCGGTGGGGAAACCATTGAAGATGATGCGCCCCACCTTGCGCTCCAGCACACGGATGAGCGGGGCGAAATCGCGCAGATCCTGCTCGGTGCCCTGCAGGGTGGCGGTGAGCTGGCCTTCGAGGCTGTTTGCATAGCGCAGCATGTCTTCGAGCGTGGCGCATTGGGTGATGATGGAGCACGGGCCAAAGACCTCGCGGCGCAGCTCTTCGTTGGCTTCCAGCACGTCGATCGTCGTGGTGAAGATGCGGCAGGCCGCCTGGGAGGCGGTTTCAGAGGGCGGACTTTCGGACTGACCGGCAAGCTCCAGACCATCCACCGTCTGCCACACGGCGGTACCGGCGTCGTAGGCTTCGCAGATGCCGCGATGCAGCATCGTCTGCGGGGCCACTTTGGCCGCGAGGGCGGCAGCGTTGCTGATGAACTGATTCAGCTCGTCACTCTTCAAGCCGAGAACGACGGCGGGATTCGTGCAGAACTGACCCACGCCCATCGTCACGGAACCCACATAGCCTTCAGCGATTTTCGAGGCACGCTCCTTGAGCGCCCCGGGCAGCACGAAGACCGGATTCACCGAACCCATTTCGGCATAGACTGGAATCGGATGCGGACGGGCGGCGGCCACGTCCATCAGCGCACGACCACCGCGCAGGGAGCCGGTGAAGGCAACGGCCTGAGTGAGAGGGTGCTTGGTCAGCGTGGTGCCGATGTCATTGCACTTGCCATGCAGCAGGGAGAAGCAGCCCGCTGGCAGGCCCACCTTATGCAAGGCGTTCAGGACCGCACGTGCGAGCATCTCGCAGGTGCCAGGATGCGCAGGGTGGCCTTTGACGACGACTGGGCAGCCAGATGCCAGGGCACAAACGGAATCCGTGCCGATGACGCCAATGGCGAACGGGAAATTGCTGGCACCGAACACCACGACGGGGCCGATAGGCATCATCACGCGGCGCACATCCGGCTTGGGCAGCGGCTGGCGGTCGGGGATGGCATGGTCCACGCAGGCATTGGCCCAGGAGCCTTCACGGATCAGTGCCGCGAAGAGCTTGAGCTGGCCGATCGCACGACCACGCTCGCCGGTGAGGCGCGCCACCGGCAGCGCGCACTCGGCGTGGGCGCGCTCAATCAGCGCATCGCCCAAGGCGGTGATTTCATCGGCGATGGTGTCGAGCAAAGTCGCACGAGTTTCCGGTGTGGCGAAACGAAGAGCGTCAAAGGCACCGTCAGCCGCCTGCATGGCCTCATCGGCCTCGCGGTGCGTGGCATCGCCAAACGCAGGCTCAAGCTGGGCGCCAGTGGTGGGATTGAAGGCGTGAAAAAGGTGGCCGTGGGGAGCCGCCTCGCGGCCCGCGATGTAGTGATATCCAGTGAGTGTCATGGTTGGGGAGTCTCTAAAAGAGAAATGCGGTTTCGTCCAGCATTCGTGCGCCATGCCAGAAGCGTGCGATGCCGACGGTGTTTTCGTTTTTGTCGTAGCGATAAACAATCCGATAGGGATAGACAACGATCTCCCTTGTGATGCCGTCATCCAGCTCTGGAACGATGCGCCCCCGCTCAGGCATCTGCGCGAGGGACTCGGCGGCACAGACCAGTTTTTCGCCAAAGCGACGGGCGGCGGGCGGATTGTCCATGGAAATGTAGCGAACGATCTCCTTCAAATCGAGCAGCGCACGCGGCGAGACGATCACCCGACAATCCATGACGACATCAGTTCACGCACGTTCTCAATGGGAATGCCTTCACCGCGTTCCAACTGGTCAAAGCCCTCACGAATCCCGGCCACGAACTCAATCTCACGGGCCATGTCCTTAAGCGACATGTCTTCCGGAAGTTTCTCAAGGAGGTCGATGGCGATCTGGCGATTGCTCATAGCTCCAACCTGCCTGATTTACGTAGCACGGCAATACAAATTCATGCCTCCGGTTTTGCTCCCCCGTCACTTCGGCAGCCGAGCAATAGCACAGGTGGTCATCCGTTTCATGATCTGCGATTCCGTGGGCGGCAGCGGCACACTCGGCGGCATGGGCAAGCCGGACTCGGAAGTGGCGGTGTTCACATTCGAATCGGACCGCAGGGATTCGGCCTGCCAGACCGTCTTGCCTGAGGCCGTGTCCAGCAATGTGTAACTGGCCGCGACGCGGCGTATGGCGAATTCACTCGCGGAATACACGGTCACTGTGGTGCTACTCCGACAGGAGCTGGAGCAGCCGCTGCAGCAAGAGCCCGTGCGGCAGGTTTTGTCGCCGATCTTACCGCAGGAACATGATGAATAGACGGTGCGCGTGTTCTGACGCTGCCTGCTGGAGTGATCCACCGAGTTGTCGCGCAGGTCGATCCACAGCAGGTAGTGCAGGCCCTCCGCATGCGCTTTGCGGATGAAGCCCGGGCTGAGCTTGCTGCCGAGGACGATGGGCACACCCGCGCTGAACTTGGATGGCGGAAACCCGACGACGTCACGCGCAGCCTCCATGGTGAGCACACGTGAATGCCGCAACCGATGATCCAGCGCTTTCCCAGCCTCCTGCAAAATAGCTCCCTCTTCAGTCCGCCCCGGATACACCATCACCTCCTGAGCCGTCAAACCACCCACGGCGAGAGTTTTGCCCCGTAGATCATGCCTGCCCAAGGTGTTGCTGACGGCCAGAGTGGGGTCAGCCGCACAACTCGCCAGCCATGCAGCGACGAAGATCAGGAGAAGGGCGTGAGGTGTCATGGCAGCGCATGACCTCAGACGCGGCCTTAAATCAAATATTCAAATTCGAACCCCATGAAGGGAATGGCGACGCACTGCCGCCATTCCATGAGTGTGACCTTAGGCCATCGGATTCACCAAGGTGCCGATGCCGTCGATGGTGATGCTGATGATGTCGCCGCTTTGCAGGGTGAATTCATCTCCGGGGACGATGCCGGTGCCGGTCATGAGGAAGGTACCGGTGGGAAAGGTGTTGTCGCGGAAGAGGAAGCCTGCGAGTTCGGCGGGCGTACGCTTGAGCTGCGAGACGGTGGTTTCGCCTTCGAAGGCGGCGACTCCGGCGCGGTCGATCTGCAAATGAATGCGGGTCGTGGGCGCGGGTGGTTCGTTTTGAATCAGGATGGCGGGGCCGAGAGCGGCGCAGAGTTTAAAGCACTTGGCCTGCGGCAGGTAGAGCGGGTTTTCGCCTTCGATGTCGCGGCAGGAAAGGTCATTGCCCACGGTGTAGCCGATGATGTCGCCACGGCTGTTGATGCAGAGCGTCAGCTCAGGCTCCGGCACCATCCATTTGGAGTCACTGCGCAGATGCATGGCCTGCCCCGGATGGGCGACGCGCTGGGGGGTGGCTTTGAAGAAGATCTCCGGGCGCTCAGCCGCATACACGCGGTCATAAAAACTGCCGCCGCCTGCGTCTTTGCTTTCTTCCATCCGCGCGGTGCGGCTGCGGAAGTAGGTGACCCCTGCGGCCCACACTTCCTGAGAGACGATGGGAGCCAGGATGGTTTCCGATGCGGGGGCTTCCACCACAGGTGTTGTCGAGGCAATCTGTGAGAGATAAGCGGAGAGGCCCACGATTTCCAGCAGCGCATCCCAGTTCTTTTCAGGAACGGCGTGCCAGGCACTTGAGGTCTGAATGAAATTGCCGGTGGAGGTGCGGTATAAAAGCATGAGAAAAGGAAACTAGAGAAAGTCAGCCCTCATGCAACTTGGCTCACGCCTGATTCTTGCATAAAGCTTCGTCCAAGCCGTGCAGGCAGCTGACCCATTGAACAGCGATGTCAGGCAGCACCGCACGGTAGCTTTCAGCGGCACGACCGCCTACGATGAGGCGCATGGCAGAGGGCAGCAGTTCGCGCATGCGGCGCAGTTTTTCCACGATGACGGAGCAGCCTTCAGGATACACCACGCTCAGAGCCACCGCCGTGGCATGCCGGGCGATGGCGCATGCGGCGATCTCTTCCACGGGCAAGTTGGGGCCGAGGTAGGTCACGTACCAGCCCAGATCCCGCGCGGAGGCGGCGACGATCAAAGCTCCCAGTTCGTGCACTTCCCCCGCAGGGGTGGCCACCACGAGCTCCGGCGCATTCAGAGGCGTCTGACTGCCGGGCACGGGGGTGAGAAGCAGCTCGCGGATGATCGCCGTGGCGATGTGTTCGTGGCTCGGGCGCAGCGCCCCGAGCTGCCAGCTGTTGCCCACCTGGATGATCAACGGGCAGATGACCTGATGCAGCATGCCACGCTGGCCAAGCTGCATGCGCGCCTGCAAAAGCACCTGGCGCAGGCCCTCGCAATCGTAGCGCTTGGAAGCGGCGATGGCGTCGTCAACGTACTGCGCGGGCTCCATCGGCGGACTCTGCGGCGTGGAATCTTCTGCGGGAACAGGCGCGGTGGGATCTGCGGGGAGGGCAGATACGGGCTGTGCAACGGGCACGGTGCCCTGGGCCAGTTCCTCCAGCTCCGTCGTGGAGAGCCGTGCCACACCGCCGATGCGGTGGCCATTTTCCGTGAGAATTTTCAGCAGTTTCAGCCGTTTCACAGCTTCGTCGCAGTACATGCGGCGGTTCGTGTCGGTACGGCTGGGGCTCAGGGCGCTGTAGCGCCTCTCCCAGATGCGGATCACATGCTGGCTGAGGCCGCTGAGCTTGCTGGCGAGCTGGATAGGACAAGGCATGAACAAATGTATGGGAGTTGCCACTTGAGGCTGGCGCAGAAACGTTTACGCATTGCTGCCGCATCTGGCTACTACGTTGTCACATTTTCCACTACGACATGCTGAACTACATCTGGGCCACCCTACTTTTCATCGGACTTCTCGTCGCCGGCCTGGTCGGCCGCGTTTCTGGAGACGCCAGTGTCATCGACGCCGCGATGAAAGGCGCTGAAAAGGCCGTCATGGGCATCGCCCTGCCGCTGGCGGGCATGATGATGTTCTGGCTGGGGGTGCTGCGCCTGCTGGAAAAGGCGGGCGTGCTGGAGGCCGTGGTGCGCCTGCTCTCTCCCCTGCTCCGCCGCCTTTTCCCCGATGTGCCCACGGGCCACCCGGCCATGAGCGCCATGGTGATGAACCTTTCTGCCAACATGCTGGGCCTCTCCAACAACGCGACGCCGCTGGGGCTGAAGGCCATGGGACACCTGCAGGAGCTGAACCCGCACAAGCAAAGCGCCAGCAATGCAATGATCACCTTTCTGGCCCTGAACACCGGGGCCTTCACGCTGATCCCGATGACGGCGATGAATTTCCTCAACGCCGCCGGAGTGAGTCACAGCTTCCGTGTCATCGTTCCTACCATTCTTGCGACGGCCTGCGCGTCGGTTGCGGCGGTGATCGCGGCAAAGAGTTTCCAGCGGCTGCCGGGATTTGTGGCGCAGCCGGATGAATTCATTTCTGAAACCCAGAGCACGGCCGTCAAACCTGCGGGTATCTCCACCAAGGCGAAGTTTTGGCTCACGCTGCTGGGCACGCTGTTCATCGGCGTCTCCGCATTGGAACTCGGCCCGCCCTCCTGGCGGCAGACGGTGCTGGATCAAACGGGACTTTCCACCGTGCTGGCGAAATCTGCCCAGCGCAAAGCCGAGGCGGAGAAGACGCTGGCCTTGAAAAAGGAGGAGGCGAAAGCCGCTGCAGCGACGCAGACGAAGGTGGAGCCGCCCGTGTGGCGTCGTGTGATGGATGGGGCCTCCGGCCTTGCCATTCCGGCCATCCTGATCCTCGCCGTGAGCGTGGCCTGGGCACGCGGGGTGAAGGTGTATGAAGAATTTGTGGATGGTGCGAAGGAGGGCTTTCAGGTGGCGGTGCGCATCATGCCCTACCTCGTGGCCATGCTGGCAGTGCTGGCGATTCTGCGAGAGTCGGGGGCGTTTCAACTGCTGGAATACCTGCTGGCCCCCTTGCTGAACATGCTCGGCTTCCCGGTGGAACTCCTCTCGCTTGCACTCATGCGCCCGCTCAGCGGATCCGGCGCGCAGGGCATCCTCAATGAGATCCTCACACGGCCAGATTTGAGCGAGATGGTGAAATTCACCGCAGGCATCCTGTATGGCTCCACCGAGACGACTTTTTACGTGCTGACCGTGTATTTCGGCAGCGTGGGCATCCGCCGCTTCCGCCATGCTCTTGTGGCCGGGCTCACCGCTGACTTCATCGGCATGGTGGCCGCCGTGTTCTTTGGGCGGCTGCTGTTTGCGTTTACCTGAGGCTACACGTGCCATGAATTGGCATGCATGCTGCGTACGTTTCCGCCCTCTTCGACTCTTTCCCATGAAAATCCTCACCGCGTTGCTCCTGCTCGCCGTCGCAGTTCACGCCGCAGATCTTGTCGAACACGCGCGGGCCCATGCCGATGGCAAAGCTGCTTTCACTTTCGATGCCAGCGCTTGGAACGATGCCGAGGCCACGCGCCATCTGCCCATTGGCGTGTTTGATTCCGGCATCGGCGGACTCACGGTGCTGGAGGCGCTGCTAAAGCTGGACGCTTTTCATAATGACACGCTGCAGCCGGGGGCGGATGGGGTGCCGGACTTTGCGGAAGAGCGCTTCATCTACTTCGGTGACCAGGCGAACATGCCCTACGGCAACTACTCTGCGGTGAACCGCACGGACTACCTGCGCGAGCTCATCGTGAAGGATGCGGTCTTTCTGCTGGGCCGCCGCGCATGGCCTGCCAAGGGCGGCGAACCGAAGTATGACAAGCCGCCGGTGAAGGCCATCGTCATCGCCTGCAACACGGCCACGGCTTATGGACTCGAAGAGGTCCGCAAGGCCATGGCGGCATGGAAGGTGCCGGTGATCGTGTTGGGCGTGGTGGAGGCGGGAGCGCGCGGTGTTTTGGAATCCAAGGGCACCGGGGGCATCGGCGTGCTGGCCACCATCGGCACCTGCGCGAGCAAGGTGTATCCGCGCACCATCGCCAGCACGCTGGGACGCGCAGGGCAGAGCGTACCGGTGATCGCGCAGCAGGGCAGCGCCACGCTGGCGGGGGCGATCGAAGGAGATGCTGCATTTCCGGATTCGGTGTCGGCGTATGCGATGAAAGAGGCACGAGCGCTGGCGGAGGCGTATCGGGCGGAGAAGCCCACGACGCCGCTGCAAACGATTGTGCTGGGCTGCACGCACTACCCGCTGGCGCAGGAGGAGATCGACTCGGCATTCACCGCGCTGCGTCAGGACGCTGCATTTCGTGATCTCATCGCCGAGCAGCGCACCTTTGTGAATCCTGCTGAAGCGACGGCCCGTGAGTTGTTTCGCGAACTGGCGCAGGCGAAGCTGCGACTGAAGTCCGGTGAGAAATGCGTTCTTGAACAGGGTCTGTTCTACCTCTCCGTGCCGCGTGTGGAGGAAGTGGGCATCCAGCTCTCCGGCGATGGCAGCCTGGACAAGGACTACAAGTACTCGCGCAGCCCGGGCCACCTGGACTTTGAAGACACGAAAAACGTGCCACTGACGGCAGAGCTGATTCCAGTGAACAGCGCGAAGCTGGTGAGGGAGAGACTGCCTGCGGTGTGGAAGAGCATGGGGAAGTGAGGTGACGGCGCGGACAAGGATCAAGATCCCGACGGGCGCTGCTGGTAGGTGTTGGTGGACACCTCCGACCAGCCGTGGGGCTGAATGAGGGCCTCCAGCGTGGCGCGGAATCGCTTCCGTCGGCCGGACACGGTCTGTTTGAAGTCATCTCCGTGCGGGAAGAGTGCGCTGATCAAGACCTTCACGCGGCCATCCGGATATCTTTTGAGCGAGGCGGACTCCTGATTTTTTAGGATGGCCTCCGCAATGATCGCGGCGGGCTGTTTGACGTTCACTCTGCTGGCCATGGCGTGGAGCTGGCGTCTGCGGGTGGAAACGATCTCTGCGGCATGAGCTGCAACGTCCACACACCACTGCTGCATCTCGGCACGAGTGGAGCCGTTCACGGTGCCGCCGTGGCGCTCGATTTCGAAAGTCAGCTGCGGCGGGTTCCAGCACAACCCTTCCGTGCGTCCCCGGATCTTGTGCGCCTGCATGCCACCTGCGCGCGAACCGCGTAAAGATGGCCAGGCGTCCGCCAGCAGGGATTCGATTTGTTCCCGGTCGAGATCGGAGCCGGGAGGCTGACTCATGAGGAAGTCTTTGAGCGAAGTGTCCATGACGGAAGTTAATGAAATGATGTTTGATGCCACTGGTTTTTGCGTGCGCCCCGCACATTTCCGAAACTCCAAACCGAGAGATCATGACGATCCCGCAACGCCCAGCGGGAAGTGGAATCAGTGATGGCAGCGGGGCACCGGTGGTGAGTTTCAATTCCCATCAGAGTGGTAGGGTTCAGGGTCACAGGGTCACGACCTATATAT
>NZ_JBAQCR010000352.1:0-3113 GCF_049294395.1 Prosthecobacter sp.
GCCCTGACCTGCGCCCGCCGTGCCCTCACCGGCCGCATCAAGATTCTGGGCAAAGACGCCAATGACACCGATGCCTCCCAGCGCCTGGTCAACCAGCTCACTTACGCCTCCCCGCCAGGCCCGGAGCTGCAGGCGCTGCCCCCCAAGACCCGGCCCGTCGCCATGGTGGATGGCGCGCTCATCTATGCCGCCGAGGTGCAGCAGACCATCGCCGCGCAGCAGGAGGTCATCCGCTACCAGCATCGGAACGATTCTGACAAGATGGAGGAAGAGCTCGCAAAACTCAGCCGCACCCCCTTCGGCGGTCTCATCGACAAGCACCTCCTCCTCAACGAGTTCAGGCGCCTCGGTGGCGTCATCAAACAGGAATCCATCGACAATGACCTGAACACCATCATCAAAGACAGCTTCAAGGGAGACCGCGACCTCTTCCTCGCAGATCTCAGCAAAAACGGCCTGACCTTCGAAGAGTTCCGCACCTTGCGCGAGCACATGGCCATCATGCACGCCATGCGCTCCCGCTTCACCGGCGTGGTCACACTCACGGATGAAGAAGTGCGCGACTACTTCGAAAAAAACAAGCAGCGCTGGCTTGCCCCGGAGCAGATCAAGATCCGCACCCTCTCCATCCCCAAGACCCAGGCCGATGCCCGCAAGACGGCCGCGAGCCTGCGCACGAAAATCCTCGGCGGCGCGGACTTTGCCGAGACCGCCCGCGCCAGCAGCCAGGACAGCCATGCGGAAGACGGCGGCGCCTGGGACTGGATCACGCTCTCAGACCTCAGCGATCACGTGCGCAAAGCCGCCGCCAAAACGCCGAAAGGCCGGCTCGGCGAACTCATCGAACAGGAGAACACCTTCATCATCCTCCGTGTGGACGACCGCCGCGCCCCCCCGCCCCCGCCCTTTGAAAAAGTCAAAGCCGAAGTCACCCAGGCCCTTGAGACCGAGGAGGCCGAGCAACGCAACGCCGCCCGCATCAAAGAACTCCGCGACAAAGCGGACATCCGGATGCTGGGTGCGCTGTGAAAAGGCTCGCACCATGCGTTTGACGGACCGCTCTCTTTCACAGTGCCCGTCAGCTTCCCTGTCTTCAACGAGAAGCGTTGCATGAAACCCGCCCCATGCCGGCCGCCGGAAACCACGACCACGGACTCATCCTCCTCCGCAAAGTCCCAGTCCCGGATAAACGGCAGCGCCGTCTGAAAATCCAGCCAGCGTGAGTTTGTGATCATCACACGCAGCACATTGTTCACGGGTTCTCCGTACGAGTTGCGGCGGGTGAAGCGTGACCAGCCCACTTTTCCAGAAGCCGACCGCCGCAGCTCCATGCAGCGCCCCAGGCGCGTCCACATCTCCGCGTGCCCGTCTGCAAACCTCACCCGCACATTGCCGATGGGCAGTCCCCAGTCCCGCCGCTCTGCAGGCACATCCACCATCTCCGCCGCCACCGGCCTCTCAGCGGCAGCTCCAGTGAGGCCTGAGGCAAGGAACAGAAGGCAGGTGGTGGGCAGGCGTTTCATATGACAACCATCCCATGGAAGGAACGAACGCAGCAACCGCTTTTCCGCAGGCCAGTCAGCTCCCGCATGCCATGAGGCACTCTAAAGCGGCAGCTACCGCAGCCGCACACCCAATACGCCTCGCATGGCCATGCCCTCATGTCTCAACACCACAGAAAACGGGGCCCGGGCCTCCCGCCTCTCACAGCATCCCAGGCACGAGCATCAGCTCAAGAAACAGCCGTCATGTGCTCACCCGTCACCACCCAGGCGCCGTCGATTTTTTTGAGGACATAGGTGTAGGACGCCGCGCTCTCCGGACTCTTCCACCATCCGCCCGTCACCTCGGCCTCCGCAGCATTCAGAAAGCGGATGTCGCGCACGATGAGAAGCGCACAGCCGCCCTCTCCACTCGCCCGGTCCTTCACGCCTTTCCGGCTGATGACGCATTCAGAGACACTCGCCACCTTCCGCCCGGCAGCCCGCAATTCCTCAAAAAGGGCATCCGGAATGAACACCTCCTCCATCACCGGCTCGCGGGGAGGATCTGGAATCTGGGAGCCATGGGAAAAGCGCAGTGGCTCCGCAGGGCGGGTGAACTGCGCCCGGAGAAAGCAGCGCTTTCTGCCCTCAGGCTTCGTCAGGTGCACAAAGGTGGCACGCCGGATGGCCCATTCCTCAGCCTTCTGGTTTGGCACCGTGACGCCGGGCTCCTGGACCCGGCACCAGACCACATCGGATTTTTTCTCCGCTCCCGCCGATTTTTGCGGCGTCTTGTCACGGCCACAGGAAACCAGCCAACAACAGATCAGTCCCACCAGCAGGCATGCTTTCATGGCACCTCGCTCCACCTTTGCACCCAGCCAGCACCCACCCCGTGGGGAGAAGAAACGGGTACAGCCAAAGAATTCATGCAACGAGACTGTGACAAAGCGCGGCCCGGCTCAAGATTGAATGTGTGACTATTGAGACACACAGCGCAGCGCAGAGCCCCGCCCGCCCCACCAGCGGCAAAGGAATGTCGCACGGCATCAACGGTGTCCAACGAACGGGGAGCAAAAAGCCCGCATGAAGGTCGATGCGCAGCCATCGTTGGGTTGCTGCCGAGTCGGTTATTGAGGAGTGTATGGATGATTGAGCGCATGCTTTAAACTCGTCCTGTCCGGTGCCAGGAGCTCAAAAGAACGGGTGCTTTAGGCTTGACTCATGAGGGTCGCAAAATTTTTGTTTTTATGCCTCCCCCACTTGCTGACGCCACTCTCTCCACACGCTTTTTCACTCCGCTGCTCGACCTTCTTGCCACCTGCGCGCACCGGCGGCACTGCCCCGACCTTTCAGACTCGGACTGGCTGCGCCTCGGCGTCCAACGCTGTCTTCAGCCACAGACCAGTGGCAGGGGATTTTTGCAAACCCTCGCCGCTCTGGCGGCCCCCTGCCGCCCGGAGAACTCGCACTTCTTCGAGTCGCTCAAAAGTCAGCGGCGTCTGGCGCTGTGCGCCGAGATCAACGCTCGTCTCTGCACCCATGCACGCACGGTGCTGCCCGATGCGCTGGCGGCCTTCCCCGCGCTCGCCGGGTTCGATGTGCATGCCGGTGACGGCCACTTCCACG
>NZ_JBAQCR010000353.1:0-13155 GCF_049294395.1 Prosthecobacter sp.
GGGCAGGATTGCCCGCACTACTTCACCATAAAATAATGCCGCGTCTTCCCATGCCTCTGCTTGTTCGTCAGCGGCGGCAGGTCGAGATGGAAAAAATGACGCAGGGTCTTGGTGTGGTGCTTCAGCGTCTGCTTCGCAGCTTCCTTCAACTCCCTCCACCTTCGCCATGGATGATCAGGCGCATGCGTGATGTGCCGCAGCAGGCTCAGCCATTCCACATACGCACGTGAGATGTCCCCTTCCGCAATGCCCGCCTTCAAGTCCTGCGCTCCCGGCTGCTCCGGATGCAGCAGCGCATCGAGCAATTCCGCCGCGCCTTCGCCGTAGTCATCCGGCAGACCATTCTCGAGATAGCCGTGATGATTCACAAACCCATAGGTACCACGGCACACCGCCGCGAGTCGTTCGGAACCGCAGTTCAGTGGCAGATCAAACTTGGAGCCGCTGCGCAAATTCGCCAAGTGATGCACCAGATCATCCGCAGGATAGCTTTCATCTTCCAGCGCCGCCACAATCGCCAGTCCTTCACCATGCTGGAAGAAGCTGAAAATTTCTCCACGCCGCGTCGGCACGCCATCGGCATCGATCAGGCCCAGCGTGCGCCACGCATGAATCGGCGATCCGCCACGCGGTTCGCGGTCGGTCGTGGCCGTTTCGGCCATGTGAACCCCAGTCGCATTCTGTACCACAATGCTACGCTCTTGCGGCGCGAAGAGCAGCCTGCCATGACCATCCTCATAGGCCATCACCTCGATGGGCGCGAGATCGAAGCAGGCAAACACCAGGTTCTCCTTCGTGACCGTGCCGATGAATTCAGGGGCCACATCCTTGATGACATCTTCTCCATGGTCGAGGATGGCCTTCGCGAGCTCACCCGCATGCAGCACCGTGATTTCCTCCAGCGGTATCGTTTCTGCGTTGCGTGGCAGCTTGAGGAGACGGCGAATCGACTTCGTCGGCTTCACATCATCTCCCACCGGCGTGCCGAGGCTGATTTCGACGCCGTAGGTCACTTCCTTTTCGCGGCGGATTTTCCCCACACGGCCGATGCCGTGCGCAAACTTCGCGGCGAAAGCGGGAACGCTCAGCACCGCATGCACACGGCTAAGGGGCACGCGTTGCAGCGCATGGCGGTGCTTGCGCTCCCATTCGCCTTGAGAGTTCAAGACCTGCTTCTCCGTGGCTTCCAGTCCAAAGAGCGCCTTCGCATTTTCATGCTGCGGATGCACCACATTCGGCTCCAGTTCCTCCAGCCCAAGCAGCGGCGGTACTTTGGCAAACAACCTTCCGGCAAAGCGGGTCGCGGCCTCGAAAGGATTCTCCTCCCGCAGCGCGGCGTGTTTCATCACACGCAAGAAGATAGGCCATGCCAGCAGGGTGCTGCGGTGCAGTCGCGCCGGTCGCGCATCAAAGATGGAAGGACTGTCACGGCTGGTGATCACATGACCCTTGTCATCGAGCCCCCGCCGTCCAGCGCGGCCATACATCTGCAGCAGTTCATCCGGCGCGAGTTTGTGCTCGCTCTTGCCATCATGAAATGTCGTGCCCGCCACATGCACGCTGCGCACCGAGAAATTGATCCCCGCTGCAAGTCCCATCGTCGCTGCAATGACACGAAGCTGCCCCGCTTTTGCCAGCGGCTCGATCACACCCGCGCGCGCTCCATACGAGAGTCCGCTGTGGTGAAAGGCCACGCGTTTCTCCAGCAGCGTCGCCAGATCTTTTCCACATACCGCACGCTGTTCCGCCGTGAGTTCCAGCGGATCACCCATCGGAAGATCGGCGGCCAGCCTGCGCGCAATCGACTCCGCTTCCTTGCGGCGCGGTGCAAAGATCAGCAGCGGCGCGAGATCAGCGATCATCACCGCCGCAGCAAAGCGCGGCCAGTAGTTCTGAAACTGCTTCTGTCGCTGCGGCAGCGTCTCCATCGGCACTTCCTCAAGCGGCACAGGCCGTTCACGCGTCATGACCACTTCCGCCTTGCGGCCCAGACTCACGAGCCATGCCGCCACATCCTCAGGGTTCGCCACGGAACCGCTCAGCAGCAGCAGGCGCGTGTCTTGCGGTGCCAGCGCGATGGCCGCCTCGTAGTTCGCACCCCGCGAGTGGTCCGAGATCATCTGGTATTCATCAATCACCAGCAGCGCCGGACCTTCGCCGCGCACCAGCCGCTCGATCTGCGTCTCCAATGTGGCCACGACGACAGGCGCATCCACATTCTCCGCGATGTCCCCCGTGGCGATGCCCACATTCCACTTCGCCTCTTTCCACTCGGCGTACTTGTCATTCGCCAGCGCCCTCGTCGGCACCGTATAGATCGCCGGACCCTGCAAATGCCGTCCCTGATGCAGCAGCTCAAAAATGTAGGTCTTCCCCGCCCCGGTCGGCGCGCTGACGACCACGTCACAGCCCGAACGCAGCAAATTCACCGCCTGGTGCTGCCACGGATCGGGGAGTTTGAGCTGGTTGAGAGATGGAAGCATGCGCCGCTCTCTATGACGCACGAATTCAAGCTTGTCACGAACCAGGCTTGTTCGTATCCTTAATGCATGGCCACCAGCGTATCTTATCTCTTGCAAGAGGCATTGCAGCTGTCTGCAGACATGCGCATCGATCTCGCGGAGCAGTTGATGGAAAGCGCATCTCCTTCGACTGAGGCGATCTCGGAGCAGATGAAGATCGTGCGCACGCGAATGAGCAATGTGGAGCGCGGTCTTTCGCGGCTGGTGGAGGCAGATGCGGCGCATCAGATGGTCCGCGAGGCTCTCTCTGCGAAAGCATGACGCTGCATTTCGAATTGGAGGCACTCGAGGAGTATCGCGATGCGGCGATTTACTCCAAGACAAGGTTTGGTCTTGGCGAAGACTTTGTGCAGGCCATGGAAGCAGCCCTGGAAACCATCGCACACGATCCCGCCCTGTTTCAGCTTGTGGGCAATGGCGTGCGGATCTTCCGCCTGAAGCGTTTTCCGTATCATCTCTACTACCATCATGATGCAGAGGAAGAGAAGATCACGATCTATGCCGTGGCTCATCACAGCCGTCGGCCTGGCTACTGGCGCAAGCGTCTGCGGTAGGTGCACAAGACCGGCTTGAATCTTCAATACGCCCCGGTATTTCTTTCCGGTAGCTTCTGAAAAGCTGTGCCAACGAAACGTTTCCCGGATTGCGGCTTTTCATATCCGCACTCCTCATGCTGCTGAACGGCTGCAATGCGGGAACCATGACCGTCGGCCACTATGACGGCACCACTGGCGAAGCCAGCAAGACCACGTACTCCAAGTACTACGACAATGGCGACTGGCTTCTGAAGGACAAGCTCGGGCTCGTCATCCTCGTGGATCACGACAAAAAAGTCATCCCAGTCGCGCATGGCACAGCGCAGGCGTTCGGAGCACTCGGGCCACGCGATTCCCTCGTTTCCGGCAAGCTCTCGATTGTTCTGTGGAACTTCGATTCTGTGCCTCATCAGGAAAAGTTCAAACGCATGACGGTCCCCAGCGGGTCACTGGATTTCCAAAATGAAGTGCTCACCGCCGCTCCGCAGAAGGAGACAGAAACCGAGGCTGGCAGCTTTCCGATCTTCAACTACGGCACTTCCATCCATGTGACCCTTGAGGTGGAGGTGGCCGAAAAGCCACGTTACATCGAGCTGGATCTGCTGCGGCGCACCAAAGCTCAGTTGAATCAGTACTTCTCCGGCGGTGCAGCGCGCCCCTATCCTTGGGGCGCTCGCAGCGTCAATCAGTGAACGATTCCACCACCCGTTCCAGCTCTCGTAGATTCGCCCGCGCCTGCGATTCATATCGCTCGCGTGCCCATGCGGTGAGGTAGATCTTCTCACGCTTCAAAAAGCCAGTCAGAATCTCCGCACGCTTCTCTGCATACACCGCCTGCGGCACCCACGCATACTCCGCACGAATCTGCCGCTCATACTCCAGCACACGCTCCAAGGGCTGTGCGAAGATGGCCAGATCAATGTCGATGATCCAGGCATCATCCTCTCCTTCTCCCGGCTGATGTGACTTCGTCAGCAAAATGAGCCGCGCCACCTCGCGCGCCATTTCATGATTGCCGAGCGCCTCCAGCGCCATCTTTGCGCTAAGTTCTTCGTTCTCGCTGCCCTGAGGGTCATACACCGCATCATGAAACCACAAGGCCATCTCGATGAGGTCCGGCTTCGCGATCAAACCCGACACCTTGGCTTCATCAAAGCATCGGAGGCACTCCTCAAGATGTTGCAGCGTATGGTACGCACGCTGCGGCTCCGAATAGCATTCCAGCAGCCGCGCATGCCAGACGGAGGCCTTGCCCGACAAACTCAGACGTCTCCAAAGGTTTTCCAAGCGTACGTTTGAAGTCATCATGAGGAGGAAACAATTTGAGACACAGGGTTGCAATTGCCAGACGAAGCTGCAAACCCTGAGTTATTCACAGCAATCATCTCACCCCCGCGCTTGAATCCAGATCACAGCACGGTATCGCTGAATGCACACATGGATTGCCGCCAAAATGAAATCGTTTCCAGCCTGATGACCTCGTATCACGAGGTGGGCGGGATCAACCATGTCGATTGCGGCAATCTGCCGTCCAAACGTGCCATTGCCACGCTCTGCGAGGATCTTCTTCATCTGCTCTTTCCCGGCTTCTTTTCCGACGAGGCCGTGTCCTCTCAGGAACTGGAGCTGATGACGAACGAACTCGTCGCCAGCATCCGTGAGCGCCTGAATGTGGAGGTGCGCCGCAGCCTGCGCCTCAATGGCAGCCATGAAAATCGTGATGCCGAAGCCGCTGACGTGGTGTGCAGTTTCTTGATGAGGCTGGCCGAAGTGCGTGCCCTGCTGAAAATGGATGTGGAGGCCGCCTACGCCGGAGATCCCGCAGCGCGTGGGTTTGAGGAAATCATCCTCGCCTATCCCGGACTCGAAGCCATCGCGATTCAGCGCACGGCCCATGTGCTTTACCTGAAGAACGTGCCGGTGATCCCGCGCATGATGACGGAGTGGGCGCACAGCCGCACCGGCATCGACATTCACCCCGGCGCGGAGATCGGCTCGCATTTCTTCATCGACCACGGCACTGGCGTGGTCATCGGTGAGACCGCCACGCTGGGAAATCACGTGAAGCTGTATCAAGGCGTCGGCCTTGTGGCGCGCTCCCTCGCCGCCGGGCAGGCTCTGCGGGGCAAGAAGCGCCACCCCACGCTGGAAGACCACGTCACCGTGTATGCCAATGCGACGATTGTCGGCGGCGACACGATCATCGGTGCGCGCAGCACCATCGGCGCAAACGTATTCATCCTCGAATCTGTGGCCCCCGACATGCTCTACGCTCTGGGTGAGCAGGAACACAAGGTGCAGGTCAAAAAGAAGAAGTGAGCATGCTCGATCTCTCCCAGCTGAATTTTGATTTTTCCGCCCTGCCGCACTGGGTGCCGTTTCGCAAGGTGCGTGACCTCACGCCCCCGCCAGAACCGGCGGAGGCTTCAGCGGAGGAACCCATCCCGGATGGCCGCGATGCGGAACTGGAGGAGCAGACGCGGGCCATGCTGCTGGCACTGGATCTGCCGGGCGGAGCCAAACTCGTCACCGTGGCATGGAATGCGCGCCTGCGCAGCACGGCAGGCTATGCGCGCTATCCGGGCTGGGCCATTGAGCTGAACCCGCGGCTGCGTGAGTTTGAAGGCCAGGTGGAGCGCACCCTGAAGCATGAGCTGGCGCATTTGATCGCCTACCATCGCAGCGGCCGCAAACGCATCGAGCCGCATGGCCGCGAATGGCGTCAGGCCTGTGCGGATCTCGGCATCGCCGGTGAAAAAGCCCACCACCGTCTGCCGCTGCCGCGCAATGAAGTCGAACGCAAGCTGACTTACGCCTGCCCCGCCTGCCAGACCACCGTGCAGCGTGTGCGCAAGTTCCGCCGCCCCACCGCCTGCCTGCGCTGCTGCCGGTTGCATGCCGGCGGCCAGTATGACGGGCGCTTTCGTCTCGCGTTGGTGACTAAAAATTAGTTGCTGGGATACGCGTCTTTCCTCCAAACTCGGGCCTCCAGGCTGCGTTTATGCTTGACCTAGGTGCTCCTACCCGCTGCTTTAGCGTCACTCTCAACCCTTCCGTCATGAAAACCGCTTCGCGTTTCCTCTCTCTTGCTTCCGTCTGCCTGTTCGCCGCCAGCGCCAGTGCGCAGCTCGCAGAAGAATTCCACACCTGGACGAACACCTCCGGCAAAACGGTGGAGGCGACCCTGATTTCGGTCGATGCCGTTGCCAAGACGCTGAAGATCAAGACGAAGGACGGGCGCGAGTTTGATGTGGCCATTGCCAATCTGAGCCCGGCTGACTTTGAATACGCCAAGGGACGCTATGCCGCCATGCAGGCCGCCCCTGCTGCCGCACCCGCAGTGGCGATGCCTGCGACTCCAGCGGGTACACCCCCTGCCACGCCCCCCGCTGCCGCGCCCAAGGGAGGTGCCAAAACCGCTGCCGTCGTGAAAAAACCTGCGCCCCCGAGGCCTGCCATCGCGGTGGTACCAGCGGCCAAATTCAAAGCCCCCTCGGCCAACGATTACCTCAGTGGCGTCGCCAAAGTGCGGCCGCGCCTGATTCACAACGCCGCTGGCTGGGCGGCGCTGAAAGGTCAGATCGCAGCGGATCCTGTGCTGGCAAAAATCATGGAGGCCATGAAAGCCTCCGGGGAGGATCTTCTGCTGGATCCGGAGCTCACACGCATCAACGGCGAGACCGGGGGTGAAGGACCAAAAGCTGTTTATCGCATGGGCCTGCTGGGGGCGCTGCACTTCTGCGACGGCGATCTGAAATGGCAGGACAAAGGCACCAAGGAACTCATCGCCCTGACAGACAAAGTGACCTTCCGCGACTGGCATCCTGATCTCATGGACAATTTGACCGACCTCGTGGTGGCCACCTCCCTGGGCTATGACTGGTTCCGCGCCGGATTGAACGCCGAGCAGGCGGCTGTCGTCCGTACCTTCCTCGCAGAGAAAGGCATCGGGGCCCTCATCGCACATCTTGAGGGCGAAGAGATCCCCGAGAGCGCCAAAGGCACCTCCGGCGGCCAGACGGGAACAAAATCCAAGGCCGCCCCACCGAAGGCCCAAGGAAAGCCTCAGGCGAAACCCGATGTTGGCAAACTCCTTCCAGACAGCAAGCAGATGGCCGCCGCCTCCGCCCTCCTGCTCTCCGCCATCTGCCTTGTGGATGAGGACCCTTCCATCGCCAAAAAAGCGGCGGATGCGGCTGCCAAGGTCTTTGGCAAAGGCATCGTCCGTTTTGCTCCAGCAGGTGTCTGGCCCGAAGGCCTGCAGGCCGGTGAAACAGTGATGGATTACGTAGCCATGCTCTCTGAGTCCCTCAAGGCCGCTTCTGGACGCGATCTTAACATCAGCCTGCTGGAAGGCATTCCGCAGTTCAACACCGCCCGCATGCACATGATGGGCCCCAGCGGTCAGTCTTTCAATTTTGGAGATGCCACCAGCGCTGCCTCCACCCGTCCGTGGGTCGCCACCTGGCTGAGTGGCATCGCGGGAAATCCCGGCCTCCGTGCCGTCGCCGCCGCTGGCAAGCAGCCTGTGACCGCCGCCTATTTTGGCCAGGTCGGCAACTTCATCTACTACAACCCGCACGCCGCCGGAGACGGCACGGCGGACACGATGGACTACGCTCAGCCCGGCGGCTTTGTGGCCACCTCACGCTCCGGCTGGGAAAAGACGGATTACTTCGTCGCCGTCAAAGGCGGCGAAAATGAAGACACCACGGCGCAGCTCGACATCGGCAGCTTTGTGCTGGAAGCCGGCGGTCAGCGCTGGGGCATCGAACTCGGTGCTGAAATGGACAAAGCCCCCGGCTTTGAAGTCAAACCCGGCGCGGATCGTACCAAGCGTTTTGCCCTTTACCTCGAAAACACGCTGGGTCAGAACACCCTCGTCATCGACGGCAATCAGCAGGAACTCGATGCCAAAGCAGCGGTGCTGCTCGGTGCCTCCACACCGGAACGCGGCCTCGCCGTGGTGGACATGACCAAGGCCTATTCCAAACCCGCGAAGGACGTCCATCGGGGCATCATGGTCGTGCGCGGGGAGAAGCCCTACATTGTGGTGCAGGATGACCTCATCATGAAAAACACCGGCAACATCACTTGGAGCATGCACACCATGGCGGAGATCAACCCCTCCGGCACCACGGCCAAGCTCACCCTCGGTGGCAAAACCCTCGTCGCTACGATTGTCTCACCCGCCTCGGCCACCTTCAGTGCAGGCGTACCACCAGAACCCGCCAGCGAACAGTCCCGTGACTTGGTAAAGGCCAACGTCCACGTGCTCAAGGCTTCGGTCGAGGGTGCCAAAGGTCCGCAAAGCCTCTGCATCACTTTTGCCCTCGATGAAGCGCCAGCGCATACGCCCACGCCGGTCGCGACCTGGGTATCGAAGAAGTGATCACTGCAGCATGCTGCCGTTTTCTGAGTGCCTTCACATCAGGCGCGGAGAACGGCGGCAGGCAGACAGTTGACGCCCATTACGCTATTCTCCTGCCAGGCGCAGGCATTCCGTCATGAGTTGAGGGCCAAGGAAGTAGCCTTTGGCGACAAGGTTCTCCAGCACGGGTCTGATGCTTGGGAGCAATCCTTCACGCTTCGCACGCAGGAACACTGCGCAGGTGCCCCGCACTTCCAGATGATAAGCCTCTGCTGCGATACGTCGCGCCCGGCGTTCGTCAATCAAGACACCGGTGATGCCATGATCCCGCGCCGCCTGAATGACGGATGCCTCACCGGCATCCAGCTCGGTAACGAGCAGAGGGTCGGGTGTTGACGTCTCCACGATTTCGACGTGAGCGAGAGTTTGCCGGATCTCGGCGGCGTCACCCGCATCTTTGGCGGTTAGTTCGGCGACCACTGCCTGTGTGGTCATCACGCGCGGAAACAGCTTTGACAGCAAATGCCCGAGGTTGGCACGGCTCAGCGCAATGAGCGGGCCGGTGTTGCAGACAATGGGATGAGCAAAGAAATCAGCCATCGGCGAATTCCCGTTCGAGATCATCACCGTCCAGTTCACTTACCGGAACTCCACAGCGGCTGCATTCGGCAAGGAAGGCCACCCGGCCCATGCCGCACATTTTTGCGGCCTGTCCTGAACTGACTTCTCCAAGTTCGAAGTACTTCAGCGCCAGCAGGAAGCGGCTGCGTTGTTCCACGTCTGCACGGCTCTTAGCGTGCAATGTCAAGGTGACCGGGAATTCGACTTCAAGCAAAGAGGTCATGAGAGTGCTGACATGCTAAACCGACTTCTGGCTGTTTTCAATCTCTCAACTCACGCCCGCGGGTGCGCGGCTTCATAGACTTCCTTCATGCGCTGCGTGGAGACGTGCGTGTAGATCTGCGTGGTCGAAAGGCTCGCATGTCCCAGCAGCTCCTGCACGCTGCGCAGATCGGCGCCGTTGTTCAGCAGATGCGTGGCGAAGCTGTGGCGCAGCTTGTGCGGCGTGAGGTGCACCGGCAGGCCGGAGGCACGCCAGTATTTCATGATCACATCGTCCACGGACTGTGCCGTGATGCGGGTGCGCAGCTTGCTGAGAAACAGCGGCCCATCATGCACACCGGCCTTCGCGCGATAGCGCTGCACGGCCTCCAGTGCTTTGGAGCCCACCGGGCAGAGCCGCTCCTTCTTCCCCTTGCCAAACACGCGCACGGTTTCGGTGTAGGTGTCAATGTCCGCCACGTTCAGCCCCACCAGCTCGCTCAGACGCATGCCGGTGCTGTAAAACAGCTCCAGGATCGCGGTGTCACGCTCCGGCGCCCACACCGCATCGCGCTTGGATTTTTCCAGGCTCAGCGGCAGCGCCAGCATGGCCTCCACCTGCGTCACCGTGAGCACCACGGGCAGCTTCTTTTCCCGCTTGGGCAGCTGCACCTCCAGCAGCGGATTGGCTTTCCAGCCCCGCCGGCGCGTCAGCCATTTGAAAAAACTGCGCAGCGCCGCGAACTGCAGCCGGATCGTCGCCCGCCCGCGTTCGCGCTTCATCAGATCAAACAAGAACGCGCGGAAGTCATCGGCGGTGAGTTCGCTCCAGCCTTTGAACGGCGTGCGCCATTCACGGAACTGCCGCAGGGCCAGCTCGTAGTTCGCCAGCGTGCGGTCCGAGGAGCGGCGCTCCACCTCCATGAACTCCAGAAACTCGGCGGCGAGCTTGTCCTCCATGGCGTTTATCCTCCGGCCTGTTTCGCACGGCACACGCTGCAAATTTCATCACCGGAGTCCAGCACCCGGAACTCCAGTTGCGCATCATCCAGCTCCGTCTTTTTGCAGACGGAGCATTGGTGGAAAAAGGTGCCCTGCGGGAGCTGGGCAGATTCAAACTTGCCACGGCGTGAGGCCACCTGGGCCATGCGCGCCCGTTCGCTGAGGAATCCGGGGCCGAACGCGATGAAAAAGTTCAGGTGTCCCACCAGCACCGGAAACAGCAGCGCGGGCTCACGCACCACCAGAAAGGCCGTCATCCCCGCAGTCAAAGCCGCCACCCATTTCATTTTGATCGGCAGAAGGAAGTAGATGTAGATTTCCTCATTCGGATACAGGGACGCAAAGGCGAACAGCAGGGTCTGAAAGAGAAACATTCCTGACGCAGGCCAGTGAAACAGCAGCGCCCCCACGGTCACGGCAATCATCCAGCCGATGATGTAGAGATTGACCCGGAACGCTCCCCAGGCCGATTCCAAACCGCGGCCAATCCACATCATGAACATCGCGCCGATCAGCGCCCAGATGAGCGAAAAATTGCCGGGGATGAACACATGGGTGACCAGCCGCCAGACCTCGCCGTGCATCACCCGGATCGGATTCAGCTCAAGAAACTGCAAATACGCCGCCGCACCCTCCGGCGACATCACCATGACCATGAAGAGCACCAGCAGTTGAAACGCGGCGATGATCTGCACCAGGTTGGGAATGGCGAAGCGGCCGAATTTGGACTCTAATTGAGGAATGAGGGACATGTCTGTGGGGTTGGTAGTCCGGTTTCAGCCCGGAGCCAAGAGAAGAACGAACGTCACACACAGCGCGGCTGTCCAATCGCGTGCGCCGAAGCGATCTCGATCACCGGTAAAGCGCAGCAGTTTGAACAACGCGCCCGTCGGGCAACCGTAGCGGCAGTACGCCAGCGGGGTGAAGAGCGACACCAGCAGTCCGCCGAGGGCGATCCCGATGCTCGCCCAGCCAGCCACGCGAAAGAGATACGCATCAAAGGGCTCCAGCGCGTTCAGATTGACCGGCAGCGCAAAGGCCACGCTGAACAACACCAGCGCCAGCAGCACGAAGGGCAGTTTGGACAGCAGCTTGTCGACCGCTTTCGAGGGCGACCACTGCCACGGCAGCCGGCGGACGAGGAGCTGCTGCAGCGCACCGTGCGGGCAGATATGGTGGCAGTAAAGCTGCTTGCTGGTGAACACCGGCCCCAGCAGCGCCACGGCAGCCAGCAGCACCAGCCCATGGGCGTTTTTCCAAGGGGTGCCGTGTGTCGCCCAGCCTGCGAGCAGTCCTTGGGAGAGCATCTCACCCGCAATGAAGCCTCCATAGACCACCAGCAGCGCATGATGCAAATGCCGGCACCACGCCCGGCCCCGCAGCGGAGTGAAGGCCATCACCAAAGCCGCCAGCAGGATCGCCACATGGCCGCTGTCCTGCCAGCGCCAGCGAATCTGCTGCCACCATCCGCTGCGGGCCTCCTGCTCTTGCAGCAGGGACTCAGCACGCACCCGCACCCCTTCGGCGATGCCGTAGCTCGTCTGCGTAGCGCCAGACACGCCTTCCACTCCGGCGGCATTGAAATCGATGTGCGCGATCTTCTCCGTCGTCATGCCATCAAACGTTTTCAAAAACGCCGGATCGCCGGTGACGTAGCCCACATACTGCTCCGTGTCATAGCTGCGCCGCAGGGCGATGCCGCGCAGCGTCGTACCGCTGGCATCCATCAGCATGAAGGTGTCGCTCGGCCCCTTGTAGCCGACGGTGCCGTCGGAAGCTGGTGCCGTGCGCACCGCCAGCGCGATCACCGCACCTTTCTCATCCAGCACTTCCTGTGAACCGGGATGCTGTTTGGATTCACGCAGTTTCACCGCCCGAGGTTCGAGCTTTTTGACCTCATCCAGCGTGATCGCGTCAGGAAACCGCAGGGAGGTTGTCGCGCTTTTGCCCAGGCGGCGCAGCACCCCTTCAGCAATCGCGCTGCTCGTCAGTGTCGCCCCGGAAACGGCCTGCGGCAGCAGGCTCGAAAGCTCCGCAGCCTTCTTGCCCGTGAACTGCTTGAAGAACGACCTTTCGCGCACCACCTCGGCCAGATGATCCGTCGTATCGCCGCTGTTCAGGATGCGCAGCCCCAGGACTTTGCCACGTGAGTCCAGCGCGATGAGCGTGTTCGTGGGCCCGGAGTAGCCGATGATGTCATCCGCTTCCGGCGAAGTCTGCATGACATGGCCAAGCGTGATGCCCGAGGCATCTTTCACTGCCTGCATGCCGTTCTGGGGTGTCAGAGCCGCTGCGGTAGGAAAAAAATCCCGCACCCTGTCCACCGTCAGCGCCACCGCCGCAGGAGAGTGTGAGCGCCGGATGGCCATGACCGCCAGCGCCAGCAACGCCACGCGCCAGAGGCGCAGAGCGAGGGAGGGCCAGTGGCGGTTTTTGGGCATGGAGAGAGTTGGAGGAGGGGCTGCCAATGACGAACGAGTAAAACCGAATGACTAAATAATGTCGAATGACGAATGCTGGTCAGGCACTGGGTGATGTGGAAAAGAGTAAAAATATTTGGGGAAGGGCGATGGATGTGTTGAAACTGCCCGGCCACTTTTTTTGACACCCAGGCGTCACTCTCGCAGATCCAGCACCCAGGCGGGGCCGCAGCGGTGGGTGAGGATGAGGTCGGCGGCGAGGTTGTACCAGCAGGCTGCGCCATCGATCACCATGGCGTCGGAACTGACGACGACGGCGTCACGTGCGGCGATGAGATCGGCGTCGGGATTGAACACGGCCTCCACCGTCCAGGGCCAGCCATGCTGCTCGGCCAGCTCACGAATGCGCCCGGCCAGGCGACCGCTGTTGGAAACGGGCTTGTCCAGCAGCCAATGTACGGAGGCGGCGTGGAGTTCGGCGA
>NZ_JBAQCR010000354.1:0-2373 GCF_049294395.1 Prosthecobacter sp.
GTCCGGAGTCACGCCGGCAGGCAGCGCTGGAGGCACTGCGGCAGGAGGCTGGCCCGGCACAACCGTCTCAGGTGCCGGGACGGGTGCTTTCGGGACCAGGGGCTTTTCTTCCTCTGGAGGAGGAGCGGAGGTCTGCGCCATCGACAGGAATGGGATGGCAAGTGTGGCAAAGGCAGATGGGAGGAAACGTTTCATGAGGGTATGGGCGGGCGCGTCGAGGATTCAGGCTAGAGCGTGGCGGTGGGGCATTCCATGGGGTCTAACCCTGCCCTAAGGTTTAAAGATGGAAGGCAGAGCCCGTCAGAAATTCAAACGAGGCAGGGAGGCCGAATGGCAGTGGGGGCGAATCACGGTGCTGGTGGAGAAAGGAGTGGGAATGAAATGCCGGGTTGAGCACAGTGGCGAAGCGAGAGACCACAGCAGACCTCGCCGGCTCATGGTTCAGCCGTTCCTTGCTTATCGCATCTCCCGCCGAGAGCGGCCTGCCCTCAGGCGTTTTCTTTTCCCCTGTTCCTGTGCCTTGGAACTGGCAAATTGGGAGCGCGGAGCCGGTGAAGCAGGGGCCACCTTCAAAAATCAGCAAGCCTTGTTCATCAATCGTCAATCACGCACGGCCAGGACGCCCTGGAGCCGGAGGATTGACGATTGTCGAACCATCGATTTTTGATTTTTGAAGTTCCAAGCCGTCGGCGCGTGCGTGTGATGCAGGGGGGCAAACCATCGCGGCAACGGCCCGGATCTCCTGCCTTTCCCCATTCCAAGGACGGCGCACCTTTTTGAGCGCCCGCGACGCTGCAGACCCGAAGCTTCGGACCCGGCGCAGCGGTTCCCTACCTGCCCTGCGGCGCGCGCGGCTCTGGGATGGTAGGGATGCGCTGGGCGCGTCCGTGGAATCCTTCGTCCCAGCGCGGTGTGCGGCCTCATCGCATTCCCCTTTTCAAAAGCCCCCGCCCCAAACTTCCTCGATGACCTCAAGATCTGAAGCACTGAACCAGCGGCAGGGGCGCGAGCTGCTGACTATCAACCGCGCTTGAAAGTAAGAGGCCTGCTGGCGGTGGCCCCTACATGACTTTCAGGGTCACTCGCGACATTCAGCGCTGAGTTTAATTCGATCTTTTTTGAGTCTTTTGTTAGAACTGAGTGTCATAATTGACTTCCAGCTTCCCCAACCACCATGAAACGTCATTTTCTGCTACTCGCCCTGACCGGCGTGGCCGCCAGCCTCTCCGCCTGCGCCTTTCCTTCGAGCGTCCAGTGGGTCAATACCGCCCGCATCGTCCATCCTCCGGGTGTAAACGGTCCGCTCTACACGATCAATAGCGTGGCCCTGCAGCAGTACAGCCCGAAGCTGTACACGCCCTTTGTTTACGATCACCGGGGTCTGGATGACAACGCCTTCTACCACGCCCAGGCCATCCGGCATGGCGCCCCTGGCGCTGGCAGAGGCTCCGTTTACGTGGGTCCTTTGAATCCTCTGGCTCCCCTGGCGGTGCACACCTCCCCGGGCTACGAAGTCCGCCGCGCCACCGTGCTGCGCTGAGACCGGCCCACTCCTCAAGCGAGCACGCCCGCTCTCCACCTGCCAGACTGGCTGGGTGAAGAGGGGCCGAGCCCGTGCCCGGCGCTCGTTCATCAGCCAGCAGCATCCACCTCACCACCACCATCGGCGGCGACACTGCCGCATGGTCAGGGCATCCTCCCCGCCGGACACCCGCGCAGGCGAGGAGCGCAGACACTTGCGCGGGCGATTGGTAACGGGGATAACGTAATGCCGCGCAAGTGCCCACGGCAGTTGCATCGTCCCTCCCTGCCCTGTCAGACGCGCCTTCCCGTGCCGCAGCACCCCGCAGGAAAAAGGTGCAGACCCAGCCCTGCCAGTTTACAGCAGGCAGCGCTCCCCCTTCGCCTCCCCACGCCCACCTGCACTCTCCCCATGACGCCTTCTGCAGCCTCCGCCGCATCTCCGTCTTCCAGCTACCGGCCTGATGTGGACGGGCTGCGGGCGCTGGCGGTGCTGCCGGTGCTGCTCTTTCATGCGGGGCTCGGCTGCAGCGGCGGCTTTGTGGGGGTGGATGTCTTCTTTGTCATCTCCGGCTATGTCATCTCCTCGCTCATCCTGCGGGAGATCGCCGCCGGCAGCTTCAGCATGGTGCAGTTTTGGGAGCGGCGCATCCGGCGCATCATGCCCGCGCTCACCTGCATGGTAGTGGCGGTGCTGGGGGCGGCGTGGCTTTTCTGCCTGCCGGAGGACTTCCAGCGCGTGGGAAAATCCGTCCTGGCCCAGGCGGTGATGGGCGCGAATTTCTACTTCTGGAAAGACGGCAACTACTTCGATCCCGGCGCCGAGACCAAGCCCCTGCTCCACACCTGGTC
>NZ_JBAQCR010000355.1:0-36414 GCF_049294395.1 Prosthecobacter sp.
CGCCAGCAGGCCGCTGCGACCGCAGCCCAGCAACAGCAGGAGATGGCGGCCCAGCAGCAGCGTGCCACGGCTGAACGCATGGCTTCCGAACAAGCCGCCGCCGCAGAAGCAGAACGGGTTCGTCAGCAGACTGAAGCCGCAGCCATGCAGCAGCGCCAGCAGGAGGAAGCCACCCGCCGTGCCGCTGAAGAGCAGCAAATGAAGGCGCAGCAGGAAACCGAACGCCGCACTCAAGAAATGGCCGCCCAGCGCCAGGCTGAAGAGCAGGCCCGTCGTCAGCAGGAGGCTGAAATGCAGCGTGCGCAGGAGCAGGCCCGCCGTGCGGCTGAAGAGCAGCAAATGCGCGCCCAGCAGGAAGCCGAACGTCGTGCTCAAGAAATGGCCCAGCGCCAGGCGGAAGAGCAGGCTCGCCGTCAGCAGGAGGCGGAAATGCAGCGTGCGCAGGAGCAGGCCCGCCGTGCGGCTGAAGAACAGCAGATGCGCGCCCAGCAGGAGGCTGCTCAGCAAGCCCAAGAAATGGCTCAGCGTCAGGCGGAAGAGCAGGCCCGGCGTGCCCAGGAGATGGCTCAGCGCCAAGCAGAGGAGCAGGCGCGTCGTGCTCAGGAAGAAGCCCAGCGTGCTGCCGCAGAGGCCGCGCAGAGGGCTGCTGCCGAAGCTGCGCAGCGTGCCGCCGCTGAAGCCGCCCGCAATCAGCCGCAGCCTGCTCCCGGATCTTGAGCCGATGCGATGATTCGCCCTGCCCGTCACAGTTCCTGATTGTCATGCGGCAGGCTGGCGCGGTAGAATTTTGGAATGCGCTGGCTGCTGCCCCTTTTCCTAATCTGCGGTTCGTGGGCAGTGCATGCGGATGAGGTCATCCGGGTCACCTGGAAGACCACGCACGCAGCAGCACCGCCGCAGTTCAGTCGTCCGACGGCGGATTTCCTGCCGATGTTCCGGCTGGCGCTGACCACGCTGCCAGAGTCTGCGATCGTCGCCCTGGCTCTGTCACAACCCGCGATGCTTGGACTGACGCCTGCGCAGGCGGGCATGATGCGGCCTTTGGTGGCGGAGCGTTATGCGTTGATCGCCAAATCACCGGCCTACTCCGGTGTGGCTTCGGCGCTGCCGTATTGTTTTGCGGAAAAACGTCCGCAGGAAGGGCTGGCGCTGGTGCACATGCCCACGGGGGCGGATGCGCGGACTCCAATGCTGCTGTTTCTGCACGGTTATGGCGGCAGTTTCCTGTGGTATCAGCATTTGCTGGCCGAGCATTTTGGCAATCAGATCATTGTCTGTCCCGCTCATGGCATCAACACCTCAACCATTACCAGCGAGTATGTGCAGGAGTGCGTGCAGGCCGTGGGCTTGCGTCTGGGACGACCCGTGCTGAAGCCGGTTTTGATGGGGCTTTCAGCAGGCGGGTTCGGTGCTTGTGATGTGTACACAAAGCACCCGGAACGCTTTGACCGCCTGATCTGCCTGGCTGCGTATCCTCCCGAGGACCTGCTGCTGAAATTTCCGCGTGATGCGCGGGCTGCGTTCATCGCCGGGGGCGGCGAGTACTTCGTGAAGTCGGGAGATTTCGCCCGACGCATCGCGCAGGTGAGGCAGCTCGCACCTGTCACGCAGGCATTCACCGTTCCGGAGGCGGATCACTTTTTCCTGCTCAGCCATACGACGCTGACGATGGCCAAGCTGCGCGAGTGGATGCCCCGGCCCTGATTCACACCCGCAGCATATCCTTCACCACCTGCCAGTAGAGGAAGATGCAGCCGCGCCAGGAATAGCGGAATTCGCCGTTGCCGGTGGGCTCGATGACGCCTGCGGTGATGTTGTGGTCAATGAGCACGCTCATGTCGCGCTCGATGTAGGCGTGGAGATACTCAGTGTCCTGCAGCGCCAGGTCTTCGGAGCGGATGCCTTCGCGGTGGAGGAAGTCTTCATGGCGCTCCAGCAGGTCAGAGAACGAGCCCGCATGGGTGAAGCGGTTCAGGCGCTGCTTGGGGGAGTGCTTCATCGTGGCGGCGAATGGGTAGTTCGTCGTGGTGAAGGTGACTCCACTGATGGTGCGTGAAGTGAGGCTGACGTAGGAAAAGCCAAACTCCCCCTGCTGCGCCAGCGCGATGGCGGCCTGCATGCGTTTTTCCGCATGGTAGAAGAGCCGCATGAAGTAGTCTGTCTGGCTGAACTTCCAGCCGGTGTCACCGACTTCGGTGAATCCGGCATCATCCGCCTCGCTGCTGAGCTCGGAGAGCTCAGGGAAGACTTCGCGGGAAGGGGGGAAGCGGTGCTTGACCTCGCTTTTGATAGGGAAGCGCAGCCGCCGAACGCGGAAGACGATTTCCATCCACGGCAGCATGAACCAGGCACCGACAAAGATGGCGCCGCCGATGTGCGAGTAGGTCAGGTAGTAGCCGCTGAGATAGGAGGCGCCCAGCAAAGCCAGCCAGCCCAGCTTCTGGATGAAGCGGTTGTTGAAGGAGCGGCAGGCGATGGCAAAAACGATGACTGCCGCAACATACAGAATCTGCTGGAGTGTGGTTTCCATGGGGCCGCTGATTTTGAAGCGAAGGTGAAACTAAAGGATGAGGTGAGACAAAGCAACCCTGCATCCGTTCGTCTTAACCGCCTGAAAACGAAGAGGCCGGACGCACTCCCGATGCATCCGGCCTCCCACTCAACCTTAACCAAAAAATGAGCGCTTAGAAATTGACCTGGGCCTGCACGCCGAGGTAGTCGTAATTCACGTTGCTGTAAGGAGCCACGTTGGTGTTGGTGCGCATGCCGTGCATGAACATGGCCGTGAGCTCCAGTTCCGGGTAGGGGATGTAGCGGAAACCAAAGCCGACTTCGTTGACCTTGTCCTTCGGTGCGTTGACGGCAAATTTACGACCGCCGTTGTAGGTCTGCCAGCGGGCGAAGGGAATGATTTCGCGCTGGTTGGCAAACACGTGGCGGTAATTTGCCTGCACATAGCCGCCGCTCAGACTGGAGGAGGTGATGGTGCGCATGTCATTGGAAAGCTGCGGTCCTTTGCCCCAGTTCCATTCGGTTTCGATGCCGAAGGGCTGCGGGTACAAGATGGCGGAAATGCCGACGCGTGCATCGGTGAAACCACGGTTGCCTCCGTTGCCATTGGCAGGAGTGCCCACGCCGGGGATGGCTGCCGTGGTGGTGTTGAATTTCCCAGCATAGCCCTGGACGCTTAGCTCGAGGAATTGACCGTTGTCGAACTCGAAGGGATAGGTGGCACGGGCCGCCCAATGCGGCTGTCCGTTCGTGTCCGGCTTGTTGATGCCTTGGCCGGAAAAAGCACCAAAGGCGATCATGCCATAGTCACCCGAACCGCGCAGCCCCATCTTGACGAGGTTTTTGAAACGTTCGCGGATCTCATAAGGGGCATACATGTAGTAGACGCCAAAGTCACGCTCGCTTTCCACGGCCGTGCTGATGGCTTCAGGGCGCTCCAAGGCGAGCCGATTCTGGGATGACTGCAAGATGGAATGGCCATAGGGGACTTTGGACAGACCCAGGCGAACGCGATGTTCACGGGCTGGGTCGAGGGAGACGTCGGCGTAGTAGTCGCGTGCCTGCACACCGCCATTGCCATTGACGCCGCCAAACAAGTCTGCCTGGAAATAGAGGTAGACATGGTTGGTCAGGTCACCACTGAAGGCCAGACGGCCGCGGCGGACACCGATGCTCGACTGGTCATTGGCAAACGAGTCATTCTGAACATGCAGCTGACCGCCATCTTCGTGCATCACGGAATCCGCACGCACTTGCAGGTAGCCCTTCATTTTCAGGCGCTCGTACCATTTATCAGCCAGCAGGGTGTCGAGCTCTGCTGCCGACATGGTGGAGGGGGAGGTGTTGTCGGTGATCTTGGAGATGTCCTCAATCTGCCCGCGGGTCGTGGAAATGACGTTTTCGAGATCGCCCACCTTGCTCTCGGTCTGAGAGAGGCGTTTTTCCAGCGTGGTGCCGCCAGCGCGGTTCAAGGCATTCTCAAGGTTGCCCACCTTGCTTTCGGTTTGGGCCAGACGCTTTTCGAGAGCGGAGGTGTTTGCCGTGGAACCGGCTGCAGGAGCTGAAGCTGCTGGCGCCGGAGTGGCTGCCACTGCGGCTTTGTCCCTCTCCTTGTCCTCTTCACGCGAGGCGGCGACCAGCATGTCGTACTCCTCCTGGCTCAGGGTGCCCTTGGCCTTCATGATGGAGAAGAGCTTTTCCATGGCAGGGCCAGCAGCAACTGGCAAGGAGGGGGGCAGGGCGATGGCGACGGCTGCAAGAGCAGCCATGACACGGGAAATGCGGGAATGTTTGAGGCGCATGTGTGAGGTGAGTCAGGTGAGTTGAATGAGCTCCCCCAGGCGATGTGGTATCCCCTGGGAAAGGAATGTCACATGGCTGTAACCGGTTTCCCCTGCGAGGTTCTTAATGTGACGCTTTCGTCACGAAAGTGAGTTATTCACATGGCAATTGCCTCTTGAGAGGTGGCGGCGGGCTCAGTATTCTGTTTGTGACGCTTTCGTCACAGTGTGCATTTTGACCACCTGCCCCATTCCGCCAATATCCGCCTCGTCACCCGCGAACTGCCGGCGGACAAGCTTATCGCCTTACTCTATCCTACAACCCTCATGAAGATCGCCTTCCTCACCCTTGTCACCACCTTGACCGCAGCACTTTCGCTTCAGGCTCAGACCACCCTGCGCATTCGCGGCTCCGACACCCTCGGAGCCAAGCTCGTCCCGCAGCTGGCCGAATCCTTCAAGAAGCAGGGTGGCAAAGTCAGCTTTGACATCGCGGCGGAAGGTTCCTCCACCGCTTTCACGAATCTGGCCTCCGGCACGGCGGAAGTGGGCATGTCCAGCCGCAAGGTGAAGGCAGATGAGCGCACACTTTGCCGCAGCAAGGGAGTGACCCTCACGGAATACGAAGTCGCCTGGGACATGATCTCCGTCGTGGTGAACAAGAACAACCCCGTGTCCGATCTCTCCAAAAAGCAGCTGCTGCAGATTTTTGCCGGTGACATCAAGGACTGGAGCGAAGTCGGCGGCACCCCCGGCCCCATCTCGGTTTACACCCGCAACACTTCTTCGGGCACTTACAAAGACTTCATCGGCCTGGCCATGAAAGGCCGTGAGTATGGCAAAAACAGCCAGAAGATGGCTGGGAATGAGCAGATTGCGGCAGAAGTGGGCTCCAATCCGAACGGCATCGGTTATGTCGGCTACGCGTATTCGGGTGCGAAGGGCATCAAGGTGGTCTCCATCGCAGGTGCCTTCCCCAGCCCAGCGGCGGTGAAGTCCTACCCGCTGTCCCGCCCGACTTATCTTTACACCAGCGGCGAACCCACCGGCACCACCAAGGCCTTCATCGACTTCTGCCTCAGCCCTGCGGGCGACGCGATTGTCAACAAGGCTGGCTTTGTCCCACTTAGCATTGCGAAATAACTGTTGATTGACCGATTCACCAGTCCGGCGGAAGAGACATGTCTCGACCGCCGGATTTGTTTTCAACTCCGGTGCATTCTTCCCTCATAGCCGCATGAACAGCCTCCCGACGCCCAGCAGACCGCCGCTGCGCAGCGTGCTGCTCAGGAGTCGCAAGCACACCATTCTTGGGGTGGATCCCCAGAAGCTGATCAAATATTTCTTCGGCAGCAATGCCAGCGTGGCCATCATCGTGCTGGTGCTGATCATGGTGTTCCTGCTGCGAGAGGGCATTGATTTTCTGCCGACCTACCAGCGTGAGTTGCAGACCTATCGCCGGGCGGGCCTGGAGTTTTGTGACATCATCGACCAGCCGTTGCAGCGGAATCAGGCGCTTTCCAGCAGTCTGCGCCAGGCAGTCAGTGCATCCTTGGAAACGCTGAGCAAGTCGGCGCGTGACCGCCGTGATGCGGCCTTTTTGCTGAAGCGACAGGTTGAGGACAAGACTGCGCGGCCGCGCGAATCGCTCACGCAGGCGCTGGAGAAGACGCCTCCCGCACCGGAGCAGATCGAGGTTTTTCGCCGAGAACTGGCTGAGGCGTCTGCGGCTGCTGCGAAAGCGCTGGAGTATCCGGCTGTTTTCAGTGCCGCAGAACGCGAACAAATGCAGCGCGAATTCTCTGCGCTGACACCGGAGGTCACTGACCTGCCACCGCTAATGCAGACGCTGGTGGCGGATTTCAGTGCCAAAGACCGCGAGGCACGCACCAAGTTTGCTGCTCTTGTAACGGCGCAGGAAGAATTTGAGGAAGCTACGGAACCGCTCCAAGAAGTGGTGGACGAGCTCAAGGCGAAGGCTCTGGAGACGAAGGAAAAAGCCGTGGAGTTTGAGGTGCTGGAAACCAACCGCCTGCGTCTTCTCGAAGCCGCCGCCACAGAAACTGATCCAAAAGAAAAAGCCAGCCTGACCAAGGAGGCGGAGGAATCCGTCGCTGAAACGGTGAATCTGGAGGAGAGCATCAAGGAAATCACCGGACGCACGGCTGAACTGCGTGAGCAGGTGGAAAAATATGCCGTGGTCATTGAAAAGGCCGCTGCTGATCTGCCCAAAGACGCGGGCACCCGAGCCGCCCGCAGACTGGTCAGCGATGTGCGTGAAGGGATTCCGGTGCATGCCCGTGAAATGCGGGCTGCGGCTGGAAAGCTTGAAGGCTGGCACTGGGACAAACCGGTATCCATTTTCACCGTCATTGGCGCTTTCTTCTTCGGCACCCAATGGATCACGAACAGCTCCTGGCAGGATTTCTTTGGCTTTGTCCCGCTGCTGACGGGCTCGCTCGTCATTGCCGCCATCGCCATTTTGATCGCCACGCCCATCAGTGTGGTGGCCGCCATTTACACGAACCAGTTTGCCAGTGAACGGGAGAAGGAGCTGATCAAGCCGGTGATCGAATTCATTCAGGCCATTCCTTCGGTCGTGCTGGGATTCATCGGCATCTCGCTGGTGGGGAATTTGATCAAAGACGTGAGTGAATGGAGCTGGCTGCAATGGGTGCCGGGATTCCCGATTCAGGAGCGTCTCAACATGTTCAATGCGGGCTGTCTGCTCGCTTTCATGGCCGTGCCCACCATGTTCAGTCTCTCGGAAGATGCGCTGAACAACGTGCCGCGTGCCTACATTGATGCGTCTGACGCGCTCGGTGCCACCAAGCTGCAGACTGTCTTTCGTGTCATCGTGCCCGCAGGCATCTCCGGCATTCTCTCCGCCATTCTGCTGGGCCTTGGCCGCGTGGTCGGTGAAACGATGGTGGTGCTGCTCGTCGCGGGCAACCGCATCGCCATTCCTGACTTCAGCGCCGGACCTGGCGTCATTTTTCATCCGGCCCACACGCTGACCGGCATCATCGCGCAGGAACTTGGCGAGGTGTCACGCGGCAGCTCGCACTGGCAGGCGCTGTTCATGGTCGGCATCGTGCTGTTTGCCATCTCGCTGCTGGTCAACTGGTGCGCCCGCGCCGTGGCCCGCCGCTTTGAACCCCACAAGGCATGACCCCTGTCCCCACCAACGACAATCCTTTCGCCGGCGACAACTCCGGCATTCAGCAGCGCGAGACCGCTGCGCGCTGGGCCCTGCGCATCGGCAGCTACATCGTGGTCATCATCACGCTGGCGATCATGCTGCACATTTTCGTCAAAGGCGCGCCGGTGGTGTTCCGGTCGCAGTGGCCGTTTGTGAACACGCAGTTCCTCACGGAACTGCCGGCCACGCTGCATGTCATCGAAGACCAGCAGGGCAATCACATTGAAACCGATGTGAATGGCGCCGACGCGATCAAGAAGAAGCTGGGCGACAACTTCCGTGCGGAGAAAACCATCTCCTATTCGGGTGGTGGGATCCTGGGGCCGATCGTGGGCACGGCGCTGCTCGTGGTTGTCAGCGTGGGTGTCGCGCTTTTTCTCGGCGTCGCCTGTGCGATCTATCTCAGCGAGTATGCCAAGCACGGCAAGTTCCTCGAAATGGTGCGGCTGGCGATCTTGAATCTCGCGGGCGTGCCTTCGGTCGTGTTCGGTTTGTTTGGCCTGGGGGCCTTCGTTTTGACCGCACCGACGTTTGTCGATGTGCCGGCGGAGCGCTCCGTGTTCTCCATCCCGCTCGGTTTCACCACATTGAGCTTTGAAGGCTGGGACACCTGCGTGCTCTCCGGCGGTTTCACGCTCGCCTTTGTCATCCTTCCCGTCATCATCACTGCCAGCGAGCAGTGCCTGCAGGCGGTGCCGCAGGGGTTCCGTGAAACAAGCATGGCCCTGGGTGCGACGCGCTGGCAGACCATCCGCTACAGCGTGCTGCCCTTTGCCACGCCCGGCATTCTGACCTCCAGCATCCTTGGCATCGCCCGTGCGGCAGGTGAAACGGCTCCGATCATGTTCACCGCTGCGCTGGCTTTCAAAGACAAGCTGCCCTGGCAGAAGGACCTGCCGCCGCTGCCAGCGGACGCGTCGATCTTTGCGCACTGGGAGCAGAGCGTGGCGCGCTTTTTCGGCATCTTCACCGAGTCTGTGCAGGCCCTGCCGTATCACATCTACACACTTGCCGCCAAGATCCCGCAGAACGAGTACGCGGAGCGTGCGCAGTATGGGTCTGTTTTCGTTTTCCTCGTTCTGGTCGCCTCGCTGGCCGCCAGCTCCGTGATGCTGCGCAAACGTCTGCGCGCCAAGTATCGCTGGTAATTGCTTCTCCTTTCATGTCCGCCGATTCCACCGCCCAGTCCACACCGCCGCCTGTCGTCCAGGTGAGGGACATGGATTTTTGCTACGGTAGCAGCAAGGCGCTGTTCGACATCAATCTGAAGGTCGAATACCACCGCGTGACGGCGCTCATCGGGCCTTCGGGCTGTGGCAAGAGCACGCTCCTGCGCTGCATCAATCGAATGAACGACCGCGTGCCCAGCGCCCGTGTGACGAAGGGTGAAGTGCTCGTCAAAGGCAAGAACATCCATGATGATGACGTGGATCTCACGCAGTTGCGCAAGCAGGTCGGCATGGTGTTTCAGAAGTCGAACCCATTCCCGAAGAGCATCTACGAAAACGTGGCCTATGGGCTGCGCATTCATGGTGAGAAAAATAAAAGCGTGCTCGATGAAGCCGTCGAACGCTCGCTGAGCCATGCCGCGCTGTGGGAGGAGCTCAAGGACCGCCTGCATGCGAACGCCCTCGCCCTGTCCGGCGGCCAGCAACAGCGGTTATGCATTGCCCGTGCCATCGCCACGGTGCCGGACGTGCTGCTGATGGACGAGCCCTGCTCGGCTCTCGACCCCATCTCCACGCTTAAAATCGAAGAGCTCATGCATCAGCTCGCCAAAGAATTCACGGTGGTCATCGTCACCCACAACATGCAGCAGGCCGTGCGCGTCTCGGACTACACGGCCTTCCTTCATCTTGGCAAACTGGTTGAGTTTGCCCCCACGGAGGAGCTCTTCACCAATCCGCGCGAAAAGCTCACCGAGTCTTATTTGCGCGGCACTTTCAGTTAAAAAATGGCCGCCGAAACTCCAGCTCCCACTGCCGCAGAGCCGCTCATTCAGGTGGAAAAGTTCAACTATGCCTATGGTGACAACCAGGTGCTCTTTGACGTCGATCTGAACATGCGCAGCGAGGATGTGACGGCTCTCATCGGCCCCTCCGGCTGCGGCAAGAGCACCTTGCTGCGTTCCATCAACCGCATCAACGACCTGGTGGAATCCGCCCGCGTTGTCAGCGGCAAAATCAAAATCGACGGCATCGATCTCTATGCGCCTGATGTCGATGTGATCAACCTGCGCCGCAATGTGGGCATGGTCTTCCAGAAGTACAATCCCTTCCCGCGCTCCATTTTTGAAAACGCCGTGTATGGCCTGCGTGTGGCCGGCATCAAAGACCGCCACGACCTTGAAGAAGCCGCCGAACGCAGCCTGCGCTCGGCCGCCCTGTGGGATGAGGTGAAGGACCGTCTCCACGAAGTGGCCACCGGACTTTCCGGCGGCCAGCAGCAACGTTTGTGCATTGCCCGCGCCATTGCCCTGCAGCCACGCATTCTGCTCATGGATGAACCCTGCGCCGCCTTGGACCCCATCGCCACCGCGCGCATTGAGGAGCTGATTCACCAGCTGCGCGGCCAGTACACGTTTGTCATCGTCACGCACAACATGGAGCAGGCCAAGCGCATCGCCGACCGCACCGCGTTCTTTTACAAAGGCCGGCTGATCGAGGAGGACGAGACGATGAACATCTTCCATCACCCGCGTGATCCGCAGACCGAGGCCTACATCACGGGACGGCTGACCTGAGGACGCTGGCTCGGCGGCAGGCCCGCATACCCCGAAGTTGAAAATATTGTTTCTTGCAGCACTGTGGTGGCGCATGAACCTCCGCCCCTTTGCCCTGTTCCTTCTGATTGCCAGCGTTGCCCGCGCAGGCGTGGAGGTGGACATCGACAAATTCGGCGAAAGTCTTGGCGGGTGGACGAAGGAGAAAAAGAAGGCCGCCGAGTACAAATTTTCGGAGGTCGACTTCCGCACCTACAAGCCGGAGGTCACCACTGCGCCTGATGGGGGCGTCTTCATCTCCGTGCGGGTGGACCACCTCCGCGGCATGTTCTCTTCCGATGACCATGCCAGCATCGAGATGAGCTTTGCGCCAGACGGCACCCTCCTTTCCTCCCAGGCGGCCATTTCCATTCAGGCGCGCCGCATTAGCAGCGACATGTTTCGCAGCGGTGGCAGTTCCGCTGCCAAGGCGGCAGGTGAACTCGCTGGCGGCACTGTGGAAAAAGCCGCCAAGCTCAGCAGCAACGTCTTCGCCAGCCTCGCCGGCAAGCTTCTGCGGGAAAACGTCACCGAGCCGGGCCGCATCGCCTACCCCGCCGCCCTGCGTCACAACTACAATCTCCTTTATCAATGCGTGAAATACGTCAAGGACCCGCCCAAGGCACTCGTTGTCGAAGGGGATCCTCTTCGCCCCAAACCTCCAGAGCCCAAAGGCGCCCCTGAAGGCATGTTCAACGTGAACACCTTTGGCGAGGCCCCCAAGGAAGGGGACAAAAAAGAAGAGAAAAAGGAAGAGGCCAAGAAGGAAGACGAGGCTGCCAAACCATGAGCCGGAGGCAGCTGCTCATTGATGTCGGTAATGGTCGCACCAAATTCGGTCTAGCCACGAGTGAGGCGATTCTCGAACGCCGGGAGCATGCCACGCGAGAGCTTTCTCCCGATGCCGTGCGTGCGGTCACGCAGGGCTGGCAGTTTGAAAGCGCTGTGATTTGCAGCGTCGTGCCCAAGGCGGTGCCTGCGTTCCGTGAAGTGTTGGGAGACCAGCTCATCGAACTGCGGTATGACACGCCCATGGGCATCGGCATTCGCTACCCGAAGCCTGAGAGCATCGGGCCAGATCGTCTGGCCAATGCCGTCGCACTGGCGCACATGCATGGTGCGCCTGGTATCGTGATCGACTTCGGCACGGCGGTGACCTTCGACATCCTTTCCGCAGACAAGTTTTACATCGGTGGTGTGATCGCGCCAGGACTGCGGCTGATGACCGATTACCTGCACGAACGCACCGCCCTGCTGCCCCGGGTTGATCTTCGTGAGCCCACCACGGCCATCGGCCAGTCCACCGAGGGAGCAATCCTTGCGGGGGCTGCCATCGGGTATCGAGGGATGGTGAAAGGCATCCTGGAGGCGCTGAAAAAAGAGCTCGGGGGGCAGAAGGTCAGCATCGTTGCCACGGGTGGGGATGCGGAATGGATTATTTCCGGCATGGGCGAGGACATCCTTACGGACCCTGATTTGACCTTGCACGGACTGCGTTTGGTGGGCAATCTCCGCGCCCCGCTTTGAGGCGGGACGCGTTATGGCTGAAACTGACAAAACCTCTATTGGCATCGACTTTGGCGGCACCTCCGTGAAACTCGGTGTGTGCCGTGGCGATGAACTGCTCGTCACTGACGAGCCCATCCCCACCACGCAGTTCCACGGGCCTGCCGCGCTCATTGGGGAGATGGCCGCACGTGTTGCGAAACTGCAAAAGGCCTACCCTCCCATCTGCGCCATCGGCGTCGGCGTTCCTGGGCTTGTGGATTTTGATCACGGTTTTGTGCATGAGCTGACGAACGTCCCCGGCTGGAAGCATGTGCCGCTCAAGGCCATCCTCAGCGAAAAGACCGGGCTGCCCGTGCTGGTGGAAAATGATGCGAATGCGATGACCTATGCCGAGTTCCGTCATGGGGCGGCACGCGGCCTGAAAAACGTCATCGGCCTCACGATGGGCACCGGCATCGGCGGTGGTCTGGTGCTTGATGGCAAGATGTTCCGCGGCAGCGGCTTCGTGGCGGGAGAGATCGGCCAGATGAGCATTGATTACAACGGCAAGGCCGGCCACTACGGCAATCTGGGCGCGCTGGAAAAGTACACTGGAAACCAGCAGATCGCCGAGCACGCCGTGCTGCGTTACTCCGAGGCGGGCATCGAGAAAGACATCGCGGACTGCACGCCCAAAAAGATCGCCGACGCAGCGCAGGCGGGAGATGACATCGCCCGCCAGATCTGGGGCGAGGTGGCCGACTGGCTCGGCACCGCGATCTCCAGCATCGCCTGGCTGCTCAATCCCGATGCCTTCGTGATCGGTGGCGGTGTGGCGCAAGCAGGAGATCTGATTTTCACGCCGCTCAAAAACAAGGTGCAGAGCATGCTCAGCACTGTGGTCTGGGAGCGTCTGCAGATTTTGCCCGCACGCTTCAGCAACGAAGCCGGCATCATCGGCAATGCCGCGCTGGCGGCAGACGCGGTGTAAAGCAGCCCTGTTCCTGCGGATGCGGAACAGGGCTTTCCTTGTCGCTGTGCAATAAGGCTACTTTTTCTTCGGCTTAGGCTCCCAGTCCTCCACCTTGATGATGGCTTCCAAATCTTTCTTGGCGTCGATGTCTTCCGGCAGGATTTTGAACTTGGTGAGGTAGCGCAGCGCCTTGGTCACCTGCAGAATCTCGTTCTTCTTGGATTCGATTTTGTCGGCGGGCACCTCTTTCATCGCGCTGGCGAAATCGCGCACGGTGGCCATGGCAAACTCACGGGCTTCGGCATTGTCCGCGTAGCAGAGAGACTCAAAGTAGTGCAGCATCTTCTCGATGCCTTCGAGCTTGGCGGCCGATTCACGGATGTTTTTTGCGATCTCAGCGCGCTTGGCCGTGGTGGCGGCTTCGCTCATGTGACTGGTCTCACCACCCTCGATGGCGCGCTTGGGCAGAGGGCGGTACCAGATGTTGCGATAGCGGACGGGGTTGCCGTGGTCCTGCAGCTTGAGCGGGCCCTTGTCTGGGAAAGGGCGCGGGGAGGAACGCTTCATGTGGCCGCCACCGCCTTCGAGAGGTGTGTGGTCCTGGGTGAGCACGCCGTTCACGAAAACGGTGATGTAGCCGGGATCGAGTTCCTTGCCGTCTTTGAAGATGGGGCGGCGGAAGACGATGTCGTAGGTCTGCCATTCACCCGGAGCACGCAGCGGATTCGCCATCGGCGGGTTGATGCCGTAGATGGATGACGCCATGCCATCCGGGTAGCTGGGGTTGTTGTAATTATCCAGCACCTGCACCTCGACCTGACCCATGAGGAAGACGCCGCTGTTGCCACGGCCTTGGCTGTTGCCCTCGACCTTGGAAGGAGCACTCCATTCAATGTGGAGCTGGCAGTCGGAAAATTCCTCCTTGGTGCGCACGTAACCGCTGCCCGGCACGCATTGCAGCACCCCGTCTTTGACTTCCCACTTGGTGGGCTCAGCAGGCGTTTTGTCCGCCTGCCATTTTTCAATCTCCTCCGGCTTCCCGCCGAAAAGGATGACGGCATCCGAAGGCGGTGTGCCCGGCTTTTCCTGGGTGCTGAACGTGCCCGGCTCCACGCGCACGGGCTGCGGACGGTTCATGTCATGGATTGCCCATGGATGCGTCGCATCCGGCGGATCGCCGTAGAATGCGCCATCAGCGAGCGCAGCGGTGGTGAGCAGAGACAGTGCGAGAGTGTGAAGCGTGGGTCGGTTCATGGTGGTGAAGAGGTAGATAGGAAGGCGCTTGGAGCAATGAGGATTCATACACTCACCGCGGCCAAATCTCGCGCTCGCTTTGAATGGCAAAAAATATGCCATTCCGCCGATGCGGCAGAATGGCATATCGTATTTTTAAGGGGATCAGCCGTTGGGCAGAAGACGCTCCCAGAGGATGTCGTTCATGAGGACGTTCGTGATGAACTCGCGACTGCTGTCAACGGCGGCCACCGGGGTCGGAGCCACGGCAGGCACGACGATGTCGAGGATGAGGCCCTTGGCAGTGCGCTGGGATGTGATGCGGCCACCGAGATGGTAGGCGAGGAAGAACGCGCCCATGAGGGTGAGGCCTGGTCCATCCGTGGTGACGTCATCGTGAGTGAAGAAGGGATCAAACACGGAGCGCAGCACATCGCTGGCGAGCCCAGGACCGGTGTCGGTGAGGGTGAGATGCAGCGCTCCGGTATCGGCGGCCTCGGCCGCTGTTTTGGCAGAGAGGGTGACCTGTGTGCCGGAGGAAAGCAGCGATAGCTCTGTCTGAAGCAGCAGGTGCAGCATTTTTTCAAACGCAGGTCGGCTGGCCTGAAGGGCTGGGAGTGCTCCTGCAGCTTCAAATTTCAGCTCGACACCCTTTGCCGTGAAGGCGGCACGCTGCTGGTCAATCAATGCTTGAATGACATTGGCCGCATCCATCTTGTGCTCGGCACCGGAGGCGGACTGCAGTTCACCGAGGAGATCGGCGATGCGTGCAGCCTGACGCACCACATGCGCGTGGAAGTCACGCCAGAAGGTGGCCTGACGCAGGCGGTCGAGGTCAAAATTCTGCTGGCCGAGTCTTCCGGGAGTGATGTCCAGGAAGGCATGCACGGCACGCAGAGGCTGGTTCAGCTTCTGGTTCAGCCCGGCGGCAACGACCCCCAGCCCCATGACGCGGTCGGTGATGAGCAGGTTCTGCAGCACAGAGAGTTTTTCCTGCAGCAGACCGTCGCGCTCCTGCTGGAGGATGTAAAACTCCATGGCGCGGTGCAGGGTGTTGCGCACATCGTCCATCTGGATGGGCTTGGAGATGTAGCGGAAAATGCTGCCGAGGTTGACCGCATCCACCGTGACATCGTAGTCGGCGTAAGCCGTGACCATCATGCGCACGAGGCGGGGGCGGAGCTGGCGTGCACGCTCAAGCAGCTGCACCCCTTTTTCCCCCGGCATGCGCTGGTCGGACAGCAGCACGCCGATGTCCTCACCATGCTGCTCGATGAGTTTGAGCCCCTCGGCCGCACTGATGGCTGTGAGGATGCGGAATTCGTCTCCGAATGTCTTTTCGAAGTACTTCAACGCCTTCTCTTCATCATCGACATAGAGAACGGCATAGCGTTTGAGGTCGTATTGGTTTTGCATATGGGGAAGTCCTTCTAGGTGTCGGCGTGGTTGTTGTTGGGGCTGTCGGTAGAGGGTAGCTCGAGAATGAACTCGGTAAACTGGCCGGGCTGGCTGCGTACTTCAATGCGTCCGCCATGGTCGGCAATGATGCGGTTGCAAATGGAAAGTCCAAGCCCCATGCCCTGGCCCACGTCTTTGGTGGTGAAGAAGGGGTCGAAGATCTTGTCCCGGATCTCCTGCGGAATGCCGGGTCCGTTGTCCTTGATGGAGAGAATGGTTCTGTTTCCGCGGGCGAACGCGGAAAGCTTGATGCAGGCCGACTCTCCCTCCGGGTATTCCTTGGTCGCCATGGCATCCAGGGCGTTCTGGATGAAATTGATGAGCACCTGCACGAACTGGTTGCTGTCGCCCCGGATTTCAAGCTCCTCGGGAATGTCCACTTCACGCTGGATGCCGTCTTTCCAGACGTGAGCAAAGAAGCGCATGCAGGTGTTTACCACGTTCTTCAAGTCAAAGGCGTGATTGAGCTGGTTGGTGGTGCGGGTGAAGCCGCGCAGGTCGGAGATGATCTGGATGACGCGGTTCACCCCTTCCTCCACATCTTTGACGGTGTCGGCAAAGTCGGCGCGTTCATCCTCGGGCAGGGATTTGGTGGAACGACTGATGATGCCCAGGCCCTGACGTGCGTAGTTGAGCGGATTGTTGATTTCGTGGATCAAGCCGGCACTGAGGCGTCCGAGGGAGGCGAGCTTCTCATTCTGCACGAGCATGGATTCGGTCTCCTTGATCTGCTCCAGCGCATTTTCGAGCTGTTGCTTTTGCACCACGAGCTCCTTCTGGAACAGGCGCGAATCGACGAGATTTTTCAAGCGCACCATGATCTCCGTGAGTGAGAATGGTTTGGCCAGAAAGTCGCTGGCCCCGGCGTCGAGGCATGCGAGCTTGGTTTTCTCATCCGCACGTGCGGTGAGCAGCACCACGGGGATGGAGCGTGTGATGCTGCGCTCACGCAGCTCACGGCAGACCTGCAGGCCGTCTTTTTCCGGCATCATCATGTCTGAGAGAATGATGTCCGGGAGGAACTGCGCCGCCTTTTCCACGGCCTGCTGCCCGTCCACGGCCTCGAGAATTTCGAAGGTGCCGCTGAGCTGGCTCTTGAGGAAGCGCAGCATGTCGGGTTCGTCGTCGGCGATCAGCAGCTTGGGCTTGCGGCTGCGGCCGACGCCGGTTTCCACCGGACGCAGGGTGGCTTGCAGCGAAGTCATGGCCGGGAAGAGTTCGGCGCGGCGATAGAGTTCGGCGATCCAGTCCTTGTTCTTGGGGCTGTCGGCGTCTCCTTCCTCGATCGTTTCATCCGACTCATCATCTTCAGTGGCGGTCGGCTCACCTTGGAGGAGAGGGATGTTCACCGTCATGGTCGTGCCTTTGCCGACTTCACTGGTGGCCACGACATTGCCGCCCTGCGCTTCCGCGAGCTCTTTGACGAGGGCGAGGCCGATGCCCATGCCCTGGAATTTGCGCTGGGATGAAGTGTCCGCCTGCCAGAAGCGATTGAAGATGTGCGGCAGCTGATCCGCTGGAATGCCCATGCCGGAGTCACGCACTTCAATGGCCAGCCAGCCGTCTGTCTTGAGGGCGCTGAAGTTGACGTGACCATTGGCGGCAGTGAATTTCAGAGCATTAAAGAGCAGGTTGAGGCAGATGCGTTCCAGCTTCTCCGGATCGGCGAGCACGGTGCCGAGATCTTCATCCACATGGGAATGCAGATGGATGCGCTTGTCTTTCGCGACGCTGCCGACGGCGTTGGCGAGACCGCTGATGAAATCGTTCACATTGACGCGCTTGGTGTTGACCTGAGCGCGGCCGGATTCGAGGCGCACCAGATCCAGCAAGTCATTGATGAGCTTGAGCAGGCGCATGGAGTTGCCATGCATGGTGGCCATCAGGTCACGCTCTTCCTGAGGACGGGTGGATTCAGCGCTCTGGATCAGGCTTTCCAGCGGAGCAATGAGCAGGGTCAGCGGCGTGCGAAGTTCATGGCTGATGTTGGCGAAGAAGCGGCTTTTGGCCTCGTCGAGCTCACGCAGTTTCTGGTTGCTGGCCTCAAGCTCGGCGCGGTTGAGGTCCAGATCGTGACGCAGCTTGAACTCGGAGAAGCGGATGGTGTTGTAAAACCAGGTGCCGGCGGTGGTGAAGACTCCGGTGACGAAAAGGAAATAAAGATTGTTGAAGAAGATGCTGCGATTGACGATCGGACCATGGAAATAGCACGCCAGCAGGTAGGACGTCACCGTGAGGACCACCACCAGGATGCTGTCCTGCAGCGTCCAGCGCATGAGAATAGCGGCTCCCAGCATCACCAGGTTCAGCCCGGCATAGTAGGGTGATTCAGCCCCCCCTTTGGCGTAGATCATCCATGCAATCCCGACAATGAGAGGCATGGCCATGAGCAGGCCGAGCAGTCGGTGCATGCGCTTGCCCCAGGCGGTGGTCAAAGCCAGCCAGACGAGGATGCTGACCACGGCGGAAAGAACACGAGCGGGAAAGAAGCGCTTTACGCCTTCCTCCTGAAACACCACCCAGTCCAATGAACTTCCGGCCAGCATGAACACGACGGCAAGGATGCCGCAGAGCTGATAGTTGCGGACTCGGATGTCCTGCTCGTAGGCCTGGAAGTTTCCTTTCAGGCCACCAGCTAAAACTGGAGAAGCATCAGGCATCGAGAGGTTTGCGTACTTCGAGGAAGATATTCACGCCCGTGGCGTCTGGTTTCACCACAAAAGACCCCGGGGGCGCACGATCAGGCGCCAGCTTGAGAAACTGTTCTTCGTCACGGTACACGAGATGCCATTCGGCCAGATACTCCATCCAGTTCCGCCAGGGATTGCTGGGGTGCACATTGGTGGCGATCAGCAATCCGCCGGGTGCGAGCAGATCATAGAAGATTTCCAGCAGACGCCGGCAGATGCGGTCGGAGAGGTAGTCGAACAAACCGGCGCAATAGACCATGTCATAGGTGCCTGACTGGGCCGCCGCACGTCCGGACTCTTTCAAAACTTGGTGCACGGATTTTTTCTCGAAGCGCAGGCCGGTGCGGCGACGGTGTCGGTTGCGCAGATCTTCCAGAGACCGCGTCGTGTGCATGATGGTCTCATCATTGAAGTCCAGCAGCAGCAGGTCTGCCGAGTCGGAGATGGGCTCATGGGTGAGGAAGTTTTGAATCTCCTGGGCCGGGCCGCAACCCAGGTTGTAGATGCGTGCCACGCGGTTCTGGGCGGCTGCACGTGCTGTTTCGGCCTTGAGCTGCTCCACCAGGTAAACGATGCGGTTGCGGTGTGCGATCACCGGCGGGATGTCCAGATAGAGCTTGTTGAGCAGCTTTGCAAAGATCGAGCTGCCTTCATAAGGATCACGCAGCATCATGCTGACCATCTCATAGTCACCGGCATAGCCCAGAGGCTTGTGATACGTCCGGTAAACAAACGGTGCGCACAGCACCAGCGGGTGAAGCTGGCGCTTGATGTAGCTGCGGTGCACCGGCTGCTGCTCCAGCGGAATGATGGCGGCGGATTCCTCAAACCGCTTCATCAGCGGATACACTGTGGGAACGATGGGCTCCTCCATCTGCAGGAGGACTTCACGCTCCGCCTGAATGCGATCTCCCGTGGGCAGTGAGCGCACGCCGAGCTCCACCTGCTCCATCCAGCGGCGCAGGTCGGAAAGCATGGTGTGCATGTCCGCCACCACGATTTTGAAATCGGGCATGACGCGATAGCTTTTTTCCGTCTCCCGCAGGAACTCGGCAAACTCGGTCAGCAGGCGGCCCTTGTTCTGCGAGGGGGAGAGGATGTCGATGTCAATCCAGCCTTCATCTGACAGCGAAGCCTCGCAGATGAGCATGATGCCGGTGTTCACCAAGTTGGCAATGGTGGCCCTCCCGGTGTAGACCACGCGGTCGTTCATCATGATCCGGAAGTCATTCAGGACTTCAGAGAGCTGAACAATGCTGTAGGGATTGTAAACTTCAAACACACCCAGATAGCGTGTGAGCCGGTGAAGCGTGCCGCGCACTTCAGCCCCCTGGCTGTTGCGGCAGATGATGAAACTGAGCCGCTCCCCTGAGGAAGCGAGATTGGGAAGTGCGTTGTCGTTGTTCTCCATGTTACGAATCCTCTGCTAAAGCGGTTTGCTCGCTGATGACAACACAAGCCTTTTGGAAAAAGTTCGCCGCGTGTTCTGGCATGGCCCAGCGAGGGTGCCGGAGACGTACGAGGAGAATAAACATGGTGTCATTATATTTGAAATTAAAACCTCTGCGTGAAGCTCACCGCCAGCACCTGCCACTGATGCTTGTAGGTGCCGTCATACTGGTTGGGCGGATTGGAAGCGGCCCCGCTGATGACACGGGCGGGATAGTAAACGCAGGAGTAGGTCAGATCCACGCCCCGAGTTTTGCCCCGCCAGCCCACGCCCAGGCTGAAGACATGCCTGTCGTTGCCAGGGATCAGCGGTGTGTAGCTGTTCTGCGGCTGGGAATTTTCTGAATAGAGATAACCGCCGCGCAGCGCCCAGTGTTCATTCAGCTGATAGGACATCCCTGTGCCAAAATCGAGCGAGTTTCTCCACCCAAAGACGGTGCTGGTCGACCCGCCGAGCAAAGCCTGGTTGTTGCCGATCAAGAGGGGGAGGTCATCATGGGAGGAATTCTGCGCCCATTTGAAGTCAAAACCCACGGTGAAGCGGTCTGTCACGTCAAATCCATAGCCGACGGAGATGGAGGCAGGAAAGGTCATGTCGGATTTGAAGCTGCTTGATTCGCTGAAGGTGCCAATCAGCGCCGGCGGGATGTTGCTGGCTTTGAAGTCACCACTGAGATTGACCTTCACCGGCAGCCGCCCAATCACTGCAATGCGATGTCTTTTGGCAATGGTCCAGTTGATGCCTGCATAGGCGCCCAGGCCCCACCCCTGGCCGTGAATCTTGATGTCTCCTTCCGCCGAACCTGGTATAATGTTGTTCCAAGAGTAGAACTGCTTCATCGTCAGATCGGCATACAAGATGTCGAGCCCGACGGCAAAGCCGAGATCATCTGTGATCTTCACCGCGAGAGCCGGGGTGATGTCCACCGTCAGCAGATTGGCCTCGTAGGGCAACGCATAGCGCAGGCCGCCGCCCATGCCTCTGGGGTAGTAGGCGGCAAGGCCATATGGGGTGCTAACACCGAGGCCAAAGGACAGCCTGCCGGGCAGCAACGGCTGCACAAAGTACATGCTCGCGGGAAACACCCATGGCCGGTTGATCCGTACGTTCTGGCCACCGTTCTGCTCAAAGCGAATGTCTGAATGCCACATGGCCGTGTTGATCAGCAGCTCGCTTTTCTCCATCTTCAGAATGTTGGCCGGAGCGACACGCACAGCGGAGGCGTCGCTCAGATTGGCATATCTGCCACCCACGATGCTCAACGCCTGGGCGGAGTCAGGTATCACGGAGAATGTTTCGGATGCCTGCACCGCCGCTGAGGTCAAACCCAGGGCAAGAATGAAAGAAACGACGCGGTTATTCATGGTTGGGTTGGGCTGAGCTAAGCCAGTCCGTTGGACTGGCAGTATCTGAGAATTTCGACGGTCCCTTTCAGCCCGGTCTTGCGACACAGGTTGTGCTTGTGCACTGCGACGGTTCGCGGGCTGAGAGACAGATCCAGCGCCACCTGCTTGAGGCTTTTGCCGCGGGCCAGCTGCATAAGGACTTCCAGTTCACGATTGGAAAGCTTCTCATGCACCTGCCCTGAGGATCCTTTGCGGATGGAGCGGTCTGCAAACTTTTGCGCCAGTTCTCTGGAAATGTAACTGCGTCCTTCCAAAGTGCAGCGAATCGCATCAAACAACTCATGCGGAGGGGCGTCCTTGGTCACGTAGGACCGCGCCCCGAGCTGCATGGTGCGCGAGACAAACGTTTCCTCCTGATGCATGGAAACAGCGATGATTCTGGGAGGGGTGGGCAGGGTGCGCAGCTCCGTAGTCAGTTCCATTCCAGACCGGTCCCCGAGCTCGATATCGACAAGGGCGATTTCATAATTGTGGAGGCGGGCTTCAACCATCGCCTCCGCACAAGTGCCGGTGGAGACGACGGTCGCCTGGGGAAACTCCCCCTTCAGCATGCTCGTGAAAGCTTCACGAACCAGCGCATGATCATCGACAACCAGAATGCGGAAAGGCGGGGGAGATTGCATGAGAGTGTTCAATGCGGTGAAGAGGTTTATGCTGCGGACGGCTGCGGTGATGGCAGCGCCATGAGGCAGACCCGCGAACTGCCTCCTGGTCCGGCGCCCATGACTTGCATGCGGGAACCCAGCAGAGCACACCGGGCTTCGATGACGGCCAGTTCTGATTCGGCCATGGTCTCCTTCCAGATGCTGTCGCCACCATCGTGATCGATGGTGATTTCCAGTTTCTCGGCAGAAGCCCGGCAGGTCACCTCCACCCAAGAGGTGTTGGCAAAACGCACGCAATGTTTTAACAGCGCCTGCATGATTCGAAACAGATTGAGCCGGCTGGCGAGATCGAAAGACGGCTCATCACCGCTGATGTGGAGAACCAAAGAGCCGGCAAAATTTTCGCCAACATTGCGCACCAGCTGCTGCAGAGCGACATGCAGCCCGAAGGCCTTCAAAACTGGAGGAAACTGCTTTTCTGTCATGTCCCGCACCAGTTGCAACGTCTGCCGCAGAGTAGAATCCAGGCTGCTGAGCAATTTGCCGACGCTCGCCGCGTCTCCACCGTTCGCCAGTTCGTGTCGCATCATTTCACCCAGCGAGGCGCAGGCCACCAGACCTCCAGCCATGTCTTTGTGCAACAAATGTGCGAGATCGACGCGCTGAGCATCTTCTTCCTTTAACAGACTGCTCAGCGCCTGTAGCAGCATTGCGGCTGAGTTATTTTCCATTTCGAGGGCGATGGGATGCATGTGAAGGGCTAAATAATTTAAATCATTATGTCGCTGCATTTAGGAGAACCACATTCCGTGGGGCTTGGCACCTAAATGTTGATTCAATATTTAGGTTTTGCCTAAATCGGCATTGTGCCGTCTTTTTTGAAAGAATTCTTGTGGATCTGGAATTTAGTTAAAATAAACCTATTTTTATTAAATTTATAAAAATCCAAGGCTAATATTCCGCACATGTATCTAAATACCATTCAGCACAACCTCAGTGCCTGCAGCCGGATTCTGATTGTGACCGAAGAGCGGTCCTTGCTGGAAGATCTGCATGTTTCCCATGCACTGCAGAACATGAGCCATAGTGGCAGTTCCTCTGCTTCACTGGGCACAGAGCATGGCAGCAATAAAGCTAAATCTGCTGCCTCCGCTCCTGAGGTGGTCTGCACTGCGAATGAGAAAGAGGCGTTAGCGTTGGTGGAATCAGCGGCTCAAAGTCACAAACCGTTCTCCCTGGTTATTATGGATGGACGTCTTTTTTATGGGAAAGACTATCGATATATCATCAATCGCTTATGGCAGTCGCAGCGCGACTTGCATGTGGTGCTGCATGCTGTTTCCCAGTTGGAATCATTCGAACAAATCCCGATCGACTTAGGGTCCAATCCACATCTGCTAGTCTTCAAATTTAGGCTGGTCCCCTTCGAGATCACCCAGCTCATTCGCACACTCTCCGTCAGGCACAGTGCGGAGAATCAAACCTCACACCGCAATCTGAGCCTGAATGCCCAGCTGCTGGAGGTGGCCTCACGTTTTGAAGACGTCAGCAACCGGCTCCGGCTAGAGCAGGATCACCGCAGGCAGTTGGAGGACCAGTTGTGCCGGAACCAGCGGCTGGAAACCGTGGGGCGTTTCGCAGATGCGATGGCACACTTTTTTAACAATTACCTGACTGTGATCCAGGGCCATCTGGAAGCTGCGCAGCTCAATCAGGATGGCACCGGCTCAAGCACGCTGCCGACCTCCACGCTGAAAGAACTCATCCTTGCCACGCAGCGTGCTGCGGGCGTCACCTCACAGTTTGTGTCCTTCAACAGGCGCGAATACATGCAGCCGGCTCCGCTGCATCTCGGGCAGATCATCGATGGACAGGCCTCCATGCTGCAGAAAGCCATGGGTGAGCAGATTGCCATCCAAATCAGCCACAGCCCCGATCTGCCGAGTGTCATGGCAGATCAGGCCGCCATGGAGCAGATCATTTTCAATCTCATCATCCATGCACGTGATTCCATGCCGATGGGAGGCAGACTAATGATTCAAACCAGGCCGCTGTTCATCCCAGACGCTGCAACCGCCTGCCAGATGCATGCAGAGGCAAAACCAGGAGAATATGTGGTCATGACGATTTCTGACACAGGCAAGGGCATGAGTCCTGCCGAGCTGGCAAGGCTGTTTGACTCGTCCAAACTCTCATCAGATCAAGAAGGCGGAGCGGACATCGCGTTGATCCTAGTACAGGGATTGGTGCGCATGCAAGGCGGCTGGGTCGACGGCCGGAGTGTCTTGGAAGTCGGCACGGAGTTTTCCATTTGCCTTCCTGTCGCCAACGGAACGGTGCCAACACCTCCTGCGCCAGAGAAGAAACTCCTGAGCAGCACCACCGGGGACGAAGCGTCCACCATTTTGATCGTTGATGATGAAGACTCCGTGCGGCAGGTGATGGAATATGTGCTCACCAGCCAAGGGCACAAGGTGCTCACTGCTGCAGATGCCAATGAAGCCTGGGCCATCTGGCGTGAGAAGTCGGCCGTCATCAAACTCGCGCTTATCGACGTCAAGCTGCCCGGTGGCGTCAGCGGTTTCGATTTGGAGAAAGCTCTGGCAGCGGAAGATCCCACACTCCCGGTCATTTTCACCTGCGGCTACTCTCCGACCACGCTGAGCAACGCGAAAGAGCTGAAGGCAGGCGAAAATTTTCTGCCAAAACCCTTCGGAATGGTGGAGCTGCTCAACATCGTGGGCCAGGCCCTCCTGCAACCGGCAAGGTTGTAAGAACGCGGGGAATCATGGATGCGCGCATGCGGGCGACCCGAGACGGCACCGAGATCCAAACGACGAAAGCTTCAGTCTTTGCCACGCGGGGTCTCTTTTTGGCCATGCTCAGGAGGCCTGTCACTGCGCAAAAAACTGGTAGTGAGATCAATAAAGGTCTCCGGGACCTGCGAATAAGGAAGCTGGCAACTCCTCCAGCATGCATAGTGGGAATGGAATTTTCCTCAAATTCTCTGCGCTGAATGATTTGGCGCTCACAGAATCTTGACCGCACCCGTCAATGACCGAAGGAAGAGCATGGCTCTCTCCTTATATTATTGTCTTTCTGTTGCTTGCAGAGGCAAATCCATTCCAAGGCCGCACACCTCTTGGCCGTTGTGTTCCCATCATGTGTCTCTTTGCGCGTAGACATCTCTGGCGTAAGAAATGCCCACGTATTGAATCGTGTCCTCTGGAGGTGGCAGCTTTGCAAGCTCTGCATCCATGAAGTCTGACGCGCCAGATTTTGTGATGAATGTACAGGAGCAGCCTCTCGCATGCAGCCTGGTCATCCTGGTGGACAGCCTGGGAATCGTCCATGCGGTGAACGGCGGGCAGGTTCGTTTTGCGGAGATTTTTGGCCAGGATCTGCGTCTGCCGGAAAGCGGCAGCAGTTGTTTTGATTTCTTTGCCAGCGAATGTGAAACCCGCTTTGAAGGGGGGGCTCGATGGGCAAAGACTCTCAAGGAGGTGCTGGATCAGCAATCGGCGGGCGCGCGGATCGAATCATGTCTTTCAGGCTCGACCGCAAGGTGTTGGATTGAAATCACGATCATTCCGCTGCCGGTTGGCGACAGCCCTGGTGCGCTGATCACCTGCATAGACATCACCTCACGGAAGCAGGCGGAACTCGAACTGCGCCATCGGGAAGCGCAAGGAAGGGCCATTGTTGATCTCGAGCCCGAGTGCGTGACGATCGTCGACTGCGAAGGGCGGTTGCAGGACATGAACCCTGCGGGCCTGAAAATCATCGAAACAGGGTCTCTGGCAGAGGTCAAGGGGGGGCTGATCGTAGATCTGGTACATCCGGATGACCGGGAGAAACTTCAGCAGCATCTCCGTCAGGTGATTGAGGGCGAATCAGGGCAGCAGATTTTTCGCGTTATTGGCCGCAAAGGCAGGCTGTCCTGGATCGAAATGCACTCGGTTCCCTTGCGTGATGCCGAAGACCACATGATTTCGATGCTCAGTGTGGCCCGGGATATTTCCGAAAGGAAACAAGTTGAAGAGCGGCTGCGGCAAAGTGAGGCCACCATGGCAACCGCCCAGGGCATCTCACATTTCGGCAGCTGGGAGCTTGATTTGACGGTTTTGGACGGGACCGGCAAAAACTCCCTGCGCTGGTCAGACGAAGTTTATCGCATCTTTGGTTATGAAGTGGGGGGGGGCGAAACCACGAATGAGATTTTCTTCAGTGCGGTTCATCCTGATGACCGCGAAATGATCCGGCGGGCGGTCAGCGAGGCCATCCGCAGCCATGGACGCTATTCGATCGACCACCGGATCATTCTGCCAAACGGCGAAGTCCGGCACATCCACGAAGACGCCCAGATTTTTCGCGATGAGCGGACCGGCCAGCCCTTGCGAATGGTGGGCACGGCGCATGACATTACGGAGCGCAAGCTGGCCGAGGAAGCGTTTAAAACCAGTGAACTGCGCTTCAGGCATGCTTTCACGAATGCCAGCGTGGGGTTTGCGATCACGGACATGAGGGGAGTCGTCCTCCATATCAACAAGCACTACTGTCAAATCATCGGTTATGCGGAAAACGAAATGATCGGCAGATCTTTTGCCTCTGTGACGCATCCGGATGATGTGGCACGCAAGCAGAGGCTGAACCAGAGGTTGATAGCGGGAGAGATCAACGACTTCGTCGTTGAGAAACGCTATCTCTGCAGGAATGGCGAGGTGGCCTGGGTGGAAAACAGTGTGTCCGCCATCCGGGATGAAGCCGGGGTGGCTCTGCACATGGTGGTCCTCTGCAAAGACATCACGGAGTCACGCCACAACCAGGAACAGCTGAGATTGCTTGAAGCCTGCGTGGCTCATCTCAATGACATTGTGCTCATCACCGAGCCTGAGCCCCTGGATGAACCCGGCCCGCGCATTGTTTTTGTGAATGATGCGTTCACCAGGCAGACCGGCTACACACGGGAAGAGGCATTGGAGCGAAGCCCGCGCTTCCTGCAAGGGCCGGCAACCGACCGGCTGGCACTGGGCCGCATGCATGAGGCCCTGGCCCAAGGGCTGCCATGCAAGGAGGAACTGGTCAATTACAAGAAGGACGGGTCTGTTTTCTGGGTAGAGATTGATGCCGTGCCGATCACCGATCTCAACGGCCAGACGAGTCACTTTGTGGCGGTCCAGCGTGATATCACCGCACGCAAAGAGGCCGCCGACCGGTTGTGGAAGAGCAATCTGCGGTACGAGAGGCAGCATGTCGCTCTGGCCCGGATGATACGTAGCGGCGTGATGCAGGCCGTCCATTTGGAGTCCGCGTTTCGTCTGATCACGGAAGAAATCGCCCACGCCATGGAAGTGGAGCGCGTCAGCATCTGGCGGTATGATCAAAACCGCAGCAGCATCGTCTGTCAGATGCTGTTTGAGGCAGGTGCGCGGCGGCATTCCTCCGGGCTAGAACTGAGTGGAAGAGATTACCCGGCCTATTTCCGAGCCATGGCGCAAAATGAAACCATTGCGGCAGATGATGCGCAGCGTGATCCACGCACACGTGAGTTCACCGAAAGCTACCTCTCACCGCAGGGTATCACCTCCATGCTGGATGCCCCGCTGCATGTGGGCGGGGTCCTGGCCGGAGTGCTCTGTCAGGAGCATGTCGGTCCGCTGCGGGCCTGGCTGCCAGAGGAGAAAAGTTTTGCGACTTCGATGGCCAACTTCATCTCCCTGGTGCTCGCCCAATGGGAGCGCAGGCAGGTGGAGGACATGCTGCGTCAGCAGGCGTCACTCCTCGACAAGGCAAACGATGCCATTCTGGTGCGTGATCTGGACCACCACATCACCTACTGGAACAAAAGCGCCGAAAGTCTCTATGGATGGACCGCCGAGGAGGCAAGAGGGCGTAAAGTGTCCGAACTGCTCTACGTCGATGATTCGCAGTTCGAGGAAAAAAACAACCAAGTGCTGACCGATGGAGAATGGGCAGGTGAAATCCTGCAGGTGACCAAGGCGGGTAAAGAGGTGACCGTGGAGGGGCGCTGGACCTTGGTGCGCGATGCCGAAGGCCGGCCCAAATGCGTGCTGGCCATCAACACCAACATCACCGAGCAAAAACGGCTGGAAGATCAGATTCTGCGTTCCCAGCGCATGGAAAGCATCGGCACCCTGGCGGGTGGAATCGCGCATGATCTCAACAATGTGCTCACTCCGATCATGATGTCGGTGGATCTGCTGAATCTGCGCATCAAGGATGAGGTTTGCAGGGAAACACTGGAAACCATCGCCTCCAGTGCACGCCGAGGAGCCGACATGCTCAACCAGGTGCTGTCTTTTGCCAGGGGCATGGAAGGGCAGAAGACCCCTTTGAAGATCAGCCGTCTGCTGCAGGATCTGGCACGCATCGTCGGAGACACCTTTCCAAAAAACATCCAGCTTCGGCTGCTGGATGAACTGCTGGAAACCGATGCCGTTTCAGGCGACGCGACGCAGATCCATCAGGTGCTGCTCAATCTTTGCGTCAATGCGCGGGATGCCATGCCTGCCGGCGGTACGCTCACGATCAAGGCGGCACACCTTTTGATCGACGCGCAATACGCCGCCATGAACATCGAGGCGCGTGAAGGGCCGCACATCATGATCAGCGTCGAAGATGATGGAGTGGGCATTGCGCCGGAAATTCTCCCAAAGATTTTCGATCCCTTTTTCACCACCAAGGAAATGGGCAAGGGCACCGGACTCGGGCTGTCCACTTCGCTGGCCATCATGAAAAGTCACGGTGGCTTCCTCCGTGTTTACAGCGAGCTGGGGCATGGCTCCTGCTTTCATGTGTATCTTCCGGCACAGCCGACCCAGGTCATGGAGCAGACGGTTGTCGAAGAGCCGGTGCTGCCTCGTGGCAATCAGGAGCTTGTTCTCCTCGTCGATGACGAGGCGGCCGTGAGGGAAATCACACGGCAGACACTGGAAGCGTACGGCTACCGTGTGCTGCTGGCTGCGGATGGAGTGGAAGCGGTGACTCTCTACTCCAAGCATCAGCACGACATCGCCCTGGTTTTGACCGACATGCGGATGCCGGTCATGGACGGCTCCACCACGATTCAGGTTTTGATGAAGATGAACCCCGAGGTCTGCATCATTGCCGCCAGTGGCATCAATTCCAACAGTGGTATTGCCAAGGCCGCAGGCACAGGGGTGCGGCAGTTTCTGCCCAAGCCCTACACTGCCGAAACCATTTTGCGGGCTCTGCACAACGTTCTGCACGAGCAGTAAGCGCAAAAAGGTCAGGCCGCCTTCCGTGTCGTCTGCAGCACGTCTCCGAGTGCTTCCAGCAAGGAGTCGGCATTGTAAGGTTTGCGCAGGAAATGCTTCACTCCCAGGCTGTTGACCTGTGCCTGCATTTGGTGGCTGAGCCCGCTGGCGCCGATGATGGGCAGGTCAGGATGGATTTTGAGCAGCGCCTGGATGAGCGTTGGTCCGTCCATGTTGGGCATCATCATGTCAGTGATGAGCGCGGCCGGTTTCTCGGAACTTTTCAGGAAGGTGGCGATGGCGTCAGTCCCGTCGCAGGCGGCGACCACGCGGTAACCAAAGGCTTCCAAGGTGTGCTTGGTGGCGGTGAGAATGGCAGATTCATCATCCACGACGAGGATCAACTCGCCCTGCCCAAGGCAGCGTTTGGATTCGACTATTTGGATCTCCCTGTGCTCCACGTCCGTTTTGGCCGGCAAATAAATGCGAAACACCGTGCCTTTGCCCATCCGGCTTGTGAGATCGATGAACCCGTGGTGCGATTTGACGATGCCCAGCGTGGTGGCAAGTCCAAGTCCGGTGCCCTTGCCCATTTCCTTGGTGGTGAAGAAGGGATCAAAAATGCGATCCCGCACTTCCAGCGGGATTCCCGTGCCCGTGTCTTTCACTTCAAAGACCACATGCGGTCCTGTCTTGGCGTCGGGGTGCATGCTGGCAAACTGCTCATCCACGACCACATTGCTCATGGTGATGTCCAGCTCGCCTCCCCCGGGCATGGCATCACGGGCATTAACACACAGATTGAGCAGCACCTGGTGCAGTTGGGTGGGGTCTCCTTCCACGTTCCACGTTTCTTCCGGGCAGGAGATCCGGCATTTGATGAACTTGGGGAAGGTCTCATGGATGAGCTGCTCGATTTCCTGAAGCACGTCCTGTGGGCGCAGGCGCATGCTGCGGCCCTCGACGCCACGCGCAAAACTTAGAATCTGCTTCACCATTTCCGCACCGCGATTTGCGCTGTTCTCCATGGCGTTCAACAGCTCGATGTCGCGCGGTTGCTGCAGTTTCATGCGCAAAATCGTGAGCGACATCAAAATGGGGGTGAGCACATTGTTCAAGTCATGTGCGACGCCGCCGGCGAGGGTCCCGATGCTTTCCAGACGCTGATTGCGCAGGGACTGTGATTCCATGCGGCGCTTCTCAGTCACATCGGTCATGAATCCCTCGGTGTGTCGCATCACGCCGTCTTCGGAGGGGATTCCCTGACCGCGTTCCCAGATCCACTTCACCGCGCCTTCCGCCGTGCGGATGCGGTAGCTCATCTCAAAGCGTTTCCCAGCAGCGACAGCCTCTGTCACTGTTTGACGTACATGTTCCCGGTCTTCCGGATGAATCAGATCACCGAAGAAGACCTCGCCGTTGCCGGCGAATACTTCCGCCTCGTAACCCGTGAGCTCCAAACAGCCTTCGCTGATGAACTCCAGTGTCCATTTTTCATCGATCAGAGAACGGTAGGCCGCACCGGGAAGGTTGCCCATCAGCGTCGAAATCATGCGCTCATTTTCGCGCAGGGCTTCGATCGCCTGCTGGCGTTCTTTCTCCCTCTCCACGGTTTCCATGGCGAATGAAAGGTCATTGGCCAGGGCGCTGAGCACGCGGATTTCCTCCTCCTGGAAGCAGTCTCGCTCATCGGCGTAAATCAGCAGCACCCCCACAGGGATGTTGCCTGGTTTCAACGGGAACGCGGCGCAGGAGCGAAAGCCACGTTCCAAAGCCCGCTCGCGGAAGTAGAATGTCTCATCGTGCTCGATGTCATTGGAAATCTCATGGGTGCCGCTCCTAAAAGCGCGTCCAGCCGGTCCGCGGCCGGAGGGATGATCTCCGCGGGTGATGAGAGTCAGACCATCCAGATAGTTTTGATAACTGCCGGCGCAGGCAGCCGGCTTCAAGCTTTGGGATTCTTCATCAAAGAAGGCAATCCAGGCCATCTTCATGTTGCCCTTCTCCACCGCGATGCTGACCGCTGATTCATACAGCAGCTGCGGCTCACGAATGCGGACGATCGCCTCATTGATGCTGCTGGACATCGCATGCAGCCGGTTCAGGCGCAGCAGGCGCTGTTCGTCCAGCTTGCGTTCCTGAATGTCCAGTGCGGACCCGGCCATGCGGTAGGGCTCGCCATGCTTGTCCCACAAGGCCTGGCCACGGGCTTCAAACCAGCGATACCCGCCCGCCTTCACCTGAATGCGGTATTCGATGCAGAATTCGCTGCGCTGCTCCAGATGGCTCTCCAGCGCGGCACGCACCAGTGGCAGGTCCGCCGGGTGCATTTTCTGCTCCCAGGCAAAAAACAGACTGGGAAATTCCTCGTGGTTGTAACCAAGCAGTTCACGGAAACGCGCGGAATAATAGACGCCGCCTGTGCGGATGTCCCAGTCCCAGACACCGCCGGTGGAACCCGTGGCCGCCAGCGCATAGCGTTCTTCACTCTGTCGCAGAGCCAGCTCCGCCTGGTGGCGTTCCATTTCCGCCGCCGCACGCACCGCAAAGAGCTGGAACATGGCCTGCAGGCGCTCCCGGTGGTCCAGCGTATTTTCGCTGAACACCGCAATCATTCCGATCACACGCCCGTCTGTGGCATGCAGCGGCATGCCCATGTAGCTGTTCGCCCCAAGCTCCTGCAGGATCTGGTCGTCTGGAAAGTGCTGCCGCACATTGCTGTCATAATAACAGACCTCGCCACTGGCCACGTTGTAACATGGCGAGCCGATCAGGGAGCAGGTCTTGTTGGGCAGGACCTTGCCGTCTGCGCAGAAACCCAGCGTCCGCACCATGCGGTCTCGCTCTGGCAGGAGCATCGCCACGGTGGCGTATTTGGCTTCTACCGTGCGGGCTACTTGTAGACAGAGTGACTGGAAAAAAGTCTCGCCACTGCGTGCATCCACACCTTCGGCCATCGCCCGCAGTGCTTCCTCCATTTTTTTCTCCACCGTGATGTCCGAGGCCAGCGAAAGTATCGACTGCAGCTCTCCCTCCTCGTTCAACAAGGCGGAATTATGCCACTCACACACAATCACCCGCCCATCACTGGTGAAATTGCGGTTGATGCAGGTGTTGCGGGACTCCGAGCGGTCCAGCAGCCGGCCCAGCGTTGCCTTCACCCGCGGCAGATCTTCGGGATGAACGAAGTTCCAGTCACTGTGATCATTCCCCATGACCTCAGCTTCGGTCCAGCCAAAGATTTTCTCCGCCTGGGGCGACCACCGGCAGATGCGGCTGTCTGTGTCGCACTCCACCAGCGCCAGCGAAGTGTTTTCCAGGTGATAGAGCAGCGTCGCATGGGCCTGCTGCTGCAGTGCCTCCTCCTGCTCGCGTCGTGTGGTGAAATCCCGCAGGTTGCCAATGATCGCCACCGGCTTGCCTTCACTGTCTCTGACAATGGACCGGTTGTCACTGATCCAGCGATAAGCCTCATTTTTGTGCTTGAACCGGTATTCCAGAACGGGTTGAAAATCCCCGTTCAGATCACGTGCCATCACTTTTTCCAATCGCTCGCGCTTCGATTGATAATCCTCGGGATGAATCCGCGAAAACATGAAACGAAGTCCTCCCGCGATGCATTCCTCAATGCTGAAACCCAGCACCTGCTCCACCGCTGGACTGATGTAATCATAGGTCAGCGAGGGCAGGCTGAGACAGTACACCGGGTCTTTGGAGTTGCCGAGCACGGTGCGGAAACGCTCCTCGCTCCGCCGCAGCTCGCTCTCGGCATGCTTCCGCTTGGAAATATCACGCACGGTGACGACCAGCCTGTCTTTCCCAAGGATCTCGGCCTTGCGCATGCTTACCTCCACCCAGAACACGCGTCCAGAACGTGCGCGGGCCTGCCATTCAAACATCTGCGGGCCTTCCTCCATCGCCTTGCGCATCCAGTAGAGAGACTCGTCCAAGGTGTAAGGCGGAGTGTTCACGCTAAGCTCAGCTATGGAAAGCCGCCGCATTTCACCAGCCTCGCAGTCATACATCTCACAGGCACGCTGGTTGACTTCCAGAATGGCCCCGGTGACGACGTCGTGGATGAAAATCGCATCATTGAGGCAGTCAAAAACACTGCGAAACCAGTCGCCACGCACCTCAATGTCCAGGTCTTCGGTGGCGGTGGCCGTCGTCATGGTGGGAATGATCATGCAGGAGTAGTTTCGATCATTCACAGTGATTTTTCTAGTGTCAATTCCTCCGGTGAATCAGTCTCGGTGACTTCGGTAGAGCAGATTGCAGTGATCGTCTCTGCCAGAATCTTCAGTCCTTGCTCCTTCGACACGTAGCCATGTACATCGCCACGGCTCAAAACCGGCAGCATGTCGGCGCTGGAATGGCTGCTGAGCACAATGACTTTGATTCCCTGCCTGATAAAATACCCACATTGCTCCACCAGATCAATGGCTGATCCGTCTGGCAGTGTCATGTCCACGACCATCACGTCAATAGGGTGCGAATGCAGCACTGGGAGTGCGGCCGCCACGCAGTCCGCCTCCAGCAGTTCATAATTGGGCAGGTATCTGCCCAAGGCAGCACGCACCACATCACGATAGAGGTCGTGATCCTCGACCAGCAGGATCACTCCGGAATTTCCTGAACCATTGGAATGCCAATTTGCCTGCTGCATAAATGCTCTTTAGTTTCTGATTATGACGGGAATCAGCAGTAACATACAGCAAATCTGACACGTGTAGCGGGGAAGCATGATAATGAATAATGATTTAGACTCGCCTAAACTTCGGCAGCATGACTCGCTGAGGCCGAACTTCTCACTCGTTGAGGGTTCCATAGCGGAGAAAAACGAGTTCCTTGGCAACATGGGGCATGAGCTGCGCAATCCGCTCGCGAACATTATCGCTCAGGCGGAAACACTGCAGGAGGGTGTTTACGGGCCTATGGAGAAAGCGCAGAAAATGGCGGTCACAGCCATTCAGGACAGTGCCAGGCAGTTGGTCCTGCTCATCGCTGACATGGTGGATCTTGGCAAAATCGACGCAGGTGCGTCATCGCTGACCCAGACAGCATGCATGGTGAGTGAAAAGTGCGCTGGCAGCGTGGCCGCCTTGGCGGGGCTTTCGCAGTCACGGTCCATTCAGATTATCACCGAAGTAGAGCCGCCCAGTCTCGGAGTCCTTGCCGATGGGCACCGGCTTCAGCAGATCATCACCGAGCTGCTTTCCGCCGCAGTGTTATCCATGCACACGGGCGGTCAGCTGCGGCTCCACATCACCCATGACGAGGGAGTTTTGCAGCTACAGACACAGGGGAGCGTGGGCCCGCTGCCCTCCGAGCCGGCGCTTATTTTCAACCGTCTGGGAAAAGTCAAACCTATCGGTCTGGCCTTGCTGCAGAAACTGGTGCAATTCCACGGGGGTACTTTTGAGGTGCTGGAAACAGCCGCCCGGGAAGTCTGCATGACCATACGTCTGCCACTGAGCCGGTCGTCGGCTGCGGTGCCCGCTCAGGAACAGCCCCTGCCAGAGCCTTCTGTCAGCCATGAAGCCCCTCTTCCGGCCACTTCCCGCCAGCCCATCATTTTGATCGCTGATGATCAGCCCGCCCTCATCGCCGTCACGCGCAACTATCTTGAAAGCGTTGGTTTCCAAGTCATCACAGCCCGGGATGGCAGTGAAGCCATCCAGCAGGCCTGCACGGTGCAGCCCGATCTCATCCTCATGGATGTGCGCATGCCCGTCGTGGATGGTTTGAGCGCCATCCGGCAGATTCGTGCCTCCACAGATCCTAAAACGCGTGACATCGCCATCGTCAGCCTTTCCGGGCATTCGAGTGCCGCAGACAAAGAAAAGTGTCTGGCCGCAGGAGCCACCGCCTACCTGAACAAACCTTTTGGTGTCCGCGAACTGGATCGCATCATCGCCGAGCATATCCGCCCGGATCGCAATTGACCGGCCTGGGGTGCGCATGGATCACCACCCCGCAAAGTTTCAAGCATGGCGTGCGCGCGTCTTGCCGCCACGGAGGAGGCGAAGGGCATTCGCGATGACCAGCAATGTGGCGCCGGTATCCGCGAGAATTGCCAGCCAAAGGCTGGCATGGCCGAGCAGGGCCATGATCAAAAACACCGCTTTCAGCACGAGGGCAAAAGCAATGTTGAACTGGATGATGCCCACGGTGCGGCGTCCCAGTGCGATGGCTTCGGCGACCATGCCCAGATCATCCCGCATCAGCGTCATGTCCGCTGTTTCGATGGCTGTGTCCGTGCCTGCACCACCCATGGCGATGCCCACGCTGGCGGCGGCCATGGCTGGCGCATCATTCACGCCATCGCCGATCATGCCGACGTAGTTCAGTTCGGCGATGAGAGCTTTCACGCGCTCGATCTTCTGGTCGGGCAGGAGATCACCGTGCGCTTCATCAATGCCGCATTGCCTGGCGATCGCGCTGGCCGTGCGCTGATTGTCACCACTGAGCATGACGATCCGTGTGACGCCTGCGCGGTGCAGAGCCGCGATGGCCGCAGGTGCCTCCGCCCTCAAAGTATCGCCCACGGCCAGGATGCCCAGCACTCCCCCCTGACAGCCCGCATGCGGCCGGTGGCCGACCACGACCACGGACTGCGCCTTGGCTTCAATGGTCGCGAGCTGCTGCTCGATCTCCGCAGAGCAGACACCCAACTCATGGGCCAGGCGATGGTTTCCCACAAAGTAGCGATGCCCGCTCACATCCGCCTCAGCTCCGCGCCCGTCGAGAGACTGGTAGTTTTCACTGCGTGGAAACGCGACCTTCAGAAGAGGGACATCAGGTCTGCGCAGCCGGAAAAGAGCGGAAAAAGGCGGTAAGGGCCGGAAAATCAAGGGTTCCAGGGGATTGACGCCGGAAACGGGGGTTTGAGCAGATTGGGCGGGTTTGTGTGCTGTTTGACACAGGTTTACGCAATTGGAGGGGATTGCTGCCGGGACGGTGCAGGCTGCAGAGAGTGTGCAGGAGCCTTGGAAACCGGCCAGATCAGGCGCAAGGGGCTTTCTGTTTGAGGCGATAACCATATTCAAAGCCTTGGTACTGCTGCCCGTGGCCAGGGTGAATGGTACGGTCGGGTTTGACCAGGTCAGCGCCGCAATAGAAGTACAGCGGGGTCTTTTCGATGCGCCCGCGCATTTCAAGCAGGGTCAGCACCCGTGAAACTGCATCGACCGACTGCCTGCACTCATCAGCCAGGCCAATGAAGCCAGTCCATTCCGTGGCTGAGAGATAGATCAGCAGGAACCGGCGCAGTTTCCTTGGGTCGTACGGTTCTTCATCACGATCATGCCTGCGCAGGGCCTCCTTGCGCGGGTTGTGGCTATTCATCCAGGCCTCTAGGCCCAGCTGCTGACCTGGCAGCGCCAGTTCCATCTGAGCAGCTGCAACCTTCATGCCATGGCTCCTCTCAATTCAGCGCGGAGGCTGGCGAAGAATTCATCATTTTGGGCCACGTCTTCGGTATCGGGCTGTCCGCGCAGATAAGCGTCTTGAAAGTTCCAGCCTTCATACCATTCGCGGCGTGATTTGCCGGACATGCGGCCATCGGTGATCCTGCACGGTTTGCCAGCCTGGCGGGCGGCTTTGCCTGCGTGAAAGT
>NZ_JBAQCR010000356.1:0-23139 GCF_049294395.1 Prosthecobacter sp.
GAGCCCGCGACCCAGTGGCTGGAGGCCGAGGAGTGCGCGGTATTAAGCGCCTGGGCCACGCGTCAGCTCAAGACAAAAACTCCAAGTCCACCCAGCATCGCCGAGGCGGTGCGCTGGATCGCGCGGCTGGGAGGCTACCTGGATCGCAAGAACGATCCACCGCCAGGCATGGAAGTCCTCTGGCGAGGTCTGCGCCATCTCCACGACATGACCGAAACCTGGAAGCTCGTTCATGTTGTGGGTAATAGTTAGGCTGCTGCGGGTCCGAAGTTTCGGGTCTGTGGCGTCGCAGGCGATGAAAAAGGTGCGCCGTCCTGAGGGCTGCGAAGGGGGGCAGCGCATGGGCCACCGGTACGCGGCTCCACGACCTTCGGGCGCGGCAGTATGTCATCCTATGGTATGAAGTGTCTGATTATGAGATCAATAGAATGCACTATTGTGCAAGCCTCATCACCCTGCGGGCCAACAAGTGAAAAACCATCCTTTCATCTTGCCAGACCATTCATCCTTGTCGCATAAAGGGCGCTGTCACTGCGCGGGTGCGCATGGTGCAGCCATGTCAGGCATTTCTAAACTAAGCTTATCCTGAAATGAACCAGCCTAAGGCATACGGCAAATCCAAGTGGCACGACGAGGCCGTGGCTAAATTCGGGCTGCCCCAGGATCATGCTTCCCATCACATCGTGTTCTTCTTTCGCTGGTGCATCGAGCACGAGTTCGTCAGTGACTGGCTGCGGACCGAGTTGCCTGAAGACTACGCCGCAGTGCGCGAAGGACGGCTCAGCGCCCTGGATTACTTCAAGATGCTCGACCGCTGCCTCATCGACGACATGCTGACCGACGAAGGCAATGCCTTTGCGGCGGCCTATTTCGACTACAACACCGGGCGTTACATGGAGGATCTCATTGTCACACTCAAAGGTTCCTTGCCGTCCGAGTACCACATCCCGTTCAACGACGACACCTACGGACGCCTCAAGCAGGTGATCGACGGGCGCTACGCCGCGTGGAAGGCAGGCGACGTGACAAACGTCTCCAAGGCCCAGTCACCCAAACGCCCCTGGTGGCAGTTTTGGAAATGACCGTCAGGTCAAACCTGCGCTGTCCGGCGCTGGCTGCGCGAATCCCCAGGAGTTGAAAGGGTTCAAATGACCGGCTTGGAAGGGCCGTCCGCGCGTATACCCCCCGAGGAATTTGTGGAATTTGCGGAAGTCTCCCCCTAGCGGGTGGCGTGTGGAAACCACCCCCCGTTGAAATGGTTGAAAAGGTTGAAGTCTGCTCTTTAGGCATGGCGTGTGGACACCAGCCCCCGTTGAAACAGTGGAAGCCTCCACCGGTGGCGACACCGGATGTAGCGCAAGCCTCCGGCTTGCACCTGTGGGCGCTGCACCCCTCGGTCCACGGCGCGCTGCAGCGAAGTTCGCCTTGCGCCGCGCTGCACCGATGCTGAGTTGGCGGAGTCGCCCCCACTTCCATGCCTCGCCTCGTTCTCACTGAAGCCCAGAAGCAAGCCATCCGTCAGGCTCAATCCCCAGAAGCAGCGTGCCATATGGTCTGTGATGTCGCCGACGAGGCTTTCTTCTCCGGGAATCCGGATGAAATCACGGGCTGGATTCGCGATGTGCTTTGCGTCGAGACTTTCTTCGGGGCCATGTGCGATGGCGGAGTGGACACCTGGTTTGACTGGGATCACGGTCGTCTGGCGCACCTGGTGCCAGACGCCCTCCGTGCGGTCGGTCTTCCCGAATTTGCCGCCTGTGCGGACAAGGCATTGGCCGTCCATTTCCCACCTCCTTACCCAGCCACCATTCAGGAGTGGGCAGAGGCCATCGAGAAGATTCGGGCTGCTCAACGGAAAAACGTTTTCAAGTCCGTTTACGACGCCATCGAGGAGGAGTTCTTTGCGCTCTACTTCACAGACAAGACTTACTTTCGTAACAAGCTGCACCGTTATGTTCTCGAGCACCTTGAGGATTGAGTCCGGGCAATGTCCCATTCACATCTCATGACCGTCCGCTTCGCCGATTCGTATGTTGAAAAACTCTTTGCAGAGCGGGACTTTCGGGGCGGCGCATGTCACTGCCGTCGCGAGCTCAGCTTTTGTCTGTTAGTCTTTGCTCGCACACCATGAAATCCAATAGCGAAAACAGATATGGCGAATTCCGTGAACTTGAGCGCACGGCGAGGCACTATCTCATGCATCCGGATTTGATCCCAAAGGCATCGAGTCTCGACGGTTGGTTTTTGCGGCTGCAGCTTTGGCATTTTCCTTCGTTCTCGGCGAATCGCTCCTGGTTCATTTACCAGAAGCGCGAGCGTGGAGTGCGTGGCGCCCAGACCCTTCTTCGTCAGACGACGTGGGACTACGCGGCCGACTCACAACGTTTTTTCGAGCCTCTCACCGGATTGGCGCAGGGGTTTCATACGCAGCCGACCATCGAGGTCCGCGACCGGCCGCTTGAGACAGCAGTGTTTGCAGCGCGTCTTTCGACTCTTGAGCAGATCTCTTTTCCTGCCTTCTGTGGGTGTCCAGGCGGCATTGACGGTGAGTTTTATGGCCTTGCCTTCCCACCACCTGCCGCAAGCGTCTGGTGGTGGTGTGAAGGCCCTGAGTCATGGAGGTCACTTACCCAGTGGTCTGCCGACACTCGCGACTGGCTGGTTGGTATTGCTGACAGCCTTCCGCAACCCGAGCAGAAAGAAGCCTCTAAGCCACGCATTCCATGAACTCGACAGGAAACGACCGGGCAGGCGTTCCGGCGAATTCCTTTCCCTTTGGGCACCCACGGTACACGGGCACTCACCCCGCCCACGGAAAGCGGTAGCTGCGTTTCCTTCTTCGCTAAAGCTACGAAGGAAAGGCTGTTCCTCACTTCGCGACCGCAGTCCAAATAGCCTCGTGGTGCGACGGCGCTTACCCCTCGGCGCTCTCCCCGCTCTTCGGCTCACGCACCACGCGATCGACCGCATGCTTCGTGATGATGTTCCCCTGGGACTCGCGGCCTTTGATGGCGATGGAGTTGAAGGGGAATTTGATGGAAAGGTTGCGCAGGTAGAGGGCGGGCTTGAGGTGGACGACGACGTTTTGGGCGTTGGAGTCTTCCTCGGTTTCGTGGCGGATGAAGTATAGGACGTTGGAGCCGGGGGTGCCTTTGGTGAGGACGTATTCCTTGTCGCGGGTGACACCGCCGATGCGGAAGCGCTTGGCCAGCAGGCCGCCCTGGCGGCCGTCGCGGTAGATCATGGTGTAAACGGCGCTTTCGTCCTTCTTGAACAGATTGACGTAGAGCGGGTTCTTGCCCACAAAGAACTTCGCAGCAGCCTTGGTCACGCTCATGTTGCCTTCGCGGGTGAAGAAGAGCACATCGTCCAGCGGGGAGCACTTGCAGATGGGGTCGCCTTCGCGCTTGAGGCTGGTGCCGGCAAAGCCTTCCTTGGCATTGAGATAGAGCGTCTCGCCCTGCACGATGACTTCGGCAGCGGCCACGCGGTCAAAGCCGCTCACAACGGTCTTGCGCTCGCGGCCTGGGCCGTAGGTCTTTTTGAGCTCTTCAAAGTGGCGGATGGTGTACTTGGTCAGGCCCTTGAGGAACTTCTCGGCCTGATCGATCTCCTCCTCCAGTTCGCGGATGTGCTCGTCGGCCTCGAAGCTGTTGAACTTCGAGATGCGCTTGATCTTGATCTCGGTCAGGCGCGCCACGTCGTCATTGGTGACTTCGCGCTTGAGGATATGGAGGTGGGGCTTGAGGCCCTTCCAGATGGCTTCCATCACGGCCTCCCAGGTTTCGGCTTCTTCGATGCGGCGGTAGATGCGGTTCTCGATGAAGATTTTTTCCAGCGAGCTGAAGTGCCACTTCTCGTTGAGCTCTCCAAGCAGGATGCCGAGTTCCTCGCCAAGGATTTTCTTGGTGTTCTCCGCGCTGGCTTTGAGCAGGTCGTTCACGTTCATGAACTGCGGCTTGTCGTCCTTGATGACGACGGCGTTCGGTGAGAGTGAGATTTCGCAGTCGGTGAAGGCGTAGAGCGCCTGGATGGTCTGGTCCGTGTCCGTGCCTACGGGGAGATGCACGACGACCTCCACCTTGTCCGAGGTGTTGTCCTCGACGCGGGCGATCTTGATTTTGCCCTTTTCATTCGCCGCCACGATGCTGTCCATCACGCCACCGGTGGTGGTGCCGTAGGGGATCTCGGAGATGATGAGGATGTTCTTCTTCGGGCCTTCCTCGATCTTGGCGCGAATGCGGATGCGGCCGCCGCGCATGCCGCCGTTGTAGTCGCTGGCGTCCATGATGCCGCCGGAGATGAAGTCGGGCAGCAGGTTCACCGGCTCATCCCGCAGTGCGGCGATGCTGGCATCACACAGTTCAATGAAATTGTGCGGCAGGATGCGGCAGGAAAGACCCACGGCGATGCCTTCCACGCCCTGCGCGAGCAGCAGCGGAAACTTCACCGGCAGCGTCACCGGCTCCTTGTTGCGGCCGTCATAGGATGCGGCCCACTCGGTGACCTTCGGGCTGAACACGACATCCAGCGCAAATTTGGACAGGCGTGCTTCGATGTATCGGGGAGCCGCAGCGTTGTCGCCGGTGAGGGTGTTGCCCCAGTTTCCCTGGGTGTCGATGAGCAGGTCCTTCTGGCCCAGCTGCACCATGGCATCACCAATGGAGGCATCGCCATGCGGGTGGTATTTCATCGTGTTTCCCACCACGTTCGCCACCTTGTTGTAACGGCCGTCTTCCAGCTCGTCCATGCTGTGCAGGATGCGGCGGTGCACCGGCTTCAGGCCGTCATTGATGTGGGGCACGGCGCGCTCAAGGATGACGTAGCTGGCGTAATCGAGAAACCAGTCTCCATAGAGCGTGTCCACCGGCTTGTGCTCCACAGGGGCGGCGGATGGCAGGATGGGGGAGAAGGCTTCTTCAGCGGATTTTTTGGAGGACTTTTTGGCCACGGCGAAAAGGGGGAAAGAACAGGGGCGGCGAGAATAGACAGTGCCGGTGGGAGTGCAAGGGCTGGCAGCGCGGATGGGTGAACTATCAAGGCCTGTGAATAGTCAGGAGAACGGTGGCTCTCTTACAATCAACTGAATTGTGCAGCGCCGGGACGGTCGCTTCTTCACAGCTTTGAAAATCTGCGCATATATGAAACGCGAAAATGCAATTCTCCAGCTGGATGATCGTCGCATCAGGCCCGGCCTTAGGGGTTTGTGTGCCCTGCTTCTGCTGGGTGTCGGGAATCTCGTAAAAGCAGATAGTGTTAGCCATGCCGAGACGGATGCTCTGCTGGCAGAGGCCGCACGTCTGGCACCTGCTGCGGAGGCGGTGGTGCTGAGTGTGGGCGCCGTTTCCCCGGCGGAATACGTCACCAAGGGAAACTGGAGCGCCGTCATCCCATGGACGCCGCACATTCCTACCTCCGCCGCCATGCTGCCGGATGGCCGATTGCTGACGTTTGCGTCCAATCAGCGCACGACCTTTCCAGACGGGCCCCAGTTTACCTACGCCGCCGTGTGGGATCCCGCCACGGGCCTCTTCACCGAGATCAACAACGGGCGGCATGACATGTTCTGCGGCGGCCTGTCGTTCCTGCAGGACGGTCGGCTTCTCGTGAATGGCGGCAACGGCATCAATGGCACCACGGCGCTGGCCAGCTTGTTTGACTGGCGCACGAATGAATGGGTGCCCGCGCAAACGATGGCGGATGGCCGCTGGTACAATACCAGCATCGCCCTGCCCAACGGCGAAGTGCTCACCGCAGGCGGCAACGGCGGCGCGAATGGCAACGGCACCATCGAGCAATGGAATGCCAGCTCCGGCTGGCGGCGCATGAGCGGCATCTCTTGGCAAACGGTGGCGAATCCACCCATCGCGAATGCGATTGAGACCAACTGGCATCCCTTCTTCCTCGTGGCCCCGGATGGCCGTGTCGCGCACTTTGGTCCGCATCAGGCGCTGAACTGGATCACCGCCTCAGGCACTGGCGCGATGACTGCGACAGGGGCCAGCATTCCCGGCACGCATTATCCGAAGCAGGGCGCATGGGCCATGTATGCGCCGGGCAAGGTGGTGGTGGCTGGGGGACTGACAGCCATTGATGACGGGGTGGTGGTGAACAAAGCCTTCACCGTGGATCTCAATGGCGCCACGCCCGTGGTGGCCCCCACCGCGCCGATGGCAAATGCGCGCTCCTTTTCGAACTCCGTCATGCTGCCAAACGGCGAAGTGATGGTGGTGGGTGGCAACACCTCGGGGCAGTTCTTCAGCGACCTAGGCACGGTGTTTACGCCGGAAATCTGGAATCCCACGACGGGGCAATGGCGTGCGGTGGCGGACATGTCAGTGCCGCGCAATTACCACTCGCTCGCGATGCTGCTGCCCGATGGCCGCGTGTGGTCGGGTGGTGGTGGCTTGTCGGGCGATGCGCTGACGGATCATCAGGATGCACAGGTTTTCACACCGCCGCAGTTGTTCAATGCGGATGGCCCACCCGCTGTGCGCCCCGTTATCACGGCAGCGCCGGATCGCATCGGCCCCGCGTCCATCTTCACGGTGAACGCCAGCAATGGCGTGCAGTACTTCAGCGCCATCAGCATGTCTGCGCAGACGCATTCGGTGGACACCGGCCTGCGGCATGTGCGCTTCACGCATACGAATCCATCGCCAGGCGTGTATGCGGTCACCGCACCGCCGAGCATCAATGTGCTCACCCCGGGCTACTGGATGATGTTTGCGGTGGATGCGAACGGCGTGTGGTCCGTGTCACGCATCATTCAGGTCACGAACTCCACACTGCCGGTGGTGACGAATCCCGGCCAGCAGAGCGTGACGCAAAACAGCGCGGTGTCTCTGCCCATCAGCGCCAGCGCCACGGGCGGCACGCTGAGCTATACCGCGAGTGGTTTGCCCACCGGACTCGCCATCGATGCCGTCAGCGGCTTGATCTCCGGCACCGTGACCGCCACACCGGGAACCTACCGCAGCACCATTCTGGTGAGCGCGGCAGGGCAGGTGACTTCCGTTTCCTTCAATTGGATCGTGCTGCTGCCCAATCTCGGCAGCGGCCAGATCATGCGCGAGTACTGGACGAACATCAACGGCGCCACGGTGGCCAGCCTGACCAGCAACACCTTCTTCCCCGCGAATCCGAATGGCCGCGATCTGCAGCCGTCCTTTGATTCACCTCAAAACTGGGATGACAGCACCGGCCAGCGGCTGCGTGGCTTTCTCTACGTGCCTGTCACCGGCCAGTATCAGTTCTTCATCTCCAGCGATGATGAATCGAGCCTGAAGCTGAGCACCGATGCGAATCCCGCCAACGCCGTGGAGATCTCCAGCCAGCCCGGCTACACACCACCTCAAACCTGGACGTGGTATCCGCAGCAGACCTCCGCCCTGATCACCCTGCAGGCCGGCAAACGCTACTACATCGAAGCCTTGATGAAGGATGGCACGGGGGACGATCACCTCTCGGTCGGCTGGAAGAAGCCGGGAGACGCTGCGGTCTCCATCATCGCGGGCACCTACCTTTCGCCTTATCTCCCCATCGAGAATCCGGTGGTGGCGTGGAATTTCGATGAAACGAGCTGGAACGGCACCGCGGGCGAAGTGAAATCCACCGCCGCAGGTTTGGTGGCCATCGCAGGCACGGCAAGCGGCGGCGCGAACACGACGAGCGCCAATCCCGCGCTCAGCGGCAATCCCGGCACAGGCAGCAGCGCGTTGTTCAACGGCACCACGCAAAGCGTTTTGATGCCTTACAGCGCATCGCTCAATCCGAACGACTTCACCATCGCCGCGTGGGTGCGACATGATGCAGCGCTGGGCACGGCACGCTGCGTGCTCGCCTCGCGGGATGAATCCACCGCCACCAAGAAAGGCTACGGCCTGTGGGTGACCCCAGATGGCTTCTGGCAGCTTCGCACCGGGGAAGACACTTCGGGATTGAAAGGCGGCGCGATCACCGTGGGGCAGTGGACGCATGTGGCGGCCACCTTCCGCACCACGAGTGCCAGCGGCGCGAATCTGACCGGCGTGCGCCGATTGTACCTCAACGGCATTCTCGTCAACGAAGACACCGGCACCTACATGCCGAACGCTTCCAAACCATTCACTGTGGGTGCAGCCGACAGCCCCGGCACGGCCTTCTTTGCAGGAGCGGTGGATGAGGTCACGCTGCATCAGGCCCCCTTGTCCCAGCCCGACATCCTTGCGCTGCGCGATCTGCGCCACGCCACCAGCATCGTGCCGCAGAATCTCTCACCGCAGATCACGAACCCGGGCGCGCAGGCCTCGCTCATCGGCGCGGTGGTGTCCTTGCCCGTCACGGCGAATGATCCAGAGAACGATCCCATCACCTTCAGCGCCACCGGATTGCCCTCGGGGCTTTCGATCTCGCCGGGTTCAGGCGTCATCTCCGGCTCCGTCACAGTCGCAGGCACGTTCAACGTCACTCTCACGGCCAGCGATGGCATCAGCACACCTGCCACAAGCTCCTTCGTTTGGAACGTCACCGCAGGGCTCACGCTGCAGCCTCTGGCCGCTGCACCGAAGGCCACCGGCGCTGCACTCACCTTCACCGCGCAATCGGCGAACGGCATCAACACGCGCTACAAATGGAACTTTGGCGATGGCACGCCTGAGACCGCATGGCTCACGACCACGAGCATCGCGCACACTTACGCCGGACCGGGACGCTATCTGGTGACGCTCACCGCCACGGATGACACCGGCATCACGATCACCAGCACCTTCTATCAGGCGGTGTATGCCGCGCTCACCACGCGCAAGCCCGCCGCCTCCAGCAGCATCGTCTATGAAGATCGCGCCACCGGCAATGACCGCGTCTGGTGCGTGAATCCGGACAACAACAGCGTCACCGCCTTTGATGTGGTGACGCGTGCACGCTATGCCGAGATCACCGTGGGCACCGCGCCACGCAGCCTGGCTCTGGCACCGGACGGCAGGCTGTGGGTGACGAATGTGGAGACGGGAACGATCAGCATCATCAACACCAGCACACGCGCAGTCGCCGCCACGGTGACGCTTGCGTATGGATCACGGCCCTTCGGCATCGTCTTTGATCCTGCGGGCACGGCCGCATGGGTGACGCTGGAAAGCACTGGGCGCGTGCTGAAGCTGAACCCCAGCACCGGGGCCCAACTCGCTTCCATCGATGCCGGCGGCCCTGTGCGGCATCTCTCGATTTCCGCCGACAGCGCACGCGTGTATGCCTCACGCTTCATCACGCCACGCGTGGCCGGTGAAAACACCGCCACACCGATGCTCACGGGCGCAGGCGGTCAGGTGGTCGTCATCGGCACGGTGGCGCTTGCCGTGGAACGCACCATTTTGCTAAGCCCCAGCACCGCTGCGGACACCTCCACATCCGCACGCGGCCTGCCGAACTATCTCGGTGCCGCCGTCATCTCGCCCGATGGTCTTTCCGCGTGGGTGCCTTCCAAGCAGGACAACATCCAGCGCGGTGTCTTGCGCGATGGCCAGCCTTTGAATCATGAAAACAGCGTGCGTGCCATCGTCTCACGCATTGATCTCACCGCGCAGACGGAGCACCTGCCTTCACGCGTGGACATCGACAACGCAGGCATGCCCAGCGCCGCAGCGTATGATCCTTACGGCATCTATGTCTTCACCGCGCTCGAAGCCAGCCGCGAGGTCGCCATTCTCGATGCGTGGTCACATCAGGAAATCACCCGCTTTCCCGCAGGCCGCGCACCGCAGGGCGTTATCACCTCGCCGGACGGCAGCACGCTTTATGTGCAGAACTTCATGGACCGCACCATCACGGTGCATGACGTGCGCGGCATCACTCAGGGCGGCAACACAGCACCCGTCACCACGGCCACGCTCAATGCCGTCACCACGGAAAAACTCACCGCCCAGGTGCTGAAGGGCAAGCAGCTCTTCTACGATGCACAGGACCCACGCCTCGCGCTGCAGCAGTACATCAGCTGCGCCGTGTGCCACAACGATGCCGGACACGATGGCCGCGTGTGGGATCTCACCGGCTTCGGTGAAGGCCTGCGCAACACCATCACGCTGAAAGGCCACGCCACTCACGGCATGCTGCACTGGACCGGCAACTTCGATGAAGTGCAGGATTTCGAAGGGCAGATCCGCGCCCTGGCCGGCGGCATCGGACTCATGACTGACACGCAGCTCAACACCGGCACTCGCAATCAGCCGCTCGGCGATGCGAAGGCGGGTGTGAGCGCGGATCTCGATGCGCTGGCCGCGTATGTGAAATCACTCACCGTCAACGGCAACAGCCCAAGCCGCACTAGCAGCGGCGCACTGACCACGGCGGCCACAGCCGGGCAGCAGGTCTTCCGCTCGCAAAACTGCGCCTCCTGCCACAGCGGGGTAAACTTCACCAACAGCGCGCTCAATGTCTTTGCCAACATCGGCACCATCAAACCCGCCAGCGGCAAGCGCCTCGGCGCGGCGCTCACCGGTCTGGATGTGCCCACGCTGCGCGGCAGCTGGGCCACGGGCCCGTATTTGCATGATGGCTCTGCGGCCACGCTTTCCGACGCCATCACCGCGCACAGCGGCGTGACGCTGACGGCCACGGACCTGTCCAACCTCGCCGCGTTCGTGGCCAGCATTGACGATGCCCCCACCACGGCACCGCTGCCATTCACCGTCGCACTCACCACCGCCGCCACGAATGTGACCACTGCATTCAACGTCACGGTGGCCTTCAGTTCTTCGGCCTCAGGTTTCACGCTTAGCGATGTCGTCGTCACGAATGGCGTTGCCTCCACCTTCAGCGGCAGCGGCGCGAGTTATACCTTCAGAGTCACCCCCACCGCTGCAGGTGTGGTCACCGTCAGTGTTCCAGCCAGTGCCGCCACTGACAGCACGAGCCTGGGCAACTCCGTCTCCAATCTGCTCAGCGTGACTTATACGGACACCACGCCGCCGACAGTCGCGCTCAGCACTCCGGCCACCAGCGTTGCCACGCCGTTTGTCGTCACCGCCACCTTCAGTGAAAACGTCAGCGGTCTGCTCGCTGTCGAATTTGCCGTCACCAATGGCACCGTCACCGCTTTGTCCTCTGCCGGCGCAGTTTATTCCGCCACCGTCACGCCCACCGCTGCGGGCACTGTGACGGTCCGTCTTCCCGCAGGCATGGTGCAGGATGCCTCGGGCAATCCGAACACGATTTCCAACTTGCTGACGGTCACCTACGCTCCGGTCATCGTGGGGCAGACCGTGAGAATCCAGGCGGAAGATTTTGACGAAGGCGGGGAAGGGGTGGCCTATCACGATGCTGAAGCCATCAACATCGGCGAGTATGTGTCTGGCCTCCGCTACCGCACCACCGGAGTCGATATTGAACCTTCCAAAGACGCGGACGGCACGCCCTCCATCGGCTGGATCACGGCGGGCGAATGGCTGCGCTACACCACCATTCTCCCGTCGGGGAACTACAACTTCAGCGTGCGCGTGGCCACCTCCTTTGCAGGTCCGGTTCCGGTGCGCGTGCTGATCAACGGCACTCTCGCCACGACGATCAATGTCACCGATACGGGAGGCTTTTATTCCTGGAAAACCTTCTCCGCCACAGGACTCACCGTGCCTGCTTCTGCCGTCGTTCGCATCGAGTTTCCAAACGGAAACCTCAACTTCAACTGGATGGAGTTCGTCAATACCAGCAGCCCGCCCGACACCACGCCACCAGCGGTCACACTCGCCACAGGTTCCTCCAGTGTGTCTGCGCCATTCACCGTGAGCGCCGCCTTCAGTGAAGCCGTCACCGGAGTCGCGTTGACTGATTTCACGGTCACCAATGGCGTCGCTTCAGCACTGAGCGGCAGCGGTGCCGCCTACAGCGTCACCATCACACCCACAGCCAATGGAGCGGTGACCGTGGCCATGCCCGCTGGTGCTGCTGCAGATGCCGCCACCAATGCGAGCCTCGCGTCAAACACCCTGAGCGTGACCTACACCGTGCCCGTGCCTGCGCCCACGGTGCTGCTCAGCACTGCCTCATCCAACGTGACGGGTGCCTTCACCGTGAATGCGGTTTTCAGTCAATCCGTCACTGGCGTCGCGTTGAATGATTTTATCATCACCAATGGGGCGGCTTCAGCTCTCAGCGGCAGCGGCGCCACCTACAGCATTCTTGTCACACCCACGGCGGCTGGAGCCGTCACCGTGAGTGTGCCCGCCAATGCTGCCACCAACGCCACGGGCGGAGCCAACACCGCGTCGAATCTGCTCACCACCACTTACACACCGCTGGACACCACGCCGCCGACGGTTGCGTTGACCACTCCGGCCAGCAGCGTCACGGCACCTTTTGTGGTCACCGCCACCTTCAGTGAAACCGTCACCGGAGTTGCCTTGAATGACTTCACGCTCACCAACGGTGTGGCTTCAGCACTGAGCGGCAGTGGTGCAACCTACAGCGTCACCATCACCCCCACAGCCAATGGCGCGGTGACCGTGGCACTCCCTGTCGGCGCGGCCTTTGACGCCGCCAGCAATGCAAGCCTGGCCTCAAACGCCCTGAGTGTGACCTACACCGCGCCCCTGCCTGCTCCTACCGTGTTGCTCAGCACCGCCTCGTCCACTGTCATGGGTGCCTTCACGGTCAATGCGTTTTTCAGTCAAACGGTCACCGGTGTGGCTTTGAATGATTTCATCATCACCAATGGGGCGGCCTCCACACTCAGCGGCAGCGGCGCCACCTACAGCATTCTTGTCACACCCACGGCGGCTGGAGCCGTCACCGTCAGAGTGCCCGCCAATGCGGCGACCACCGCCACGGGCGGAGCCAACACCGCATCGAATCTGCTCACCGCCACTTACACTCCTCCGGACACCACACCGCCGACAGTCGTGCTCTCCACTCCTGCCAGCAGCGTCACGGCTCCCTTTGTCGTCAATGCCACGTTCAGCGAGAACGTCACCGGCCTGCTTGCTTCCGAGTTCACCGTTACCAACGGCACGGTCACCGCCTTGTCCTCCGCCGGGGCGGCATGGGCTGCTACCATCACGCCCACGGCAGCAGGCAATGTCACCGTCAGAATCCCGGCAGGCGTGGCGCAGGATGCCGCAGGCAATCCGAACACGGTGTCCAATCTCATCACCGCCAGCTACACGCCAGCGGTCAACACCAACGGCCTCACCGGGGACTACTACATCGGTAAAAACTTCGAGCAGTTCAGCTTCACGCGCATGGAGTCCACGGTCAATTACACCTGGGGCACCGGCAGTCCTGATCCACGCATTCCAGCCGATGGCTACAGCGTGCGCTGGCACGGATACCTCATCCCGCGCTACACGCAGACTTATACCATCATCCCCGTCACCGATGACGGCGTCCGCCTCTGGGTCAATGGCCAGCAGGTCGTCAATGATTGGAACAATCACGGCGACACCTGGAACAACGGCGTCATCGCCCTGCAGGCCGGCGTGGCCGTCCCTGTCGTCATGGAGTATTATGAAAGCACCGGCGGTGCCACCGCCCGCATGCTCTGGGAAAGCCCAGGCCAGACGCGCGAGGTCATCCCGCAGAGCCAGTGGCTCGTCAATGCGCCTGCGGCACCGGCGGCTTCGCCGAACACCATCGTGCTTGCTTCCATTATTCCCGGCACCGTCGGTCTCCCCAACAACCTCGCCACGACCAACAGCGATGAGGACAGCGCTTCGGACCTTCTTGAAGTCGCGCTCGGCACTGCGCTCACCAGCGGCATCACCCGGCCCGGTGAAGGCTTGCAGCTCGTCACGCGCAGCAACAGCAGTGTCGATGCCACCCTGCTGCGCCCATCGGGTCAGGGCACCTTTACCTTCAAGCTCGAAAGCAGCAGCGATTTGATCAACTGGTCCCCACTCGTGGCGACACCCACAGTTGTCGCTGAAGGCAATGGATGGGAGCGGGTGACGTGGCCGGATCTCCAGGCACTCCCCGGGCAGAGCCTCGCGCGTGGCATCATCCGTCTGCGGATCACTCAAACCAACGGTGGCACCACCACCAGCGCGCCTTTGGGATGGCAGCAGACCATGCTCTATTCCGGCACCCAGACCTATGGCCTCAATCTCAACCATGAGGCTCTCTTCACCGGTTCGGTCAGCAGCGCCACCGCCAACAGTGTCACACTCAGCGAGCAGGCGTCCGTGGCTTCTGCCATGGATCCCGCGCAGCATTACTATCTGGAAATCATCAGCGGTCCTCAGGCCGGGCATCGCCTGGATCTGCAGAGCATCACCGGCGTCGCGTGCCTTGTCGCGGATGATTCGCTAAATACCACGCTCTCAGCTTCGGCCGTGGCCGGCTTGTCCGGTGCACGTGTGATACTGCGCTCACACCGCACGCTGGGCGAAGTCTTCAATCCGACACTCTTCCAGGGTTCCTCCACCGCCGCTGGCGCAGATCAGGTTCTGTTTCACAACTCCTCGGATTACATCACTTACTGGCTCTATGACCTTGGAGGCACCCGCAACTGGGTTTTAAATGGAGGCACCGCGACCAGCATGAATGAGACCCTCATTCCGCCTGGCACAGGCGTGATGCTGCAAATCGCCAGCGCCAGCCCCTCAGCACTGCTCAGCACCGGCAGTGTGCGCACCACTCCCTTCGCCCGACCGCTGCAGGCTGGCTACAATCTCTTCGCCAATCCCTGGCCGCTCGACGCCTCGCCTGCCCAGACTCGGATGACCTCCTTCCCCTTCCTTGCCAGCACCCTCCTTTCCGCTTCCTCTCAGATGCAGTTTTGGAAAGGTGATGGCTCCGCCGGTGTGAGGGGCTATCTGGCCAGCTGGCTCTTGCAGATGCCCGGCCAGCCCGTTCCTGTCTGGATTTCCATGAGCTCTGCCGCCACCACTTCTCAGAACAACGCCCCGCTGCTGCGTACCGGTCGTGCCACCTTCATCAAGATGCCGCAGAGGGCCAGTCCTTCCGTCTGGATCATTCCGTCGCCGTGAGTGCGAAATTGGGAACTATCTGCTCGCAGGTCTTCACTGAGCTGCTGGAGATTTCCGCGCACCTGTGGGTGATGGTGGTGGCCCGTTGATGCGCGTGTTCTCGCGAATGAGGCGGATACGTTTGAAGACAGGCTCGGCTTCGGAGTCGCGCTGCTGGGCTCTGAGCAAGTTGCCCAGACTGGTGAGCTGGGGAATGAGGGCCGGGTGCTCTGCACCGTAGATTTTTTCTTCGATCACCAAGGCGCGTCGGTAGAGCTGCTCTGCCTCCTTGACCGTATCACCGGTGTTGAGTTGAAAGGCCAGCCGTCCCAGGCTGAGCGCCACCTCACGGTCCATGGGTCCCAGGGCTTTCTCGCGGATGGCCAGTGACCGGCGCAGCAGCGGAGTTGCATCCCGGCCTTGTCTGGTAGGAGCCAGAGTCAGGGCAAGGCGATCAAGACTGTCGGCTGTTTTGAGACTCTCCGGCCCCTGTGTTTTTTCGCACAGCTCCAGCGAGCGTCGGTAGAACACGGCGGCGTCTTCATCACGTTGGGAGCGGTGAAGCACAGCACCGATTTTGTCCAGGGCGGCGATGCGGTCCGCCTGCTGGGTAGCGGGATTTTCCTCCGCCAGTTTCAGCGCTCGCCGCAGCAGTTGCTCTGCCTCATCGAGCAGAGGCGTGGCCTTGGAGTATTGTGCCTTGTATTGCAAAAACTCAGCGCAGTCATTGAGCAGGCTGCGCGTGATCTGCGCGTCTCCGGCCTTGTCACCGAACTGACGCTGAAACTCCAGCACCCTCGACACATGGGGCAGGGCGGGCTCCCAAAACTCACGCGACCGCATGCGCTGCGTGGCCGGATCTTTGGCCACGACGGCATGCATCAGCGAGGTGGCCCGGCCAAGAAACTCAGCGCCACTCTGCAAGCGCAAGAGCGCCTGCAACGGCGTCGGACAGGTGATGCTCAAGGGCTCCTGCGTGATGAGAGCATGGCGCTCCAATTCATCGAACCCTGCTTCCACTTTGGCATCAGGCGCTTTATCAGCGGGGGCTGCAAAGGTCCGCGCGGCATCAGCCACAAGCTTTGCCTGCTCGGTGAAAAAGGAAAGGGGCACGGCTTCTTCGGCGAGCCAGGGCAGCAAGGCCATGAGCGCACGCGCCGTGGGTGTCAGGTACTTCGCGGAAAGCTGCCATGTCGCGACCAAGACTTTGTCGGGGGATGCTTCGCCCGCTGCCGTCGTTTCCTTGAGCCCGGCTGACTCCTTCTCCCATCGCTGCACATACTCGGCCAATGTCAGTTTTTGCTCCGTGATGCATGCCGCCGCCATGGCCAGTGCGAGAGAGTTTCCTTTCATCTGCTGCACCAGCTTTGCCGCATCAGTCTCCGTGAACTTGGCCGCAGAAAGAGAGGAAATCTGCTTTTTGAGGAATGCGACAGCCGTGCTCTCATCCCAGACCTTGCCATTCAGTTTCAGGACTGCGCGCAGGCCTTCGTCCTCAGCATCGTTCTTTTTCAATGTCTGTCGCAGGGCCTCGTAGTGTTCGGCAATTTCTCTGGTGAACGAGTGCCCTGCACCCATAGACTTCTTGCTCACCTTGATCGCGCGCAGATACAATTTCTCCGCCTCCCTGGGCTCCACATCACACAGGAGGTCAGCCAGATGCTTTAAGACAACAGCGACTTGAGCGTCCTCCGGGCCTTTGGTCTTTTCTAAAATCATCAGTGAGCGGCGAAGCAGTGGCTCTGCTTCGCGGGGTTCACCCGCCTTCACCAAATAACCTGCCAGCACCCTGAGATCCACCGCCACGGTTTCATGAACCTTCCCCAGATTTTTCTCATGAACCGCCAGTTTGCGGCGCAGAAACGGCACAGCATCTTTCCAGCGCTCCATGTCGCTCAAAGTTTGGGCAATCATGGAGAGGGATCCGGTGACCATGGAGTTGTCCGGTCCAAAGGATTTTTCTGCGACCAGGAGCTCTTTTCGATAGGCGGCTTCTGCCTCCGGGTAGCGGCGCAGCGAGTGCAGTGTGTTTGCCAGATGGTTCAGATGGGAGAAGAGACTGTGGTCTTCCGGGCCTTTCGTCCGCTCAATGTTTTCGACGATGCGCTGCTGCAGCGGCAGTGCCTCTTGATGCAGGTTTTGCTCGCTGAGCAGTTGCGCCAGCTGAACACGGCAGGCGCAGGTGATGGCAGCATCCGGGCCCAGTGCTTTCTCCTGCACGGGCAAAGCCTGACGGTAGAATGGCATGGCTTCCTTCTTGCGCTTGGTTCGCTCCAGCAGTTCCGCCAATGTGTAGGCCAACTGGGCCGTGAGCGGATGCTTGGGCCCCATGATGGAGGTGCGAATTTCCAGCGCCCGGCGGAGCACGGGCTCTGCTTCCGCATTGCGCGCCTGGAACAGCAGCAGACCTGCAATGATCGAGTGACAGGTGGCAAGCTCGGCATTTTCAGCACTCACAGCTTCTTCGTGAATCTGAAGCGCCTGCTGGTAGAGCGGCACGCTGCCACGGCCTGTGAGAATGTTTTCCCTCAGGTCTTGTGCTTTGTTGAGCTTGGAACTGACCGCAATATGACTGAGCCCGGAGAGCTTCTCGTGAAGCTTCAGCAGTTCGAGGTACTCAACAAACGCTGATTGAGATTGGTGCATGCTCAGCAGCAGCTCCGCTTTGCTTCCCACACAGGTGGCGGCTTCCGGCGACGACTCGCCATCCGGGCGCTTTTCAATGCAGGTCAACAGACGCTGATAGAGCTCCAGCGCTTCTTTCTCCTGGCCCATTTGCCGCAGCAGGTCGGCGAGATTATTCAGACTCGATTCAAGCTCGGCAGGAGTCACGCCCGAGGCTTTCTCCCGAATCGCCAACGCACGCCGGTAGAGTGCCTCCGCTTCTTGAAAGCTGTCAGCGGCTTCGAGGTGGCTCGCCAGTTCGCTGAGGCGTGCCGCCACCTCGGGCGCTTCCTTTCCATGCTCCTGCTCAGCCTTCGCCAATGCCTCACGCAGCCGCGACATGCCGGCTGATTCCGCCGCATATGCAGCGCAGAGTGCACTGAAGAGAAATAAGACGATGAACCTCACCCCGGCATTCCGTCAGAAATCGGATGCCGTGGAAAGTAAAAAATGGCGGGCTCAAAAAACGAGCGTGGCCTCGCAGTCCTCAAGGCTCCTTTAAAGCCGGTGGCCGATGGCTCTGGATCTGCGCCTTGAAGTCGCCAAGGCTGTTCCAATGCGTGGGCGCATTGAGATCGACTTCCGCGATGGCCAGTGTGCCAAACACATCCGCCTTTGCCAGCACATCGCCGTAGTGATCAAAGATGCCTGAGATCATCCACTGGTTCTTGGTGGCGTCCGTGTAGGTGCTGCTGACGATGTAGACATGATTTTCGCAAGCGCGCGCAGCGGCCAGCATGGGATTGCAGCCCCAGACCGGCCAGGCGATGACTTCGGCTCCCTTGATCGTGAGGGCGCGTGCGACTTCGGGGAAGAAGCCATCATAGCAGACCATCATGCCCACTTTGCCAAAACGGGTATCAAACACCGGATAGTCATGCCCGGGCGTGATGCCATGCTCGATCTCCCCACGCGGCAGGGTCACTTTGCGATACTTGCCCACCAGCGTGCCATCCGGACCGAGAAGCGCCGAAGTATTGTACAGCGTCTTGCCCTCACGCTCCACGAGGCCCGCGACAATGTAGAGATTGTGCTCCTTGGCCAGCTTGCCGAAGTACTCGGTGCTGGGGCCGGGCACCGTCTCGGCGCAATCGGCCATCGTCTTGCCGGTGCCGTAGTAGGTGAGCGTCTCGCCGAGCACCACAAGGTCGGCCTTCTGCTTGGCGGCCTCGGCGATGAGCGGTGCATACTGCGGTGGCTTGTCAGCGGGGTTCTTGCCGTCCTTCGGCTGTAGGTGAATCGTGGCGAGGCGTGCTTTGCGCGGGGCAGGGGCGGGCACGGCAGCGAGAGAGACATCGCTCCACTCCACACGCGCATTCGTCGCCCACTGGAGGTAGAGCTCGATCTTCGCCTGCTTCGCCTTCACCGGCGTACGCAGGGTGCTTTCGCAATGAATCCACTGGCCTGCTTCGCCATCCGGCACATGCGGGTACTCAGGTTCGGCACGTGGCACGGTGCCCTTCGCGTAGCCTTGCTTCGCAGGCTCCTCCCAGCTCACGGGCTTGCCATTTTCATCCTGCCAAAGAATGCGCGCATACACGCTGCGGCGCGCCGTGGGCATGGCGCTGGCTTTTTTCCAGGCGCTGAACTGGTAGTGCTGACCGCCTTCGACCGGCAGCGTGTTTGTCCAGCAGCCGATCCATTGTTCACCCGCACCCGTTTCAAGGATCAGCGCCCCTTTGCCGTCATGTCCGCCCGTCTGGCTCACCTCCGCAGTCGGCTTCGCCTCATCACGCGGAGACCACAGCTCCCAGCCGTCTGAAAACGCCGCATGGGAGGCGGTGGCGAGGAGGCAGAGAAGGGCGGTGAGGGATTTCATGCGGGAGAGTACGCTGGCAGATGCAGCAGTCTTGATGGGATTGATGCAAACGACCTGTCAGAATGACGTTACTCTTCGAATTGAAAATGACCGTCTTGAAACCGGTAGGTTTTGCGAATGTCACCACGGTCCGTGAAACCGATTTTCTTGCCGTCACCGCTGACGATGCCATTTTCAAAGCAGAACAAGATCCGGTATTGCCCGTTCAACTTTGCGGGATCGTTGATCTTGATTTGAAATCTGCCATCAGGCGCGATCCGAGCCGTATAGCTCCGGCTCCAGTATTCTGCGTCCGGGTTTTTGTCTCCCCGGTCGTCAATCAGCACCACGCTATGGGCGGGTTGTTGGGTGACGAGTCTGCCGGTGACAGTCACCGTGTCGGCATTCGGGTCGAAGGCGGCCTTGTAGTCGGTCAGTTTTACTTCCCAAGCTTCAAATTGTTTCATTGCCTTCCCCGTGAACAGAGGATGTCTCCACAGCATGGCTGCTTCGGCGGCTGCCAGATACACGTGGTCGGCTTTTGGACCATGCCGCATCGCGTATCCAGGTGGATTGGGACCCATGAGCGAGTTCCCCAGGTTGAGCGTTGGATCAGGGCCCATATGGGGAAGCCCGAAACCATGGGCCAGCTCATGGATCGTTGACTTGAGCTTGTATTCATAATTAAAGCCCTCAGTCAGTTGCAGGTCTGGACGAATCTCTCCTGGAACCGTGTCGTAGTTGATGATGGCCGCGCCTCCATCACGGGGGTTGCCTTGTCCCATCCAGTTTTCAAAGCGAATGGGCCGGTCTCCCAGGTACATAAAGACCCACCAGACATGGCTTGCTTTCGACACGTTGCACTGCGCCCCTGCTTTGTTGATCACGTTGCCGATGCAGCTCGGTTGGGAATAAGCGCCGCTGGCTGCACTGTCTTTGCCACGAACCTCAAGCAGTTCGACCTGCCCCTTGCCGTCACGCTCGAACAACGTTTTCACCCCTGGTGGGTAACCATGCCGATTCATGCCGGTGAAGAAAAAGGCATCGGCGGCATCTGCGATCTGTGTGATTCGATGCCGGGCGCTTTCTGGAACGGCGAGATCTGCAGGGACAAAGAGGATGATTTTGACCGATCTAGGCAGGCATTCCTTGGGCACTTCTGCGAAGCACTGAGCTGCAAAATAGAAGATGCTGACGGAGATCAGCAACATCATTTTGGCAGGCGGGCTCATGCAAGGGGGCTTCGTGTTATGGCGTGGCTGCTTTGCTCCTGTGGCAATCAAGTCTGGAGCTCTCTCATTGTTGAGGATGGCTTGAGGCGTCGAGTGCTGCGCAGCAGACGACGCCAGCTTTAAGAGGAGGCAGAAGGGCAGATCGATGGGATTCTACTTCTCATCCAGCCCACGGCGGATGCGGTACTTGATCGCCAGCTGGTGCGCCGGGGAATTGGCGAAGGTGAGGCCTTTGATGCGTTCAAGCTGCAGCAGCGCGACGCTCTGCACGGCAGGGTAATGATTCCCGCTGTGGGCGATGCTGAGCAGACGGGTGAGGTAGTCGAGCTGGAGGTTCTGGCGCATGGTGCTCACCGGCTTGGCTGGATCATCACCGGTGCAGATGGCGGTGGTGAGGGTGTTCATGACTTCTTCCAGGCCGAGCTGGTTGCCATAGAGCGCGGAGTCTTCGATGCGCTCCAACGTGCGGCTGTGCAGGAGCTGATCGAGCAAGGTGCGCTGGATCTGGAAGACGCGCTCATGGAGCTTGGGGTCCTCGCCTTCGTCACGATGGTCAAAGCCACGACGCTGCAGCTGGAGGTGGGCGTAGAGTTCAGGCGGCGCGGCGAGCGCATCCGGTGCAAAGGCATACTTCGCCAGCACGGCAAGGGCCTGGCGCTGTTTGTCGGCCTCCACGGGCTTGAATGGCACGGCTCCGGGGGCCTGCCCCTGCACGGCACGCTCCACATAGACACCACCCACGTAACGTGAGATGGCATTGAGCGAGCCGCTGGCTTCTTTCGTCAGGGATGCAAAAGCCTGCGCAACTTCCTGCCAGCTCTTGCCGGGATCCGAGACATCTTTGAGGATATTGGCGAGTTCAACGCGGACGATTTCACAGCGCTGCTCGCCGTAGCTGATGGCATCGCTGCTCATGTCAAAGAGCATGGCGCGTGGATCGATGGCCTTGCCGGGAGAGCGCATGTCGTCGGCGTCGTTGGCAAAGGCCAGCTCAGGCTTGTGCGAGAGGGCGGCAATGGCTTCGAGGCGCTTCGTTTCTTCGATGGGATCTTCCAAAGACTCGCTGTAGCCGTAGTTGATCACCCAGTGGTCATAGGGGCCGGGCTTGGTGGTGAAGTACTGGCCCTGCTTCACACCTTTGGGCGCGATGTTGATCGGCGGGTAGTCCATGACGGAGCCGGTGAGGCCGGTCTTTTCCGTGAGCTCCCCATTGTGAATGTCCTTGAGGCTGTGAAGCTGGCTGCCACGGAAATTGTGGTTCAGGCCCAGCGTGTGCCCGACCTCATGCAGGCAGAGGTAGTAGAGCGATTCTTTGATGAGGCGGTCCATCTCCACGCGGTCGCTCTTTTGCAGGCGCAGCATGGTCTGGCCAAACAGCAGGCCGTTGCGTGCGGAGCCGCAGGCCTCGCAGGCGTGCGGGTTGAAAGCTTTCGTCTGGCCTGCTGCTTCGGCTTCCGTGCCCAGATCGGCGAAGAGCTTCTTGGTGAGCAGGCGCTTGGTGATGAAGCTGTACTCCAGCATGATGTCCGCACCGAGGATCTCGCCTGTGCGCGGATTGGCAAAGCTGGGGCCGTAGCCTCCGAAGGGGGGAGCCACGCTGCTGGTCCAGCGCAGCACATTGTGCTCGATGTCATCGGCATTCCATTTCGCATCATCGGGCTGCTGCTTGACAACGACGGCGTCTTTGAATCCGGCGGTTTCGAAGGCCTCATTCCACTTCAGCACGGCGGTGCGGATGGTGTCGCGGAATTCAACGGGCGTGGTGTTCTCGATCCAGAACACGATCGGCTGCACAGGCTCGCTCAGCGCGGTGCCGGGCTTCTGCTTCATCAGCCGCCAGCGGTGGATGACGTCGCGGTACGGAGCCACGTCCGTGCTCGTCATGTCGGTGATCTGATGGGTGAAGTAGCCGATGCGCGGGTCATCGAGGCGGGGCTTGTAGTCGCTCTCGGGCATGGCGATGAGCGTGTGCTGCACCTTGACGGTGATGTAGCGCGGATTGGCCACATCGGCGGCGGTTTCCCAGGTGGGGCTGGGGTTTTCAAACACATACTCCGCCGTGATGGCGGTGTTTTTGGGGTAGCCGTTGACGCGCAGGATCTTGGATTTGGGCTCCGAAAGCTTGCCCAGCACGGCCTTGTCCCCGCCCATGTTGCTGAACTTCACCTGGGTGAGGTTTTCGCGCAGGAACAGGTTGGTGCAGGAAATGAGATAACCCTCCTCTTCCTCGGCCATGATGATTTCGCTGGTCAAGATGGCGCTGCTGGTGTTGGCCGCCTGGGCTTTGGCCAGGGCGCTTTGCGGATCGAAGTAGAGCTTGGTGTTCTGCTCGACGAGTTCGATGCGGTCAAAGATCTTGTGGATCGTGAAGACCAGCGAGTCGCCGTAACGGCCGCGGTTGTGGCCGGAAGCCACGGGGCCGTCCACGCTGTGATTGAAGTAGATGAACTCAGGGCCGACCTGATTCTTCGCCACAAACAGCCACGGATTGCCACGCTCTGCATCCAGATAGACC
>NZ_JBAQCR010000357.1:0-2823 GCF_049294395.1 Prosthecobacter sp.
GGCGCTTTTGCCGTGTCAGTGCATCCGTGGCCTCGCCAATCCACTTCTCTACTTCGCGCATCAGCACATTGAAATCGTCGCCGAGGAAAGCGGGGCGGGGATTGGGGCTGCCGTTTTCCGCTTCGACGACGGGGATTGGCTGTTTCTCGAAATAGCCCTTCTTTGCGGCGTAGCCGAGGATCTGCCGCAGCGTGGGATATTCCCGGTTTAGGGTGTTGGCGCTGGGCTCGCGGTAGTTCTCGGCCTGCTTGTCGCTGACCGTCGTGCTGTTGCCCGCCTTCTGCCGCGTCAGCCAAAAATCGCGCCGCCACACCTTATAATCGTCAACCAGAGCCTGAGTGACCATGGTCATGCTGGTGGTGCTGCGTTCTGCGTCAAAGAACGGCAGTAGGAACTTGCGCACGACACCGGCCTTGTAGGCGTGGTCCGTCTTTTGGGTCGCGAGCCATTCCTCTGCGACCGTCTTGAAGCTCACATGGTGGGAGACGTTGCCGCAGGCCGCGCGCCAATCGCACCCGGCATCTTCGAGCCATGCCTGATAGGCCCTGAGCGCCAGCGAGCGCGCTTCCCGCAAGTCGGCGGTGCCCAGACTGCATCGAGGCCACTTGTCGCCAAGCTTGAACAGATACCAAGTTGGGCGCTGCTGAGCCGTTCGCTGCGCGATCCAAGCTTCGTCGGTGACCTTCACGATGTTGCTGTAGGCTGGATTAGATGATGCTCGTCGTCCCATTGCAGTTGTTCTTTAAATTCGTCACGCGTACAGCGTAGCTACCGGCTCTGCGGGCAGTCAATTTAAAGACACTGTGGCGCATTATCCTTGGTAATATCTGCTCAGTGACTTGATATGTCTTTTTTTTCTTTGAGCTTACCTCAGGTAAGCTCGCCATGATCCTCGGGGAGGGCGCAGGCCGGGCGCACCGGAGCTTTCCTGTGCGGGGTCTATGGATACACTCGTGCTTGATGCTGCGGAGGGCAGAACTCAGGGCGCCCGCCGCCGATTGTAGACACCATCGAAGGTGACATTCATTCCGCCGCATTCATGGTTATCGGCGGCAATCAGCCACTCGTCGACGAGGGTCAATGTGATTTGGCATGGCCCATCCTTGATGATGACCTGATTCCGAGCGGGCACAGCCGAGGCTTCGACACTCCCGGTATGGGGAGCTGGCCCTTCTCCCCAAAGCGCGATCCCATCGACCGTGAGGCTCCCGGGTTTCTCACCATGTTGAACACTGAAGCTGTTGCGGCCAAGTTTCCAGTCGCCAAGCCATGATGCTAAATTCGGGTGCGAATTAGGCTGACTAAAATTCAATTGCCCCTTTCGCACCCATCCAGTGACCGAGCCCTTTTCGCCGCTGAAGTAGGCGCAGGCCCACTTGTCGGCCTCAGTGCCCACGAGGAGGCGATCACCGGCAATGACGTATGCTTTACGGCGGCAGTTTTCCGATGAAGGGCAATCGTTCCCGCTATCATGGAAATAGGCGCGCGTCCCCTTCTCCCCGCTCACCGTAGCCGGGTGGAACTGCGTCAATGGGCCTTTTCCAAATAGGGATGCGTCACATCGCTGTTCTGCCATGGCGACGGTGGGCATGACGCTGGCGAACAAAAGCAGGGCGGGGGCGGCAAGCCGGCAAAGCACCGTCATAATTCGCCTAAAGGGTTGAGGTAATGAAGTGCATCCTCGGCTTGAGACGGTCAGGCGTCTATGTACGCCTCGCCCATTTTGCTTTTCTTTACTCGTGGATTCGTGGTGGTGACAAGGGAGGTGCAGAGGGGGGGCCATCAAACAATTGGAAGAAGTGACCGACCAGTGTGTATTTGCCGACCCGTTCCTCATCGACGCCAAATGCTAAGGCGTGAAGAATATCGTTGCCCCAGGTGGATGGGTAATTTTCTGCGAGAGGGGTTCTTTCACCACGCAGAGTTCCCATGACGCCAAAGTCCTGGCAGAAGTAAGAGTCCGTCCGGAAGGTTCTTGAGTCCGATGAATCATTTGTGATTCCATGGCTCCCCAGGCGAATTTGGGGGGCAGCATGTGGACGAAAGAGAATCGTCGGATTTATGAGCGGCGTGGGCTGCGCTATCCCAGCGACTTGACGGATGAGGAATGGGCGCTGGTGGAACCGCTGATCCCCCCGGCGAAACGTGGCGGCCGCCAGCGGACGGTGAACATCCGCGAGGTGCTGAACGGCGTTTTCTATGTGCTGATGACCGGGTGCCAGTGGCGGGCGCTGCCGACAGACCTGCCGCCCAAGAGTACGGTGCATGAATATCTTGGGCTGTGGGAGTGGGATGGCACCCTGGCCCGCCTCCATCACGCACTGTTCGTCGCGGTGCGGGAATTGGCTGGTAAGGAAGCCAGTCCGACGGCGGCAATCATCGACAGTCAGAGCGTTAAAAGCGCGGAAAAAGGGGGGCGCGGATCGACCCGTCGGGCTACGACGCGGGCAAGAAGGTCAAAGGCAAGAAACGGCACATCGTCGTCGACACGCTCGGCCTGATCCTGGCCGCCCACATCCAGCCCGCCGATGTCCAGGACCGCGACGGCGCGTTGCCGGTGCTCAAGGAGGTCCGCCGCCTCTTTCCGTTCATCGTGCGGATATTCGCCGATGGCGGCTACCAGGGGGCCGCCACGGCAGCGGCGGTGCGCGAACTCGGCGCATGGCACCTGGAAATCGTCAAACGCTCCGACACAGCCAAGGGCTTCGAGGTGCTGCCCAAACGCTGGATCGTCGAGCGCACCTTCGGGTGGCTCGGCCGCTGCCGACGCCTCGCCAAGGACTTCGAGAACCTCGCCAGAATGGCGCTGGCGTTCCTGCGCCT
>NZ_JBAQCR010000358.1:0-16838 GCF_049294395.1 Prosthecobacter sp.
CGGAGGCTTCCATGCTCAGTACTTGGGGGCCGTGATCTTCCATGCCTTCAGGTGGTCGCCGATCATTTGTTCGGTCGTGAAATTCATCAGCTGATGCCGCAGGCCTGCGAGGCCGATGCGGTGGCGCTGGTCCGGGTGCATCAACAGCCGCAGCAGGCTATGAGACCATGGCTGCGGCTGTTGATCAGCCCACACACCTGTGACATCATGCTCCACAAGTTCACGGCTTGCTGGAGCGGTTCCACAAATGACTGGTCTGCCGTAGGACCAGGCCTCCACATATACAATCCCGAAGGATTCGCAGGCTGAAGGAAGGCAAAAGACGTCGCATGCAGCGTAGGCGTCTGCCTTGTCCTGTTCCGATGGGCAGCCGAGATCGCGAACGCTCTCGGGCGAAATTTTGGCGAGTCTGGATTCATCTGCGTCGCCAGGTCCGGCGAGGAGCAGCACGGCATCCGGGCATTGGCGCATCACCAGCGGCCAGGCTTCAAGCAGGGCCGGGTAACCTTTCCATTCATCACGCCGACCCACAAACAGCACGACAGGACGCATGCCGATGCCGAGCTTGGAGCGGAGGCGTGTGCCGGTGCCGTTCGGATGGCACATCGGCGGCAGACCACAGCGGATCAGTCTGCTGGCAGCGACGCCTTTTGTGATGAGGAGTTCGCGCTCATGATCAGACTGGCAAAAGACGGCTTCTGCTTCTTGATAAAGCTGCAGGTCGAAAGCTTCCTCGGCGCAATTTTCCGGATGCAATGCGGGCCAGACGGTGAAGGGGACCTCCGCCTCACGTGCTTCGCGCCAGAGCGGATGCCCTGTGATTTCCGAGCCGGTGCCGATGAAGTGCAGGACATCCGCTGTATTGACGGCCAAGGTCCAGGACGGGTGATGGTGCATCACACGGTTCAGACTGTCTGCGAGACGGAGCAGCGGGCCACGAGAGGCGAACTGGCTGACCCAGCGGGACCGTTTCAAGTCAGCACTGTTGTCATCCTGATTCATCTGCAGTTGCTGCACGCTGAGTGATTCTCCGTTGATGCGGCTGAAGCTTTGCAGACCGGCGACGAGTTCGCGCTGATAGGCGGCGAGACCACCGACGGCGGTCGGATGCACATGGGATGCGATGGCGATTTTCATACGACCCGGTTTCCAATCATGCCGGCAGTGGCATCGCGCTGCGAAGCCGCTGCATCTGGCCAAGGTGCATGCGCAGTGGTTCCCAGTGGAACATCGCATCTCCAGGCCGCAAAAATTGACCTTGGAGCAAATCATGACGCACGAAGAAGGCATTGGTGCCGGAGAGCTCGCACCCGACCAGTGAATAACCGCCTGCCTCGGCCGCGGCGCTGAGGGTTCCGAGCGTGGCTCCGTACAAGGTGGAGCCGTCCCACACGGCTTTCGCATCATAAGGAGCGGCCCAGTCGAGATCGGGCGGCAGCATGCCGTTGTAGGCGACGCTGAACACGCGCGGCTGGAGCGACAGGAGCTCAGTGAAGATGTGATGAGTGTTGTAGTCGATGCCGATGCTGATGAGATCAAGATCCTCGGCGAATCCCCGGCTCGAGAGAAGCGTGCGGCCATTGTCACGGTTCACGAGCTTGCGGCTGATTTTCAATTTGCCCTCACGCAGCAGGATTTGAAGGTTTGTGGAAAGGCTTTCATCTTTGGCCAGCCCGGCATCGATCCACAGGCCGCGCCAGCCTTTGAGGAGCAGCAGGTTGGTGTTGTTCTGTGCAGGAGATGCAACGATTTCGACGAAGCGTCTGCTGCCATCGCCAATGCGGCGGAGGATTTCTGCGAGGATGCCGTCCTGGCCATAGTGCGAGAAGATTTTCTGGCGGAAGGGCATCAGGGACTGCGGCAGCTGATACTTCACATTCTGCATGAGCTGCAGTTCGACCAGTTCACAGAGCAGACTGGCGGAGCGCGCGGAGGCAGCGCCGGAGATGTCGATGTTGGCCTTTACCTGGCCAATCTTGGAGAGGACTTGGTTCATTGACTCAAAGTCTCAAAGTTGCTTCCCAGGCAGGCAGATTTTTTTCCTGCCTGGGCGTTTGCAACGATCTTTACGTGGCTTCCATCTTTGGAAGCTGCTGCTGCCGGCCCTGTGCGGGCCGGCGCACTTTTTATTCTGTCACTTCTTGAGGCAGCGGCTTGCCGATGCTGTAAACCTTGAAGCCGATCTGACGGAGCTTCTTGTGGTCCAGGAGGCTGCGGCCGTCGAAAATCCAGGCGGGTTTCACCATGGACTGATAGATGGCTTCAAAGTCGAGCTGGCGGAACTCATCCCACTCGGTGAGCACCAGAAGGGCGTGCGCTCCAGCAGCTGCCTGTGCGGCGCTGGTGGCGAACTCCACATTCGGATGATCTCCTTCGATGCCGAGATCTTTGCACATCTGGACTGAGCCGACCTTTGGATCGTAGATGGAGAGCTTGGCGCGCTCCTCGATGAGATCCTGGCAGACGAAGATGGCGGCTGATTCGCGGGTGTCGTTGGTGTCCTTTTTGAAGGCGAAACCCAGGACGCCGATTCGTTTGCCGGTGACGGTGTTGAAGAGGGTGCGGAGCACGCGCTCGGCGAAGCGATGCTTCTGCCAGTCGTTCATGATGATGACCTGATCCCAATAGGCGGCGACTTCCGGAAGTCCGAAGTGACCGCAGAGGTAGACGAGATTGAGCACGTCTTTCTGGAAGCAGGAGCCGCCGAAGCCGACGGAGGCCTTGAGAAATTTTGGCCCGATGCGTGAGTCGGAGCCAATGGCGCGGGCGACTTCATCCACATCTGCGCCGGTCTTTTCACAAAGCGCGGAGATGCTGTTGATGGAGGAGATGCGCTGAGCCAGGAAGGCGTTGGCGACGAGCTTGGACAGCTCGGAGGACCAAAGGTTCGTGGTGAGGATGCGCTCGCGCGGCACCCAGTTGGCATAAACGCTGACGAGTGCCTCAATGGCGGCCAGCCCACCTTCGGTCTGCTCACCGCCGATGAGGATGCGGTCAGGGCTGGTGAGGTCAACCACCGCGGTGCCTTCAGCGAGGAACTCCGGATTGGAGAGCACCTGATGTTTCAAGCCTTTCTCACTGGAGGCCAAAATCGTCTTGATGGCCTCAGCGGTGCGCACCGGGATGGTGCTTTTTTCGACGATGATTTTCGCTGAATCAGCGACTTCGGCGATGGTGCGGGCCACGGCTTCGATGAAGCGCAGATCCGCCGCTTTGTGAGCTCCGACTCCGAAGGTCTTGGTGGGCGTGTTCACGCTCACAAAGATGATGTCGGCTGCCTGGATGCTGGTTTTGACTTCGGTGGAGAAGAACAGATTTTTCCCACGGGAGCCGCGCACGAGGTCATCGAGTCCTGGCTCATAAACGGGGAGTTCGTCGGAGTTCCAAGCGGCGATACGCTCGGCATTGAGGTCCACCACATCGACGCGGATGTGAGGGCATTTGGCGGCGATCATCGCCATGGTGGGTCCGCCGACATAGCCGGCACCAATGCAACAAATTCTCATAGGGTTTTTAGAACAGGTAAATCAGTTAAGGGTCAGTTTTTTTAACGGGGCCTTCATCGGCCGAGGTTGCTTGGCCGCCGGGCCTGCGAGCAGTTGGGCGAAGTAAGCAATGGTGCGGTCGAGTCCTTCAGACAACGGGATTTTAGGTTCCCAGCCGAGGCGCTGTTTAGCGAGAGTGATGTCCGGCTGGCGCTGCTTGGGATCATCTGCGGGCAAGGGGCGGAAGACGATTTTGGATTTGCCGCCCACTTTGGCGAGCACCTGCTCGGCGAGGGCCAGCATGGTGAATTCGCCGGGATTGCCGATGTTGACGGGGCCGGTGAAGTCGTCGGTTTCCATGAACTTGATGAAGCCGCTGATCAAATCATCGACATAGCAGAAGCTGCGGGTCTGCTGGCCGTCGCCATAGATGGTGATGTCGTTGCCTTTGAGGGCCTGGACAATGAAGTTGGAGACGACGCGGCCGTCATCCGGCAGCATGCGTGGACCGTAGGTGTTGAAGATGCGCACGACGCGGATGTCCACGCCGTTCTGGCGGTGGTAGTCAAAGAAGAGGGTTTCAGCGACACGCTTGCCCTCGTCATAGCAGGAACGGGGGCCGATGGTGTTGACGTGGCCCCAGTAGCTTTCTGGCTGCGGGTGAACTTCGGGATCACCGTAAATTTCCGAGGTGGAGGCCTGAAAGACCCGGGCCTGGAGACGGCGTGCGAGGCCAAGGACATTGATGGCACCCATCACCGAGGTCTTGATGGTCTTGATGGCGTTGTATTGATAATGTGGAGGCGAGGCCGGGCAGGCGAGGTTGTAGATTTGATCCACTTCAACGTTGATCGGCTGGGTGATGTCATGCCGCATGAACTCAAAGTTTGGATTGCTCATCAGGTGGGCGATGTTCTGCTTGCGCCCGGTGAAGAGGTTGTCCGCGCAGATGATTTCGTTTTCCTGTTCCAGCAGGCGTTCGCAGAGGTGGGAGCCCAGGAACCCGGCTCCGCCAGTGATGAGAATGCGTTTTTTCATGGATTAATGCTCGTGTTTAGGTTTTGAGGAAAAAATTTAGCGGGCAGAAGATTTTTCGGGAGCGTTCTAAGGAAGCGTGTATGATTGGCCCTTGAGATACCAGAGTCAAAAGACAGCTTCATAATTAATGCGGGCATGTTGTAATGAACAGTGAGTAAATCTGAACAAGCTGCCGCCATTGGTTGAGTCTGTGCTCCCCCCACCCTGTTTCTGAACTTCCATAAGAATCCGCTGGTATTAGAAGAACTCCACTCACTCACGGTTCAGATGTCGGTAAGGCATGTCTTAGTTTAGTTAAGCTCTCTGAATCTTGACCTAGCGGCCTGAATGGAGGCACACTGGTGGATCAATCAGCTTCCTACCATTCTTCGCAGTCTTGCTCTCGCCACCATGGCGCTGTGCCTCTGCATTCTTCCCTGGGCCAATGTGAAACTGCCGGGGTCAACGCACGCTTTGATTCCGTGGCTGGCATGCACGGCTTTTGTTTGCTGGTTGCTTGCCAGGATTCTTGAATGGAGATCCCCCCGCCCACATGAAAAGGCAGTCTGGTGGATCACCCTTCTGATCAGCGTGTACGGCTGGGTGGTCACCAGTTTCCCTCATGCGATGGTGGACCGGGCCAGCGGTGCGATTCTCGATCTGGACAAAAGCCCGTGGCTTGCGTTTGGGACGCTGGATCAAGAAATATCAGTGCAGGCAATGTTTTTTATAACGTCCGCGCTGATGCTGCTGGTGGTGGCGCTGGATTTTGCCTTTGAGCGAACGGGCCGGTATGTTTTAGCCTTGGCGGTGACGTTTGGAGGGTTTGTCACGGCTGTGGCGGGGCTATGGCTTCAAACTTCAGCAGATCTCTCGGCGCTATGGGAGGTGAAGCACATTCCCAAATTCGTTTTTGGGTTGTTTTGGTACCATGGCAACACAGCGGCTTTTTTGAATTTGTCGTGGCCGGTGGGCGTGTGGCTGTGCCTGCTGCTGCTGCATCATGGGCTGCGCACCTTCCGTCAGCAGATGGCACTGGCCTTCCTAATGGTTGCGGTGATGGTCCAGATCATCGCGGTTTTTGTGATTATTTCCAAAGTGGGCCATTTTTTATTGATTTTTGAGGTCGTGCTCTTGGTTGTGGCGGGGGTTGTGGTGTGGAGGCCCCATCTCGAAAATTTACCGTTTAGTAAGAAGAGAGTGGCTTTGTTCGTCCTCATTGCCGTGGGGCTGCTGGTACTGGGCGCTTGGCTGAGCGGTGCCGGAGCCATGCTCGGGCGCTGGGACAACTTTTCGCAACGTCATTTTGATGATCCAGCCAGACGGCATGCCGCTCTGATGGCGCTGCAAATCGGCACCGATTATGGATGGACAGGTACGGGGCCGGGGACCTTCGAATGGGTGGCTGCACACTATACACCATTGGACCCGATGTTGCAGGAGGGGCGGTGGCGGCATGCGCACAATGATTATGCTGAATTTTTCGCTGAATGGGGCTGGCCGGGGGCTTGCTTCTTTGTTCTTTTGCTGGCGTGGCCGGGCAGACGCCTGGTGAATGCCTTGAGACAGGCTTTTTCAAAGGACGGTCGCTATCGGATGTCTTTTGAGCGACGGGCGGGACTTATCTGCTTCTCCACTGCGATTATTTCTGTGCTGCTGCATGCCGTGGTGGATTTCCCGCTGCAGATAAATGCCATCCGGCCCCTCTTTGCTGCCCTGGTGGGATGCGTGCTCGCGATGACGAGTACATCCGCCAGCACATCGAGGCGCGATACAAAAGAGCAAGGCACACGGGCATGGGAGTGAGAAACTGACTTCCACTTGTCTGAGGGTGACCTAAAGCATTACTGATTGGAATGTAAGTCCTCACATTCTGGAATTTATGGTTTGCGCGGTGGAAGTTTCCACATGCAAGACGCCCTAAGCCAAAGAGTTCGAGGATGGACACCTTTTTTCGTGTTGGTGGATGGAATCTCCGTTGCCAGCGCCTACATCGCAGCGTTCGTCATATCCCAATTGTTGCCACCGGACACGCTCAGCCTGCAATGGTCGCCCCCGGCAAAGGAAGGGGTGCTTCTGGCGCTGGGCATCATCGGACTGCTGCTGCACACCCTCATCTGGTCGCGCGATGGTCATTACATGTTTCAGCTGCTGAACGGCCGCAAGCTGCGCATCTGCGCTGCGCAGGTGCTGTTCCTGGCGCTGACGCTCTTCATCTACATGGGCATGTGGCGGAACTACGATGTGTCACGCAAGCTGCTGCTGATGTTTGTGCTGACGCTGGGGCCCTGCCTGATGATCGGAAAGATCCTGTTTATGAAGCTGCTCCAGGTCCTGGGCGCCAAAATTCAACCCCGGCTGCGCATTCTGGCGGTGTGTGATGAGGAGGGTGAGGCAGCGACGAGGCAGTGGTTTTCCAACAAAACGATGCTGGGCATTCATCTTTGCGATGTGCTGGCCATGGAGACAGACGCGAGCCATGAGTCCTTCCTGGAGCATCGCCTTGAAGAAGCCCTGAAACATGGGCGTCCGAACCTGCTGATCTGGCGCCTGCCAACGGATGCCGCCCGCACGGAGCGAATCCGGGTGATTGCTGAATCGCATGGCACGCACCTGGCGGTGGATCTGCAGCCGATTGTCGGGGACATGGGATCCGTGCAGCTCACGGAATACTCGCAGATGAAGCTAATCAGTCTGCACAAGCATCCTCTGGTCAGCCCTGCGCATCGGTTCCTGAAGCGGGTGCTGGATATTTCCATCAGCCTGCCGGTGGTGGTGCTGGTGCTGCCATTCCTGTGCGCTGGTGTCTGGATCGTGCATCGGTTGTTCTCTCCAGGTCCGCTGTTTTTCAAGCAGTCGCGTTCGGGTGCGGATGGCCAGATGTTCAAGATTTTCAAATTCCGCACGATGACGGTGAACCATGGCAAGGAGAGCGTGCAGGCTCGTGCCAATGACTCGCGCATCTTTACCGGTGGCGGGCTGATGCGGAAGCTGAGCATTGATGAAATGCCGCAGTTCCTGAACGTGCTGCTGGGTGACATGTCCGTGGTGGGACCACGGCCGCACATGGCGGAGCACGATGTGCTGTTTGCCATGGAATGCAGCCAGTATGCGATGCGCCACACGGTGAAGCCCGGCGTGACGGGACTTGCCCAGGTGCGTGGTCATCGGGGTCCGGTGGATGATGCCAGCGAGATCAAGCACCGCGTGACTTCGGACATTGAATACTGCCAGAACTGGTCGTTCTACCTGGATCTGGAGATCATCGCCCGGACCTTCCTGCATGTGTTTTCCTTCCATGCCAAGTCCTGCTAAGAGGGCTGGCTGGTGCAAAGAGGCGCAAGGCTGGTGAAGGAACCTTCGTTCGATTCCCATGCCTTCCGCCTCTGACTTTTTTGGCTCCCTGATCTTCGGAGCCACTGGGCTGGGGGCCTTGCTCTACGGCAAATCGGTGGGCTCGGTGATCAAAATGGGCCTGGGGGCGGCGATGCTGGGCTGCTCCTACCTTGTTACTGAAAGCTGGCTGCTGTGGACCAGCGGTGCGGTGCTGACGCTGCTGCTGATGCGGTGGAAGGAGTAGGCGGTCTGCAAATGGAGAGGCTTGCCCTTTGGTGAATGCAGGGGCAGATAGCCGTGAGCTCCACAATGATTTCCGCCCAAACGCGCAAGCCTGAATACACTGCCAGAGTCGCTGAATGGCATGCCGACAAGGGCTTTGGCTGGCTGCAGTTCGGCGACAAACGATTATTTCTGCATCGCCGTGATTTTTCCAGGTTTCACCACCAGCCGAAGGTGGGTGAGGAGATACGCTTTAACTGGGGGCTGGATTCACAACAACGTCAGTGCGCCCAAAATGCCGTGCAGGTGCGTGAAGTCTCGGATGTCGGTCTGGTGAGGCTATGTCTCCTGGGTGCGTTGCTGGCGCTGCCCGCCTACGCTTGGCTGAAGATGGGCTGGGAGATCTGGATACTGGCGGCCTATGTCGGTGCCATGTCACTGATCACCTATGCCGCATATAGAAGCGACAAGCGCAAGGCGCGCGTGGAGGCATGGCGCACCCCTGAGGTGCTTCTCCATGTGCTGGAACTTGCCGGCGGCTGGCCGGGCGCCTGGCTGGCTCAGCGACGGCTGCGGCACAAGTGCTCCAAAATCAGCTATCAGTTTGAGTTCTGGCTGATCATCAGCATCCACCAGTTCGCGGCGTTCGACTCGCTTCAACAGTGGAAGTATTCCCACATGTTGAAGCAAGCGCTTTTTGAGGATCACCGAGAAGCACGTGGCCGATCCAAGCAGCGATGAGCGGGATCAAGACACCTTCAGGCCCAGATACGCTTTGGCATTGGGGTAGCAGATGTTCTTCACCATGGTGCCGACGAGGGCGTCATCATTGGGGATGAGGCCGGCTTCCACGTCTGTGCCGAGGAGATTGCAGAGGGTGCGGCGGAAGTATTCGTGGCGGGGGAAGCTCATGAAGCTGCGGCTGTCTGTGAGCATGCCGATGAAGCGGCTCAGGAGCCCGAGATTGCTGAGGGCATTGATCTGCCACTCCATGCCTTCTTTTTGATCAACGAACCACCAGGCGGAGCCGAACTGGACTTTGCCGGGCGTGGTGCCGTCGGCGAAATTGCCGGCCATGGTGCCGAAGACGTAGTTGGCGTTGGGGTTGACGTTGTAGAGGACGGTCTTGGGCAGGGCGTTTTCGGTGTCCAGACGGTCGAGGAAGCGGGAGAGCGTCTCCGCCTGCGGCCAGTCGCCGATGCTGTCGCAGCCGACGTCTGCGCCGATCTCGCGGGCAAGGCGGCTGTTGTTGTTACGCACGGGGCCGAGGTGGAGCTGCATGGTCCAGCCACGTGAGGCATTGAGGCGGCCGACGTGGAGCATGATGTTGCTGGCGAACTGGTCCTGCTCCTGCGCGCTGGCGGCGGTGCCGCTGCGGGCTTTCTGGAAGATGCGCTCGGCCTCGGCATCGCTGACGAAATTGGCGTGGCAGTAGTTCAGGCCGTGGTCGCTGAGGCGGCCACCGACGCTGTGGAAGAAGTCGTGGCGCTGCTTGAGGGCATCCAGCAGGGAGGCGTAGCTTTTCACTTCGATGCCGCTGGCGGCGCTGAGTTTGTCGCACCAAGAATTCCAGGCTTCGGGCAGGTGAACGGCGAGGGCCTTGTCCGGGCGGAAGGTGGGATACACACCGACTTCAAAGCCGTCGGCGGCGCACTTTTGATGATGGGCGAGATCGTCGATGGGATCGTCCGTGGTGCAAAGAGCTTTGACTTTCTGCGTGCGCAGGATGTTGCGGGCGCTCATCTCCGGCTTGGCGAGGGCGGCCTCGGTCTGCTCCCAGATGGCGGGGGCGGTCTTTTCATCCAGCAGGGTGTCGATGCCGAAGTAGCGCTTCAGTTCGAGATGGGTCCAGTGGTAGAGCGGGTTGCGCAGCGTGTGGGGCACGGTCTTGGCCCAGGCGAGGAATTTGTCGCGGGGGCTGGCCTTGCCGGTGATGAATTCTTCCGGGACGCCGTTGCAGCGCATGGCGCGCCACTTGTAGTGATCGCCTTCGAGCCAGATTTCGAAGATGTTCTTAAACTGACGATTTTCCGCAATGTCCTTAGGCGGCAGGTGATTATGGTAGTCCAGGATCGGTTCGTCCTTGGCAAAGCTGTGGTAGAGATGGCTGGCGGCCTTGGAGGAGAGAAGAAAATCGTCGTGGATGAAGGACATTGCTGTTTGTCGGTTGATGGTGGCATGTCTACACTGGCAGGATGACGAAAACACGCAACTGGTTCGCATTGCTGCCACTCCTCTGCTTGTGCGCGTGCAGTACGGTGCAGTTTTATACTCAGGCGATCAGAGGGCAGACGGAAATCTGGCGTAAATCGCGACCCAATGCCGATGCGCTGGCGGATCCGAGCGTGGCGGAGCGCGTCAAACAACGCCTGAAATTGATCGAAGAACTGCGTGCCTTTGCCGCCAGCGACCTCCATCTGCCGACGAAGAGCTTTGGCAAGTACTGCGACCTCAAGCGGCCCTTCGTGGTGTGGGTGGTGTATGCCGCGCCGGAGTTTTCCACGGAAAGCAAGAAGTGGTGGTACCCGCTGGTGGGCAGCCTGAAGTATCGCGGCTTTTTTGATGAGAAGGATGCCACCGTGGAAGCGGCACGGCTCAAGAACAAAGGGTATGATGTGTTCGTGGGCGGTGTGGAGGCCTATTCAACGCTGGGCTATCTGGCGGACCCGGTGCTGAACACCTTTCTGCACCGCAGCGATGGCGAACTGGCCGAGCTCATCTTTCATGAACTGACACATGCCAAGGTGTTCATACCCGGGGACACCGATTTCAACGAAGCCTTTGCCACCGCGAACGGGCAGGAGGGCGTGAGACGATGGATGCGCTCCAAAAAGAATCTCAGCGGGCTGCGCGAGTATGAGGCACATCTGAAGAAGAACCGCGAATCCGTTCATCTGATGCTGCGCACGCGTGAGAAGCTGAAGGCTGTCTATGCCCGCACCTATCGCAGCGTGGAAACGGAGAGGCTGGCCAAAAAGCGGGTCTTTGAAGACATGCTGAAGGAAGCTGCCGACGTCAGTCCCCAAGCCCGGATCAAAATCAATCATGAGCCGAGTTTCTGGAACAATGCACGACTCAACACGGTGGCCACCTACTACACCATGGTGCCCGGGTTTGAACGGCTGCTGAAGGAGAAAGCTGGCGATCTGGAGGCGTTTCATCGTGAAGTTGCCTCGATGCGAAAGCTGAGCAACGAGCAGCGAATGAAGATTCTCGGAACTCCTGCCAACCATGATTAACCAACTCCGCTCCCACATCCTTTTCTCCATCCTGCTGCTTCTTGGCTGCAACCTGGCTTCCGCGCAGGACACGTCGAGCTGGAAGGAGCCGTTTCCGCCGCACCGGATCGCGGGCAATCTGTATTATGTCGGGTCGCGTGATCTGGCCTCCTATCTGATCACGACTCCGGAGGGGCATGTGCTCATCAACAGCAGCCTGGAGGAATCCGTGCCGCTGATCCGTTCCAGCGTGGAGAAGCTGGGATTTAAATTTACTGACATCCGCATCCTGCTCATCAGCCATGCGCATTCGGACCATTGTGCGGGCAGCGCGGAGATCGTGAAGCAGACGGGAGCCAAATATTGGGTCATGGAGCAGGATGCCGATGCGGTGGAAAACGGCGGTGCGAAGAAGCCGCGGATCGGGAAGGGAGACTACACGCAGTTTCCGCCTGCCAAGGTGGATCGTCGATTGAAGGACGGCGAAGAGGTCAAACTCGGAGACGCGGTGCTGGTGGCACACCTCACACCTGGTCACACACCCGGCTGCACGACGTGGACGATGCAGGTGACGGACAACGGCAAGCCGCTGAATGCGGTGATCATTGGCAGCCCGAATGTGAATCCCGGCTATGTGCTGGTGGGCAACAAGGACTACCCGGGCATCGCGACGAATTATGAGAAGACTTTTCTTGTGCTGAAGGCGCTGCCAGTGGATCTGTTTCTAGGAGCCCATGGCGGATACTACGGCATGGAGGCGAAGCATGCACGGCTGGGCAAGAGTGACGTGAATCCGTTCATCGATCCTGCAGGTTATCTCCGCTACGTGGAGGACAGGGAAGCGGCCTTTCTTGCCGAATGGGAGAAACAGAAGAAGGCGAAGTGACCGGCTCCTGTGGAAGGAGCGGATGAAACAAAGCGGAAAGCTTGCGTATGCATGGCGAAACCGTCAATAATCGGTGCTTTCTTTCGTCTCAGCCATGCAACGTTTCTTCGTTTCTTTGATCCTCGCCAGTACGGCAAGTGCCGCACCGCTGCCGCCTGTCACTCCTTTTTTGGAGCACCACTGCACCGAGTGCCATGATGGTGATGTGAAGAAAGGCGGGCTGGATCTGACCGCGCTCTCGTTCAAGCCGGAGGACCGGCAGAACTTCGAACGCTGGGTGAAGGTCTATGATCGCGTGAGCAAAGGGGAGATGCCGCCTGCGAAGAAGGAACGGCCTGAGGCTGGGGCTTTGCAGAGCTTTCAGGCAGCGCTCAAGGCACCGCTGCGTGACCATGAACTTGCGCAGCAGGCGAAGAACGGACGCACGGTGCTGCGCCGGCTGAACCGCACGGAGTATGAGAATACGGTGCATGATTTGCTGGGAATCTCTGTGCCGCTGAAGCATATCCTGCCAGAAGATACGCCGCTGCATGGGTTTGACACCGTGGCGGAAGGGCTGCGTTTTTCGCAGCTGCAAATCGAGAAGTATTTGGAAGCGGCTGATGCCGCGCTGGATGCTGCCATCGTGCTGAGCAAGAGGCCGGTGGGGATCAACCAGCGCTACAGCTACAAGAACGAGCTGGGGATTCGCAAAAACCTCGACACACCGCCCGGCACTTTGTCGGACAAGACCAATCCGAAGAGCGGGCACCGAGTGATGTTTCGTGAGAACGACAAGGAGGTCATCATGTTCACCACGGGGGACTACCTGGTGGGACTGAAGCAGTGCCGCCTGCCGGGCCCGGGCAACTACCGCATCAAGATCTCCGGCAATGCTTTCCAAAGCGAGGGCGAGCCGCTGACGCTCATGATTTACAGCAACAACTACAAGCAGAAGCGCCTGCTGAGTTACTGCGAGCTGCCTGCGGACAAGCCGCGTGAGTTTGAATTCACCACGCGGCTGGATGGCACAGAGCACATCGTGATCAACTGCGACCGTGTGGGCCGTGATAAAAAAGGGCAGAACATCTACAACGTAGGGGCGGCTGAATTTCAGGGAACTGGGCTGGCCATGCAATGGATCGAAGTGGAGGGGCCGCTCTCCGCTGAGTGGCCGCCTGCGAGCCTGAAGAAGGCGCTGGGGGATGTGCCGCTGACCGAGCTGGGAGACAAACAGAAGAAGTTTCGCGATGGCAAGCAACTCGGCTATGAACTCGCGCCTACGGATGTGAAGCAGGCGATTGCCAGCGGGTTGAACAGCTTTGCGACACGTGCTTTTCGGCGGTCTTTGGAGCAGGATGAAGCGGCACCTTATATCGCGCTGGCCAATCAGTCGGTGGATGCGGGCGGCACCTTTGAAGAGGCGATGCGCGTGGGCTTGCGCGCCATTTTGACGTCACCTGCCTTCCTGCTTTTGGAAGAGCATCCGGGCAGACTCAGTGATCGCGCCCTGGCCACGCGGCTGGCGTATTTCTTCACGAGTTCAATGCCCGATGACGAACTGATGAAGGTGGCCGACGCCGGGAAGTTGAGCCAACCGGCTGTGCTTAAAGCGCAGACCGAACGTCTGCTCAAGGGGCCGAAGGCGGCGACGTTTGTGACTAATTTCGTGGGGCAGTGGCTGGAGCTGCGCAACATCGACGCAACAACGCCCGACACGAAGCTGTATCCGGAATACGACATGCTGCTGAAGCTGGGCATGGTCACGGAGACAGAAGCATTTTTTAATGAGCTGCTGACCCACAACCTGCCGGTGAGCAATCTCATCCACAGCGACTTTGCCATGGTGAACAACCGTCTGGCGGAGCATTACGAACTGCCGGGCATTGCGGGTGAGCAATTCCGTCGTGTCTCATTGCCGAAGGACAGTGTGCGTGGCGGAGTGCTGACGCAAGCCAGTGTGTTGAAGGTCACGGCGAATGGCACGGTCACATCGCCGGTGATTCGCGGGGCGTGGGTGATGAAGCATCTGCTGGGGCAGCAGCCGCCGCCACCTCCGGGCAATGTGGCGGGAATCGAGCCAGACACACGCGGCAGTACCACCATTCGCGAACAACTGGCCAAGCACCGTGACAATGAGAGCTGCGCGTCGTGCCATCGGCAGATTGACCCGCCTGGGTTTGCGCTCGAAAGCTTTGATGTCATTGGCGGTTTCCGTGAGAACTACCGCTCCAATGAGAAAGGGGCGAATGTGAAACGCAAACTTCGCGGCCAGAACATCTGGCAGTACAAGGAAGGCCTGCCGGTGGATGCCAGCGGTGAACTTGAAGATGGCCGCAAGTTTCAGGGTATCACTGAATTCAAGAAGCTGCTGCTCGATCAGCAGGATCAAGTGATGCGTGCGCTGGCCGGGAATCTGGTCACTTACGGCACGGGTGCAGGCATTCAGTTCGCGGATCGCGATGCGATCGAAGCCATCGCAAAACAGGCCAAAGCTGATGGCTCGGGGCTGCGTTCACTGGTCCATGCCGTCGTGCAGTCTCCGCTGTTTTTGAGCAAGTAAGAGCCATGTTAATCCACCAACCAGTCTTCAAACCGCAGCCCAGGCACCTTGGCAAAGTCCACGGAGTTCTGAGTGAGGAGAAGCGCTTCGTGAGCGATGGCGATGCAGGCTATTTTGAGGTCCATGGTGCCGATACGGATGCCTTGCTTGCGAAACGAGTGGAAGAGGTTCGCTGCATCTTCATCCCAAGACAAAACTGTCCACGCTGCGTAGGCTTCAATGAGACAATAAAATTCGCGATAGGCATCAATCTGCTGAAGCGGATCGGGGGTGGAATGGACTTCTTTCAACCAACCTTCGACGCGTTCCTGAACATTTACCACGGTGGTGGTGACTTCCTCGCGTGCGGCATTCAGGCGCTGGGTCAGCCGTTCGGCAGAAGGTCCATCTCGACTCAATGCAGACAGGTGGTTAGTGTCCAATACCACCACGGTCCTCGATCTCCTTTTCGTAGGTTTGGCTGCGGCGATACTCTTCGCCTGCCTTGGTGGCGGCCTCATGCAGCTTGGAGTTATTGGCCCACCCGACAGTTGCCCGCCAGTCCTTCTTCACGGGAGGCGAAGACCAAGTCTGCGCCTGCATTTCTGCAAGTTTTCGCTCAAGGGCTTCGACTCGTTCTTCCAAGGTTGCTGTCATAGCTCATTCCCATTATCCCACCAGATCCGGTCTTTTCAACTCCCATCGCCGCCTCCCATGATCACACGCCCTGCCATTTCCCGCCGCGCTTTTCTGCACGGCTCCGGTGTCTCGCTGGCCCTGCCGTTTCTGGAGGCGATGATGCCGCGACTGTCGAGTGCGGCGGCCGCTACGCCGCCGAAGCGCATGGTCTTTGCCTGTGCTTCGCTGGGCATTTACGGGCCTTCGTTGTTTCCTAAAGAGACGGGGCGTGGCTACACGCTGACGCCGTATCTGGAGGCTCTCAAAGATCATCGGGATGACTTCACGGTGCTCTCAGGTGTGTGCCACCCGGATCAGGCCGGGGCGGACGGGCATACGTCGGAGATGACGTGGCTGACTTCGGCGCGTGGGCCGGGGCTGGGTGGATTTCGCAACACGGTGTCGATTGATCAGTTCGTGGCGGAGAAGATCGGCTATGAGACGCGCTATCCTTCGCTGGTGCTCAGTTCAGCGGGGCAGAGCAGCCAGAGCTACACGCGCAGCGGTGTGATGGTGCAGGCGCAGTCAAAGCCTTCGCAGGTCTTTGCCAAGCTCTTCCTCGATGGAACTCCGGGCGAGATCAGCAACCAGATGCGCAAGCTCAAGGAAGGGCGCAGCATCATGGACACGGTGCAGGCCGAAGCGAAGCGCTTCGAACGCCGCGTGGGCGCGGCGGACAAGGAGAAGCTTGATGAATACTACACGTCGGTCCGCGAGATGGAGGAGCGCATGCTCAAGTCTGAAGCGTGGGTGCAGAAGTCCAAGCCGAAGGTGGATGCGAAGCCGCCGACGGATGTGGAGAACGAGGCCGACCTCATCGCACGCATGAAGCTGCTGTTTGATTTGATCCCGCTGGCGCTGCAAACGGACAGCACGCGGGCGATTACGGTCCTGGTGCAGGGCCGGGGAGATGTGCCTCTGATCAATGGGGTGACGATGGCGCATCACAACTTGTCGCATCACGGCCAGGATCCGATGAAGATCGAGCAGCTGCAGCGCATCGAGCGCGCGGAGTTTGAGGCGTTCAATGGTTTGCTGACTTCGCTCAAGGCGAAGAAGGAGGCCAATGGCAGCCTGCTGGACAACACGATGGTGCTCTTTGGAAGCAATCTGGGGAATGCCAACAGCCACGACTGGCACAACCTGCCGCTGGTGTTTGCGGGTGGTGGGTTCAAGCATGGCCAGCACCTGGCGTTTGATCCGAAGAACAATCAGCCGATGTGCAATCTCTTCGTGCAGATGCTGCAGCGCATGGGGATTGAGACGAATGAGTTTGGATCGAGTACGGGGACGAGTTTGCCGGGGCTTGTGGTGTAGGGGTACGACAGGCACTCTTGTCTGTCGATCAGCGCACCGCCAGAACTCACGATTTCCAAACTGGCATGCGGTATGCGACAGTCGGCGTATGAACTCAACACGCATCCGATTACGGTGAATCGTGCGTCAGTGTGTTGATGTGTGCGCTGGCCGACAGA
>NZ_JBAQCR010000359.1:0-8376 GCF_049294395.1 Prosthecobacter sp.
CAGGTTGAGTTCGATGCACGGGCGGGCCACCACCGCTTATTCATTACCATAATTCTAAAATGTACAGCCGGAATATGACATTCTTTTTGAGAACCGGTCTACACCATTCAGGATCATGCCATGGCGGACGCCCGCCGGGCCATCCGCACGGTGCGCAGCCGGGCCGCCGAGTGGCACATCCAGCCGGACCGCATCGGCATTCTCGGCTTCTCCGCCGGGGGCGAGCTGGCCGCTTTTGCCGCCATGACGAATGATCCGGGCCAGAAAGACGCCGCTGATCCCATCGAACAGCAGAGCAGCCGTCCGGACTTTCAGGGCCTCATCTATCCCGGCACCTCCGGCCTCTTCAATGCGACGAAGGGCATGCCTCCGCTTTTCATTGCCGCGGGCTATAGCGACCGCCCGGACATCTCCGAAGGCATGGCGACGCTCTACCTCAAATACAAGGCCGCCGGCGTGAAAGCGGAGATGCACATCTTCGCCAATGCCGGCCACGGCTTCGGGTACAAGGCGGATGCCAAGCCGAGTGCGGCGGCGAGATGGCCGATGCGGTTTACGGAGTGGCTGACGGACAGTGGGCTGCTGAAGCAGTGAAAGCTGCGCAGTGGCCGCCGTTTGTCATCGCTAGTGCTGCTGTGCTCTGACCCACAAAGTCTGCTGCATGCGAGTGCCGCTTCCCAAGCTGCGTCGCAGAGCTTTTTCCGAGTCGGCGCTGAGATCTTGATGGAGACGGTTCAACGGAAATGGCATGTCGAGTGTGGGGGCGGAAGGCGGTGCTTGCACTCTGTCTCTGTACTGGAGTGGTTGCGGCCGGAAGGTTGGCTGGTACTCGCGTTCATCTGATGAGATCGTTGGGTGAAGTGTTTGCAAGGCTATGCCGATCGCAGGCCGTGCGGACTCACTCTGAGAGAGGCTCTTTCCAGGATATTCAGGAGTCAGCCTGCCCGCAGGACGTGGTTCCTGAGATTCATCTGGTGCGATCAGAATGGACGGTTTTCTCTGGAGAACGGTCACGGTCACATTCTCGCCATCTGAAGCGTGGATGTGGACCTCGCAGTGACCGGCGGCAGCGTAGGTGCGCTGAAATGGCTCCGGAGGGGCCGGCCAGTCCGCTGCAATGTCTTCAGCCGCAGGCGGCTCCCATAGCAGCGAGCGCCTTGATGCAAACGGGTCCGCTTTTGCAGGAGAACAGTGCGAGTCCACAAGCCAGCCGCGCACGTCCGCCCGTGACGTCCAAAAATGAAACTCCGGCACGCTTTTCACCTGGCGCTCCGGATGCTTGTCCCCCAGATCAAACGGGCGGGCGCGTGCTGGCAGGTCAGCGAAGAGTCCGGCCCGCTTCAAAGCAGCCCATTGGTTTGCCAGAGCAGGCTGCATGCGTATCGCGGCATCGCTTTGCTGACGGAGTTGAGCCTGGTCTGCGGGCTTGGGTGGTTTTGGTGCTTCTTGGGCAGGAGGCTCGGTCTTCAACTCAATCACGAACACCTGATCAAGGGTTGAGAAGTCAACGGCGGGTTCAACGATGGCTTCGCCGGAAACATCCCCGCTTGTGAATTGCTTCACTCGTCCCAGGAGCAGATCGGCCGGGAAGAGTCCGCCTTCACCGGAGGAGTAAACCTTGGAGCCGATGTTGATTTTGGCGAAGCGGCTGAGGAAGGGGAGTTGCAGTTGTGGCTGCACGGTCTGTGCTGCACGCTTACCGGACAGTATCCCTTGGTCAAGCGTCCCTTCCACCTTGGCCGAGACAAGGCAGAGTTCATCGGTGAGGAGAATCACCTTCGTCGTGTGTGGGTCTGGCGTGGATGTCTTCCCGACCAAACCGACCGATGTGATCACGGGGCTGTTGGCGACGATGCCGTCGAGAGAACCTTTGTCGATGACCAGGCTGTGAGAGGAAGCGCTGGAGCTTCGGCTGATCACCTTGGCGGTCGTTTTTTTGAGGCTCTGCAGCGATTGCGGCGCGACCTCGGCTTTCTTGCTCCCCTCCTCGGTTTTTGGTGCTGAGGGTTGATAGACCCCGCTGGCCCGAAACTCGACTCGGCCGTTTTCCAAGCTTCTTGGCACCGGAAATACCCATTCAATCTGTCTCTTCTCGCCAATCTCTCCCAGCCGCGAGCGCAATTGCAACGCCTCGGCCATGCCAGCCGCTTCGCCGACGATCGTCACCTGACCGTTGTCGATTTTGCATTCCTTAAAAGAGATCTTAGGCTCTGCTTCGAGGAGTTTGATTTCCCGTGAAATTTCCGCGGCATTGAAATCGAATTGCGCCCGCGCATCCGCACTTTTTTCCTCCACCGGCTTCACCTCTCCCGATCCATCCGCAGGCAGTGCCAGTGCTTCTTCCACGATGCGTTTGGCGATGGGGGCGCAGTCACTGCCGCCACTCCTGCCGCCTTGTTTCAAAATTGCAAAGGCTAGAGTGGGCTTGTCGAAGGGTGCGAAGCCGATGAACCAGGCATGGTTGTCCTCCACCCGCTTTTTATCCACGATCCGCCAGTTTTGTGCAGTGGCCGTTCGACCCGCTATGACAACCCGCTCACTTCGGGCGGCTTTCCCTGTGCCGTTGTCGCCGTTGACGACCAGTCGCATGGCATCACGCAGGGATTCGAGCTGCGGAACGTCCAGCCCTTCGTACGCGAGATCTGCGCGCCACGCGGTGGCCCCCGCTTTTTTCAACAGGCTGGGTTGTGGCACTTTGCCGCTGTTGCCCACCGTGGCGGCCAGAACGGTGAGTTGCAGCGGAGAAGCGAGTGTGAATCCCTGGCCAATCGATGTATTGGCCGTGTAACTTGCCGACCATTTTTCTTTTGGATGATTCTGCTCCAGCCAAGACGGACTCGGCAGGAGGCCAGGGCTCTCATCGTCCAAAATGCCGTAGCGCGTGCCGAAGCCGGTCCTTTGGCTCATGGCTTCGATATGCTCAATTCCTGCGGCGTTGCCAAACTGATACCAGTAGCAATTGCAGCTCGAGACGAAAGCGCTGCGCATGTCCAGCTCACCATGCTTGCCGTTGCTCTGCCGCTGGATCCAGCAAAGCATGGTGTTGTTGCCATAGATCGTCCGGCCCTCACAGGTGAATTTGCTGTCACCCACTCCCGCTGCGATGCCTGCGAGGGCAGTGAGTGGCAGGCAGGCGGCGCCCGGCACATAACCTTTCACCACGCGGTTAAGCAGAGGGTGGTCCAAATCCGTGAGGTAGCGATCCCAATTCGTGTAATTGATGGAAGGAATGAAAACATTGGGGTCGAAACTGGGCAGAGAAACGGAGGCCAGTATTTCACCCGTCCGTGGATCAAGGACCACCGCTGCGCCACGCTCCACGCCGCCATCCGTCATCGCCTGATGCGTCAGGGCCTGAATGCGTGCATCGAGTGAGAGAGTGAAATCGTTGCCTGCTTTCAATGCGGCATCTTCTTTCCTCTCCACTCCGGCACCTCCATGCAGTCTTGCGTCGTCTGAATCTGGCAGCCGGGCATATCCCACGACATGAGCGGCCAGTGTCTTGAGGGGATAAATGCGCACCTTCTCCTTCGTGCTCTCGGCCAGCACGACGCCATTGCGGTCCAGGATGCGGCCGCGCAGGGTGGGGCCTTCGATGGCATGGAGCATGGCCATGGGGAGGGTGAAGAGAAGGGCGCAAGCGGAGAGCCCGGCCAGCCAGCGGAGGGTGATGCCTTCGCGGCGGAGCGTGGGATCGAGGATGGCTTTCACGCGGGCTTCGACGGGGGCGCAGCGGGTGATGGTCAGAGCGCAGAGCGAGAGGCCGGGTGCGAGGCGATTGTGGCGGCTGAGATCGAGCAATGACTGTGCGTAGTCGCTGGCGCGCACGCCATGGCGCAGCACGGCATCGTCGCAGGCGCGCTCCTGATCGGCACGCAGTGCGCGGAAGGTCAGCCAGACGAGGGGATTGAACCAATGCAGGGCCTTCACCCATTGCGCGGCCCACAGAGCGAGGGGATCGCCGCGTTTCAAATGGGCGAGTTCGTGCAGCAGGACGCCACGTTGTTTTTCAGGGCTCCAGGTTTCAAATCCCTGCGGCAGCAGCAGGCGTGGTTTCAAAACTCCCCAGACCATGGGTACGGAATCGCCGGGGCCGATGAGCAAGAGAGGGATGCGCTGCAGTCCAAGCTCATGTGCGGCCTGAATCAGCAGGGCGCATTCACCCGGGCGCAGGGAGGCTTCCAAACGATGCAAGCGCCAGGCGCTGCGCCCGAGGCGCAGCAGCAGCAGGCCGGCGATGAGCATCCACACGACGGGAAAAGTGCCTACCACATCCTGCCATGAAATATTCCAAGAGAAGGAGGGCTGGAGTACGATTTGCGATGACGCGGGCAGGACTGGGCTGGCGGCGGGCGCGGTGACAGGGAGGTCTTCGGATGGCAGGACGGATGCGGCACTTTCGTGGACCGGCTCCGGCTCCATCACCAGCCACTCCAGTCCGACGTCCGTTTGCGGAAGCACATGCCATGCAGGCAGCGCCCACATCGCCAAGGGCAGAACGGCCAGCGTGACGATGGCGGTGATCCACAGGGCGTAGCGGCGTGCGGCGGCTGTGCGGCGCAAAGCCAGGCCGAGGAGCAGCGCCACAAGCAGCACCGCCGCACCCTTGAGTGTGGTGTGGGAAAAGAGATCGATGAGGGTGCTGGTGTTCATGAGGAGTCAGGCGGTTCACATGCTTTTCATCTCAGCGGCCTTCGCGTTTTGCTTCATCGATGAGTTTCTGGATGCGCGCGGTCTGCTCATCCGTGAGTGCGGTGTCTTTGCGGGTGAGGTGAGCGGCGAGCGCCTCGTCCACCGCGCCGCCGAAGAAGGTGTCGAGCACCAGTTTCAGGGCATTCAGGCCCGCATGGGCTTTGGACTGCGCGGGGGCGTAAATGACCTCGCGGCCTTCTTTGCGCAGGCGCTTCACATGGCCCTTCTCCTCCAGGATGTGCATGAGCCGGCGGACGGCCATGTCTGTGGGTGGGTCTGGCAGCTGGGCCTGGACCGTGGCTACCGTGGCGCTGCCCTCCGCGTGGAGGACGTTCATGATCTGGCGCTCGCGCCGGGAAAGATTAGTGGTGTCGGACATTTCGCTATTTTTTTAGCGAATGGAGGCGGGCACGGCAAGTCCAAACAAGAAAAATTTAACGAATCAGAGGATCGGCGGAAGGGCTGTGCTCTCATTTCACCCCGAGCAGGGCATCTGTTTGACGATTTGTCGGGTGCAGATCCCGCACCCTGAGCATGCGTTTTGAAACACGCTCAATCACAAAAAAGGGAGGGCTTTGCAGCCCTCCCTTTTTCGAAAACTTAGACAGTCGGAAATTAGTTTTCGCTCTGGGCGAGTTCTTTCACGGACATGGCTTCCTTGCCCTGGCGCTGACGGAGGTAGTGCAGGCGAGCGCGACGCACTTTGCCGTTCTTGGTCACTTCCACCTTGGCCACCTTCGGGCTGTGCAGCGGGAAAACACGCTCCACGCCTTCGCCATAGGAAATTTTGCGGACGGTGAAGGCTTCGTTGATGCCGTGGCCTTTGCGGGCGATGACGATGCCTGCGAAAATCTGGATACGCTCTTTATCGCCTTCCACGACTCGGGTGTGGACCTTGACGCTGTCACCCACGGTGAAAGTGGTGACTTCCTTTTTCAGCTGCTCTTGATTGATCTTTTCGATGATGTTGCTCATGACACGCTCCTATGGCCACGCTACGCAAGGCCATGAATCAGTCAGGCCGGGGGCGAGGGGCGGGGAAGATGTAGAGTTTTTAAAATTTGGCAACCTGTTTTTCCCCGTACTGGAAACCTCACCGCTCCGGCCTATCCTCGGGGTACCCATGGAACCCTCCGTTTTAGCCCTGATCCGCGCCGCCATTGCCGAAGATGTCGGCACGGGAGACGTCACCTCTCTTTACTTCACGCCAGCCGATTCACGCTCCCGGGCGGAGATCGTGGCACGCGAGCCCGGCATCGTTTCCGGGGCTGAAATCGCCGTGACGGTCTTCAAGGAAATCGATCCGACGCTGGAGGTGGAGGTCTGCATTCCTGATGGCAGCCCCTTTGTGCGGGGCAGCATCCTCATGAAGGCCGCCGGCAGCACGCGTTCCCTGCTCACGGCCGAGCGTACGGCGCTGAATTTTCTTCAGCGTCTCTGCGGTGTGGCCGCCCAGACGCAGCGCTACGTGGAAGCGGTGAAACCGCACCCGGTGCAGGTGTGGGACACGCGGAAAACGACTCCTGGCTGGCGCTTGATTGAAAAAGCCGCTGTGAAAGACGGAGGCGGCACCAACCACCGCATGGGCCTGTATGACCATGCCATGGTCAAAGACAACCACCTGGCTGCCAACAGCGACCTGACCTCCCTGCAGGCCGCCATTCATAAACTGCGTGCGGAGCGCCCGGGTGTGCGCGTGCAGCTGGAAGCTGACACCTTGGATCAGGTGGCTGGATTCCTGACGCTGGAAGGCGTGGACATGCTGCTGCTGGACAACATGGGGCCCGAAAAGCTGCGCGAGGCGGTGAAACTGGTGAACGGCAAGCTCTGGCTGGAGGCCAGCGGTGGCATCACGATTGAGACGATCAAGGATGTCGCGGCCACGGGTGTGAATGCGATTTCTGTGGGTGCGCTGACGCATTCATCGCGGGCGCTGGATCTGGGGTTGGATTTGTATTAATAGGCCTGTTCAAGCGGAAGAGGGGAGTCTTGTTGCACAGCAACAAGGCTACTTTTTGGAATCCTTCTTCACCGGCTCATACTGCCAGGTCCAGTCGCCGCGGTAGTCTGGGCTTTTCATGGGGACGCCGTTCTTTTTGATCTCGCCGTCGTCGTCTTTGCCATCCATGCCAACGCACCACAGCTGGTAGCGGCCTGCGGGCGTGGTACGGTAGCGCACCTGCTTTCCATCGCATGGATCCAGCGGAACGGCGGTGGTAAATTCGGGCACGAGCTCCTGCAGCGCTGCGGGATAGCGGGCGTGCTTCAAATAAAAGCGCTCCAGTGCGATGGCGGCCAGCGCCTGACGTTCACGTGCTTGGACGAAAAGAACCGTCGCGCTGACATGCGAAAGGGCGGGGACCACCAGGCGGGCCATGATGTAGTCTGGATGCAGCACCAGATTATGCTTCTCTTGCATTTCCGTGTTCATCCCCTCGGCCGATTTGACTGCGGCGGCGATCCCGCCTTTGCGCAGGGGGTTGATCATGTGCTTCCATTCCTGCTCGGCGATGACGCTCTTCCAGTGGTCAAACAGGCCGCCCGGCACCAGCATGGCGCTGCGGTAGAGGCTTTGCTGGTCCCTTCCAAAGAGTGAGGCCACACCCTGATCCACCTTTTTTCTTCCTGCGGCAGCGTCTTGCAAGTACTCCAAGACATTGAGACCAAAGGCCATCTCTCCCCGGCATGCCTGCAGCAGGGCCTTGTCCAGATCATGTGTGCTCAGGAGCTGATGCAGCAAGCGCAGGTCCGCATCCGGAAAGGCCCTCTCCCGCAGGCCTAGCCAAATGCCCTCGTTGGCCTGAGTCTCCGCCGAGTTGCCTACCAGAAGGCCGATGAGCAGAGGCTCGCTTTCGCAGGCCAGGCCGATTTTCTGCGCTGCCAGGAGGCTGCGGGCCGCCTCCACCCCCTGTCCCGCATCGATGGCTGCACGGGCACGCAGGCACAAAGCACGCACCAAGGACTGCGCTGCTGTGTAATGCCGGAGAGACAGGCTGAAGAGCATCTCCGGCAGCTCACGCTCCCGCAGTCCGGGGGTGAACATGGCCTGGCTGCGCTGGGGGGCCAGATCGGCGAGCTGCTTGAGAACCGGGAATTTCACGTCCAGCGCTGCCAGAATCTCCTTGCCGGGGGTGGGGGATTCAGCCGGGAGATCAAGGTACTTCGTCTCGCGCAGAAACTTCGCCCACGCCTGCATGTCCGGCATCTCGCCCTTGTCCACTCCGCTTGAAGCGGGTGCTTTCGCCTCCAGATTCAAGGCGGCCAGGGCCTGGCGCTTCGCCCCGGGCGCGCCTTTAGCTTCGTCATGATCGACGGTATCGGTGATGCCGTCGAGAGGCTCAATGGCCAGCAGGTTTTGCGCCGCTGCCGGCGTCACGGGCAGAAGGCTGAGATGGTCGAGGGTTTCGCCTTCGTGCTCGATCATGGCCTTGGTAGCGGCCCAGCGGCGGCGGCCGCTCCAGTTCGTCCAGACATAGAGGAGGACGACGAGGGTGACGAGGGTGATGAAGAAACAGAGGAGGATGCGGACGAAGCGTTTGGAAAGAAGGCGGCGGATCATGGTAGGTAGTGGTAGAAGATGTGGTGAATCAGTTGGCGGCCAGGAGGGCCTCAATGACGGCGGCGCGCTGCTGCCACAGCAGGGGCGGGGTGGTTTGGCTCATGCCTGACGCCTGCGGTGAGGAG
>NZ_JBAQCR010000360.1:0-60211 GCF_049294395.1 Prosthecobacter sp.
GAAGTGCAGAAGCTTTACGCCCTTCTGCAGCAAAGCGTCGATCAGGAAATCCAACACCCCGGCTTTGTTCCTCAAGCCAATGACCGCCCCAACAACAACGGAAACGGTCATCAGCAAAATGGACGCACCTACCAGATCATTGGTAATGGTCGTCAGCACAGCAACGGTCAGAACCACCAGCCCAAAGCTGTCGGTGATGCCTGGAACTGCACAGACGGCCAGAAGGGTTTTATCCTTCGGATCGTCAACGAAAACCCCAGCATCACCAAACAGGTAGCGGAGGATATGTCCCAGATGCTGTTCGGTATCGGCGTCAAGCAGCTCAACAAGATGCAAGCCTCACAGCTCATCGAAGATCTGCTGGTGAAGGTCGGTAAACCCGCGCCTCGTCAAACACGCTGGCAGCAACATCAACCCACCAACCACCAAGCAGCATGAACACACTCGCTGAAGCTCCACCCAAAGAGCCCAGCGAGAAGGACATCATCACCGGTTTGCAGGAACAGGTATCAGCCTCACGGCTTTCACTGTTTCTGCAATGCCGGCTGAAGTTCTTCTTCCGCTACGTGCTCAGGCTCAAAAAGCCAAAAACACCAGCTCTCCATCTCGGAAATTCGGTTCACTCCGTCTTGAAGGAATGGAACAAAGCGAGGTGGCTGCTCAAACCGCTAACGCTCAAGGAGGCTTACGAGTCATACCAGAAAGCGTGGACGGATGAAAACGAAGGAAAGGTGGTGTGGGAACCCGGTGAGGAGAATGACGACAAAACCACAGGATGGCGGCTCGTGGATACCTACCTCCGCGAATCCCATGTCCCGGCAATGGTTAAACCTGAAGCCGTGGAAGTCCCTGTGGAAGTCGATCTGGTCAACCATGGTTTACCCCGGTTGATCGGTGTTCTCGATCTGGTGCAGCAACGCCAGGTCATTGATTACAAAACCTCCGCCACCACCCCCAACCCGGAAAAGGTCGCTCACTCTCACGAAATCCAGACCACCAGCTATGCAATCCTCTACCGGCACAACACTGGCAACAAAGAGGAAGGCATCCAGCTTCATCATCTGGTCAAACTCAAAAACCCCAAGGTCGTCATCACACGACTTCCTTCCATGAGCCAGCAGCAGGAAACCCGGCTGTATCGACAAATGGAGGCATACCTCACAGGACTCCAGCATGAGCAATTCGTTCCTTCACCTGGGATGCACTGCTCAAGCTGCGAGTTCTTCAATGAATGCCGAAAACATTAAACCCCAAAGGAAAGCCGGTTCTCATCATGGGCACCGGCTTTTCTTCACCACCACAACAACCCATGAAAAAACTCATTCAACTGCTTCTGCTCAGCATCATTCTTGTGAGCTGCACCCCTGCCCAGGCCTCTTGGTTTGGGGGTTCGGATCTCAATATCAAGCTGGGGAATCTCGAACATCAGCTCAAAATCCAACAGGGAAAGACCCATGAACTCAGCCAGATCGCATGCTTCCTCGGCATCGCGTGTGTGCTGTTCTTCATCGTCGGAACCGCCATAGGAGCCAAAACACGTCATGATGCCACACAACCCACCGCCTGACGAATGGGAGGAAGATTCTTCACTGGATCAGTCTCCTCAACGTCCCAAAAACTGGGTCTCCAACTGCCGTGTGTTCTTCGGAAAACACTGGCAGCCCAAGACACTGACACCTCCCAAGGTCGATCCCCAGCTGCAGGAGCTATCCTTTGCTGAACGTCCCGCCGAGGTGCTGCGCTACACCGTGCGCAAAGCTGAATTCTGGCTCTCACCCAAGGGTCATCTGCGCGAATGGCTGCGATTCAACATCAAAGCTGCCGTCCTGCTTGGTATTCCTGCATTGCTCGTGGTGCCTCTGGTGACATTTGCGCTTGGCCAGTTCAACACCTGGACAACCCTTCTCGCACAAACAACGTCCAACATGGTGCTTTTTCCAATGTCGGCTTTGCTTGTGGTGGGGCTGATCAGTGGACTGATCTACATCGTGAAGTCTGCCATGATCATGCGCCTGCGTTCCAGCCAACAAAGACGTGATCCCTACGGCTACTGACACTCCCCAACAACAAAACCCAAGGGCCGGATGATCTGTCACAGGATTGTCCGGCCCTTTTCATATCCAGAAAGGAACATCAAACATGCAACCCATCACACTGCCCATTGCGGAGCTTAAACCCGCGCTGGCAGGAATTGGTAAAGTGATCAACCCCAGAGCCACCTTGCCAGTTCTCCATCACATTAAAGTGGAGCGAACATCCGATGGTTGGATTGCCCTTACAGGCACCGACCTCGACCGCTTTATCACAGTTCGTTTTGAGCATCCAGCAGAAGGACCGCCGACTGCTGTGCTCATTCCGTATGACCAACTCACACAGATAACCAAAAACTGTGGTCGTGGCGAAAACCTCATCATCGACCAAACTCCCCACGGACCCGTTATCAAATTCACCCTGGCCGACAGTCTTGGTGAACAGAAGGTGCCGCCTGTTCCTGTGGGTGAGTTTCCGGTCACACCACGCATCAAAACAGACGCTATTCCACTACCTGCTGATCTGCGTCAATCCATCCACGAAGCGATGGACTGCACCAGCACCGACGAAACCCGCTACATCCTCAATGGCGCATACATCGATACCAGTAATCCCAAGGCCAACTACATTGTGGGCACTGACGGAAAGCACCTGTACAGCGCAAACTCGTTCACACTGCCGTTGAAGAATTCTGTCATCATCCCGAGTCACAAGTTCTTGGGCTGGAAGGAGTTCAATAACGACGGTGAATGGCAACTCCGGACAGACGACACAAACATCCAGATCAGCAGCCGTCGGTGGAGGTTCATCAGCAAACAGATCGAAGGCAATTATCCCAACTGGAGGCAAACCATCCCAAGTCCTGATACTGCCAAGACACACATCACCATCGACCCGGCAAAACTGGAATCGGTCATCAAGCTCATCCAGCGCATGCCTTGTCACGATACAGAACGCTACCACACCATCGGGCTTGATTGGAATAACGGTCAATTCCTGCTCCTGGGAAAAGACCAACCAAACGAACCATGGCTGCGCGTTCCTGTGCCAGACATCAAAGGCACTGGTCCTGAAATGACGATCTTCCTGAATCGTCGTTTCCTCATCAAAGCACTGCAATACGGGCTCAACACCATCAGCCTCATCTCATTTGTCTCGCCTCTTCGTTTTCACAACAAGGGCCGGCAAATGATCGTGATGCCTCTTCGCCCAGATGGAAGCAGCACCCAGCCACAAGCACACCAAAAACCCAATCCGGTGAATTTGCCACCAACACGGTCAATTCCACCACCAGCACCACCCACACCTAAGCCCATGATCACAAACCCTACATCAGAAGGACCAGCACCATCGAACGAACAGAAAAACGCAGTGGAAGAAGCCATCGACATGACCTTGCTCATTCGTGACAAGCTCAACGAAGGATTCAACCTGCTGCGCGATCTGTCTGTGAAACTGAAAACTATCAACCGTGACCAGAAGACCAGCGCACGTGAAATGCAGTCGGTCAGATCAACTCTCAGGTCCATCCAAGGGCTGAAGATCTAAACCATCCCCAACGACAAAACCCGGAGGAGAACCAGATGCGTTTCACACGTGCCTGGTTCTCCTTCTTCATTTTTATTAATCTCGGACTTCTCGGACGGGTATTTTGATATTCTGAATTCTAAAATATATCTCTTTTCTTATCTAAAGAGAGGATTCGTTCAGTCAGACAAATCCACAGCCGGCGAGCAGTGGTAAACACACGTCCGACAGGTCCGAACAACCCTACAGAGCCAGTCATGCCTACATCGGTGTGTCTGGCTCTCCTCGTTTATGAAGCGCATCTCATCCATCGTCTTCGACAAACATGAGCAGCTAAAGAGAGCCACGATCATCACTCCTCTCGGCACCATCAAAGTCGAATGGAGGAATGTGGCTGGTGATCGCTACTGGACATCCTCGGGTGATCTAGCAGCCAAACAACTCGCTGTTCCTGTCATCCAAAGAATCGAGCGTCTGTTTTTCTGACGCTTTCAACCCCAAACCCAAACACCACCATGATTGCAAACCTCGACCCTCACCCGGTCATCGCCACACGTAAAACACCCAACCTCATTCTCCACTGCGGCGCTCAAAACGTCGAAATGGATGAAGTGCGTAAAGTCAGGACGCCACGCTCCACAAATAGCTGGTGCCCCATCCCACATCACCAGCTCATCAGCCAGGTTCAAAACACCCTCAAGACCACCAACCTGCGTATCGGCACTCAAGCGCACTCTCTGTCGCATGAAGGTCAACGCTATTTTGGTCTGATGGAGATTCATGCTCAGAAATCCAGCGACGATTATTGCTGGGTTCTGGGTCTCCGTAACAGCCACGACAAGACCTTCCCTGCTGGAATTGTTGCTGGTGCCTCGGTCTTCGTTTGCGATAATCTCTCGTTTTCAGGCGAGATCAAATTCGCACGCAAACACACCCGTTTCATCGTTCGTGATCTGCCGCAACTGGTCAGTCGTTCCATCGGACTCCTGCTCACCAAATGGTATGATCAAGATAAACGCATCGCCGCCTACAAAGAAGCGGACATCAGTGACATTGAAGCGCATGACCTGATCATTCGCGCTACTGATGTCGGGGTGTGTTCCAACCGTCTGATTCCTCCGGTGCTCAGTGAATGGCGCGAACCCAGACACGATGCATTTGAAGGAAGAAATGTGTGGTCGCTGTTCAATGCGTTCACCGAGTCTCTGAAAGATGGAAATCTGTCAGAGCTGCCCAAACGCACAGAAGCCCTCCACGGACTGTTGGATACGCATGTGGGCCTGAGTGCGTGAGAAGGGAAGGGATTCGTTTTATTCGAGTCCCTTTTCTTTAGCTGTGGGGCCGGAATCGGCAGTCAGCTGTTGCAGCGTGATGATTCCAGCGTAGCTGCTTCCGCAGTCATATCCCCGACTTCCGACATCAATGCCACCCAAACCTCACGCGAATGGGCCATGATAACCTTGGGATGCTGTTGCCAAAATGTTTGACGCGTGCCGTGCCAGCAGCTCAGATTCATCTGGATCATGGGCCTTGCGAATCTCTTTACGAAGTGCATTTGAAGTGGGACAATAGATTTGAATCATCCCCCGCCCTACGCAGGTATTTTTAACCCCTTTTTGCACCACCTCAACAATCGTGTCAGAAACCTTTCGCAGTGATCGTCAAAAACGACTCTTTGACTCTGTGATCAGCAAAGTCGAAGCGATCGGCTATGGGGGCAAGCTTTGCCAAAAAGGCTATGAGATTTCCGATTGGTTTGGCGGTTCCTGCGAAAGAATCAAGGTCCCTGCCGCCACTTTCGCCAGGGAGCCAGCCGACTATGACTCGGCATGTTTAGCCGTCTTTCTTCAAAACGGAGGAGGCCCGCCACTGCGTTATCGTTCTCTGGGTGCTCCTTTTGGTATCGAAGTTCAAGAAGACGCCATCGTGCCATGGACGATTGGCCGAGATGCTTCGACGACACGCGCTCCTGTGGGCAGGATTCCTGCCGATGCCTTGGATCGTTTCTTCGCCACAATCAAGAGAAAATGGAGTCCCGCAGAGGTGCTCCGTTCCAAAAACATCGGTACCGGTGTATCCAGTGCAGAGATTGACTGGATAGACATGGGGCTTCTTTCCGCCTTGGAAAGCGAGATCAGTGACAAGTTGGATGGTATGCTTGCGAAGGCGCTTTTGGCTGGCCAGAAGGCCTATCAAAGCGCAACCGGGACCCCCCCTGACGTAGAGGAGCTTTACCGTTTGGTATTCCGGCTGCTAGCGGGAAAGGTTTTTCATGATCGCAAGGTGGGGGCATTCCGTCAACTTGATGCGAATCAGAATGCACGAGAAGTGTTACGTGCAGTCTGCGACTACTATCAGGAACCGAACAACTTTCTTGCCAATCGAGAGGCCCAGCAGGCGGCGGCATCGGCACTATGGACAGGATTGAGCTTTCAGAACCTCTCTGTCGATGCTCTGGCGTTCGTTTACGAAAACACGCTGGTGGATGACAAACTGCGAAGTGACAACGGAATCCACAGCACGCCTCATCGAATTGCCCGTTACATAGTGGAGAAACTTCCCTTCGAAAGCATTCCCGAAAATGATCGGGTTGTGGTCGAGCCGTGCTCAGGCCATGGAGTGTTTCTAGTTGCGGCCCTCAAACGAATGCGCGATCTACTTGATCCCGATTGGGATGCCAAAAAGCGGCATCGCTATTTTGCAGAGAGGCTTTTAGGCTTTGAGCTGGATCCTTTTGCCCGCGAAGTGAGCAAACTTTGCCTCACTTTGGCAGATTTTCCTAATCCGAACGGCTGGAATCTTGAAAAAGCAGACGTGTTCACCTCCCGTAAGCTCGGCGATGCATTGGCCAAAGCTCGGATAGTTCTGTGCAATCCTCCGTTCGAGGAGTTTAACAAAGCTGAGCGTGCTCAATACGGCGCGGAGGTTGGCTCATTCAAGCCTCTCGAAGTCTTGCGTCGCGTTTTGCGCGACACGCGGCAGACCGCCTGTCTCGGATTTGTCCTTCCTCGTTCGATGATTGATGGGCAAAGCTATCGTGATGTTCGAGGTGAGCTTGCGCGTCGATAGGGACGCCTTGATCTTGTCACACTACCAGATCGGGTCTTTCGTCATGCCGATGTCGAAACCGTGCTGCTGCTCGCTTCAGGAATCGCGAGCGAGAGGGTGACGGTTCATTTTGGTCAGGTGACCAAGACTACTCTCGCAGGCTTCTATGACCGTGGAGCATTCGCGCGCGAGGATACCGCTAAGGTTGCATTCGAAGATGCCGAGAGGAAGGGGTTTCATGTTCCTGAGCTTCAGTCGATCTGGGATCATTTGGCGCATTTTCCAAAGCTAGATTCAATAGCGACAGTTCACCGTGGGGTTCAATGGCAAGCCCCTTTTGATCCAGATAAATATATATCGTTAAAGCCTAAAGCGGGTTTCGTTCGAGGATTGCGTAATGTGGAACAAGGATTCGAATCCTTTTCTCCCCCACCTGCCTCTTGGTTAAATGCAAAGCCCGAATATAGACTCTTGAATGCATGGGATTATGACTGGTCAAAGCCCAAGGTAATTGCTAATGCTGTCAGGAAATCACGGGGGCCTTGGAGTCTTGCCGCTGCACCCGACGCGACTGGTTTGGTGTGCACTCAGTCCTATCATTGCCTTTGGCCATCGAGTGTCTGGAGCATCAAAGCTCTAGCAGCGCTGCTCAATTCCCCGGTGCCTTCGGCATTCGTATCCGTGCGAGAAGGGAAGAAGCATATTCGCAAGCAGACCCTTCTTTCTTGTCCAATCCCTCGACTATCACCTAGCGAAATGGTAGCTCTCAACGGGCTTGTTGACTCATACATGGACGTGATGAATGAAGGTTCAGCAAGCCGGTTAGAATTGTGGGGTGGTGGCAGCTGGGAGTCCCGCGCAAAACGTATCCTGCTCGAAATGGATGCACTTCTGTTGCGAGCTTACGGACTCCCCCCATGGCTGGAGCGTCGTCTTTTAGATTTCTTTAAAGGTGAGGCTCGTCCCGTTCCCTTTGCTTTTGGTGATTATTACCCGCCTGACTTTGCACCAAATATTCCCCTTCGGGTATTGATCTCTCAGTCTTTCCAGGCCAGCACATCTGCGAAAATTTTGCCGCGGGTGCCACATTTGAAGGATCAAACCCTTAGCGCAGCCTTGGAGGAGGTGGGATAAGCCATGACGGACGTCTATTTGCTCGATACCAACATCATTTGTGCGCTTGCAGATGCGACTCGAACGACTCACGACTCTGCTGTGCGCAGACTCGAAGGCGCTAGAGATTTTGTCCTTCTTCCCTCACCAGCTGTTGGAGAAATCGAATTCGGCATGGCAAAGGCTCTTAACTTGAAGCCAGACAAGCGGCAAATCCTTCGTGATTTCATTGCGGACTTCACTCAAATGCCATTCGACGAGCATTGCGTTGAGCCCTATGCATTTGTTCGTGCCGAGCTCTGGCTTGCTCATGGAACTCCAAAAGCTCGGCCCGGCAGCCATAAAGAACATCATCCCGAGGATCTGCTCGATAAAGTCACAGGAAGCATGTTGGGCATCGACGAGCCTGATTTGCTAATCGCCAGTATCGCGATGGCGCAAAATTTGGTGCTTGTCACCGATGATCGAAATGACGGTATGATGCGCGTGAAGCAAGCCGCCGATGCGGTTTTTCAGAAAGGCCATTTTCCCATTCAGCTGCGTGTTGAAAATTGGTTGGAAGCGAGCTTTTAAAGGCTGTTACGCGAGGTGATGCTTGTTAAAGTCCGCCCGGGGGGATCTCTCTTTCTCTGCCTTTCATCGCTAGCCCCGCCTCGTGCCCTCAGCTTTTCCGTCAGAGTTAAGTCTCAAATGCAGGGCACCGCACACGTGGCTGGCCTTGCCAGAGTCGACCTTAATTTGCTGAACGAGCGAGGCCTTGAGTTCTTCGACCCTCGCAAAGAGAGAACGATTTCTGCGACGCAATTCGCTGATTGCTCTAGATTCTTGGGTGCTCATGTGTGTTCTTAGTTAAATTGTTGACTGACCACACTGAAAAATCTTTTCTTGAGAAATTGGTACTCGATGAGATACTTAAAGGCAAGGATTTCCTTCTCAACAAAATCGAGCATTTGTGCTTCGTCTGAGAAGAATTGCTTGGAGTGGAATTCGATATTTAAGAATCCCAGCGTGGCTTCTTGATGTTGAAGTTGCATCCCCACGTAGTGCTTAATATCGCCACGGTTTCTGCTCTTTTTGTATTTCGTGCAATCCAAGAGGGACACAGTGCTTTGTTTTTGCGTTATCGCTTTAACACATTCATATCCTCGATATTTTGTTTGCCCCATGTCAATCGCCGTGCTGAAAACAGTGTCTCGTTGGGGATCCCAATGCGCTAAATAATGTAAAGTGCCCGATGCAGATGGATCGCTTTCGACGTTTTTCATTTCGTAGACGCTGATGAAGATATCCCGGTTCTTCGGTTTGATGTTTGCAAAAGCCTGCTTCATATGATTCGCAAGACTGTCGACAATATGAGCCACATTGACGTCAAAATTATGAGATTTAGTGAATGTGAGTATGGCTTTAGAGCCTGTTATTAACTTTTGCCGAATAGAGAAGAGAGCAGGAGGGTTGCAAATGCCAGCCAGTGCATGCCAGTCAAAGTCGAGGCCAGACGCTCGTAATCCCTTGAGAGGCGTTTGAAGCGCGCCGCCCAGCCAAAGCTGCGCTCCACCACCCAGCGCTTTGGCAGCAGCACAAAACCCTTCTTGGCCTCCGAGAGCTTGACCACCTCCAGCTTGATGCCGTGCTGTTGTGCCTGGCGTGCAGGCTCCTCACCGGTGTAACCTTGGTCCACATAGGCCAGTTGCACATTCTCTCCGGTGGCTTGCTGGATGTGCTCTGCAAGTTCACCGACCTGCGCGCGCTCCTGCTCGTTGGCAGCCGTCACTTTAACCGCCAGCAGATGCCCCAGAGTGTCCACCGCGATGTGCACCTTGCTGCCTTTGCGGCGCTTGTAACCATCATAGCCGGCCCGGGCTCCGCTTTCAGGCGAGGACTGCAGTGTGCGTCCGTCCATGATCGCCGCCGTGGGCTGGGCCTTGCGTCCTTTGGCCAGACGTGAGAGTTCGCGCAGATCATGGGCCATGGCCTCAAAGCAGCACGCCTTCATCCAGCGCTGCGCCTGCTGATAAACCACCTGCCAGGGCGGCAGATCATGGGGCATCATGCGCCATTGGCAGCCGCAGCGCACGATGTAGCGTAGCGCGTTGAAAAGCTCGCGCAGCGGATAGTCCCTCTGGGGCGCATCTTCCTTCATCAGCACCAGGTAGGGACGGCAAAAGTCCCACTCGGCATCGCTGACGTCACTGGTGTAGTCGGCTCTTGGCTTGTTGCTCGAAGGTTCCATCCCAAGCTTATTGCTTGGACCCTCACCGGTGTACAGCACTTTTTAAAGTTAATAACAGGCTCTAAGGGGGTCCGCTTCCATCTCAGAGAGATGACGTTTTATTTCTTTGTTGATATTGAGGAGGCATGCGTTGATCCGCTCGGGCTCTTGCTTGATTTTATCAAGAGGCTGAAATGCATCTAAAAAGTGGAAGATGATTTTCATGGCGCTTCCATAAATGACAAAACCAATGCAGATGATTTTGAACCCGCCTTTGGCTGCGGGGGTCATGAGCCACGAGAGATACGGGTCGGCGCTGAATCCAGTGATCTTTTGGAGTGAAATATAGGACGCTAAAGCAAGGAGTATGCCGTTCACAACAAGTTGATGATACTTGTTGGTGAGCGCGGTGTGGATTTTTCGGTAACACTTCCGAACCGGCATAGACTTGAATAGATTTAAGGAAAACGGCACAGCTTATTTTTAGCAGTCTCATGAAGCACGGCAATAGGCATTTAATCGAGCAGCAATACAAATCTGCTCATGCTTCGAGTGGGAAATGACCGTGCGATTTTCGTGAATCTGCGCGCTCCTGATCTGAGAATGACCAGATTGCTTTAACCCATACCCGGCGAGCCTAAACGCTTCACCATGGCTTTGAGCAAGCCATGACAGATTTCACATGGATGAGTGGGCCTGAAACCGCGTCCCTGAAGCGCTCGCACGGTCCTTCTCTCAGCCAACCACGAATTGCCGGCTCTTGGACTTTTCATACTGAATCTTCAGGTCGTTGCCGTCCCAAATAGCTGCACAAGACTCCAGCCGGTAATTGTCCCCTTGGTTCCAGCTCATGCCGATAAAATCCTCAATCAAATCCTCCACAAAAACGTGTTCACCGATCTGGATGTCTGGTGGAATGAGGTAGGCCGCAAACGGTTCAGGAAAGGAGTGCGGGTAATAGCGGGTCCAGTCGATGACCATCTCCCACTCCGTATCAAGAAGGCTTCCACGAAAGTCGCCAATGACACGAATCTTCCCAGTGAACCGATTCTGCCACACACAGAATTTGCTACGAATCTTGGCAGATGCTTTCACAACCCTCAGCAGTGGACGAAAACCATCCTTGGCCGCTTTATTGATGGCATCTTCGGTTCGTGCAGTCTTGATCACCCGAAGTTTTTCAGGCGTTTTGTGGTCATTTGCTTTCATGGCGGAACGTCAGGGTGAGATTGGGCTGAGACAGGTCCACTTTCAGGCAGGCGTGTGGATTTTCCTGCATGAGGGTCAACAGGTATTCCTCAGAGCGGTGCGCCGTATCAGTGACAACATGCTGGCAGATTTCACAGGAGCGAGCTGCAGGATCATCTGTCGATCTCAATTTCCGCCAATCCAATCGGAACGGACATTGCAGACGTTTGATTAGCACGCCACCATCCGTAAACAATTGCTGGGTGTTGGGGTTGAATTTCATGGACGCTGACAAGCTTTTGTGAACGATTTGCCTCATGCTACAACGTCAGCTCAAAACGCAACCGTATCGAGTTGGATTCACGCTGCGGATTGATCCAAAGTCGCACCCATGCCCTCCGACCTCAAATCCCTCATCACCGAAGCCACTCGCTACGCTCGCTTCACCATGAAGAAGTGCGGCTGTCTGGCTCCGATCATGATAGCAGCGAGGGACCCAGGCACCATTCTCTTTTCCATGATGATGCACGACTTCAATAGACATGGGCTCAGATTTGAAATCTTTGCTAGACAGGTTGGTTTGTTGCATTCCTGTGTTCCAAAAGATCTCAGCCAGTCAAAGCAATCTTATGGAACTCCTAATTGTTGTTGTGATATTAATATTGGCCACCATGACGTACTTTGGCCGATAATAGACGATTGTGTTATTAGAAATTAATTACGGTCTCCAATTTTAATTCTCTGCCATGGACTGGATACCTCATAATCTCGAAACGAATGTGTGCTACAACTTGGCGTTCAACAGCACTCCAAAACAAGAAACCAAGTCGTCGCCGAATGCAGCGTTGGTTTACATTTCTTTTATGCTGCAGCCTTCGGTGAGGGACTTGTTGGCTGAGTATGGATTTTTCATGTTCGTCGGACACTTCTTGGAGCAAGAATTGAGACAAACGGTGGATGTCTTGGCAGCAGCCAAAGATCCCAAGAAGTTTCAACACAGCCAACGCCATGTGATCTCCGAAGCAAATTTTCATGAGTTAATTAGTCGTCTAGAGACTGACATCAATATTAGCCATGGTGACGGGCGCAAATTCATCTCTCATCTGCACAAGGCCCGCAAATTACGTAATAAGTTTGCACATGCCTTCCTATTTCTAACTGACAATGCCTTCTACCCGTTTTCTGAAGGTGGTAGAAACAAGCTGCGGGATGACCTAGCAAGCGGGCGGAATTTTTTGATCGGCCTCGTTTTGGTGTTAAACGATATAAAGCTCAGATTCTGGAGGGACGCTGCTTATGACCAAATCATCAGTAAAATATTTCCGGCCGAAGAACAAATTAGAAATATGCAGAATTTCTTCAGAACATTGAATGAAAACGAAGATGCACAGGATGGTGACTCTTCCATTTAAGGCTCCAGTGAATCAAAGGGGCCGGTCTATTTAGCTATCCTGCTTCGCCCTTAAACCGCTGATGATTTCCTGTGCCGCCGTGTTTGTGCGCATGTCGTCAACCATGGTTGACCTCCTCAACCGTGGTTTAGCCAAAGCCTGACAAGCTTAAATTCAGCGCAACCCAGACACGATGCCTTTGGTGACCTGATTTTGTGGACGCAATTGCGTTGCTGAAGTCATTGATTGAGAGGAGTGACCAAAGATGTTAGCCAGGTTTTAATCTCGCTGTTGGGATCGGAATGAGTGAAATGTGCACTTGTCATTCTGCTCACACACTCTGTGTTGAGCCTCTTTTTAGCCCTGGAGGATTTTTCCTTCTGTTTTTTAGACCCAATTGTATTCCAATCTGGAGCAGCAGAATCGCCCGTGTGCAATGCTTCTGCTAACATCAAAGGAACATCATCGAAATCCCGAATTGTATTTGGAAAGAGGGGAGCGATGAGTTTAATGACATCGGGATGGATATAATTTTCCAATTCTCGTTTAGTGGTGCAAACAGCCCTGCAGTTGGGGCGAGCATTCCAAATTGCTAGTTGTGCTTGGTACTTTGGCTGAGCTGGAGGGGCATTATCGCGATCAGTAAAATAAAACTCTGGACGTTGTAAACCCGCAAGAGTTAGTGACCAAAGTTCCAAGCTACTTCCACCGAGGGGAATAAAAACCAAGCTGCCTTTCGCCTCCTCTGCTGCCAAATCCGGAACACTCGGGTCACTATCGCTTAATATTTTGGAGGCTCTGCGAAGAAACTCAATATCCCATTTTCCCTCAACGCCTACAAAGACTTTGACATCATGATCTGGCAATACACCCAGTGTGTTCTTGATTGCCTCCAGGGTGGCGTCGTTATCACCATGCTGTATTTCTGGATGCCCTTGATCACTAGAAATGAAACGCAAAAAATTTCGGTCGATTTTTCGTGCGAGCGTCGGCGTATGCGTGGTCAGAATGACCTGACATTTTTCATTCGTTGTCAAGTCACCGAATGCGTCTAGCAACATCATTTGGTGATTTGGGTGTTGGCTTGTTTCTGGCTCCTCAATCGCATATATTGTACCACAGCCTTTTGACTCGGATATTTCCTCTGCTTTTGCACGAAAGAAATTGAGAAGGACCAATCTGCGGGTGCCGCTGCCCCTTTTGTTAATTGAGATTCCGTTGTCTCCTGTTAAGGTGACAGTAAAAAGTGAGTCCCAATTTTTATTTTTTACTTGAGGGCTAAGGCTATTAGCTAGCTGTGGGCTCATTTCTTGAATTTTTTCAACAGTGCGCCGCGCCACATTCTCTAGCTCCAATTTTACTTGTTCAATCAATCCATTCAATTGAGTTTCGTGTGCTTTAACGGCTTCTTTAATTGCCGCCTTCATTGGGTCTTGAGCCTCCTCATCTTGATCAGTGCTCGCTCGATCAGATTTAAATAGAGCAAAAACGGGAAGATGTGTCTGTATCTGAGACCAAGCAATCTTTCCTGCTTCGCTCTCAAGTTCTACATCTTTAAGCGCAAGGTCAGGGTCTCCATTTTGTAGCCAAATTGCCCGCCTTATAAGGGTTTTAACTGTCTGATTCACCCCTGTGAGGTCAACTGTTCGTTGAGTTGCTCTGGCCTTCAGGTCCCCAATCTTCATTCCCAAAAGATCCGAGCAGCCACTAGCAGATGGATGCATGGCACGAGCAAACACCTTCTGTTTTGGTTTGGCAGTGCTGCAATTGAAAACTCGACAAATTTCCAACATTCCATCTGCACGCACTAAATATTCAAGCTGTAGCGAAGTGGGAAACTGTTCGTCCAGAATGATCTCATCCGGTAGATCACTAAACACACAGGTAATGCATACATTGGATGGATCACCGTCTACAGTGGCGTCTTCTTTTTCAATATTGGCATCATTGAAGAAGATGTTGAGCGCATCTAGAATAGACGATTTACCCGCATCGTTTTTGCCGATGAGCACCGTGAGATCATCGAATACAATTGTTCGTTCATCACGATAGCTGCGGAAAGTTTTGAGTTTGAGTTCGACTAGTTTCACTATAGTTTTTTAATTCTTCCAAGCGTTGTTCGTTTACAAATCAAAGAAGTGGGTGAGTAGCCAGCTAACCAAAATCAATGAACCGCAAAGGCGGGCAGCAGCCATCACAAACCAGCCGGGCGGAGTGCGACTAGTTCACTAACCTTGGTCGCGATTTCCATCATCGGCTCTTCCGCCGTGTCGAATCCATTTCGAGAACCAAGTAGCGGGCTTACATTGCGCAGGTCACTATAAGTAGCTCCGTGCATGACCGGAATGAGCTGGTCACGCGCCAGAAGCACGGACAGCTCTTTATCAGCAATGCCTTCTGCTTGGATGCGCTCCAGAAATTTTGGTGTCACCAGCACGATTCCCATCTTCGATTTCGCGAGTCCCTTGTCGATTTCGCGCATGAATGGTGTGCCATAGGGGATGTCCTTCTCGCTGAACCAAGTTGAGACCTTGGCAGCCTCTAGAAGGTCATGAAAGTCTTTGGCCGCTGTTTTTCGGTCGTCCCAAGCATGGCAGAGAAAGACGTCCCGCAGATCTGGTACGGAAACTCGACTTTCGACAGCCTTGCGGACCGGTTCAAGCGAAACCACCTGCGCTGGGGTGTAGAGAACGGTGGAGCCAGGTCGCGACCAGCGAGCCTTAATTTTGCCTCCACCACCGGCGCTTGGCCTTGAGTGGGACAGCGACGAGTAGGATGGCGGCGAATACGACGGGGGCGACCACGAGCTCCTGTAACGACCGCCACGGCACGCGGGGCAGTCCTCTGCGGCTGCTTGGGATCGATGACCATATACCGGTGCAGTGCATCTAGACATATAACTTATGCTAAACACACCAAAGACGTATGCAAGAGTTATCGGTAAATCCGCTATGCAATGAGGGACATCTTCACGGCAAATGTGTGCTAAATCTATTCTGTCATACAAGTGTCCTTCATTGTACTTAAATGACCCACGTTGTTTAGGAAGTTTATGGTTTATCAGATCACAGCGCTGGTTTTGCATCGACAATCTCAGCAACTCCACGCCATTGTTCCTCGTGATGGTCCTGATGATCCCCCTGTAGTGGCGTGTTTGCTCTCATTTCGTCATTCTACGCGCTTCCGGTTCGATTTCGCCCAGAGCCCTCAACCATGGTTTAGCCCATTCCTGGCAAGCCTAGAAGCTGCGCATCATGGCTTTGAGCGATTCGGCTGTACATGGATCGCGGCCTCTGTTAAAATCAGAAAATGACATCAATGACCGCTTTTCCTTGCTGCGAGTCATTTGAATTCGGGGGCAACGAAGCCAATAATATTTTCACCGCAATTCGGCGCTGGGATGAATCCAGGCCTGACGAGCCATAAATTTTTTTAACGAAATTCGCCGCTGAGATCAATTCCGATCCAAACGAGTCATGAATGATTGCAGGAGGATGAAGGGCAAAGGGGTATCCTGTCGAGGTGCAAGATGCTGATGCCTATGCTTTGAGGGTAGCATCCACAAGTCGTTCAGCCATACTGTCCAAATGCTCAGTGCGGAGATGTGAATATGTTTTGGCAATCAAGATGCCGCCATCTCTGTGACCTTGTAGGGCTGCCACTGTTTTAAAATCCAGGCCCAATTCAATGCAGCGTGTGACGAAGCATCGGCGCATGGAGCGATGGCTAAAATGTGGAAGGTTCAGACGAGCGCACGAATTGGTGAGAGCCTTTTTCACATTATCCACCTTTAACAGATGAGCATCCGGCTTGTCCTCTGCCTGCTTCATCAGTTTTTCGACCAGTGGACGAAGTTGTGGGAAAATTGGGATTTGATAGCCTTGGTTTGTCTTATTTCTCAGCACCGTGATTTTGCCTTTCTCCAGATCAACGTGCTTGCGTTGGATGTTTGCCGCTTCGGAGTTTCCTAGCCCTGAGCGGCCAAGGAAATCCACAAAATCGGCGGAATCGTCTGCATCAGCGTTGAATTTCTGGGAGCGAACATCGGCAACAAGTGCTTTGAACTGCTCCCAGGTCGGAGTCTGTCGGATCGGGGTTTCCCTTTTGACAGTCTTGGATGCTCTGGCCGGTGACTCGGCTATGGCCTTGTCCGCAACCGCCAACTCGAACATGCGGCGAACAAACTGAACGTGCTCGTTGTAGTAGCTGATAGCGTATTTTTCACGCATCAAGCCGAGCCAGGCATCCACTTCGGAAGGTTTCACCTTCCTCACCGCCTGAGTTAACCCAGGAGCCCAGTCCTTGCGAAAATGGGTGGCCACAAAACCCAGTTTTTGGATCGTGTTGGCATCCAGGGTTTTCAGCGTCGCCTGAAACTTCTTCAGCAACTCCTCGATTGTCATCTTGCCGAGGCTGGAATCGACCTGGCTTAGGCTGTTTCTGAAGTCAGACAGTTTCCCCTTTGCGAGCTTGGCATCGTCGGTCTCCAGCGACCTTCGAATCAGCTTGCCTTCATGCCTGACAACCGCATAATAAACATTGTTCGTTGAGTATCGGTAGAGACATTCTCCAACCTTTTCAAACTTTCCGGGCTGCTTTGCACGCGTGCTCATGGTCTGCAAACTTGGAGTATACAAAACCAGTATCCAAGCGAATATTTAGAACTTGCCGAATCCGTTCTAAATCATTGTGGATCAGTGATTCGGGCTGTGGCTCAGCCTGGTAGAGCGCTTCGTTCGGGACGAAGAGGTCGTGGGTTCGAATCCCGCCAGCCCGACCAATACTCCTGCGCGTATTTGAGAGATAGAGGCAAGATATGGCGACTCCAACCCCACCCAAAAAAATCCTGCTCGCGGAAGATGTGCGTGCGCTTTCCATGCGGCTGTCGCATGCACTTGAAACGCATGGCTATGAGGTGCGCGTGGCCGAGGACGGGGAGGAGTGCCTGGAGCAGATGGAGGCATTCAAGCCGGACCTGCTGGTGCTGGACCTGATCATGCCAAAAATGAACGGGCTGGAGGTGCTGCGGCATTTGCGAGCACAGCAATCCACGCAGCACATGCCGGTGATTGTGTGCACGGCGAAGGATTACTCGACCGAACTCAAACACATCCAGCAGACCGGGCCGGTGGATGTGCTCATCAAGCCGTTCGATCCCGACCTGCTGCTGGAGAAGCTGAGGCAGTACTTTCATGAAGCCGCGACGACGAAGGGGATCACGCACCGTGACCACCTGCCTGTGTCTGCGGAGCAGTATGCCCCGGTGCTGGACACCAAGCGGCCGCATGTGAAACTCTGGGGCACGCGGGGTTCGATCCCTGTGTGCGGAGCGCGCTATGCGCAGCATGGGGGCAACACCACGTGCTTTGAATACAACACCGGGAAGGAGCGCATCCTGTTTGATGCGGGCTCCGGACTGCGGGATGCGGGGCAGTCGTTCCTGGCTGGCGGGCCGTGCCACATCCACCTGTTCATCACGCACACGCACTGGGATCACATCCAAGGTTTCCCCTTTTTCACGCCGATCTACGTGCCGGGCTTTGAAATCACCGTTTACGGCGAGCGCGGTTTTGGCAAAAACATCGAGTCACTCCTCTGCGGCCAGATGGACCGTGATTATTTCCCGATTCAGCGCGAGGATCTGCGGGCTAAAATCAACTTCGTGTTTCTCGATGATGCTCCGGTGAAAATCGGTGACGTGACGGTGACACGTGAATTCACGCAGCATCCCGGGGCGACGGTGGGATTCAAGGTGACGCATGATGGCTGGAGCGTGGCGTTTGTGCCCGATAATGAATTTCTCCAAGGCTACACGGGTTCCCCCGTCCTGCTGACGCGCGATTCAAATCTGGTGGTGCCTTATGAGCCGATGCTGGCCTTCCTTGATGGTGTGGATCTGCTGGTGCATGAGGCGCAGTACCTGCCGGCGGACTATCCGAAACGCATCGGCTGGGGGCATTCCAATCTGGCCACGGCCTGTGCACTGACCAAACTGGTGGGCGCTAAAAAGTGGATCGTGGTGCATCACGATCCGGATCACGATGACACTGCGCTGCAGGCCAAGCTGAATCTGACGCGCCAGATTTTGAAGGAAGTCGGCCATCCGATCCATCTGGTTCATGGCTACGACGGCATGACAGAGTACCGCTGATTTAAATGCCGGGCTCGAAAGCGGCGAGCAGGGCATCGCCGAGCAGGACGCATTCCTTTTTCAACTGATCCAGCATGAGCTGGGCGCCCTTCAAATCTCCGGCGTGGGCGTAGTCGCAGAGTTCGGTGGAAAGTTTGAGCGCCTTTTTGGCGGCATAAACGCCAAGCATGCCCTTGAGCGAGTGAGCGGCTTCATAGACTTGCGTGGCTTTGCCTGCTGCGAGCGCTTTCTCAGCTTTTCGCAGGTATTTTTGCGCATCTTCAGAGAAGATGGACACAAGCTTGCGCATGAGTTTTTCATCGCCGGTGGATTCACGAAACTCGGCAAGGTCGAAGGAAGGTGTCTCGATCTGCGGGCGGGGTGCGGGTGCAGGAGATGCCGGGGCTGGCTGGGGTGTGGCCGACCGTGGAGCGAACTGCTCCACGATCTGGAACAACTCAGCTGAGCGCAGGGGTTTGGCGATGTAATCATCCATGCCTGCGGCAAGGCAGCGCTCGCGGTCGCCTTTCATGGCATTGGCCGTCATGGCGATGATGGGGACATGCCTGCCAGTGGCCTTTTCGGCCTGACGGATTTTGGCGGTGGCTTCGTAGCCATTGATGCCGGGCATGTGAACATCCATCAAAATGGCGTCGAAGGCTTCCTTTTCACAGCGGTCGATGGCCTCCCTGCCGTTGGAGGCGAGGGTGACGACGTGGCCGCGTTTTTCCAGCATGCGTGCCCCGACGAGCTGGCTGACGTGGCCATCCTCGGCGATGAGCACCTTCATGGAAGCATGAGCGGTGACCACAGGTTTGAAGCGTGGCGATTTGGGCTTGATCGAAATGCCGCTGGTGCGGCCAAAGGCGGCGGTGAAGTGGAAGGTGCTGCCGGTGCCGGGCTGGCTCTCCACCCAGATGCGGCCATGCATGAGAGCGACGAGATCATGGCAGATGGCGAGGCCGAGGCCGGTGCCGCCGTAGCGCCGTGAGGTGGACTGCTCCGCCTGGGTGAAGGCCTCAAAGATGCTCTCCCGCATGTCTGCGGCGATGCCGATGCCGGTGTCGTTGATCTTGAAATGCAGCGTGACCATGTCGGCAGTCTGAGATTCCAAGCTGACCTCGATGGTGACGCCGCCCTTGTGGGTGAACTTGATGGCATTGCCGATCAGATTGACCAGGATCTGCCGGAGGCGGCCGTCATCGCCAATCAGACGCAGGGGGACATCCGGGCTGATGTGATGGAGGAACACCAGGCGCTTTTGAAACGCGCGAATGCCCATGGCCTGGGAGATCTCGGTGACGACCTCGTTCAGATCAAACTCGTGGGCGTCGAGCTCCATTCTACCGGCCTCGATTTTGGAGAAGTCGAGGATGTCGTTGAGCAGTTCCAGCAGGGAGTCGGCGGAAAGCTTGAGCATTTCCAGGTATTCGCGCTGGGTTTCGTTGAGATCCGTGCCGAGCAGCAGTTCGCTCATGCCAATGACGCCGTTCATCGGGGTGCGGATTTCATGGCTCATGTTTGCCAGGAAGGCGCTTTTGGCGCTGTTGGCGGACTCGGCGGCCCGACGCGCCTGACGCAGCTCTTCCTCGTCATGCTTGCGCTCGGTTACATCCGTGTGTGACCCGGCCATGCGGTAGGGGGTGCCATTTTCATCACGCAAGGCGCGACCACGGGCGAGGATCCAGCGCCAGCTGCCGTCCTTGTGGCGGAAGCGGAACTCCACGGAGTAACGCGGAATGCGGCCTGCCAGGTAATCATTCAGGGTGGCCATCACGCGGTCGTGATCTTCGGGATGCAGATGAGTTTCGAAGGTGGCGAAGACGTTTTCGAGCTCTTCGTCTTCGTAACCGATCATGCTTTTCCACGGTGGGGAGAAAAACACTTTGCCGGTGCGGATGTCCCAGTCCCAGATGCCGTCATTGGTGCCACGCACCGCCAGAGCAAAGCGCTCCTCGCTTTCCGCCATTTCGCGCACGGCCTCTGCGGGTGCATCGGGCAGGCGCAGACGGCAGGCATGCAGCATGCCTGCCAGTTCGCGAATACGCTGCTTCAACTCCGGCACGGAGTCGCCAGCGGCATGCACTTGGATCTCTGACATGGGGGTTGGGAATGTCCTCTGCGCGGTTGGGGAGCGGACGCGGTGGGATGAATAGACACAATTTGCCACAAACAAACTCAAAAGGTGGCTCCAGAATCGCAAAGTATGACCCGCCGGGGCTGTGAATGCTTCAAAATGGATCTGATTGCGTGTTTGGACATGCTGGTGACGTTCATGAATTCGCATGAACCGCCGCCATCTTCTCGCCTCTCTGCCTGCTGTTTTCGCTGCTTCCAGCTTTGCTGCTGCGGCTGACTCCAAACTTCGTGTTGCCGTCATCGGTCACACCGGACGTGGCAACTTTGGCCACGGCCTCGACACCCTGTGGCTCAAAATTCCTGCCGTCGAAATCGTGGCGGTGGCGGATGCGGATGACAAGGGGCTCAAGGCCGAGCTGAAGAAGCTGGCGGTTGAAAAGGGCTTTGCCGACTACCGCGCCATGCTCAGCGAGGTGAAGCCGGACATCGTTGCCATCGGTCCGCGTCACATTGACCAGCATCGCGATATGCTGCTGGCGGCGATTCAGGCGGGGGCGCGTGGCATCTACATTGAAAAACCTTTTTGCCGCAGCCTGGCGGAAGCGGATGAAATCATCGCCGCTGCTGAGAAGGCGGGGACGAAGATCGCCATCGCGCACCGCAACCGGTACCATCCGGTGCTGCCGGTGATTGCAAAACTGATCCAGGACGGTGTGATCGGCCGGGTGCTGGAAATGCGGGGGCGGGGCAAGGAGGACACGCGGGGTGGCTCGCTGGATCTCTGGGTGCTGGGCACGCATCTGTTCAACCTCGCGACGTATTTTGGAGGAGCACCGCAGGCGTGCAGCGCCGTGGTGATGCAGGATGGCAAGCCGATCACGAAGACGGATGTGAAGGAGGGGGATGAAGGCATCGGTGCGCTGGCGGGCAACGAGGTGCATGCGAGGTTTGAGCTGGCGAATGGCGTGCCCATGTTTTTTGATTCGGTGCAAAGTGCCGGCACGAAAGAGGCGGGTTTTGGCCTGCAGATCATTGGGACCAAAGGCGTCATCGATTTCCGCATCGACAAGGAGCCGGTGGCTCACATCTGTCTCGGCAGTCCATTCAATCCCGCCGTCAAAGAGCCGCGCCAGTGGCAGCCCATCACTACGGGTGGTGTTAACAAGCCGGAACCTATTGCCAATCTTGGGGCTCAGGTTGCCAGTCATGAAACCGCAGGGCTGGATCTGATCGCCGCGATCCGGGAAAACCGGGCACCGCTGATTGATGCGAAGCAGGGGCGTGAGACCATTGAGATGGTGAGCGCCATCTTTGAATCCCACCGGATGAATGGTCAGCGGGTGACGTTTCCGCTGAAGACACGCGTCAATCCGCTCACGCTGCTATGAAAAAGCCGCCTGCCCAACCGCTGCTCATCCAAAACGGCACGCTCATCCTGCCGGACAGGTTGATCGCGGATGGAGCTGTGCTGTGTGAACGCGGCAGGATCAAGGCCGTGGGCAAGGGCATCGCTGCGCCGAAGAACGCGGTCGTGGTGGATGCCAAGCGTGGCTACATCAGTCCGGGGTTCATCGACATTCATGTGCATGGCGGTGCGGGGGCTGATTTCATGGACGGCACGGTGCCGGCGGTGCGCACGGCCCTGAAGGTGCATGCGCGGCATGGCACCACTTCGATTTTTCCCACGACCACGACGGGCGCGCCGGTGCAGATCATGGCGATGCTGGGAGCGTGCCGACAGGCGCAGCGAAGCTGGGAGCCGGGGCATGGATCACGCATTGCCGGGGTGCATTTGTATGGGCCGTATTTTGCGCCAGACAAGGTGGGGTGCCACTCGCGTGAAGGGCGGCGTGCGCCAGAAGCGGAGGAGTATGCGCGGTGGTTTCGGGATGATCTGGTGCGAATCGCCACGTGTGCGGCGGAGCTTCCGGGGGCTGAGGCGTTTTATCAGATGGCGCGCAAGAAGCGCTGCCTGATCACCTGCGGGCATTCGAATGCCAACTGGGCGGAGATGGCGAGTGCCTTCAAGGCTGGGATGCGGCATGTGGATCATTTTTGGTGCGCGATGAGCTCGGTGGCCTCCCTGCGCAGTCGATTTGGCACGCCGATGCAGGCGAGCATGGAGCAGTTCGTCCTCGCCACGGCGGAAATGAGCACGGAGGTCATTGCTGATGGCATGCACCTGGCGCCGGAGCTGCTGGATTTCGCCTTTCGCATGAAGGGGGCGCAGCGGCTGTGCCTGGTGACAGACTGCAACCGTGCGATGGACATGCCGCCGGGGCGCTACCGGTTTGGGTCGGAGGATGACGGCTCGTTTTTTGAGAGCGATGGCCGGGTGGGATTTGTGCCGGGAGAGGGGCTGGCGAGTTCAGTAATGGGGCTGGACCACATGGTGCGGCATATGAAGAAGAGCACCTCGGCCACGCTGCCGGATGCGGTGCGCATGGCGAGCCTGACGCCGGCGGAGCGGACGGGGATGGGAAAAACGTGCGGAAGTCTGGAGAAGGGGAAGCTGGCGGATGTGCTGGTGCTCAACCGGCGGCTGGAAGTTCAACGGACTTTCATCGGCGGTGTCGAAGTGGGGCATGAATAACCTCTTTCGACTCAGCTTCCTGTTTTTGGCCTGCGTTCTGGTATGCAGTGCGCAGACTGGTGCGCCATCCTTTGCGGAGCGGTTGGTGAAGGCGGCGCTGGAGCGCGTGCAGCATACGGTGCGCTACGATCCCGCCTATGTGGTGCTGGATTATCCCAATGGCGATGTGCCTGCCGATACGGGGGTGTGCACGGATGAAGTCATCCGCAGCTACCGGGCGCTGGGCATTGATCTGCAAAAGCTGGTGCATGAGGACATGCGGCGGGCGTTTGCGGCGTATCCGAAGGACTGGGGGCTGAGTTCAACGGACAAAAACATTGATCACCGGCGTGTGCCGAATTTGCAGACCTTCTTCAAGCGGCGTGGGGCGGCCCTGCCGGTGACGCAAAATGCCGCAGATTATCTGCCGGGGGATCTGATCACCTGCACGGTTGCGGGCAGGCTGCCGCACATTGCGATCGTGGTGCCGGCGGCGGATGGCGGTACGACGCCCTGGATTGTCCACAACATCGGCCAGGGACCCAAGCATGAGAGCCGGCTGTTTGAGTTTCCGATCACGGGGCACTACCGGTTTCACCCACGCTGAACGGATTCAGCGGTGCGAACCGCCTCCAGCGTGAGCTGCCACTGCTCCGTGCCACGGAACCAGCCGCGCTGGATGCGCATGGCGACATCCCATGGGGCGGGGGGGAGATTGCCAATGGGCGCATTGAACCAGCGGGCCTCCATGGAGGCGCCTTCCTGCGTGAGGATGATGCGCAGGTGCTTCTCTTTCATGGTGCGGCCCGGCAGCTTGGGCTTCACATTGCGGCAGAGAAAGAGGGGCTCTGGATTTTTTTGGCCGAAGGGTTCGAGGAGCTTGTAGCTTTCGAAGAAACTCAGTGAGAGGTCGCGCAGCTTGACCTCGGCATCGAGTTCCAGCAGGGCGGTCATGGCTTCCTTGCTCAGGGCGTCGCGTGCGGCCACCTGAAACGCCGCACGGAAGGAGTCGATCTTGTCTTCATGGACGGAGATGCCGGCCGCCATCGCGTGGCCGCCGCCGCCGAGCAGGTGATCGCGGCAAATGTCGATGGCTTCGACGAGCGAAAAGCCAGGAATGCTGCGTCCGCTGCCCTTGCCGATGCCATCTTCGTTGATGGACACGAGGATCGTGGGGCGGTGGCACAGCCGCGAGATGCGTGAGGCTACAATGCCGATCACTCCCGGATGCCATTTGCGCGAGGCCAGTACGATGGCGGAAACCTTGTCGATTTCGCCGATGTTGGCGAGCATGGCCTCGGCTTCGAGGTGCACCTGCTGCTCCACGTTTTGACGGTCCTTGTTGTGGGCTTCGAGCAGTTCAGCCAGTGCGGCGCCTTTGGTGGCGTCTGTCGCAAGGAGCAGCTGCAGGGCGGTGGCTGCGGTGTCGAGCCGGCCCGCTGCATTCAATCGGGGGCCGAGGCGAAAGCCCACGTGATGGGTCTGCACGAGGCCTTCCACACCGGCGATCTGCTTCAAGGCTTTCAGGCCATGGCGTGTCGTTTGTGCGAGAGCTTCGAGACCGCGCCGTACGAGCAGGCGGTTTTCATCAATGAGCGGGACGAGGTCTGCCACGGTGCCGAGAGCCACGAGATCGAGCGTTTCCTTGAGATCATAGCTTTCGATCATGCGCGCCTTCAGCAGGGCGTGCGAGACTTTGAACACAAGACCGGCGGTGCAGAAGTAGTGGTAGTCTTTGCCGAGCTTGGGATTTACCAGCGCGAGGCATTCAGGACGACCCTGCGGGGAGAGCTCATGGTGATCGATGATGACGCAGTCCACGCCGTCGGCGCGCAGTTTGGCGACTTCTTTCAAGGAGGTGGTGCCGCAATCGAGCGCGATGAAAAGGTCAGGTTTGCCGAACTGCTCGTAGCATTTGGCGATGCCATCGTGACTCAGGCCGTAGCCTTCCTCCATGCGCGTGGGGAGGAAGAGATGCGTTTCGAGGCCGTAGGCCTTCAAGATGAGATGCATCAGCGCCATCGACGTGACGCCATCCACATCGTAGTCGCCATAAAGCACGACACTTTGTTTTTCATCAACCGCGCGCAGAATGCGAGCCACGGCGGGAATCATTTCGGGCAGAACGGTGGGATCGCCGAGGGTGGCGAGCTTTGGCACGAGGAAGTCGCGCGCCGATTCCACGGAGGTAAGGCCGCGCTGCACGAGAAGCTGCGCCATGAGTGGAGACAGCCCCATGTCTGCCGCCAGCTCGGCAGCGCCCTCCACGGCGGGCTTCAGCAGCCAGCGTGGCGGACGTATCGAAATGGGAGCAGGTTCAGACATGTGGAATATTTGCGAGATGAATACATCTCTGTATGGAACACGCGTGAAGCGTAGTCAAAGCCTGCTTCCCGAACGCATGTCGCAGAATCAATTTGCATCTCAATCAGGCCGCTTGTGGCTTTGCACGATGGGTTTGTTCCTCATCGTGGCAGGATCGTTCTTTGCGTGGCGGATGTGGTTGTCATATGAGAAGGCACAAATCACGCGGCAGTGGTCGCAGATTCCATGCCGCATCCTTTCATCCCGCATCGTGAGCGAGAGGCCGACGCCGCACTCAGATCCTGCGCACCGGGTGGAAGTGCGCTACGAATATGAGGTGCAGGGTGTGAAGCACAGCAGCATGCGCATTCGCCAGGTGGAAGCCGCGCCGACGCTGCATTTCGATGACGCGGTGCAGAAGCAGCAGCAGTATCCAACGGGATCGAATCAGACCTGCTTTGTGAATCCGGCGGCGCCGGATGAAGCCGTGCTGCAGCATGGCTCGCGTGCGGCGCTGTATTCCATTTGGTTTCCGCTGCTGTTTGTGCTCGGGGGCTTTGGCATGCTGCGGGGTGCGCTACGGCGCGCGCCATGAGGACTGCATGAGCTTTTCCAGCTCTGCGACGATCTCGGGTTTCTCTGCGGCGAGATTCTTTTCTTCGCCGATGTCTGTTTCGAGATTGTAGAGGAGTTTTTCGAGAGGTTTGGGTTTGCCCTTGGCTTTGGTGTTTTTCGGCGTGGCTCCGGTGTTGAGATGGATCAGCTTCCAAGGCCACTTCAGCACGGCGAGTTTGCCACCCTGTTCATCGAAAGCCCAGTAGAGGTGCGAGTGCTGCTGCTGGCCTGATTTGCCGAGGAGGGTGGGCGCGAAGGAAATGCCGTCGGTTTCGGCTGTGATCTTCGCACCGCTGAGTTCGGCCACGGTGGGCAGGAGATCCTGGAAGCCGCTGACGTGATCGCTCACTGCGCCAGCTTTGACCTTGCCGGGCCACCAGGCGATGAAGGGCTCGCGGATGCCGCCGTCGGTCATGTCGCGTTTGATGCCTTTGAAGTTGCCGTTGCTGTTGAAGAAGTCGCTTTGATGGCCGCCTTCCTGATGGGGGCCGTTGTCGCTGGAGAACATGACGAGGGTGTTTTCTGCGAGGCCGAGTTCTTTGAGGCGAGACAGGACCTTGCCGACTTCGTTGTCGAGGAAGCGCATGAACTGGGCGAAGCCTTTCTCGGCGTCGGGCCAGTCTTTGTCTTTGAATTCGCCGTAGTCGGGGGATTCCATGCCGTGGCCCAGGGGCGAGTTCTTGCCGGCTTCGTTGTTGGCGTGGGGGATGTTGAAGGCGTAGTAGAGGAAGAAGGGATCCTTGGCTTTGGCGCGCTCACCGAGATAGCGCTGCACATCGTCGGCGAGGAACTGGGGGACCCAGGCTTTGCGGCCGTCCAGCGGGGCCACGCCGGTGCCGACGAGATCGCTGTCGGAATAATCATGCGCATCCTTGAATGAACCGGGGATGACGGTGTTGGGCAGGTCCACGATCTTGCCGTTTCGAACGAGGGCCTTGGTGTAGAAGTTGTGCGCGTGGCTGGTGCCGACGTAGCCAAAGGATTCATCGAAGCCTTTTCGCTGGGGATCGTCGAGCGGGAGCGGTTTGCCGAGGCCGTATTTGCCGATGCAGGCGGTGTGATAGCCGGCGGACTTCAGCACCTTGGGCAGAGTGAGGTCTTCGTCCGGGATGTGGCCTTCACCATTGCCGCGCACGCGGCAGTGGCCGGTGTGCAGGCCGGTCATGAGCACGCAGCGGGAAGGCGCGCAGACGGTGCAGCCAGTGTACATGCGGGTGAACTTCATGCCCTCAGCGGCCATCTTGTCGAGGTTTGGCGTGGTCAGGGTTTTTTGACCGAAGCAGCCGGCATCGCCGTAGCCCATGTCATCGGCCAGGATGTAGATGATGTTTGGCTTGTCCGCTGCGTGGGCAAAGGTGCCGAGGAGAAGCAAGGTGAGGATGAAAAGCGACTTCATGAGTTCCATCCAAACGCTGGAACTGGTGGGTTGCTTCATGAAAAGAGGGATCTAGCGTGAGAGCATCATGGATTCATGCAAAGTCTTTGGCGGTTGCTGCCTCCGAAGGTGCGTCAGTTTTTTGAGGACGGGCCTGAGACAGTCATTTTGTCTGGTATGCCGCCAGAGGATTTGCTGTATCGCATCTACGCATCTTTCGGGGAGACCTTCTCGATGAGTCCGGGGTCGGCGCAAGGCAACGTGATTGGGAGCACCATCCGCGTCCGCTGGAAATGCCCGTACATGCGTGATGATTTTGAGCCTCTGTTTCGCGGGAGGGTTGAAGCCGCCGAGGGAGGGAGCCGGATTGTCGGATGCATGTCACACAACCGCTTTGTCCAGGGATTCATGGCATTCTATTGTGGTGTCATCCTTTTGTTTTCTTTGCTGATGGTCTGGACGGTCATTATTCCTCTAGGTGGCTGGGGACTGCTATGGCTGGCCAATGCCCTTTTCAGTTTTGGCGATCATTTTTATCCTGGCCGCCGGGAGTCTATCATCGAACATCTGCGTGTGTGTGCAGCGCGCCCTTTTACTGATCTTCCGCCATGAACCAGATCCTTGTCCTCTATGATTCCCGCAGCGGCAATGTCGCCAAGATGGCTGCGCTGGTGGCGGAAGGAGTGCAGCAGGTGCCGGAGACTGAGGTGCGGGTGAGGCATGTGGATGAGGCGACGGCGGAGGATGTCGTTTGGTGTGATGGGCTTGCGGTGGGCAGTCCGACGAACATGGGCATTCTGTCGTGGAAGATGAAGCGCTTCTGGGATGAGACGATGGCGGACAAGTGGCTGGAGGTGGATGGGAAGATCGCGTGTGCTTTCAGCAGCGCAGGCGGCTGGGGCGGGGGCATGGAGCTGGCGTGTCAGTCGATTCTGACGGTGCTGATGAATTTTGGGTTTCTGGTCTTTGGCGTGACGGATTACGCGGGCAAGAAGATGACGCTGCACTATGGGGCTGTGGCTTCAAAGGCTCCACGAGAGGAGGAGACGCAGGAGGCGTGTTGCATTCTCGGGCGTCGGCTAGCGGAGTGGACGGCGCTGTATGTGCATGGGCGCAAGGATCAGAATCCGCTGACGAAGGGGGTGAAGCGGCTGTGTCCGAGTGATTTTGTGGAAGATCATACTAAACCGTCATGACACCGACACTCTGCATTCTTGGTGGTTGCAATGGGGCAGGCAAAACCACGCTGGCGCGCAAGCTGCTGCCGCGCCTCGGACTGATGCGGTTTCTCAATGCCGATGAAATTGCGCGTGGTCTCTCGCCGCTGGATCCGAGCCTCACGGCCTTCAAGGCTGGGAGGCTGCTGATTGAGGAGGCGCGTGGTTTGATCGCAGCCAAGGCCAGCTTTGCGATTGAGTCCACGCTTAGCGGCAAAACGTATGTCGCCATGATTCGGGAGGCGAAGGCGCAGGGCTACCGCTTTCTGCTGCACTACATCATGATTGGCTCGGGCGATCAGGCCGTCGGGCGCGTGGCGCTGCGTGTCAAAATCGGCGGCCATCACGTGCCTGAGGATGATGTGCGCCGAAGGTTTGAAAGGAGCAGAAAGCATTTCATCGCGGATTATGTGCCACTTGCCGATGAGTGGGTGATGTGGGACAATGCCTCACCACCGCATCGTCAGATTGCGGACAGCAGCACGCACACCCTCGAACAGCTCCAAACCATGCTTGCTTCCACTCAACTTCAGGAGGTTCCGCCGATGAACATGTCGGAGATGGTGCGCATTGGCCTCGAAGCCAGCCGGGAGGCGACGGAGGAGATGCTCGACTATTACAAGCGCATGGGCATCAAGGTGACGCCGCAGATGACGCTGGTGCCGGAGAAGCCGAAGAGAGCGCGGCGGAAGTAGATGGCATCGAAGGAGTGAGGGGTAACAATGCGACGCTTCTTGATGTCCTCCAGAGTATTTTCGGGAGGTACTATTTCAAAAGGCCTTCCCGTTCGAGCACCTGTCGGATTTGCTCAAAACACGCCTGTATATTTCCAGAAGGAAAGGAAATGTGAGTTAAACCGATAATATTGCTGAATTCAGCACATCCTTCCTCCTTCAGGATTATAGCCCTACTGAAACCGAGACGTCCCTGAAATAATCCCAGCTCATGAACTACATTCATTCGCGGATGCTTCGTAAGATCGCTCAGCTCATCTTCCGCTGTCAAAATAAGAAAGGCGAAACATGCCTCGTCGAGCATGGATTCAAGTCTTGCAACTGTCGTGGTTCCTGCGGGTGAAACCCGATTGAATTCATCGTACGGCAAATGAAGTCGATCTTGAATGAAGTCCTTTAATTGTCTCCATAGTTGTGATCTGCCGTGGCCTATGAAAACCGTGGTTCCTGTCTTCGCTTTTGTCTCAGTCATAGATTGAACTCTATCAAGATGTGAGGCCGCGTTTGCTGCAAGCCTTCGCAAATGGCGATTAGCATTGAGAATCGCTACAATTCGGAATGCCTCGCTTAGTATATGCATATGAGGTGGTATTCGCTGTCCCTGTGAAACAGCCGAAGAGTCGCGCGTAAAAAATGATTTTGGTCGCCGCAACTCAATAAAGGTCGTCTTGGAGGGCAGGCTCTTGCCCTCAACCTCAGTTCGAATTCCATCAAGAAACCGATCTGTATTGCTCTGGGCATAAACTGAAAGGCAAGAAATGATGGCGGATCTTGAATCGGCAAATGAGTCACACGTCGATTCAACACTGAGATTCAATGCATCCCGATCTTCAATCTCCGCATTTTCGTACATTAAGAGCTTCAATTCATGAGGGTCATATAATAGCCAGCCATCTTGAACGCCATGTACAAGCCCCCATTCAGAGTCAAATGACGCTCCAGGAGGCGGTTGTTTGATCCCCTTATAGTAAATGGTTGAATGGTCACCCATCCACGATCCGGAAAAGGCGCGGTCTGCATCGTTGCCAACTTTTTTGAGCCGCTCCCCCGCCTCCTCAAGCTTCTTCAATTTCGGTGAATCAATGGTGGCGTCCAGTTTTCTGACGATATCGATCAATTCTTCTCTTACTACTGTAGCATTTGACGGCATTGGAACGAGATGGGCGGCGTGCTTGATGAAGCCTATCGGCAATGAATCGAATGGCAAGTTGCGAGTAAATTCTTCAATTGTCCTCGACAGCTTGCCTCGATTTTATTCCGCACTTCGTCACTTCTTCACAAACTCCACCTTCCCGTTTTTCATCGTGGCGGTGATGTGGTCGCCGTCTTTGAAGCCGCCTTCGAGGACCGCCAGTGACAGCGGATCGAGGAGGTGTTTTTGGATGGCGCGTTTGAGGGGGCGGGCACCGAAGACGGGATCGAAGCCGGCGTCGGCGAGGTAGCGGGTGGTGTCGTCGGTGACGGTGAGGTGGATGTTCTGCTTGGCGAGGCGGTCGATGACGCGCTGGAGCTGGATCTTGACGATCTGGTCGAGCTGAGCGGCGTCGAGGCGGTCGAAGATGACGATCTCGTCGATGCGGTTGAGGAACTCGGGGCGGAAGAACTGCTTGAGGCTGTCGCGGACGAGGGCATCGCGCTGCTCAGGATTGCTGACGTCCTGGATGGCGTTGCTGCCGATGTTGCTGGTCATGATGAGGACCGTGTTTTTGAAATCGACCGTACGGCCCTGGCCGTCGGTGATGCGGCCGTCGTCGAGGACTTGAAGCAGGACGTTGAAGACATCGGGGTGGGCTTTTTCGACTTCATCGAAGAGCACGACGCTGTAGGGGCGGCGGCGGACGGTTTCGCTGAGCTGGCCGCCTTCTTCGTAACCGACGTAGCCGGGAGGCGCGCCGATGAGGCGGCTGACGCTGTGCTTCTCCATGTATTCGCTCATGTCGATGCGGGTCATGGCGCTGTCGTCGTCGAAGAGGAATTCGGCGAGGGCTTTGCAGAGCTCGGTCTTGCCGACGCCGGTGGGGCCGAGGAAGAGGAAGCTGCCGATGGGGCGGTTCTCATCCTGAATGCCGGCACGCGCACGGCGCACGGCATTGCTGACGGCGGTGATGGCGTCCTTCTGGCCGATGACGCGCTGGCTGAGGCGCTCCTCCATTTTCACGAGCTTGGAGCGCTCGCCTTCCTGGAGGCGTGAGACGGGGATGCCGGTCCAATTGGCAACGACGCGGGCGATGTCGTCCTCGGTGACTTCTTCACGCAGCAAGGAGTGAGCTGAGCGCGGCTGCGAGGCTTCGACGGGGGCGGCGCTGAGCTTCTTTTCGAGATCGGGAATGAGGCCGTATTGAATCTCACCGGCGCGACCGAAGTCGCCACGGCGCTGGGCTTGTTCCAGCTCGGTGCGCAGGCGGTCGATCTCCTCCTTCACCTTGCGGCCGGCATCGACGGATTCCTTTTCCTTCATCCACTGGGCTTTGAGGGCGGAGGAGTTTTCTTTGAGATCGGCGATCTCCTTGTCGAGTTTTTCGAGGCGGGCCTTGGATGCGGCGTCTTTTTCCTTTTTCAGCGCCTGGCGCTCCATCTCGCCCTGCATGACCTGACGTTCGATGACGTCGATCTCGGTGGGCATGGAGTCGAGCTCGATCTTGATGCGGCTGGCGGCTTCGTCCACGAGGTCGATGGCCTTGTCTGGCAGGAAGCGATCAGTGATGTAGCGATTGCTCAGGGTGGCGGCGGCGATGATGGCACCGTCTTGAATGCGCACGCCGTGGTGGACTTCATAGCGCTCCTTCAAACCGCGCAGGATGGCGATGGTGTCTTCCACGCTGGGTTCGCCGACTTTCACCGGCTGGAAGCGACGCTCCAGGGCGGGGTCTTTCTCGATGTATTTGCGGTATTCGTCGAGGGTGGTCGCGCCGATGCAGCGCAGTTCACCACGGGCGAGCTGGGGCTTGAGCAGATTGCCCGCATCCATGGCACCTTCGCCTTTGCCGGCGCCGACGATGGTGTGGAGCTCATCAATGAAGAGGATGATCTCGCCTTCGCTGGAGGTGACTTCTTTGAGGAAGGCTTTGAGGCGCTCCTCGAATTCGCCACGGAACTTCGCCCCGGCCATCATGCCGCCGAGGTCCATGCTGATGAGTCGTTTGCCCTTGAGGGAATCGGGCACGTCACCCGCGACGATGCGGCGTGCGAGGCCTTCGGCGATGGCGGTCTTGCCGACGCCGGGCTCACCGATGAGCACGGGGTTGTTCTTGGTGCGGCGGCTGAGCACCTGCATGACGCGGCGGATTTCTTCATCGCGGCCGATCACGGGATCAATCTTGCCCTGCTTGGCACGGGCGGTGAGATCGGTGCCGTATTTTTCGAGGGTTTGGTATTTGCCTTCGGGGTCCTGATCCACCACGCGCTGGCTGCCGCGCACGGCGGTGAGGGCTTTGGAAACGGTGTCGTAGGTGAGGCCGGCCTGCTTGAGAAGATCGGACAGCTCAGTTTTCGTTTTGAAGAGGGCGAGGATGACGTGCTCGACGCTGAGGTATTCATCCTTGAGCTTTTTCTGCTCGTCCTCGGCCTTGGTCATGAGCTCGCGCATCTCATTGGAGAGATGCAGGCCGCTGGTGCCGCCGCTGACTTTGGGCTGGCGGGCGAGGAGGGCTTCGATGCCAGGCTGCAAATTTTGGGCGGCGGCCGGGTTCACCGCCGCTTTTGAAAACAGGGGCGTGGCGATGCCACCCTCCTGCTCAAGCAAGGCGAGGATGAGGTGACTCGGCTTCAACTCCTGATGCCCATGGCGCGTGGCGATGGACTGTGAGGCATTGAAGGCTTCCTGGAGCTTAACGGTGAATTTTTCGGGAGACATGGTGGGTGGGAGAATGGTTGTTTCTCGGACTTTCTTGCTGGAAGCATGCCACAGGCATGGCATGGGCTGCTACGCCTGATTTGTCTAGGTTAGGCCACTTTTTAATACGTTTCCCGGTCCCCTTTTGAGTGCATCACTGGCACAATGAAAGGTCGAAGTGGCACAGGTGTGCAGCCCAGTTTGGCTGCTTATTTGTCCCGCCCTGGCATCTCCGTGCTCGCGCCGCTGCCGATGGTTTCTTCTTCGTTCATTTGGAGGTCATAGCCCGCCACCTCCACTTCTCCATGGCGCACTTTCTTCTTGGACATGGCGACGGAGATCCACTTGAATTCGATGTTGTTGTCGAGCAGCACCTTGAGAACCATGGTGAGAGGCACGGCCAGGAACATGCCCAGCGGGCCCCAGAGCCAGCCCCAAAAGATGACGGAGAGAATGACCACCAGCGGCGAGATGCCGAAGCGATTGCCGAGCATGGTGGGCTGCACGAAGTTATCGAGGAAGAAATTGATGCCGCCGTAGCCGATGCCGACGAAGACGGCGGTGCCGGGGCCGTGCTGCACCAGTGCCTCCACAATGGCGGGCACGCAGGCGGCGGTGCTGCCCACGGCGGGGATGTAGTTGAACAAGAACGCCAGCAGGGCCCAGAGAAGCGGGTAGTGGAGATCGAAGAACCAGCACCAGAAGCCTGCGAGCAGGCCGGTGAGTGCGCTGATGAGTGTTTTGACGCCGAGGTACTTCTGGATGTCGTCCGCGCTGCGCATGAGGCCGGTGAGATCCGGGCCGCCGGAGAGTTGCACGGCTTGCAGACGGCTCTGGGTGCCATGGGCCTCCATGAGGATGAACATCATGACGATGATGATCATGATGAGGCTGGCGAGGAAAGTGGCCAGGGTGCCGAAGGTGGTGCCCAGCAACCCGGTGAGGTTTCCCATCACATCCTGCTTGGTGGCGTAGCCGATGAGGGTGTTCCAGTCGAAGACACCGCCCAGCATTGTCTTGGCGTCAGCCACGCCCTTGAGTTCGAGCCAGGCTCCGAGGTCATTCGAATACTTCTCCAAGCCGCGCAGATAATGCGGCAGATCTCTCCAGAAGCTGATGAGCAAGCGCACGCCTACCGTGACCATGCCCGCAAGGAAGCCGAGATTCATCAGCATGGTGATGCCCAAGGCGAGGCCCGCGGGGACTTTGTGTCTGCGGAGCCAGCGCACCATCGGGTAGCTGAGCACCGCGAGGAAGAAGGCGTAAACGATGGGCACCAGCACATTGGCGGCGACCTTCAGGCCGGTGAGAACGACAAACAGGCATGCCAGCGTCACAACCGCCTGCGAGCCTTTGCGGCCCCAATCCACCGTCTGATCATGATCCTGAAACAACGACATGAGCTGCCATGCCGCAAAATACCTGCTGGCTCAAGAATTTTCCATGAAGTATAAAGCGATCCATGATCTCCACATTTCGCAGACTCATAAATACAAACCGCATTTCCGTCTTTGGAGAGGACCGGCGAGGCAACGGCCCAAGCATCAACCCGCGCATCATCCTGGGGCTGCTCATCATCGTTGGTTCATTGCTTTACCACTGGATCGCCACCACCTCTTATCAAAATGAGTTCACTGGCAGGAAGCAAGCACTCGCGCTGGCCACGCCGCAGGAGGAGATCGCCCTGGGGCTGCAATCAGCGCCGCAGATGATCCGGGAAAGCGGCGGGCTCTCGCGTGATGCCAAGGGCCGGGCGCTGGTGGACCGGGTGGGCGCGCGCTTGATCGCCTCCACCGCAGCGAGGGAGACCTCGTATCAGTTTAAGTTTCATCTGCTGGCCGACACCGAAACAGTGAACGCGTTTGCGCTGCCCGGCGGGCAGATTTTCATCACCGAGGCGTTGTTTCGCCGACTGAAGTCTGAAGACCAACTCGCGGGTGTGCTGGGGCATGAGATGGGGCACGTGGTGGGCCGCCATTCGAACGAGCAGATGGCGAATTCCCAGCTCTGGAGCGGTCTGGCGCAGGGGCTTGGCGTGCTGCTTTCCGACGGGCACAACAACTCGGGGGCGCAGATTGCCAACATGGTGGCGCAATGGCGCGTGATGAAGTTCAGCCGGGATGACGAATCGGAATCCGATGCGCTCGGCGTGCGGTTCATGATGCAGGCGGGCTACAATCCGGAAGCGCTGATTGGCGTGATGGAAATCCTGGCCCAAGTCAGCGGTGGCGCGAACGGGTCGGATTTTATGAGCTCGCATCCGAGTCCTGCAAATCGGATGGAACGTATTCGCGAGGCCATTGCGAAGGAGCGGGCGGCGGCTCGGTGAGGATTGGTGGTGTTTGCTTGATGGGAAGGGACGCTCGAGAGCGGCGCTGAAGCGCCGCAGTCCGGGGACGCTGTCGCGTTATATCAAGGAGCCAGACCCAGCGGGCGGTTTTCGGTGCCTTTGATTTTTAGCAGGGTGTCGCCCAGTTCCTTGCGGGTGGGTTCGGCGAGCTTTTGGAGGCGTTCCACGATCTCGGGGTGATCTTTTGCGACGTCATGCGTCTCACCGGGATCGTCAGTGAGATTGTAGAGTGACAGGCCGATGTTTTCGACGCGGTAGCCGTGGCGGGAGGCAATGCCGGCGATGCCGCTCTGGGTGATCGCCTTGGGTTTCATCTGGCCAAAGCGCGCTGGTTTGCCATCGCGGCCCGGTTCGCCATCCACGGTGATGTAGGGGTGTGGGAAGTGCAGTTTCCACGGGCCGCTGCGGAGGGCCTGGAGTTCATCGCCGCCGTAGAAGGCCAGCGCTTCATGCGGGGACTTGGCGCCTGGTTTTCCTTCCAGCAGAGGGAGGATGTTTTGGCCGTCGATTTTGCGCTCGGAGAGTTTTCCGCCGATCAAGGTGGCGATGGTTGGCAGCAGGTCGATTTCCATCACCGGTTCATCGCAAACCTGAGCGGCGGGAACATGGCCGGGCCAGCGGGCGATGAAGGGGCTGCGCACGCCGCCCTCGAAGGTAGTGAGCTTGCCTTCTCGCAGAGGCTTGGCGTTGCCGGCGTGATTGCCGTAGCTGAGGAAAGGGCCGTTGTCGGAGAAGAGGATGACTAGGGTGTTTTGATCGATGCCGCAACGCTTGAGGGTGTCGAAGATTTGGCCCACGGACTCGTCGAGCTCCTGCACCACGTCGCCGTAGAGTCCGGCGCTGGATTTACCGCGAAAGGCAGGGGAGGCAAAGATGGGGACGTGTGGCATCACGTGGGGGACGTAGAGAAAGAAGGGCTGGTCTTTGTGGCGCTCGATGAAGCTTGTTGCTTTCTCCGTGAAGCGGTGGGTGAACTGGCTTTGATCGGGGTCGGTTTCGATGACCTTCAATCCATCGTAGAAGGGCAGGGGCGGCATTTCCTGCGCCAGGGAGGGGTGGTATTTGCTGTTGTCGTTAGAGTAGGGAATGCCGAGGAATTCATCGAAGCCGTTGTGCAGGGGATTGAACAGCAGGTCGGTGCCGAGGTGCCATTTGCCGAAGGCGGCGGTGGCGTAGCCGCGTGCCTTGCACATCTCCGGCAGCAGGAATTCGTCGGGATGGATGCCCTCCTTGCTCGTGTGATTCAAGGCACCCTGCATGCCGACGCGGTTGGCGTAGCAGCCGGTCATCAGCGCCGCGCGTGAGGCGCTGCACACAGCCTGAGCCACGTAGAAGCTGGTGAACTTCATCCCCTCCGATGCCATGCTGTCCATGTGCGGCGTTTTGATCTTCTCCGCGCCAAAGCAGCCGAGATCGGCGTAGCCCAGATCATCAACCAGAATGAGCACCACATTCGGTGGGCGTTGATCGGCGGCGGAAAGAGTGAGGGAGGTGAGGAGAAGGGCGAGCAGCAGACGCATGAGGGCATCGTGGCAAACGCGGGCTGATGTGGCGAGTTTTTTTGCAGCCAAATGCCGCAGTGCTTGCCAGTGCGCGCATTTCCTGACTACTATTCTGCAATGATCTGGCGTGTGGCGGCAGTGTTGGCGGTGATTTTCTGGGCGGTGATGTCCGGACTGCTGGTGCGTGACATCTATTTCCCCGAGGCCTCACGCTTTGCCATCGTGCCTCCGCGCATGGTGATGGATTTGTTTTTGCGGCAGTCGGAATCCTTTGGTTGCACCCTGCATCTCTACCATCAGCGCGAAAAAATCGGGCATGCGAATCTGCAGGTGAACCGCCGCACCAAGTCGAATCAGGAGGCCGTGTATGACCTGATCGCCCATGGGGCTGTGGAGCAGGTGGCACCGGAGGACCAGGTGCGCAGCATCATGGCGAGCTGGAGTCTTGGCTGCACGCTGGCCGATGGCGAGCGCTGGCAAAACCTGGCCATCAAAGCCAGCTTCCCGCAGCGAGATGCGAGCATGCGCCTGACCTGGAGCGAAACAGCGCCGGCGCCCGAAGTGCTGGTGAAGCAGGGCGAACGTGTGCTGATGAATTCGCAGGATGTGAAGCTGCTCATGGGCATGGGGGCCGGTCAGGATAGTGCGCTGGCCATGCTCTCACTGCTGGGGGGAGGCATGCCTAAAGCGGGCAAGCAGCCGGATCACAATGACAAGGAGACCACGAAACTGCAGGCGCGTGAGGGGATGATGATGCTCGCAGGCAGGCAGCGGAAGTGCTTTGTGCTGACACTGCCGATCATGGGTATGTACGAGGTCAAAATGATCTTCACCGAGGCTGGTGAGCTTGCGCGCATCGATCTTCCCGACGACTACGTGCTGCTGGAACCCACCATCCACGGACTGCAGGATGCCGTGCACTGATTCGAACCCTTTTGAAGCATGATCGAGATTGAAGACCTCACGATGAACTATGGCGAGCTGCGGGCGCTGGATGGCTTGAATCTCACCATCAAGCCCGGTGAACTGTTCGCCTTTCTGGGGCCGAACGGTGCTGGCAAGACCACCGCGATGAAGCTGCTCACGGGGCTGATGAAGCCGGACTCAGGGCGTGTGAAGCTGTGCGGCCACGATGTTCAGCTGGAATCCATGCAGGCAAAGTCATTGCTCGGCTATGTGCCGGACGTGGCGGTGTTTTACGAAAAACTCACGTCGACCGAGTTCATGGAGTTCATTGCGGAGCTGTTTGAGATGTATCCGCCCCATGCAGAGGCGCAGACGGATGTGCTGTTCACCAAATTTGCCCTGCATGAGTACGCAAGGCAGCGCATTGAAAACCTCAGCCATGGCACGCGGCAGCGCCTCGCCATCGCCAGCGCGCTGCTGCATGATCCGAAGGTCTTCGTCATTGATGAGCCGATGGTCGGTCTGGACCCCATCCATGCGCGCACGGTGAAACGGGAGATCAAGGAGCGCAGCCAGGCCGGCACCACGGTGCTCATGAGCACGCATCTGCTGAACATCGCCGAAGAGCTGGCCGACCGCATCGGCATCATCCACCACGGCAAGCTCATTGCGCTGGGCACTTTGGAAGAGCTGCGCCGTGATCACGAAAAGCGCGGGCGGCGGCTGGAGGACATCTTCCTGAGCATGGTGGAATGAGGTGAAACCAAGGTGGCAGTTGCCACGTTCCTTTTTCCACATGAAAACCTTGCTCCTTTCCCTCCTCATGACTTCCATGGCTCTCGCTGCTGACACCAACGTTCAAGACATTGCCATCAAGGACATCGACGGCAAAGACACCACGCTCAAGGCGTACGCGGGCAAGGTGCTGCTCATTGTGAATGTGGCCTCCGAGTGCGGCTACACGCCGCAGTATGCCGGACTGCAGGCGCTGCATGAAAAGATGAGCGGCAAAGGCCTGGCTGTGCTGGGCTTTCCCTGCAACGATTTCGGCGGTCAGGAGCCGGGCAGCGAGGCGGAGATCAAAAGCTTCTGCTCCCTGAACTACAAGGTGACGTTTCCGATGTTTGCCAAGGTGGCGATCAAGGGGGATGGCAAGCATCCGCTGTATGCTGCGCTGCAAACCGCTGCTGGTGGTGAAGTTGGCTGGAACTTTGAGAAGTTTCTGGTGAGCAAGGACGGCAAGGTGTTGCAGCGCTTCGGCTCGGATGTGGCACCGGATTCATCGGAGCTGATGGCCGCGATCGAGGCGGCGTTGAAGTAGGAGCAATTTCATGCATCCTTTTTCCGCATCATCCAAGACAGAACCGGACAGGCGCCGATGATTGCGATCTGAATGATTAGAACGATTAACAGAGGTCCTGATCCAAAAATTGAGAACCAGTTGGGCGGATTGAATTTGTCGTAGATGACCCACGGGAATGGCCAGCCAAAATTCCAGACAAGGTGTTTGGGATCCGAGCCGGTGTAGCGAAAGGCCGGCGGGCCATACGCTGGAAAGGCATTGATCACCGCAAAGGCCAAAGCCAGAATGGCGGTGACGAAGCCGTGCGTCTTGGAATGAAACAGGCGCATTATTGATTGGTGAGTTCAATGTTTCGACATCCAATCCGCGAGCTGCCGGCGCTGCACGGGCAGTTTCCGGTGAAAGCTGTCTTCGATGGCGGCGGCGGCCATGCCGGTTTCACCTTCGGGGATGATGCCGAGGATTTCGGCGAGGCGCTGCTCAAAGCGAGTGATAAGGGCGGGCACGGGATCCTTCGCGGCGAGGTAGTCGAGGGCTTTGACGAGGAGTTCGTGGATCTCGGGGATGGGAGAGTCGGTCTCGGCGACGAGGGTGATGAGTTTGACGAGGTAGGTGGCGGCGAGAACGCGGCCGTAACTTTCGCGCAGGCCCAGTCGGGGATTGGTCCAGCGGGCCTCGGCCAGGGTGTGGAGGTCGCTGGATTTGCTGCGGACGAAGCGCAGGTCGGCGGAGACAAACAAGTCCAGCACGCCGTAGAGCGGTGATTTGGGCCGCAGGGAACCTTTGGCGATGGTTTTGAACAGGCCTGCCTCCGGCGAGCACCATTGTACAATGAGGCTGCTCTCCGCATAGCGCGTGCGTCCGATGAGGATGGCCTCGGTTTTTTCCATGATGACAAAAGGCGTTGAACTCGCACGCCAAGCCGCTATCTACGCTGCATGGAAAAGACCAGCAAGACCATCCTCACCGACCTTCAATCCCTCGACACCACGGCTCTCAAGGCAAGGTTGGGGGAGCTCCGGAGGTATCTTTGACGTCCCGAAATTAAAAGACGAACTGGCCATGCTGGAGGACCGCATGGCGGCCCCTGGCTTCTGGGATGACGCGAACGCGGCGCGCAAGCTGATCGACCGCACGAATGTCATCAAAAAGAAAATCGGACCGCTCCAGGATCTGGAAACGCGTGCCGGGGATTTTGACGGGCTGATCGAGCTGGCCAAAGAAGCGGGTGACACAGACACCTGGCATGAGGTGGAGCAGGAGCACAAAAAGCTCAGCGCGGATGTTTCCAGCTTTGAACTGAGCCAGCTGCTCAGCGGGCCGTTTGACAGTGGCAATGCGTTCATCACCATCCATTCCGGTGCTGGTGGTACGGAGGCCTGTGACTGGGCGGACATGCTGATGCGCATGTACCAGCGCTGGTGCCAGCGCCGTGGCTACAAGGTGGAACTCATCGACCATGAAGCGGGGGATGACGTGGGCACGCGCTCCGCCACGCTCGAAATCATTGGTGAAAACGCCTTTGGCTTCCTGCAGACCGAGCGCGGGGTGCACCGCCTCGTACGCATCTCGCCCTTTGATGCGGCGAAGAAGCGCCACACGAGTTTTGCCTCGATCGACGTGACGCCCGATTCCGAAGAGGAGATCGACATTGTCGTGAGGGATGAAGATCTGCGCGTGGACACCTATCGTGCTGGCGGCAAAGGCGGCCAGAACGTGAACAAGGTGGAAACCGCCGTGCGTCTGACGCACATTCCCAGCGGTGTCATTGTGGCCTGTCAGATCGAACGCAGCCAGCCGAAGAACCGCGCCAAAGCGATGGCGATGCTCAAGGCGAAGCTCTACCAGATCGAGGAAGACAAGCGTCAGGCCGAGATCGACCGCCAGTATGGCGAGAAGAGCGACATCGGCTGGGGCAGCCAGATTCGCAGCTACGTCTTCCAGCCCTACCAGATGGTCAAAGACCATCGTACCGGCGAGAAGACCAGCAGCGTACAGGCTGTCATGGACGGTGACCTCGATGCCTTCATGGAGGCCAAGCTGCGTGGCCGGAAGGCCGGGGACAACGACAAGGACGACGACGTCTAACCAGAGTTGACGGTGGTTTACAGTGGTTGACGATGGTTTACTGTTGTTGGTCAGGGGCTCGTTGTTTGGCTTGCTGCAAACAACGGTCAACTACCGTCAACAATCGTAAACCACCGTCAACTTTCCCCCATGAAGCCTGTTTTCGAGAAAGTCCCCAAGCGTCAGTGGGAGTCGTTCCACTGTGAGACGGTGCGTGCGCTGGACTATGGGACGCGCTGGCATTTTCATCCGGAGTATCAGCTGACGCTGGCGATCGAGAGCCGCGGGCATCGGGTGGTGGGGGACAACATCAGCGCGCTCACTGACGGAGACATCGTGCTGATTGGCTCCAATCTGCCCCATGTGTGGCATCAGGACGTGAACGCGAAGGCACGGCGGGTGAATGCCATCATCGTGCGGTTCGACGAGGATTTTCTTGGGCGCGATTTCATGGCGCTGCCGGAGATGGAGCCGGTGAAGCGGCTGCTGCAGCGTGCGGCGCGCGGCCTGGAGGTGCGTGGTGCTGCACGTGCGGTGGTGACGGAGCACATGAAACGTCTCGCGGGCAGCGAGGGGCTGGCGCGGGTGATCGAACTGCTGGCCATCCTCAATGCGCTGGCCGGTTCAGAAGATTTGAAGGCGCTGGCCAGCTCCAACTTCGAGCCCAAGCTCGAATCTGCCGACCAGGGGCGGATGGAGCGTGTGATCGACTTCATTCACACGCATCTGACGGAGGAAATCGACCGTGAGCGTCTGGCGAAGCTGGCGCACCTGAGTCTGGGGGCCTTCAGCCGCTTCTTCCACTCGCGCACGGGCAAGACGGTGCCGCAGTATGTGAACGAGGTGCGCATCGGACGTGCCTGCGGCATGCTGGCGGAAGATGTGTCAAACATCACGGACATCGCCATGGACTGCGGCTACCGCAACCTGGCGAACTTCAACCGCCGCTTCCGCGAGGTGATGGGGACGACCCCGAGCGCCTACCGGCAAAAATTCCGCGGCATGGCGGGGAAGTGACTCCCGCGCCACTTGCGCCCCCTTTCATCCGGTGAGATAAGCTGTACATGAGTCAGATGCTTGAACCGGATCTTTCCGTGGTGGACCTCCGCTCCTACTTCGTGCGGAAGCGCAATGCGCTGCTGGTACGGGGGCGCTTCAGTCCGCTCTATCTCGATTACTACCTGCACCTGATGCAGTACGGCCTGCAGAATGCGGAGTCGCTGGATCAAATGCTGAAGGACGCGCTGGCTGCGCTGGCACTGCATCTCTGCTCGCGTCCGCAGGATGAAAGCTGTGCGTGGACCATCCACGTCAAAGAGCCGCAGCGTGCGAACGTGTTTGTCACCGGCAGCTCACGCCCTGGCCGTGTGGCGGGCCGGGTTTTCACCGAGGACGTGCGTCAGGAGGGCGAGGCGATGTTCATCTCCCAGACGACGCGCCCGGATCAGGCGCCGCGTCAGAGCATGATCGAGTTTCATGGCGATGACATGCTGAAGGCGGTGGAGACGTTTTACACCACCAGCGAGCAGCGACTCACACGCTTTTTCCGGCTGGAGGATGAAGAATTCGTGCAAATCTCCGCCGAGCCGGACTGCGATGAGCAATGGCTGTCCGAACTCACGCTGGAGCAGGTGCTCGCCATTGAAACAAACGAGCACCTGACCCTGCTGGAAACTCGCGGCTACGTGTTTGAATGCGGCTGCTCCGTGGAGCGCCTGATGCCCATCATCATGCGCCTGCCGCAGGATGACCTGGACCACATTTTTGCCGACGGCGTGGCGCAGATTCACTGCCCGCGCTGCGGTGCGGTTTTTCGCACTCCGAAGGAGAGCTTTGAGCAGTGGCGGTCCAAGCAGTCCTAATTCAAGCGTCCCGCCCGCAAACGGGACGTTTGCGCCACTCGCATGAAACTCGCCCTCATCCGCCGACAGTTCTCCGCCACCGGAGGCGCGGAGCTGTACGTGCAGCGGCTGCTGGGGGCCTTGACTGCGGCTGGGCATGAGACGCATCTGTTTGCGGAAAAATGGAAGGGGCAGGCGGCGGGCGTGCAGTTTCACGGTGTCCCTGTGGAGGGATCGCGCGCGGAGCGTCCGCGGCGTTTTGCGGAGGCCGTGAACGCCGCTTTGCAGCACGAGAGGTTTGACTGTGTGTTCAGTCTGGAGCGCACGCTGAAGCAGGATGTCTATCGCGCAGGAGACGGCTTGCACCGCGTGTGGCTGCAGCGGCGCAAACAGTTCGCACCCTGGTGGAAGCGACCGCTGGTGGGGCTGGGGGCGTTTCATCGCAACATGATGGCGCTTGAGGCGCAAACTTTTGATCCGGCAAACACGCAGCGCATCATCGTGAACTCTGAAATGGTGCGTGGAGAGATCGCGCAGCATTTTCCCTCTTTCCCGCAGGAGCGAGTGCACACGATCCGCAACGGGGTGGATGTGCAGCGTTTCCAGAACGTGTCGAGGTCTGCGGCGCGGAAACGCTTTGGGCTCGCAGAAAATGATTTCGTGCTGGTCTTTGTCGGCTCCGGCTGGGAGCGCAAGGGGCTGCCCTGGCTGCTGAAGTTCATGGCCGGGCGCAGCGATGATCCGCAGCTCAAACTGCTTGTCGTCACACGGGATCGCATGCGCGGCAAGGTTCCGCCGAACGTCATTCTCACCGGACCGCTGAATGATGTGGAAGCTGCTTATGCCGCTGCTGATGTGCTGACCTTCCTGCCCATTTATGAACCCTGCTCGAATGTGGTGAGCGAGGCGCTGGCCAGCGGTATTCCGGTGGTCACAACGAGTTTCAATGGTGCCGGCGAATTGATCGACCCCGGCATCAACGGCCATGTCTTGAATGATCCTGCCGATCTGGCGACGCTGGGCATGTGCATCAACCACTGGCGCGCGCGCGGCAGTGCCGGGCCCGTCAAAACACGGCTGCCGCTCGATTTGGAACTGAATGTGGACTGCACGATTCAAGTGCTCAAATTGGCAGCTCGAAAGCGTGAGTGAACATGAGTACTGAAGATTCAGCGGCTGCGGCGTCGCGCCTTTGTGCGGCGTGTGGGATGTGCTGTGACGGGACGATGTTTCAGATCGTGCGGATGCAGCCGGGGGAGGTGCCTGCGGAACTGGGAAAGCTGGGACTGAAAATCCGCTGCCGTGACGGGGAGTATTACATGGAACAGCCATGCTCCGCGCTGCGGGAGAAACGCTGCACCGTTTATGAGAAGAGGCCCGTGCGGTGCCGTCTGTTCAACTGCCAGCAGTTGGGTCGTGTGGAACGCGGTGAAACCACCGAGGCTGAGGCGACGAATATGATCATCGAGACGCGTGCGCTGGTGGAGAAAGTACGCGGCTTGATCGAACAAAGCGGACTGCGTGAGGATGGGCTGGCGCTGGTGGAGCGCTACGAGCGTGTGGCTTCAACACCGGTCAATCAAGCACTGGAGCCAGAGCTGGTCGCGGTGCGGGAGGAATTGGATGAAGTGATGCGAAAATTGAAGCTGCGATTGAACCGTGAGTTTCGGCTGCCCCCGAATTCTCATTGACGGAATCATTCGACATGCGAAGGTGGCTTGATTAGATAGGTAAGAATAAGATGGATAAGAAACTACTGAGGTTGCTCGGCAGTGAGGATTACATACCCTCCAATGTGCCAGAGCTTCTCTCCCAACTGGGCATGAAGCCCAATCAACAGCAGGTATTGCAAAGCCTGCTCAAAAGCCTGGAGAAACAGGGTAAAATCGTACGCACGAAAGGCAATCGCTACATTGTGGCGAAGGAAGCTGATCTGGTGCCCGGAGTGATTCAGATCACGCGGGGCGGCCGTGGCTTTGTGCAGCCTGATGAGGCGGGTATCACAGAGATTGGAATCTCGGAAAGCAACACGGGCACCGCCATGCATGGCGACCGGGTGCTGGTGCGCCTCGACGTCAGGCCAGGGCAGGCGGACAAAATTGGCAGCGTGGTGCGCGTGCTGGAACGCAAGCGGACACAGTTCGTAGGCACCCTTCAGCGCTCGAAACAGTTCCTGCATGTGACGCCGGATGATCCGCGTCTGCCCGGGGCTATTTATGTCTCGGAGCCGCGCGATGTGGGCCGCAAACCCAACGTTGGCGACAAAGTGGTGGTGGAAATCACCCAGTGGGAATCCAAGCAGACAGCGCCCGAGGGCGAGATCATCGAGGTGCTTGGTCCGCCGGATGAAGAGGGCGTGGACATGCTCTCCGTGCTGCGCCATTATGATTTGCCACTGCACTTTCCGAAGAACGTGCTGCACGAGGCCAACACCATTGCGAAGTCGCGGGCTGACAACCAGCCGAGCGCGCAAGAGTGCGCCGGTCGCGTTGACTGCCGTTCGCACAACGTCATCACCATTGACCCGGATGATGCGAAGGACTTTGACGATGCCATCTGCCTTCAGAAGCAGGGAGATCAGTGGCAGCTGTGGGTGCACATCGCCGATGTGTCGCACTATGTGATGCCGGGCAGTGCGCTGGACATCGAAGCCAGGAAGCGCGGCAACTCGACCTACCTTGTGGATCGTGTGATTCCGATGCTGCCGGAGGCGCTGAGCAATGAGCTGTGCTCGCTCAAGCCGAACGTGGATCGTTTGACGAAGTGCGTGGAGTTCGTGCTGTCCAAAGATGGCCATGTCGTCAGCTCGAAATTCTATGCTGCCGTGATCCGCTCAAAGCGCCGCTTCACCTACAAGGAGGCGTTTGCCGCCATCCAGGTGCCGCCGAACAATGAGACCGAGCAGATGCTGCACGATGCGCATGCTATGGCGCAGAAGGTGCGCCACCTGCGCTTCAAGAACGGCTCGCTGGATCTCGACTTCCCGGAGAACAAGATCCGCCTCGACGAGCACGGCAAGGTGCTGCGCATCGAACGCATTGAGAACGATGTCTCGCATCAGTTGATTGAGGAATACATGCTGCTGGCCAATGAGGCCGTCGCAGGACGCCTCATGGGACTGGACCGGCCCTCTGTGTATCGCGTTCACGAATCGCCCAAGGAAAAGCGGCTCAATGACTATCGCGAAGATGTGCTGAGCCACCGCGTGCCCTGCGGAAATCTCACGCATCGGCCTGAGGTGCAGAAGCTTCTCAGCCGCCTCGACACGCTGCCGATTGGTCCTGCATTGAAGATCGGCTTCCTGCGCTCGATGATGCGTGCGCGTTATGCCGTGGAGCCGCTCGGCCATTACGGTCTCGCCAAGACCAAGTACACCCATTTCACCTCGCCGATTCGTCGCTACGCGGATCTCGTGGTGCACCGCTCCTTGTTCGACAAGGTGGAGCTGCAGGTGGGTGTCGCGAAGCAGATTGCGGATCACATCAGCACGACTGAGAAGAACTCGTCGGATGCGGAACGCGACAGCAAGGAGGTCAAACTCTACGCCTACCTGAAGGCGCAGCTGGTCTCGAAAAAGCCGCAGCCCTATGTCGCGCTCGTCACCGATGTGCGGAACTTTGGCTTCTTCGTGGATGTGCCGGATCTCGGCCTTAGCGGTGGCGTGCCGCTTTCCTCGATCCAGGATGACTTCTATGTTTTTGATCCTGCCACGCGTCAGGTCACGGGGCGTCACACGCGCAAAGTCATCAGCATCGGGGACAACCTCGTCGTGCAGATCTACAAGGTGGACACCATCAAGAAGCAGGTGGATTTCATGCCCGTGCCGCAGCGTGGCAAACCGACGCGTTCCAACGATCCGGAACGTCAGGATCGGCGTGGGCCATCAAGCCGTGATCCCAAGCGGCCTTCTGCACCGCCGCGCAAGCCTGGGCATGGCCACAAGCGTGCGTCGCAGCAGCCGAAGAAGAGACGATAAGGATAAGGGGTATCAACCCAGGCCCACCGCATCGCGCACACGACTGAGAGTCTTGCGCGCGACGGCGCGGGCTTTTTCAGCGCCTTCTGCGAGGACTTTGTCCACGTAGCCTTTGTCGGCGAGGATTTCGTCACGCCGGGCGCGGAAGGGGGCGAAGTAGTCGGTCACGCCTTGCAGGAGGCGCTTTTTGAAATCGCCGTAGCCGACGCCGCCATTGAGGTGGTCGGCGACCATGGCGTCGTAGTCAGCCTGTGACGCCACCAGTTTGTAGAGGGCGAGGATGCTGCTGCCTTCGATGGGTTTGGGGGCTTCGACCGGCGTGGAGTCGGTCTGGATGCCCATGATCTTCTTTTTCAGCGGCCCGGGTTCTTCAAACAGCGGGATGGTGTTGTTGTAGCTCTTGCTCATCTTTTTCCCGTCCAGGCCGGGGACGACCGCAGTCGTTTCCTGAATGCGCGGCTGGGGTAGTTTGAAGAGTCCTGCACCAAAGGTTTCATTCATCTTGATGGCGATGTCGCGGGTGACCTCGACATGCTGCTTCTGATCTCTGCCCACGGGGACGACATCACTGTCATAGATCAGGATGTCCGCCGCCATGAGCACCGGATAGGCAAAGAGGCCGTGTGAAGGGGAGATGCCGTTGGCGATTTTGTCCTTGTAGCTGTGGCAGCGCTCCAGCAGGCCCATGGGAGTGACCGTGCTGAGGATCCATGAGAGCTCGCAGTGCTCCGGCACGTCGCTCTGGCGGAAGAAGACGCATTTGTCCGGATCAAGGCCGCAGGCGAGGAAATCGACGGCGAGCTCTCGGACGTAGCTGCGCAGCGCCTTGCCGTCCTGGACGGAGGTGAGCGAGTGGTAGTCGGCGATGAAGTAGTAGGCGTCGCCTTCATGCTGCAGCTTGAGTGCAGGCTCCATCATGCCAAAGAAATTGCCGATGTGGAGTCTGCCGCTGGGTTGAAGGCCGGAAAGGATGCGCATAAGACCGCTGATATGGCGGTGCGTATGGGAATCGTCAAGCCAGCCGTTTTCGCGCGGCGATCAGGCCGTGCTTGGGGCCAAAGACAAAGGCGAGGGCGAACATGGCCGCCTGTGCCAGTACAATGCAGGCACCGGTGGCACCGTTCATGAAGTAGCTGGCATAGACACCGAGGCAACTGGCGAGCACGGAGGAACAGGCGGCGATCCACAGCATGTGATCAAAACGATCAGTCAGCAGCCGCGCGGTGCAGCCGGGGGTGATGAGCATGGCCACGACGAGGATAATGCCGACGGCCTGGAGCGAGGCCACGATGGTGGTCGCGAGGACGGCCAGCAGGATGTAGTAAAGTAGGTTCGTGTTCAGGCCGATGGCGCGAGCATGGGCAGGGTCAAAACAGAACAACAATAGGTCTTTGCGCATGAAAAGAATGACGGCGAGGGTCAGCAGCGATGCGGCAAGCGTCTGGATCATGTCCCCACGCTCAATGCCGAGGATGTTGCCAAAGAGAATGTGATTGAGGTGTGCATCGGTCTCCACCTTGGTGAACATCACGAGACCAAGCGCGAACAGCCCGGTGAAGACGATGCCCATGACTGTGTCCTCCTTGATGCGTGTGTTGGATTTGATCCAGCCTGTGGCGGTGGCGCAGAAAAGGCCGGAGACGAACGCCCCGATGGCGAGCGGCAGCCCCAGCATGTAGGCCCCGACAACGCCAGGCAAAACGGCGTGGGAGATGGCATCGCCCATCAGCGACCAGCCTTTCAGCACGAGGTAGCAGGAGAGCACGGCGCAAACCGCCCCGACGAGGGCGCCGACGAGCATCGCCTCGTTCATGAAGCTGTATTGAAACGGGGCGAGGAGGTTCATGCGGAGGCGGCACGGCGTTGGGCGCGGGCCGCGAGCAGGCCGTGTTTTGGAGCGAAGGCGAGAGCGATGAGGAAGATGACGGTTTGCAGCACGACGATGCAGCCACCGGTGGATCCGTTCAGGAAGTAGCTGGCATACGCGCCCACCACGCCGCACAAGACACCGGTGAGGGTGGCGATGCCGAGCATTCTGCCAAAGCGGTCGGTGAGCAGATAGGCCGTGGCCCCGGGAGTGACGAGCATGGCGACGACGAGGCACGCGCCCACCGTCTGCAAGGCTGCGACCGCAGTGGCGGAGAGCAGCGCGAGCAGCAGGAAGTGCAAGAAGCGCGTGTTCAGGCCGATGCTGCGTGCGTGGCCTTCATCAAAGCAGTAGAGCAGCAGGTCCCGCCATTTGAGTCCGAGGATAAGGATGGCGCCTGCGGAGATGATGAGCACCTGCAGGATGTCCGGATCGGAGATGGCAAGAATGTTGCCAAAGATGATCGTGCGCAGGTTGAGATTGCTCGGGTACAGTGAGAGCAGCAGCAGACCCAGGGCGAAGAAGCTGGTGAACACCACGCCGATCACCGCATCTTCCCGCAGCCGCGAGTTGTGCTTCACCCAGCCCATGCCCAGCGCCGCCAAAATGCCGGCGACGAAGGCGCCGACGGAAAACGGCAGGCCCAGCATCCAGGCCAGCGATACGCCGGGCACGATCGCGTGAGACAATGCATCGCCCATCAGCGACCATCCCTTCAGCGTGATGAAGCAGGACAAAAACGCACACACCCCGCCGATGAGGCCGCTGACGAGAATGGCCTTCACCATGTACTCGTATTGAAACGGCGTGAGGAGTTCCGTCATTCGCCCACCTCCATCTCCCGCTTCTTCACCAGTTTCTCGCGTCCCTGGCGGTCCGTGTACTCCAGATGGCCGTCCTTGCCAAACACGAGCGGGCGCTCGTCGTCAGTGAGCAGCTTCACGGTGCGGCCGTCATGCTCCTGGATGGTGGAATGCTCAAAGTGGAACTGGCGCAGCACACCTCCAAAAGCGCGGGTCAGGTTGTCTTCAGTGAACACGATCTCGGTGGGGCCGAAGGCGAGCACTGTCCGGTTAACCAGCACCACCTGGTCGCAAAACTCAGGAACGCTGCCGAGGTTGTGGGTGGAAACGAGGATGATATGGCCCTCTTCGCGCAAGGCCCGCAGCAGTTCAATGATGGCGGTTTCGGTCTGCACGTCCACGCCGGTGAAAGGTTCGTCCAGCAGCATGATGCGTCCCTTTTGTGCCAGCGCACGGGCCAGGAAGACACGCTTCCTTTGTCCGCCGGAAAGCTCGCCGATCTGGCGGTCTTTGAGTCCGCTCATCCCCACGCGTTCCAGGCATTCCTCTGCCACGCGCTTGTCCTCCATCCGCGGGATGCGCAGGAAATTCATGTGCCCGTAGCGCCCCATCATCACCACGTCCCAGACGCTGACGGGGAAAGTCCAGTCCACCTCCTCCGCCTGCGGCACGTAGGCGACGAGTTTTTGCTTGCGCGATTCCTCCACGCTCCGACCCGCGATGCGCACTTCGCCTTTGGCAGGCCGCAGGAATCCCATGATGGCCTTGAACAAGGTGCTTTTGCCGCTGCCATTGACTCCGACGAGGGCGCAGATGGTGCCTGCTCCGAGGGTGAACGTGGCGTTGTTCAGGGCCACGTGGCCGTTTGCATAGGCCACGGTGACATCTGTGACTTCAATTGCGAGCGGAGGGAGGGCGGCGGGCATGTCAGGGTTGAGCGAACGCCTTCACGATGATGTTGGCGTTGTATTGCAGAAGCTTCAAAAACGTCGGCGCGGGGCCGTCGTCGCTGGTGAGCGAGTCCACATATAGCACACCGCCGTAACGCGCACCCGTTTCCTTTGCCACCTGCAGCATGGCCTTGTCGCTGATGGTGCTTTCCGAGAAAACCACCGGGATTTTGCTTGCCCGCACGGTGTCGATGACCTTTCGCACCTGCTGCGGCGTGCCTTCCTGGTCCGCATTGATGGGCCACAAAAAAAGTTCCTTCATGCCGTAGTTGCGCGTCAGATAGGAAAAGGCGCCTTCACAACTCACCAGCCAGCGCTGTTCCTCCGGGATTGCCTCCAGGGCTTTGCGCACAGGCTCATCCACGGCGCGGAGTTCGGCGGTGTAGGCGGCGGCGTTCTTCGTGTAGGTCGCTTCGTTGGCCGGATCGAGTTTCACCAGCGCTTTGCGGATGTTTTCGACGTAGATGACAGCGTTGGCCGGAGACATCCAGGAATGCGGGTTGGGCTTGCCGGTGTAGGGGCCTTCCGCAATTCCCATCGGCTCGATGCCCTCTGTAAGCACCACGCTGGGAACATCCCTCACCTGCTGGAGGAACTTTTCAAACCAGCGCTCCAGGCCCAGTCCGTTCCAAAGCACGAGATCGGCGTTCTGCGCTTTGACGAGGTCAAGCGGCGTCGGTTCATAGTCGTGAATCTCAGCGCCCGGTTTCGTGATGGACTCCACGATGGCCGCCGTTCCGGCGACATTCTGCGCCATGTCCTGAATGATCGTGAAGGTCGTGAGAATGCGTTTCGGCCCGGACCTGACCTTTTCAGGGGAGGGGCCGCATGCCACAAGAGTGCCGAGGAGGAGCAGCAGAGCTGGCTTTTTCATGGCAGCGACGGCGCGGAAGACTTCTGGCAACGAGCCTCCTATGTGTGAGCGCCAGCCAGTTTCGGGGGTGTTTTCCATGGGTATGGGGATAAAATTAGAAGCGGAAAGAGACGCCCACAAAGGGATTCAGCGTTTGATTGCCATTGAAGAACCAGTTCATCCCAACATCGAACTTCAGGTCTGGGGTGACAAGGTAGGTGAGGCCTCCGTCGAACGAGGACTGCAAGTAACGTTCTTCGCTATTAAGCCAGCCTTGGTAGGTCTCAACGTAAAAGGCCAGCTTCTCGGTCAGGTCACGTCCAATCGCGAGGGTGAAGCCGGGCTCGAAATAGCGCTGCCGCTCATCCGTCACCGCCATGGCCAGGAAGATGCTGGAGCCGAGTGCCCAGCCGCCGCCGATGTCGAGCTCCTGATTGATGGTGAGACCGTACTCCCAGGCGTTGTTGCCGAATCCTGTGGTGGCGGTGGGCACCTTCACCCAGGGCAGCATGGCCAGGGCGTAAGGGCCATCATCATTGCCCACCAGACCGGTCTTCATGCGCAGGTAAATGTCCCCGCTGCCGCTGTTTTTGTCCGTCAGGAAGCCGTCGGCATCCTTTTCCCGATGAAGCAGACGCGGAGCCCAGCCGATCTGCAGGTCCGTGTTATGTGTGATGCCGTATTTGAAGATGAAATCGCACAGGGAGGTGTCCTGGGCCTGCTCACTTGCTCCATAAGTGCGGCTGAAGGAGACCAGGTTGCTTTCGACTTGAAACCAGCCTTTCGGCACGGTGTGGGCGGATTCCGTCTGGTCCGGGCGGTCAGTGCTCAGCGGGCGCACCGGCTGCTGCTCAGCTGCGTAAAGGGCGGCCGAGGGAATTGCCAGGCATGTGAATAAAGTGAGATATGCGCGCATTAGAATGTTAGTCCGGGCTAAAAACATCAGGCTGAGAAAAGCACAAGTGTTAATTTTAGCCTGGGCTAACATTTTCCGGCGAAATGATTCGCTTTGCCTCCGCCGACGCCCCGGCTAAAATTCAGCAATGCCTGCCAAGCGCCAAGAACCCACTGCGCATGTTCACTCTCCCGCCATCGAAGATTATCTCGAGCAGATCCACAATCTGATCGAGGGGAAGGGGTACGCCCGCGTGGTGGACATCGCCAAGAATCTGGGGATCTCACAGGCCAGCGTGACCAACATGATCCAGAAGCTCGATGCCGAGGGTTTTGTGGTCTATGAGCGGTACCGCGGGGTGGTTTTGACCGATGAGGGGCGCAAGGTGGGGGCCGAGATCGCGCGGCGGCACGAGGTTTTGACGCGCCTGCTGGCAGGTTTTGGACTCGATCCGCAAACCGTTCACGAGGATGTGGAGGGCATGGAGCACCACATCAGCCGCCAGACGCTGGACGTGCTGACCTTGCTGATGGAGGAGTTGGAAGGCAATGCAGTCTTGATGCGCAAACTGAGGCGCAAGCTGGCAGGCCTGACCTGACCGGCGTCGCTTAAAGGATTATCTTGCGGCCGGTGAAGAAAAAATTACAAGCTTGTGATAGCCACCATGACAACTTTGCGTTTAATCATGGATTCGATCCCATAATGCGCTGGTACTTGTACATCTCCTCCATCTTGGTCCTGCTGACGCTGGGCGTGGAGTTGTGTTCAATGCATGGCGCCCCGGTGGTGAAGGATCCATCTCACCTTGCCTGTGTTTTGGATGACGATGATGCTGAAGTGAAGCAGGGCGCAGTGCGCGAGCCTTCCTTCACTGAATGCGATTCATTCATTTTGGCAGGACTGAATTTCATGGCTCAATGCCAGAAGACAGACTTGGTTTTGTCGCTCGAAGAAGCTGCAACCTTAAAAGTCTGCTCAGGTGTCCGCCTGCACCGGTGGTTGTGCCGGGAATGCTGTTGATGATGGGAGAAAGTGCTGCTGAGCATGTCCAAGGAATGCTCTGAACACGCAGCGGGAATGCCGTAAACAGGCACGGGGTTTGCTATACACAGCTGGTGAGCAGGTGCTTTGCCCCAGCTTCCATTCTTACATCACGGCTGGACCGATTCGGTCTCTGTCAGTCCATGCCGAAGTTGCTTTTTCTCACGAGATCATGTCTTCCAATTTCATTGATAATGAACACTCTTCTTTCCATTTTTTTCAGCCTGCTTCTTACCGGCGTTGCGTCTGCCGGTTCGGTCATGCTCAACGTTAAATCTGCCAGCGAAAACAAAACCGCCGACAAGAAAAAAGCCGAAGTCACACGTGCTTACTGGCTCAATGTGCGTGTCACCAACCCCTCCGGCATCAAGCTGGAAGGAGCGACGCTGAAATGGACCTTGTTTGCCGCCAATCTTCGGCGCGGTGCGGACAGCATCGTGGTCGAGAAGTCCGGTGATATCCAAATCAGCGTGGATGCCAACGGCAGGTATGCGGACCTCACCACTCCCAAGGTGGCCTTTGTTTTCACCCCCATGCATTCGGAGCGCAAAGGCAGGTCTTCCATCACAGTCGAGGAGGCCGGACATCGTTACCACGGCTTTCATGTGCAGGTGGTGAGTGGAGATGCTGTTCTCGGGGAGATCTGGAGCAACGAGGCATTGCGGAAGCAGCAGCTCAAGTAACCCTTTGGATCCGAGGTTGATCGAGCCCGCCATTTTAAGAACTTAAGGCAAACTGTCCGCTGTCAAAACTGCCGCCATCTGATGCGTGGCAGTTTTGCACCGACTCTTTGAGTGCACGGTGAGGCAGTGTCTTTTTTCACGATACCTTTCCCGAAAAGCCATCCTCGATTTTCAGTCATTGATCATTCGGGTCCCGCCAAACTCCGTCAGTTAACACAACCGGATCATTCATCCACCACAGGGCCTTAATTGGCAGAATGCCGCCACGCATGGCGCAGCATCGAATGAATCGAAACTTCCTCCCCAAATGTCATTGATGAGTCCATCTTCCATGAAAACCTGTCTTTACCTTCTGCTCTTGACGCTGGGCCTGGAAATCCAGGCGATTGCTGCGAATCCCACAGCCATGCCAGAGGAGGCCGAGGGGCCGTCCGCTGAACGCCTGGCCGAACTGACCAAGTCCACCTCCCGGCTGACGCCGATCAAGCTGGAGGATTACCTGGCCAAAGTGGCTGCCTCAAACCTCGGTTATGCGTCACAGCGCTACAATGTGTCGATCGCCGAGGCTCAGATCATGGCCTCGAAGGTTTTTCAAAACCCGGTGCTGCAAATCGGCAACATGCGGGATGTCTCCAACAGCGGTGGGCAAAAGCTCCCGGGTTTTTACAATGGGTACATCTCACAAACCATCGAACTCGGCGGCAAGCGGCGCGAACGGCAGCTGGTGGCCCGGAAGAACTATGCGGCGGTGGCCTCCAATCTGCAGAGCTTCCTGCAGAATCTGCGGCTGGATGCCTCGGGTGCCTATGCAGACGCCATTGCCATGGGCCGGGTGGCTTCCCAGTATCAGCGCACCGCTTCCCTGCTGCGGGACCTGCTGCAGGCTCAGCAGGAGCGCCAGAAGGCGGGAGACATCAGTGACGTGGATCTGTTGCAGACACGTGTCGAAGTCCGCCAGTATGAGGCCGAGCTCCTCAATGCTCAGGCCCAGGCCACAAACGCTGAACTTGGCCTCAATGCCTTTCTGGGGCCGCAGTTTTCCAGCACTCACTGGCAGCCCGTGGGGACCTTGGAGGTCACACCGCAAAGCACGGATCTCTTCAAACTGCTTTCCAGCGCCATCCGCAATCGCCCGGACCTCGTGGCCATGCGCCATCGGCGTGATGCGTCGGGCGAAAACATCAAGCTGGAAAAAGCGAATCGAGTTCCCGACCTGACTGTGGGCGTGGGATGGACCAACAGCACCTACTCGGGCAACACCACCTCTCCCCAGCCAAACTACAACATGATGGGATTGCAGTTCTCTCTGCCCCTTCCGATTTGGAACCGGAACAAGGCCGGCATCGCCACTGCGCAGGCTCAGGCAAGCCAGTCTCAGCTGGATCTGGATGCTGCAGAAGTTCAGGCAGGAGTGGATGTGCGCCGGGCTCTTTCCCTCTATACCACCGCCCGTGAGCGTGTGGATCTTTATCAAGGCGGCGTCTTGAAGGATGTCGATGCCGCTTTGGAAAAGCGCGTGGTCAGCTACAAGCGCGGCGGCTCATCGCTGCTGGAGCTGCTGGATGCCCAGCGCAAGGCCAACGAGGTCTGGCAGAGTTTTTACGACGCACAAAGCGATCATGCCCGGGCGGTCATTGAACTGCATCGCGCCGCCGGCATCTGGATCATCCACTTCTGAACCCACTCACTCATGCAAATCATCAAATATTCATGGCTTCTGGCGCTGCTGCTGGCGTCCTGCAAACCGGCTCCGGTCGTTGAGATAGATCCGTTTCCAGTCAAAGTGGAAAAGACCCATCTGATTTTCACGGCGGGTGATCCCCAGCTGAAGTCGATCGGAGTTCAGCCGGCGAAGGAGAATGACACGGTGATCCTGCACCTGACCGGCAAGCTGGTGTGGAACGAGGACGTCACCACGAATGTCTTCTCTCCTCTGGCCGGGCGTGTGGCCAGCATCAAAGGTGCGCGTGGGCAGAAGGTGAAAGTGGGGGATGAACTGGCCCGCATCACATCGCCGGATTTTGGCCAGGCCCAGGCAGATGCTGTGAAGTCTGAGGCGGACCTGGCACTGGCCAAAAGAGTGCTGGAGCGCACCCGGGATTTGCTGAAGCAGGGCGTGCTGCCTCAGAAAGAACTGGATACGGCTCAGAACGCTTTTGATGACGCTCAATCAGAGCGTGATCGTGCCGTGGAGCGCCTGGCCGTCTGGGGCGGGCGCGGCGGAGATGTGAACGGCGCGTTTGCACTCAAGGCGCCCATGGACGGAGTCATTGTGGATCGCAATGTGCAGCCCGGGCAGGAGGTGAGATCTGATCAGATGCTGGCGGGCATGGCCGTGGTGGCTGCTCCGTTGTTCATCATCTCAGATCCTGAATCGTTGTGGGTTCATCTGGATGTCAGCGAGCAGGATTTGTCGAACCTGCAGGTGGGGCAAAAGCTGGAGATTCGTTCCCGGGCATATGGCGACCGGGTTTTTCCGGGAGCGCTCACGGTGATCGGGCAGTCGCTGAATCCAGAAACACGCACCGTGGTGGCCAAAGGCATGGTGTCCAATCCGGAGAAACTGCTCAAGGCGCAAATGTACGTGGATGTGAATGTCATCACGCACGTACCCAAGATGCCGCAGGTGCCGATCAAGGCCGTCTTCTTGCGGGAGGGCAAAGCCTGCGTGTTTGTGCGTGCTTCAGAGACCACTTTTGAAATGCATCAGATCACCACCGCTGCGGAAGATGCCGGGCATGTCTTCGTCAGCAAAGGACTCAATGCCAACGAAGCGGTGGTCTCAGAAGGGGCTCTCGTTTTGGAGAGTCTGCTTGATGCCAACACCAGCACCGCAAACTCCGGCGCAGAGAAGTCCGAACACTAAACGTCATGGGCACGCTCACCAAATACGTTCTTAAACACCGGCCCATCGCCTTTGCGCTGATGGTGCTTTTTGTGCTCGCCGGTGCGCTGGCCTTCAACCGCCTGCCGGTGGAGGCTTATCCAGATGTCACCAATGTATCAGTGCAGATCATCACGCTGCTGCCGGGGCGTGCCGCCGAAGAGGTGGAGCGCCTGGTGACGGTGCCCATCGAGAATGCCATGAACAGCATTCCCAAGCGGTCATCCATCCGCTCGGTTTCGCTCTTCGGTCTCTCGCAGGTCACCATCGTTTTCGAAGATGATGCCGACCGCGCCTACTGCCGGAACATGGCTTTCCAGCTGCTTTCCAGCGTCAGTCTGCCGCCGGATGCGGACGCACGCCTCTCGCCAGACACCACGCCCGTGGGGGAGATTTACCGTTACACGCTGGATGCACCGAAGAGCATGCCCTCCACCGAGTTGCGCGCCGTGCAGGACTGGATCGTGGAGCGCCAGCTGCGTACGGTTTCCGGGGTCGTGGATGTCATCGGTTTCGGCGGAGCCACCAAGCAGTATCAGGTGCTGATCGACCCCATGAAGCTGCTGTCGTATGACATTTCGCTGCGTCAGGTGCTTGATGCGCTTTCAGCTGGAAACAAAAATGCGGGCGGCGCCTACATCGAGCACGGGCCGGAAATGTTCATTGTTCGTGGTCTCGGCTTTGTGCAGTCGCTTGAAGACATCGGCTTGATCGCTGTGGAGACACGTGGGGGCACTCCCATTCGCGTCAAAGACCTGGGTCGTGTGCTCATCGGCGAGCAGCTGCGCCTCGGGCGCGTGGGGCGCAGCATTCCAGCCGAACATTTTGATCTGGATGACGCCATCGAAGGCATTGTGATGCTCCGCAAAGGGGAAAACGCCATGGATGTGCTCGAAGGGGTGCGGGCAAAGATCGACATCATCAACACCAAGTTTCTGCCTGCCGGAGTGCATATCCACATGCACTACGACCGCACCAATCTCATCAACCGCACTCTGCACACCGTGCATAAAAACATGGCTGACGGCATCGGGCTCGTGCTGCTTGTCCTCATCATGTTTCTCGGTCTGGGAAACATCCGCTCCGCGCTCGTGGTGGCGGCTGTGGTGCCGCTGTCGTTGCTGGGCGCCTTCCTCATGCTGGATCTGCGCGGCATTCCTGCCAACCTCATTTCCATGGGGGCCATCGACTTCGGCATCATCGTGGACTCCGCCGTGGTGGTGATCGAGGATCTGCTGCGCATGATGCATGAGCGGCGGGATAAAAAAGAGTCCCTCTTCAAACTGCTGCCCAAGGCCGTGGGGCAGATGGGACGCCCCATCCTCTTTTCCAAAGCCATCCTCCTCACGGCTTTTCTGCCGCTCTACACCATGCAGCGGGTGGAAGGGAAAATCTTCAAGCCGATGGCTCTCACGCTGACCTTTGCTCTGATAGCTGGAACCATTCTGGCTCTGACCATTGTGCCGCTGCTGGCCAGTTACGCGCTCAAGAAAGGACCCGGAGAGAATGAGTCCTGGCTCGTGCGCATCCTCCTGCGCATTTACCGCCCGTCGCTTGGCTGGGCGCTCAAGCATGGTCGCATGGTCGTTCTCAGCGGTGTGGTCATGCTGGCCGTTGCGGGAGTTGTTTCCTCTCACACGGGTACGGAGTTCCTGCCAAAGCTGGACGAAGGCTCCCTCTATATCCGCTCTTTCCTGCCGCAGACCATCTCGCCCTCCGAGTCCGCCCAGATCATGCGGCGCCTCCGTGGTGTGCTGGCCTCCTTCCCGGAATCCAAATCCATCATCACGCAGAATGGCAGGCCGGACGATGGCACTGACGTCAATGGCTTTGATGTCAGTGAAACTTCCGTGGATCTTTATCCGCGCGAGGAATGGAAGACCGCCAAGGATCGGGACGGCCTCGTCAAGGCCATGAAGGCCAAGCTCAACATCGAAGTGCCTGGCGTGCAGTTTCAGTTCAGCCAGATCATCGAGGACAACGTCAATGAAGCCATTTCCGGCGTGAAATCCGAGCTGAGTGTGAAAATCTTCGGGGATGAACCCGAGAAGCTCCAGCAGCTTGCCGATCAAATCGTGGACATTCTCAACACCGTTCCGGGAGCTGCTGATGTCGGCACCGATCGGCTCATGGGACAGCCTCAGGTGCAGATCGCCGTGGACCGATCCGCCATCTCCCGCGCCGGGTTGTCGATGACGGATGTGCAGTCTGTGATCGAGACGTCCATGGGCGGTTCCGTCGCCACCAAGGTGCTCGAAGGTGAGCGCACCTTTGATCTCGTGGTCAAAATGATCCCTCGCTCCGTGGCCAGCATTGACGGCATCCGGCGCATTCCTGTTTCCGGATCCGATGGCGAACGGCTCACGCTTGGAGCGCTGGCTTCTGTGGATGTGAAGCCTGGCTTTGCCCGCATCTATCGCGAAGAAAACGCTCGTTTGACCGCTGTGAAGCTCGCAGTACGCGGGCGCGATCTGGGAACGCTGGTGGCGGAAGCGCAGCAGAAGGTCAATGCTCAGGTTGTCCTGCCCAAAGGATTTCGCCTGGAATGGACCGGTGCCTTTGAAAACCAGCAGCGCGCAGTCAAACGCCTGATTCTGGTCGTGCCCATCACACTCGTTGCCATTTTCTTCCTGCTGTTCACCGCCTTTGACTCCGCGAAGCTCGCCACTCTGATCCTGCTCAATGTTCCCTTTGCTGCGGTGGGTGGGATTCTCGTACTACCGCTGGCGGGGCTCGCGATGTCCGTTTCTGCCCTTGTAGGTTTCATCGCTCTTTTTGGTGTGTCGGTTCAGAACGGGGTGCTGCTGGTCGAGCGCATTCGTGAATTGCGCAAGGAAGGCATGCGCATGGCCGAGGCGGTTCGCGAGGGCGCCATCAGCCGTGTGCGACCGGTCGTGATGACCGCCGCCATGGCCGCCCTGGGCC
>NZ_JBAQCR010000361.1:0-5421 GCF_049294395.1 Prosthecobacter sp.
GGCTGACCCTGGGCTACGATATGTCGCCCCTTTGGGGCTGAAGAGCTCTGCGAGCTGTTGAGAACTGGTCGGCGTTTTCAGTTTTGGATGGCATGGCCGTTCAGGATTGTGAGTCGAGTGTTTTGGGGCTGGCGAGGAACCAGACGTTGATGATTTTGCCGTCCATGACTTCGTAGGTGGCGACGAGATCGATGGTGCCGGGGCCTTCGGGGAAGGTGCGGGTGACGCGTTCGTGGTCGATGACGAAGCGGTCCATGAGGATGCGGTTGAGGAGGTGGGCATGAAGATTTGGTTCTTGGAAACGCAGGGCGAAACGGGCGCGCAATTGAGCGGTGCCGGAGGCGAGGAGGGTGGCTGGGTGTTCGAACAAGCGGGCGTCTTCGGCGTAGGTGGCGAGGAGGGCGTCGAGGTCGTGCGCGTTGTAGGCGTCGAGCTGGCGTTGCACGAGGGCTTCTGCGGTTGTGTCAGTGTTCATAGGATGAATTGCGCTCAGCTAGATTGTGGGCTTTGGAGATGGCGGCACTCTATGAGCGCGGCGGAGCTTGTCTGAGATCCCATCGTTCATGGCATCCTCATGGAAGCTTGGTGATGAACCACTCGACGGTGGCGGAGAGGGTGTGGGCGCCGGACTCGTCGTGCAACTCCACGGCGACGCTGATGATGGCGCGGCCTTTGGCGGCGAGGTCGGCGCGGAGTTGGTCGAGCGTTGCGGGTGGGGTGGTGACGGTGGAGGTGAGGGAGCCGTGGGCGGGTTTGCGGAATTTGGATTCGAGTCGGCGGACGACGGGGATGACGGCTGAGTCGGGGCCGAGGGAGCGGAGGAGGAATTCGCCGCTGGAGGCTTCGGCGAGAGCGAGCTGGGCGCTGGCGTGGACGGTGCCGAGGTGATTGAGGTATTGGGGGCCGGAGGGGAGGCGGAGGAGTTGCGCGGGGTCGGCAGATGATTCGAGGCCGAGGAAACGATTGAAGGGGAGCTCGGTGACGCTGTGCTTCATAGGGCGAAGGTGTGTGTCGTCCTTATGCTGATCCGGCGCAGAGTCATGTGGTTCCCGCTTCATGGGAAAAGTCGTGGCCACACTGCGCACAAAAGCGGGCGGTGGGGGGAGACGTGTGTTCCTGGGGACACATGCGCTCACGATACAGCCCCGGCGAGTGAATGCGGGAATAGAGAATCGCGAAGGCTGCGCTGTAAAAAATCATCCAGTGGCCGGAGAGCCGCGCACTACGGCGGGTGTGGAAGCGCTCTTGCGGTCCTGCTTGGGCTGCCCGGCCATGGAGACGATGAAGAAGATGAAGTTGAGAATGGCATAGCCGAAGAGAACGTACAAGGAGCGGCGCATCCACTCAGGGCAGCCGGCCAGAGCCATCTTCCAAACGTCTTTGCGGTTCACGTGGCGGGTCATCCCGAGTGAAGCAAGCACAGTCGGAATCCAGACTGCAAAGACGCCCACGTGAAGCCCCCAGATGAGATCGCCGCCTGGAATGGGAAGTCCTGCCAGTGCCATGCCATGAGCAGCGATGCTGAGCGCAAGCCCGCACGCGGCCAGCACCATGAATGGATAAAGAACGATTTTCATCGATGGATGGAGGGCGAAAGGAGTCGCCCGACGTTGTCACCCTGGCGTAGCGGGAAGTGACAGTCCAGCGTGAAACGTAGTGAGATCAAATGCCATGCACCTAGTGCAGGCATGTGCTGTCACGCCCCTTACACCTTCCAGCCTTGACGCGCTGCGGGGCCGTGCATGAGGGCGGTGGCTTCTTCGTCGCCGATGATGCTGCGGGTGACGGGATCGATGGTGAGGCTGCGATTCACGTGCAGGGCGATGTTGCCAAAGTGCATGGTCTCGGTGAGGCGGCCGCCGTAGGCGAAGTTGGAGCGGCAGATTTCCTGGCCTTTGATGGCGAGAAGCCAGTTGTCCCAGTGGTTGGAGCGCTTGAGGTTCACCTTGGGCAGTGAGGTGCTGAGCTCCTGCATTTTCGCTTCGGGGATCACGCGAGGTGTGCCGGCGTGGGTGCCCATGAGGACGGTGGCTTTGCTGCCGTGAATGAGGGTGCCGCCCTCTGGGAAGGTGCGCGCGGCATCGAGTTCCGGCGGGCGTTTGAGGGCGTGGTCTGCGCCGTGGTACCAATGCAGCTTGAACTCGCCGCGTGTCGCGCTGGCGGGAAAGGTGTAGGTGATCTTGACCCTGGCCGGGAAGGAGAGCTTGCTGGGGCCTGACGATTCAATCTCCACGCGGCTGGGGCAATCGAGACCCCATACGTGATAAGGCGCGTCCATGTTGTGGCAGGCCCAGTCGCCGAGCGTGCCGTTGCCAAACTCAAACCAGCCGCGCCATTGTGCGGGCAGATACTTGGAGCTGTAAGGCACCATCGCGGCTGGGCCGAGCCATTGATTCCAATCCAGACCGGCGGGTACCGGCTCCTCCGCAGGGCGTGCATCGGGGTAGCTCCAGATCGGGCCTGCCCAGCAGTGGGCTTCGTTCACATTCCCGAGAACGCCGGCTTTCACCCACTCTTCGAGCACGAGGATGCCGCCGCCGGAGTGGCCTTGATTGCCCATCTGGCAGGCGAGTTTCGTCTGCTGCTCCAGCGCCATCAAATCACGCGCCTCGGCGATGCTGTGCGTCAGCGGCTTTTCGAGGTACACCGGCTTTCCGGCCTGCATGCAGGTCTTGGCGGTGAAGTGATGCGTGTGGTCCGGTGTGGAGATGATGATGCCGTCGATGTGTTTGCCGTGCTGATCGAGCATCTTGCGGAAGTCGGACACAAAGGGCACCGAAGGGTTGGCTTTGCGCGCCTCGGTGGCCCGGGATTCATGCACATCTGCAAAGGCGGCGAAGTTCACGCTGTCGTTGTTTTGCAGGCTTTGCACGGCGTGCCAGCCTTTGCCACCAGCTCCAACGAAGGCGATGCTGAGCTTTTCATTGGCTCCGAAAACGGAACGCGGGAGGATTTGGACACCGGCGAAGGCAGCGGCGGTTTTGCTGAGGAAGTGGCGGCGGTTGGTCATGGAGTGCGGGCGTTGCCGGAATGGTTTAAACCAGAGGCTGCATAAGTGCACGGGATTGAGACGGGCAAAATGCCTGGCCACAATGGCATTCGGTTAAGGAAGGTGAACACTGAGCGGAAGAGAGTGATGGAAATAGAAATAACTGAGAGCGCGCAGAGTAAGAAGTCATCCACACTGCAGGTGGCAAGCAGGATGGCACGCTGGAGGCTGCGAAGCTAAAGAGACGCGCGGCAGCATGGGTGAACGCGGAGTGCTGCGGACTGGAAGTCCGCGCTCCGGGACGCTTTGGCAAGTTACGATCCCCAGTGAATCACTTCACCCCTCCAGGCCCAGCTTGCGGCGGCCTTCATCCGTCAGTCGGTTGGAGGACCAGGCGGGGTCCCAGACTTGTTCGACGACGACGTGTTTGACGCCGGGGACTTTCAGTAATTGGGGCTCGACGGGCTTGGAGTTGCCGCCGGAGCCGAAGGTGAAGAAGCCGAGCCGGGGGCGGCCGCGGTGGGGCATGGACATGATGACGTGGACGGTGTCGCCACGGACGCGGATGTCGTGCACGAGGCCGAGATCGACGACGCTGATGTCGGCGGTGTAGAGCTGCTCGTCTTTGCATTCGCGCAGGGCTTCCCAGAGGGCTTGTTTGGAGATGGGGCTGTCGCCGGCTTCGCCGGGGCGGGCGAGGCGTGTGGTGGGCTTGGGCGGTGTGATGTTGCGCGGGATTTCGCCGGGGGAAAGGTGGAGCGGATTGGCGAGGCAGTGGCGCAGGGACTCCAGCTTCGCGGGGCCTTCGGCGGCGGTGAAGGGGATGGCGACGTAGGCGTTCTTTTGGTGGAGCACGGCTCCGGCGGGCACGACTTTTTGGGGGAGGGGATAGCGGCTCCAGACATGGCCGTGCCAGCGGTAGAACATCTGCGGCGAGCCTGAATGTTTGGGCTCGGGCATGCCCTGGGCGGTGTGCTCGAGGTAGAGGGCGACGAAGGAGTCTTTGCTGTCTTTGTTGGCAAAGCCGACGGCCCAGATGTTGTCGCGCTGCTTGGGATCGACGGGGCCGCTTTGCAGTTTGCCATCGGCCCCCATCCAGAGCATCTCGGTGAAGGATTGGCCGGAGAAGACCCACTCGTCATCGCGCAGAGCTGCGGCTTCGAATTCTTTGATGACATGCATGCGGCCGATCTTATGGAACCAGGGGATGCCGGCGTAAAAGCGGTACTCGACCTCGATGTGCAGGCGGCTGGGGGAGAAGACGGGATGAACGGGAGAATACGGAAAGCCCCAGCGCCGCACGATGGTGCAGAGGGGGCCGCGAATGACTTCGTAGTCGGGGCAGCGCTCCCACAGGGTGATGCGCAGCTTTTGAAAGTGACCGGCGGCGGCGTAGTCGTGGGCCCAGTCAATGCCCGGGGGCTCGCCATGACCTTCGCCGCCGGCGAAGAGTTCGAGGCCGTGCTCGCGCTTGAGGGTCATGCGCTCAAGCTGTCCCATCTGGTGGGAGAGCGAGGCTTTGTAGGCGTCGTTTTCGATGTCGAGCGCGTAGCCTTCGCCGCGCGTTTCGAGGTCGGTCAGGTAGGCAGGGAGCTCGGCATCGGGATTGCCATAGAAGAGGAGGTAGGTCTGGCGCAGATGCGCAGCGCCTTCGGCCATGAAGAGCACATGGGCCTGGCGCTCCTTGCCGCGACGCACCTCGCTGTGGGTTTGGCTGGGCACCTCGATGAGGCTTTGATCGGGCTGGATGCGGGCGACACGGACTTCGCGGGTGAGTGAGGCGGCCTGCTCCGCCGAACAACTGAGGAGGACCTCCACGGGCTCGGGTGCGCGATCCAAACCGATGGTTTCATCCAGGGTGAGCACTTTGCAGAACTGCCATCCGGCAGCCCAGGTGCGCCAGGCGGGCGGCAGCGATGACACGGCCACAAACTGAGCGGTGGGGACGAAGGGGGAGCCGTGGTCTTCGCCTTCCGCCTGAGCCTGCAGGGTGGTGCTGCGGAGGGAATCGGTGAGCGAGCGGACGAGGCGGAAGTCCTTGTTTTTCCAGGCTTCTTCCAGCAGGCGGAGCTTCGTCTCAAAGCTGTCGGTCTTTTCCCAGTAGGTGTTTTCGCTCATGTTATCTTGTGGTAGGATTCGATGCGGCCAATGATGAGGCCGTGGTGAGTGTCGCGCAGAAAGGAAATCCGGCGGGGCCGAGGCGGATGGTTGGGGAGGGGTGGGTCATGGCGGGCGCTTCTCGATGATAAGTCATCAAAGTGATGTCAGACAAAGAGCGGCGCTGAATCCGCATCCTTTCGAATTTCAGGAGCTTGGTGATGAAATGCCGGTGATGAGTGGTTCTGGGTCAGGGCGCTGCATCGTGCGCGCTTTTGTCATCACCGAGTGATGGGGGACAAGGCGGTTTTGTGTCACCGCTACGCGGTTCCACG
>NZ_JBAQCR010000362.1:0-42157 GCF_049294395.1 Prosthecobacter sp.
AGGCGCTGATCTCGCCTTTGGCGCAGCGCGGCAGGTATTTGGCCTTCTGCTCCTCAGTACCAAACAGTATGAGCGGCTGCGGGGCGCCGATGGACTGATGCGCAGACAGCAGCGCCGCAAGGTTGCCGCAACGGCTCCCCAGCAGCATGGCCGCGCGCGAATAATTCGTCTGCGAAAGCCCCAGCCCGCCATATCGCACGGGGATCTTGATCCCGAAGGCGCCGATTCGCGCCAGTTCGCTCAGCAGCATGTCAGGTATTTCACCCTTCGCGTCGATCTCATCAGGATCTGCATAGAGATTAAGCACCCGCTCAAGCCGATGCAGGAACGCGTCGCCCTGATCGTGGTCTTCGCCGCTTTGTTTCGGAAATGGCAGCAGTTTGCCAAAATCCGGCTCGCCAAAAAAGATTCCGGCGGCGATTCCGGTGTTGCGGCGTTCATCACGCGCAGCTTCTGCCATTTCGAGCGCGGCACGCTGCCCCGCATTCATGCGGGAGGTGTCGATCTGCATCCTGGCTTCAGGCTTCGATTCTTCCAGAGTAGTTTTCATGGCTTGGTTCTCCAGTTGAGGGTTTTAATAATCAATGATGCCCGTATCCCGGGCGAAAGTGATGGGGCCTCCACGGAACGGCGGGTAGCCGGTGCCAAGCACCATGGCCAGATCGATGTCATCCGCGTTGCGCGCGATGCCCTCCTTGAGACAGCGCATCGCCTCCTGGCTGATCAGCAGCGCAAGATTGGTCTGGATGCTTTCGTGCCTTGGCAGATCTGAATGAGTCGTGGGCAAGATCTCCTTGCCGTCCTCATAGCGGTAGAATCCCTGCCCCGTTTTCTTGCCGAGGTGTCCCGCACTGACCATCTTGTCGAGAGCATCGGTATGCGGAAACCGATCCGGGAAAGCATTGGAAAGCGTCTTGGCCACATGCGCAGCCACGTCGAGACCGATTTCATCCAGCAGACGCATCGGCCCCATCGGCATGCCAAACTCCAGCATCGCCTCGTCGATGTCCTTCACCGGAATACCGCTCTCATGCAATCTCACTGCCTCCATCAAGTAAGGCACCAAGATGCGGTTCACCAGAAATCCCGGGCTGTCTTTGACCACTACCGGCGTCTTGCCAATTTTTTGCACAAAACTGACCACCGTGGCCAGCACATCAGGCGAGGTTTCCGGCAGCGTGATGATCTCCACCAGCGGCATGCGATGCACCGGATTGAAGAAATGCAGACCGACGACGCGCTCCGGATGGGGCACCGTTTTTGCCAAATCCGACACAGACAACGCGCTGGTGTTCGTGGCCAGAATGGTGTCCGCCGAGACACGTGCGGCCAGATCCGCGAAGATCTTCTTTTTCAATTCCATGCTCTCCGTTGCAGCCTCGATCACAAGATGGTGCCTGTTAAGCGGCACCGGCACATGCGTCGTGCTGATGTGGTCCAGCGTGTCCCGCGCCTGAACCTTCGTCACCAGCCTTCGGCGCGTGGCATCTGAAACGAGGCCATGAATCCGTTCCAGTCCACGCGCGAGGCTGTCGTTGGTGACGTCCGTCATTAGCACACGGATGCCACGCGAAGCCAAGATATGCGCAATTCCAGCCCCCATCACGCCCGCACCGATGACGGTGGCATCGTGGATGGGCAGCGCCGTGCCGCTTGGGGCAGGGCGCTTGTTGGCTTCTTCGCGCTTGAAAAATAGGTCGATCAACCGCGCCGAATCACGGCTTTTAATCAGTTCAGCCACCGCGTTGCGCTCAAGCAGCAAACCTTTCTCAATCTCGCCATGAACTGCATGCGTGACGACATCAACCGCCTTGGTGACTGAAGGATAGAGCCCGCGAGTCTTTTCCAGCACCTTGCGTTTCGCCAGGTAGCCGATGACCGGAGAGAACACATTTTCAAACCGGAACTTCGTAACTGGGCGTTTTTCACGCGCCAGACGGCGGGCCAGTGTCTCAAGGCGCTCCGCTGGCACCACGTGGCTGACGAGTCCTGCACGTTTGGCGGCAGTGGCATTGAGCAGCTTGCCGGTGGTGATGAGATCGAGCGTTTTGCGCACGCCAATAATCCGTGAAAGTCGTGTGGAACCGCCCCAGGCAGGCAGAATGCCGAGCTGGGTTTCTGGCAGGCCGATCTTGGTGCTGTCGTGATCACTGGCGATGCGCCAGTCGCAGGCGAGGGTCACTTCAAATCCGCCGCCCATGCAGGCGCCATGAATCGCGGCAATCTTTGGCACTTTCAACCGGGCCAGCCGGTCAAAAACGGCCTGTCCGAGCCAGATGAGATCATTCACCCGGACATACTGCATGGTGCGAATGGCCTTGATGTCAGCACCTGCGATGAAGATGCGCTCTTTGGCGCTGCGCAAAACCAAGGCTTTGACACGGGTGTCGTGCTCGATGGTTTCAAGCAGATGATTGAACTCACGCAGGGTCTCTTCGTTCCAGACATTGACGGAGGATTTGGGGGAGTCGAAAGTGATCCAGGCGATACCGTCGAAATCGATTTCGTGCCGGAAATGCTTCGGCGGCATGGGATGACCGTGGATGATGTCCTCCAGCACATGTGGCGGATCGTGGATGATCGAGGGGCAGTTGAGCAAAGTTTTCATGGCTTTGAGTTGGATGAGAATGTTCTGCTTTAAATTCATAATGCTTCGAGGCAGGCCGCCATCCCCTGCCCCCCTCCCACGCAAAGGCTGATCACGGCGCGTTTGCCATCGCTGGCATGCAGTTGATTGAGCGCCGTCTGAACGAGGCGCGCACCGGTGGCTCCGACGGGATGGCCCAGGGCGATGGCTCCGCCGCAGGCATTGATCTTCGCGGGATCGATCTCACCCAGCGGTGATTCCAATCCAGCGCGACGGGCGCTGGCGGGATCGGCAAGGCATTTCATGACCGCGAGCACCTGGGCGGCGAAGGCTTCGTTGATTTCAAAGACGTCGGCTTCATCCAGTTTCCAGCCACTGCGATGCAGTGCGGCATCCAGCGCACGCACCGGGCCCAGCCCCATGCGTGCAGGATCACAGCCAGTGGCTGCATAGCTGACGAGACGGCCCAGCGGCTTCCAGTTGTGTGCCGCAGCGGCTTCTTCAGTGGCGACGAGCAAGGCCACCGCACCATCGGTGATCTGGCTGGAGTTGCCTGCAGTCACCGATCCGGTGGCCGTGTCGAAGAGCGGCTTGAGCTTGCCCAGTTTTTCGAGGCTGGAGTCGGCCCGGATGCCGTTGTCCGTCGCGACAACGTTGTGACCGAACACGGGCGCAATTTCCTGATTGAGCAGGTGATTTGCCCGCGTGGCGCACAGATGGCTGCGCATGGCAAAGGCATCCTGCATGTCCCGAGTGATGCCAAACTCACGCGAGAGAACCTCTGCAGTCTGCCCCATGTTCAAGCTCGACACGGGGTCCGTCAGGCCGAGTTTAAGACCGATGACGGGCGCAAAGTCAGACGGGCGGAAATGGAGCGCTGCTTTTGCACGTCCGGTGAAATCCCGCGCACGATTCATGGCGGTGAATTTTTCAACGGCAGGCCGTGAGAAATAGAACGGCATGTTGCTCATGCTTTCCGTGCCGCCGACCACGAAGACCTCCCCCTGCCCTGCGCACATCTTTGCGTGCGCGAGGGTGAGCGCCTCCAGGCCGGAAGCGCAGTTGCGATGCACTGTCATGGCCGGTTTCGATTCGGGCAGTCCCGCGCGCAGCGCGATGACTCGGGCGATATTCATCGCCTCGGGTGGCTGGCCGACGCAGCCCAAGATGGTTTCATCCACCAGCATTGGATCAATGCCAGTGCGGGTGAGAAGCGCCGCGACAGCGTGACGACCGAGTTCGACCGCATCGAGATGCGCGAGGTCGGTGCCAGCACGTGAGAATGGCGTGCGGGCGGCGGCAACTATGACAAGTGAGGGAGTTTTCATGGCGTTAGGAGCTGAGTGCCACATGCGCTGCGGCGGGTTGGGCTTTGGGGCGATGATCGACGATTTTCTCCTCCTTCAGGAGGCGTCCGATGCCGAGCTGATCGCGAAGCTCGGACATCGAGTGGAAATGGAGTCCGTTCGGCGTGATCTCCGTGGCTTCGTGAAAGCGGCGGGACACCGCGAGTTCGAGTTCAGATTCGCGCACGCCGAGTTCAGCGGTGAGGTGCAGATGCACCTCGTCCATTTCCAGAGGGTCGTCATGGCGCTTGCGCAGTTCGATCTGCCAGGCTGCGATGCCTTTTTGATCATCCAGCAGATGTTCGAGCATGTTGAAGTTCACCAGCGTGCCCTTCAGCTTGTCCACATGCAGCTCGCGCACTTCACTCACGCGAGAGATGGGGCCCAGCAAGCGCGGGCAGGTGCGGCCGCAATTGGGGCATTGTTCCCATGTCATGCCACCTTCGGCGATGTCGCCGGTGCGATAGCGCAGCACGACAGTGCCACGCGCATTGAGCGGTGTGAAGACGATTTCACCGGGCTGGCCATCCGGAACGACTTCTCCCGTTTCTGGATTGATCAGCTCCACGATTCCAAGATCGGGGCTCAGGTGGTAGCCGCTGGCTTCGTGGGATTGGCCGACACATTCTGGGAAGGCCATTTTCGCTTCGGTGAAACCATAGGTGGCCATGACATGCGCATCGGGGCTGCCGAGCTGGGTGGCGAGATCGCGCAGGCGGGCACGCAGGCCATCGGCGACTTTTTCACCGCCAAGGACGAGCCGTTTCAGCTGGGGCCACTGCCTGCCGGTTTCATAGGCCTCACGCAGCACATGATAAATGAAGGTGGGCATGCCGATGAGGATATCGGGCTGGATCTTGTCGATGAGCCTGATGTTGCCGTCGGTGCCGAGGGTTTTGCCGCCGCCGGTACTCAGCATGAAGGTGCCAAAGCCAAGCCCTGCATGATGCGCCAGCCAAAAGGCCAGATGTGGCGCATAAGGGAAGAGATTGATGTGCTTGAAGTCACGCTGCGAGCGCCCTGCCAGCATCAAGCGGCTGCCGCTGATGTCGAGATTGTGCAGGTCATGCTTCGTGTAGAGAAACGGCACGGGATCGGATGAACGGCCCGTGGTGCTGGTGAGCAGAAGGGGGCGGAATTCCGCCTCCGCCTGATCCTTCGCGGCAGCACGACCATGCAGCAGCGCGGTGCAAATCATGCCGGGTTCACGGCGGAGAACCGCCTCATCCGGAACCAGCACAAAATCACGCGGGTTGGCGAGATCCTTCTTTGAAGTGAATGGCACGTGGCTCCAGTCCTCGAATGATTTGATGTCGAGCGGCTGGATGTCGTGCTCTTCAAAAACGCGGTGGTAGTGCGCGCTGAAGGGTATGACGCGGTGGCTCAAATACTCTCGTAGCTGCGTGAGCTGCCACTCGCGCCAGGTCTCAGGCGGCGTGGCGTTCCAATCTGGTGTGTGATGGAGCAATTTCATGGCTGATTGTCTCCTGGTTGAGGTTGGGTTCGATCTGAAGCAGGGCACGCATGGCAGGCAGCGCGGCGGTTGCAGCGTCACGACCGGCCTGCAGGTACTGCTCAAAATTCTCGTAATCATGCCATGTCGAGGTGGCAAAATGCGGATGGATGACCACGTCGGCGGCGGCTTCCTCCTTCTTGATGAGGTGGAGCTGCGCGGCCATCAAAGCACGGCGGAAAGTGTCCAGCACGTTTCCGTTGGCGAGCAGGTTTATCTTCTGCCAAAACGTGCGGAAGATGCGCGAAAAGGCGCGGTCAGCAGGTTTGTCGGCCTGCATGAAAGTGTGATCACTATTGGATTCGAATTCTTCCGGTGCAGGCATGACATTCACCGCGATGACGCCGTCGAGATTGAAGCGTTTTTTAAGCAGCTTCACCGGCAGGGGCTCGGAAACGCCGCCATCGGTGTAACGCCGGCCGTTGAGTCTGACCGGAGCACACACAGCCGGAATGGCCGAACTGGCATGCACCGCGTGCGAAACGATGCCTGAATCGAAGACATAGGGCGTGAGGCGATCCAGATCGGTGGCAATGACCAGCAGAGGTTTTTGGAGATCGGCAAAGGTCTTTTCGCCAAGATCGCGTTCGAGGTGCTTGCGCAGCTTCTCACCCCGGATCAGTCCTTCTGAGGGCGGGATGATAAAATCCATGAGAGCTTTCAGGGTGGGCCGGTCTTTGATCTCGCGGGCGCGCTCTTCCAACTGGGCGCCACTGAGTCCAGCGGCCCACAAGGAGCCTACGTAAGCCCCCATGCTGCAACCTGCCAGCGCCGCGATGGAAATGCCTTCCTCTTCGAGCACTTGAATGACGCCTACGTGCGCGAGTCCGCGCGCGCCGCCACTGGATAGAACCAAGCCGATTCGGGGCGTTTTCCCTCCCCCTGAGCCGTGCTTTGAGCTTTCTTCGGCACGACTCCATCCCCGGAAGGGAAGTTGGAGCTGGGTGTTCATGACCTGCGGGTGTTGTTATTGATTTAGACCCCTGATGTGAGAAATTGATTCAAAAATAGCGAATCTTTGTGCATAGATCGCATGCCATGAACAATTCGGATCTAAGTCGCATGCTCAAACATGCCGCAACCACCCCCCCGGTGGCCGTGCCTAGCGCACTGGAGGAAGCGATCATGGCGCGCGTACGGGTTGATGATGGCCGGGCCAGACGCTGGCGGTCGTTTGTCCAGTGGCTGCTGATTCTGGCCGCCCTCACGGGCATTGTGACTGCGAGCCTGATCGGGTGGGCTCTGGCTTCACGCGACACCATCCATACCACACCACCCACCATGGAACTGTTTCGCACAGGAAAGCCGCAATGACCTCACGAGTGAAATGGATGCTAATCTCGGTTCTCCTCTCCGCGCCCCTGGCTGGCGGAACCGCATGGCTGGTCACGGACTGGACGCTGCACCGCCATGGTGAAAGCCACGCCCACGATCATGCACCCACAGATCTGCATGCGTGGATGCATGAGCACCTCGACATCACGCCCGAACAGCATGAGAAACTGGAACCGCTTGAGGCGGAGTTTGAAAAGCTTCGCCTGAAATTGAAGGATGATGTTCGTCTGGCGGATGTGGCGCTGGCCCAGACCATCCGTGAGCCCAAAGTGGACGAAGCCGCGATGAATACGGCCCTGGAACGGTTGAACAAGGCTCAAGGGGCGCTGCAAAAAGCCACGCTCGATCATTTTTTCGTCATGAAACGCTACCTGCGTCCCGCGCAGGCCGCCAAACTTCTGGAGTGGACCCATGACAGCCTCACCCGCGATTGATGCACTGCTAATACCGCAGGCCGAAGTCTCCGCTGACGATTCAGCGGAGGCTCTGTACCTGCGTGCCGCTCAAGCTGGCGACATGGCCGCGTTTGAATGGATCGTCCGGCAGCATGAAGCGCGACTCTTCACCTTCTGCTGCCGCTGGCTGCGCTGTGTGGAGGATGCGCGTGAAGTCTGCCAGGATGCCTTTGTACGCGCCTGGCAGGCGCTGCCTGAATTTGAAGGACGGGCCAAGCTCTCGACCTGGCTGTATCAAATCGCGCTGAACCTGTGCCGTGACCGCGCCAAATCGCGCGCCTCACGACAGCGTGAAAATACGACAACGATCAACGACATCGACCAGCCGCTGCCGTGTCCGCAAAATGCCCCAGATGCGAGCGCGGAATGGCAGAGCGAGATGCAAAAACTCGAACGCGGGCTGGCGCAGTTGCCGGAAAAACTGCGCACGGCGCTGATGCTCAGCGCCATGGAAGGCCTGAGCCATGAGGAATGCGCCAAAGTACTGAATTGTTCAGTGCGAGGCACCGAGGGCCGCATTTACCGAGCCCGGCAAATGCTGTTAAAATGGTGGGATGAAGAGGGTCAGTGACCGTCTGCGGCCACACCCAAGGCTTTTTCAATGACCTGCGCGGCATCGGCGCGCCAGCCGATGATCGTGCTGGGAAGCAGACCGCCAAATATCAAAAAGACAATGCAGACGGTCAGTGGCCAGCGCTCGCGCGGCAGGGCGTCAGGGATGTTGATCACATGCTTTGGAAGCACACCCAGAAACAGGGTGTTGTACAATCGCAGCAGGTTGATCGCATTGAAGACTGTGGCGACGAGCAGCACGATGCCGGCCACCAGGTGATTTTGCAGCATGCCGTGAAATATGAGCTCCTCAGCGCAGTAGCCCAGCGTCCCGGGCAGGCCGACGAGTGCCAGTCCGCAGATCAGAAAGAATGTGGCCAGCCGGGGGGCCTTGGCCGCCAGTCCCAGATGCATCAGCGGATCCTCGCTGCTGCTGACCCGCACCTCCAGCGCACGCACGATGCAGATAAGCCCCGTAGAGGCAGCCGCGACCACCAGCCAGTGCGTCAGCGCCCCAGTGATGCCTTCGGCATTCGCAGTGGTGATGCCTGCGAGCATGAAACTTGCCTGACTGATGCACAGGTAAGCCAGCAGCCGCCGCGGTTTCTTTTCCGCAAAAGCCCGCAGGCTGGCAATGCCCACTGTGGCCACGGCTGCAATGCTGAGCACGTCAAAGGCATGCCTGGCAGCCTCCGGCAACGCGGCAGCCTCCGTCCGCCCCACCAACACCACGCCGAGGTGGCCGTTGAAGAGCAGCGCCTTGGGCAGCAACGGCCCATGCTCAAAGGCCTGCACCACTCCGGCATGCAGGGGAAACAATCCTTTGCGGAACACGACCGCCAGAATGAGCAGACCGAAGACCAGTTTCCCGCCATGCGCGAGATCATTGACCGACGCACTGCCCAGCAGCAGCACAGCTACAGTCAGGGCCACACAGCTGGCGAGGCGGATGCCGCTGGTGAGACGGCTCTCACGCTGTGCACCAAACATGCCCAGGGCAAACGGCACACAGGAAAGCCACCAGCCCGCCACCATGGGAATCCAGTTGGCGGCGGCGTAAGACGTCTGCATGGCGAGGGAGATCAGCAGCATTCCGCCTGGAGCTCTTGCTGTCACGTCGCGCCTGGGTGCCAGTACCACGACGCAGAGAGTCAGCGCAGCATAGAAAGCCATGGGCAGGGCGTTCAGCCCGTCCGCCACGAAGCAGGACAGCAGCGGATCATGCCGCGCCCCCTGCCCTGTGGTGCCTGACTCATACGCGGCGGCAAGAAAGCAGATCAAAGCAAGCACTGCGGCCACAACCGCCGTCCGTCGTGGTTGCGCGGTCTTCCAACATGCCAGCACACCACCCAGAAGGGATGTCAGGGCGGCGGTGATGTATGGCAGTGAAAGGTGCTCCATGAGTTTGTCTTGAATCAGGACACCGTGCTTTCAGCCGCTTGTGCGGGTGCATTTGCCGCCGGCTGTTTTTTGGGTGGCTGCGGCTCAAAAACGGCGAGCCAGCGTGCGACGGCCTGGACGGGTGCAACGATCCAGCGCTCCACGATTGCGTCATAAAATCCACGGCCGAGCGCCAGGCGGTAGAGCCAGAGCTGCACGGCGGGTGGCAGCAGAGATTCGTATTGGCTGCCCGTGGGGCTGACCTTTCCGCCAGCGGCGGCATGCACCCGATGATAGTCCCGAAGCATGGACGGAGTGCGCAGAAACTGCAGCGTGCGCAGCACGGCATGACTGACCAGATGGATGACGGCAAAGGTGGTCCAGCCGAAGCCGATCTCGACAAAGATCAGGCCGATCTGCGTCTGGGCCGCATAGGCGAGAGAGGTCTTGGCGTCGGCGCAGGTGCGGTGGACGAGCGTGCCTAGAAAGGCCGTGGCCAGACCGGTGATGATGATGAGCCCGGTGGCGATCCATGACTGGCGAATAAGCGGCTCAATCCGCAGCAGCAGGTAGGCCCCGGTGTGGATGGAGATGGCTCCATAAAACACAGCGCTGGAAGGCGTGGGCCCCTCCATGGCCCGTGGCAGCCAGCCCCAGAACGGTCCCTGAGAGGATTTCCCGCCAGCGGCGATCACCAGCAGCACTGCGATGACGGTGCCCTGGGCACCGTGCATCTGGCTCTGACAGCCAGGCCATTCACCGCTGAACATGCCCTCCCACGAAGTGGTGCCGAACCAGTGATGCGCCAGAAAGATGGCCATCAGCATGAACAAATCCGCCACACGGTAGGAGGTAAAGACCCAGAGCGCATTGCGTACAGGCTCAGGCCGGTACTGGAAGAACCCGACGAGCAATACCGAGGTGATGGCCACCGTTTCCCAGCCGACGATGAGCAGATCCAGCGAGTCCGCTGTGAAGACAAGCAGCGCGCCAAAGGTGAACAGGTGCAGCAGCAGGAAAAAGCGGTGGAAGCCCGGATCCCGATGCAGGTAACGCACGGAAAAGAAGCCCACGATGCCGGCCAGAACCACGGTCAGGCCCACCATCGGCAGGGAGAGCCGGTCAATCAGCAGGGACAGAGGATAGCCATAATGCCCCACGGTGAACCAGTCTCCCAGAATCACGCGCACGGAATGCAGCCCCTCCGCACCCATGCGCCAGCCGATGATGACCGCCAGAAGTGCGAGAAGCGAGTAAGCCGCTTTGGTGATCCACGCCATGATACGCTCCGGCACACTGCCGCCCAGCAGCCAGACGATGCTCAGCGCGAGGAAGAGCATGCCTGGCATGGCGATGAACAGTGGGATGAGGGTTTTTAGAGGCATAAAAACATAGAGAATCTGGCGGGCATATTATGCGGCCCGGGGATCGATGCGGGCCAGGGGGAGGTGTTCCATTTTGCCGCGATACCAGGCCATTGAGCTGGAAGCCACAGGAAGCGGCTCTTCATTGCCTTCAAACCTCTTAAAAACACCGTCCCGGTACACCTCCACATGCCCGTCATCCGGGTCCATGGTGGCCAGGCGAATCCACTGGTTGCAGACGATTTCGTTGAGTTCGCTGTCCGCCTTGATGACGCTCATCAGACGTTCAGGCGTGGTTTCGACAATGAAAAGCATGCGCACCGGCTCATGGATCTCAACCGCCTGCGCCGGCAGTCCTGTGCGCAAATCACTCTGATAACCGTTCATCACGCCGACCAGCCCGTTGATGTTATGCGGGAGCTTGGTGCCGCTGCCGTAAACATCGTTATCGACGGCAGAGAAGTAATAATCGAGATTGATGTTGTAGCACACTGGAAGCGCCGCACCGACAACTTGTGCCAGCGCTTCATTGGTGGGATCTTTGGTGGCGTCGTAGGAAGCGAGAAAGGCACGGCGGTCCATGAACAGGCCTTTGGTGATCTCACGCCGTCCGACAAAGGTCACGGCGTTGGTGCAGTGGCCGTATTCAGGGCGAGGCTCGCCGATGTGCTCCGCACGCTCCTGCACATGCCTCAGGCTGGATTCCGGAGTGATGTCATGGCCAGCCGCCTCAAACCGACGTGAACGCTCATGGGCGTTGAGCGTGCGAGCTTTGTCTAGCGACTGATGCACACGCGCCAGGTCCCCATGGTGGGTCTCAGGCAGAAGGTCCGTGTCAAAGAAGTGAATATCCTCATTGCAGGTGTCATGGTAACCGCCCAGAAACCAGGTATCCTCAGGAATGACCACACCTTTGGCCCGCAAGGCTTCCCTCACGGCCGGGCGATTGGCGATGAGGGCAAACAGGCGTGCGTTGGGCGCGCCTGTATGGCCGCCACAGGCCTGGCAGCAGTAGGCGGACTCGTAGGGGTTGTTCAGACTGGTGGAACCATGGCCGAGGATGACCACCAATCTCGCATGCCCCTTGTGCAACCCGGCAGGCCCGAGCACCTCATAAACACACTCCGCCTGCTCCTCGGTGGTGAACCCGCTCATGAGCCCGGTGGTGGCGCCCCGCGAGGCTGCGTCATCGCTCATGAAGGCAAACTCTGTCCTGGGCTCCGGCAGGAAGGCGCGGTTCAGCCACTTGATGAAACGACCGTAGGCCAGCGGGGTGAGCACGCGCAGCGCCAGCGGGAAAAGGCTCAGGAAACCGAGACAGGCTGTGCTGATCCAGCCGCGCACCAGTGAGCGCGAGGAGATGAAACCATTGCGCACCACGCCGGCCCATGCACGCCGCAGTCCCTGACGCTGCTTTTGCAGGTGCGCATCATCCTCCACCGGAACCTCACGCACGGAATGCTGCGGATCGACGACCACGGGGCATAATGAGACACCGCCCGGGTCATCTATGCCGGCATAATTGATGGCCACGCCAAAAAAGCCCGCGACCCCAACGGTTTCGATGCTGGGATCGACCTCTTCCAGTGCGCGCCGTATTGACTCTTCACGCTCATCAATGCAGAAGACCACCTGGGCGACCAGCCGGTTGCTGCTTGGAAAAACGCGCGGCATGCTGCGATGCCTGGCCAGCGGAATGAGCACACGCCGCTCATGTCTGCGCTCATAGGCCAGATGCAGGAGCCGTCGGCGTTCGGTCTCATGGCAGGCAAGGATCTCCTGCCCCAGCCGCGCCAAGTCCTCATCCGTGAAAGCCACGAGCTCACTGCTGCTGATGCCCAGCAGCTGGACCACATCAAACATACGCGCCACGTGGGTCAGCGGGTCAAAGCGCGGGACAGGCAGCTGGGTGGTGCGCCATGCGGCCGTGTCACCGGAGATGTCCTTGAGCGCGGCCACGGTGTAGGTGAGACGCAGCGCGAGAAACTCCATGAGGGAGCAGCGCACACGATCATGCGGGGCCAGCGTGACGTCCGCCTCCAGCATGCGGATCATGCCCGCCCAGCCGCGCAGCGCGAGCAGTTCTTCCGTGACAAACTCCTCCCACTGCCCCAAGGGCACAGCGAGCTGTTCGAGCGCCTCCAGCACGACGGTGCCCGCGTCCAAATTGGCAGCCTCCTGCCTCAAAAATTCAGCGCGCACACCGCTGAGATGCGCAGGGAATATGGCAAACGCCTGCGGCATGATCTTGCGCGCAGCCCGGAGCAGCCCCTTGTCACGGTGTGGCATGGGCCAATAGGCGATGCCCTGGTCCAGATAGGCCCCGGTGAGGCGGATGAGAGGAGGATGAATGAGCGCATCCATGTCGATGCCGTGCTGCGCCAGCACGACATCGCGCGGGCGTTTCGGCATCGCAGGAGGTGGTGCTGGCCGAGGTTTCACCCTGGCCATGCATGCGTCCCAGAGCGCCGACGGAGAATCTCTGCGCAAGGCCGTGGCGGAGGGTTCCGGCAGATCGCTGCGGAACGCATCCAGCCAGCCGCCCTCCTCCAGCTGCCAGGAAATGTTGATGCCATTCACGCGGCGCATACCGGGGGCCAGCATCACGCGCCTCAGCTCACGCCGCGTGAGCCTGCCCGGCAGGATGTCCGCATCCGGCTCGCGACTGAGAACCGCGTCGATATCTTCATCGAGGATGCGCTGCCTGCTCCGCTCGGTTTGATAAGCCTCTTCAGAAAGAAAAGGCTCGGCCTTGAACAAATCCCCCCCCTCGATGACAGCGTCTTCAAACCTCCGGTGCTGCAACGAACGGAGCGTGTTGTAATGCACGAAAACCCCCAGGGGGCCCTGTACAGGCAGCGAATGAGCCGCATGCTCCACCACCCGGCGCAGGTGCTCAAGACGCCCCTCTGCCGGTTGAGTTTCCTGCCAGGAGTCGTGACAGCCACAGGGGCTGGCATGGGTGCGGATGCTCATCGAAGATCAAAGGTCTATTAAAAAGCCTCCTCGCGGACTGCGCCATCCCTTAATCAAGGGGTTATTTCACCACGAACCACAGGGGGCGCTTTTGCCAGTCGTTTCCAATCATTCAGCGCCGGGTTGGTCCATGCAGTTGCATCCATGGCCTTCACACCTGCCAGCAACTCCATTCCCATACCCAAACCGGGCAGGGGCGGCCCCTGTCAGGCCGCCGGTGCCTTCAGCGGAATGACCACCTCGATTCGAAGGCCCTGAGGCAAAACGCTGCTGGCGGTCAGTTCGCCGCCGGACTGCCGTGCCCGTGCACGCATGCCCACCATGCCAAGGCTGGGACTGTAAATAATATCGCCAGTGTGATTGGGCAGGCCTTTGCCATTGTCCTCTATGGTGAGAAGGATGTTTTGATCCCGATGCGTCAGGCTGACCTTCACTTCCGTAGCCTCCGAGTGCCGGGCGATATTGGTGAAAGCCTCCTGGGCGATGCGAAAGAGGTGCGTTTCCGTTTCATCAGCAAGCCGGCCCGTGAAGTCAGAAACGTAATCCACTTTCAGGCGCGTGCGCTGGCCGAATTTTTCCGCCAGCCAGCGCAGGCCGGCATCCAGGCCAAAATCATCCAGAATGACGGGCCGCAGCAGATGGGAGAGCTCACGCACGTTGGCGATGGATTCATCCACGAGATGCAGGCAGTCGGCGCGCAGAGAGGGCAGATCATGCGTGGAGCCCTTGGTCAGGTTGGAACGCACGGCGGCCAGCGACTGACCCAGTTCGTCGTGGAGTTCATGAGAAAAGCGCCGTGCAGCCTGTTCCTGGGTCTGCAGCATGTGCCAGGACACACGGCTGAGCTCCTCGGACTGCCAGCGGATGCGCTGAATGCTTTTGCGGGCAAAGGCAATGGTCAGCATGGCGCAGATCGCGGCCAGGATGGTGCTGGAACCCAGCAGCAGGGTGGAGTCATCACTGAGATCCTGCGACTGCTTCTCCAACTGACGTTCAGTCTTGGTGAGATGCTCTGAGCTGCTTTTGATGAGCTTGTTGACCAGCTCGACGACCTGGCTGTGATGCAGGAACAGGGTCTCCAACTTTTCCCGCTGCACCGGTTCATGGCTTTCCAGCAGCCGGTGCGATTCCTGGGTGAAAGCTTTGACCCCCCTGTCCAGGTCCGCCCATAGTTCCGCATCCGCCAGGGATCGCACTTCCGGTCCCAGGCGTGAAATCTGGCGATCACTTTCATCCAGCTCCTGCAGCAACTTGGCCAGATCGGCGCGCTTCAGCTCAAACTGGGCGAACTGATGCAGTACTCCGGTCATGGTGTTTTCCTCCGACTGCACATCCTGCCGCAAACGGGCGATGAGGAACTGGTCCCGCGCCATCTGCTCCACCCCGTGCCGGATGCCCTGGCTCTGGCGTACAGCGATGAGGCCCGCCGTTCCCAGCAGCACCATCACCAGCAGGAAACCCAGCGCGAGAACGCGCAGCACGTAGCGTTCAGTAATCCGCAGAAAGGTGAACGACATGACGGGCAGGGATAGAAACTTAAACGCTCTCGACCATGGGTATCGGCAGTGACGAGTGGCTGGAGCCCTGGGTCTGAAAGAAAGTAACCATGCCGGTCTGGATGTCGTACATAGCACCGACGATGACCAGTTTCCCGGCCTGCACCAGTCCTGTCAAAGTGCTGCTGCGCTCCGTGAGCTTGCGCATGGTTCGCAGCACATTGCGGCGGGAGACCTCATTGGCGTAGGCCGCCTTCTCACCGGCCAGCCATTCGCCTTCGCGCTTGCAGGACTTGAGATCGACCGACTTTTGAATCTCAATGACGAGCGAATCGAGATTCACACAGCCGGTGGCTTCTGCGGCGGTTTGATTGCTGCAAATGAGATCCACGGCGGCATTGACCGCACCACAGGAGGTGTGCCCCATGACCAAAATCATCTTCGCACCCGCCACGGCACAGCTGTACTCCAAGCTCCCCAGCACCTTGTCACGCGCAATGTTGCCCGCGATGCGCACGCTGAAGACATCCCCCAGGCTCAAGTCGAAAACGAGTTCTGCAGGCGTGCGCGAGTCGATGCAGCTGAGCACCACTGCCATGGGGAACTGACCGGCGGAAGTCGCATCGACCAAACGGCCGATGTCACGTGTGAGATGCCTGCCTTCGCGGAACCGCTCATTGCCTTCTTTGAAGATTTCCAGCACACGTTCCGGCGTCAGGCTGCTCTGCACTTCGCGGCTGCTGTAATTCAAAAACTGAATGCGGTCTTTGATCTGGGGATATTTGTCCTTGAATCCCGCCATGCTGAGTTTGATGCCGCGCGCCGTGGCGGTCTTGTGCTGGAAATCGTGGATCAGGCTCAGGATGTCCGCGTCAATGTAGTCCGTGCTGCGCGCATCAAGGAGAACATGGCCGCCCTTTGGAACACTGCGCAGGGTTTCCTCGAGCGTGCCACGGCTTAAAAAACTCACCTGATTGGCCAGCTCAATGCGCAGGACGTCGCCTGTGATGTGCTGCTCCATGAACTTGCGCAGAGGACGGCGCATGTTGCTGTGCAAAATGAATCCTATGCTGACTGCAAGACCAATGACGATGCCGATGAGCAGATCTGTAAGAACGATGGCCACAACGGTGATGATGAAGGGCAGAAACTGGTTCTTTCCTTCACTCCACATCTCTTTGACCAGGCTGGGACTGGCGAGCTTGAGCCCGGTCATGAGCAGAATGGCGCCAAGCGCGGCAAGCGGGATCTGGTTCAGCAGACCTGGCACAAGCAGAACGCAGCCCAGCAGCAGGAAGCCATGAAAAACAGCGGAGAGCTTGGTTTTGCCGCCGGCATTGATGTTCACACTGCTGCGTACAATCACGCTCGTCATGGGCAGCCCGCCGATCAACCCTGCGGTAACATTGCCAATCCCCTGCGCGATCAGTTCCCGGTTGGGCGGACTGCTGCGCTGCTGCGGATCAATCTTGTCCACCGCCTCAAGGTTGAGCAGCGTCTCCAGGCTGGCGACGATGGCGATGGTGATGGCAGCGCCGTATACTGCCGGATTGCCCAGAGCGGAGAAATTCGGAAACACCAGGAAGCCCATGAACGCGCTGAGGTCTTTCGCCACCGGAACCTGCACCAGGTGCGAGGCTTCGATGACCCATGCGGCGCTGCCATACTGCTTCAGCAGCATGCTGACCCCCACCCCCAGCAGAACGACAATCAGCGGGGCGGGCACCACGCTGTTTTTCAAAGGCTTGAACTTGTCCCAAAAAACCATCAGCAAGATGGAAAGCACACCGACCAGCGCGGCACCGGGCTGGATGTCAAACAAAGCGGACCAAATTTCGGTGAAAGTGTTCTCATGGTCGGGCTGCTCGAAACCCATGTCACCTTCCGGGTCGGGGTCGTGCCCGATGACGTGGGGAATTTGTTTGAGGATGAGGATGACACCAATGGCGGCCAGCAAGCCCTTGATCACACTCGAAGGGAAAAACGCAGCAATGAAACCCGCACGACAGACCCCGAGGATGATCTGCAGCACACCCGCAAACATCACCGCCAGCAGGAACACATCAAAAGCCCCCAGCTTGGTAATCTGTGCCGCCACAATGGCGGTCAAACCTGCGGCAGGTCCGCTGACACTTGTTTGTGATCCGCTGAGAACTCCGACCAAAATACCACCGATGATCCCTGCCACGACACCCGAAAAGAGCGGTGCATTGGACGCCAGCGCCACACCCAGACAAAGCGGCAGTGCCACGAGAAAGACGACGAGGCCAGCGGAGAGATCTTTGAAAATGGTGGCAGGTGAGGTCGAGGAAGTGGCAGGCATGCAGGAGGAATGGGGTGACTAAAAGGTGGGAGATTTTATCTGAACCTGCCCTACAAACGAAGCCAATAACAAAACGGCCTTAGTTTTCCAACACTTACTCAATTCTTTACCTCGACGTCTTAAACCTTTAGTCGATCAAACCATTGCGAATGGAGAAGCGCACCAATTCGCCGATCGAGTGCAGGTTTAGCTTTTCCATGATCCGGCCTCGATGCGCTTCCACAGTATAAACGCTCAGGTTCAGCACGGAGGCGATTTCCTTGTTGGTCTTGCTCTCCGAGATCATCTGCAGCACCTCGCGTTCCCGTGGTGAGAGCAGGTCGATCGGGTTGGTCACATGCTTGCGATAGTCATCCAGCACCGCGTCGCTGACCTCCGGACTGAGAAATCCTTTGCCATTGGCGACGGCTCGCACAGCCGAAAGAAGATCGCTCTCGTTGCTGTCCTTCAACAAATAGCCGTTGGCTCCCGCACGCAGCATTTCACGAACATAGACAGAATCCTTCTGCATGGAGAGCGCCAGGATGCGCGCCTTCGGCACAGCCTTGGTGATCTGCCGCGCCGCCTCGATGCCGTTGAGCTCGGGCATCGTCACGTCCAGCACCACGACATCCGGCTGAAGATTGATGGCTTTTTCCACGGCCTCCCGTCCATTGGCGGCCTCTCCCACGACCTCCATGTCCCACTGCGCAGCGAGGATCATCCGGAAGCCGTTGCGGACCACGGCGTGGTCATCGGCAAGAAGTATGCGGGTTAATTTGGCAGACATGAGGGGATCAGAATAGCCAACGAGCGGCAAAGAGCAAAATCTGCGGTCATTTTGTGGGAACCCACTGCAGCTGGTCGTCCCAACTGCCGCAACCCCTCCTCCAATGCCAGTCTTCCGCCTATCCAGAATCAGCCTCGTCATCGCCTTGATGCCGCTGCTGAGCGAAGCTCAGTCAACGATAGAGGCTCCCGATGGAGGTGGCTCACTGGCTGAAGAATTGACGCTCGAAATGCCCGAAATCGTCATTGAGGGCAAGGCTGAGAGCCTCATCGGCATCGCCACCTCCGCCTCAAAAGGCCAGACCAGCGCCAAGGAACTGCTGGCGCGGCCCTTTTCACGGCGTGGCGAGTTGTTGGAAAGCATCCCGGGCTTCATCGCCACCCAGCACAGCGGTGATGGCAAGGCGAACCAGTACTACCTGCGCGGGACCAACCTCGATCACGGCACCGACTTTGCCATCTACGTTGATGGCATGCCGGTGAACCTCCGCAACCACGCGCACGGCCAGGGCTATGCAGACACGAACTTCATCATCCCGGAACTGGTCGGTCAGCTTGAGTACTGGAAGGGCAGCTACTACGCGCAGCATGGGGATCTCAGCTCCACCGGCGCGGCGCGCTTCAAGCTGCTGGACGCCCTTCCTCAGGGCATCATCTCCACCACCTGGGGCGAGTATGATTACTCGCGCACGCTCGTCGCAGATACGATCCAGGCGGGTGCCGGGCAGCTCACCGTGGCCTTGGAGCATCAGTACTACAACGGCCCCTGGGACATGCACTCAGACGCCACCCGTTTGAACGGTTTCCTGCGCTGGCACTGGGAAGACGCCACGGACAAGATTAATCTCACCTTCATGGGCTATCACGGCAAATGGAAGTCCACCGATCAGGTGCCGCAGCGCGCCGTCGACAGCGGCCTGATCAGTCGTTATGGAAACCTCGATCCCACCGACGGCGGCAATTCACAGCGCTACAGCCTTTCCTTCGACTGGGTGCGCAATGAAGGCCGCACCACCACCCGTGCCAATGCTTACGCGGGCTTTTACGACCTCGATCTATTCTCCAATTTCACCTTCTATCTTGATAGCTTCGCGCGTGGCGACACTCTGGGCGACCAGTTCGAGCAAAAGGACCATCGCTGGTTTCTCGGCGGCGAACTCGCGCGTGACTGGCACTTCGATGCCATGGGCCAGGAGCAGCGTTTCACACTCGGCATGCAGCTACGCACCGACATCATCACCGGCCTCGGCTTGTACAACACCTCTCAGCGTCAGCGCTGGAACACCGTGCGGCAGGATGACATCACCCAGTCCACCTACGGCATGTACGCAGAGGCAGAGCTCAAGCCCATGCGCTGGCTGCGCATCATCCCCGGCCTGCGCGGCGACCTCTTTCAATTCAACGTGGAGAAGAGCAATCTCCCGGAGAATGCCGGATCTCTGACCAAGGGCATCGTCAGTCCAAAGCTCAGCATGGTGTTCGGTCCCTGGGCCAAGACTGAGTTCTATGTGAACGCCGGCATGGGCTTCCACAGCAATGATGCACGTGGCGTAAACATCACCACCGATCCCAACACGGGTCTCCCGGCAGACCGCGTCAGTCCTCTGGTGCGCACCTACGGCGCCGAAATCGGAATTCGCAACGAGTCCATTCCCAAGCTAGTGAACACACTCTCCTTTTGGATGCTGCACAGCGATTCGGAACTGATCTACACGGGCGATGCCGGCACCACCGAGCCCGGAGCCGCCTCACTGCGCCAGGGCATCGAGCTCTCCAGCTACTGGCGTCCCGAGGATTGGGTCATGGTCGACATTGAGGCAACGTTGACCAACGCGCACCTCGTCAATACCAGCCCCTCCAATCAAAAGATCCCCAACTCCATTCCCTACACGTTTAACGGCGGCGTCACCCTCGGCGGCGCGCAGGGCTTCTTCGGCTCGCTGCGTGCTCGTTACTTCGCACCACGCCCCTTGGATTCGGTGGTGGACGTCAAAACGCGCGAATCGCTGCAGGTAAATGCACGCCTCGGCTATCGCAGGAACAATTGGGAGATCGCCATGGACTGTCTGAATCTGCTCAACCGCAGCGACTACGATGTGGCCTACTACTATGCCTCCCAGCTTAAAAATGATGCCGCCCCGGTGGACGGCGTCCACGTGCATCCCATCGAACCACGCATGTTTCGCCTCTCGGTGACCTACCGCTTCTAGGCGGATATTTTCACGGTGCCCAGCAGGCAAAGAAACGGCCGAGGCCTGTTGTCAAAGCTTCCACAGCATACGACCTTGGGTCCTCATGTTTCTGCCGCGCCTGCTCGCCCTTCTCCTTAGCACTTCTGCCACGCTCACCGCGCAGGTGACCGGTTCGCCACTGAAGATCGAGGTACGGCGCGCACTTCCGGCTGACGACATCCCACAGCCCGCTCTGCCAGACACAGCCAAACTGCCCCGCGTGCTGCCTGTCAATCGCCAGGGCGTCTACAGCCGTTGCGAGACAAAACTGCCGCTTATCGCCATCACCTTTGATGACGGTCCTGATCCGGTGCTCACCCCACGTCTGCTCGATTTGCTCAAGCAACGTGGCATTCATGCCACTTTCTTTCTGGTCGGCAAAAATGCCGCCGCCTTCCCCGACGTGGTGCGCCGCATCGTGGAAGAAGGACATGAGGTGGGCAACCACAGCTGGTCACATCCTTTGCTAACCCAACTCGGCCCGGAGAGCGTGGACCGTCAGTTGCGCCGCACGCACGACGCTATCGTAAAAGCTTGTGGTACAGCACCTTTGCTATACCGCCCGCCCTACGGTGCTGTACGTGTATCGCAACGCGCACGCATCGAAAAAAACTTCGGCTACCCTGCCATCCTCTGGGATGTAGATCCTCAGGACTGGCAGCACCCTCGCAGTGCGCAGAAGGTGTATGACCGCATTCACAGCCAGACGCGCCCTGGCTCCATCATCCTCTGTCATGACATCCACGAGACGACTGTCGCCGCCATGCCTGCCACGCTGGATGACCTCACCGCTCGCGGCTATCGCTTTGCCACGGTCACTCAATTGATCTCCTACACCACCCCGCCGGAAATCATGGGGCCTCCAGCGCCAAATTCCCTGCAAGCCATCCCTCTCGCCGATCCGCCTCCTGCGACTGCTGGCAAGGACACAGCCAAGGCGGTAGAATAAAAGCGAGAAACGAAAGATCTTTGGCCGTGCTACTGGCTCAGTCCTTGAGCCGCGTAGAGCCGTGAATCACCATTAAGTACTGGCAGGAGTCATTTCCACACCATTTCGCCTGACATCAAGCTTCGTCCAGATGTCGAATGAGACGCCCCCCTTCCTCATTTGCCACGAGCAGATTGCGATGGCCGAACCTCAAAAATGCCGGTTTCCATCGATTCTTTGGTGGTAGCCACATGACCTCTCAAATCCCCCTCATTTGGAGGTGTCATCATTTCGTCACAATTGTCAAAATTGAGTAAGTAGTTGTAAATGAATTGCAATAAAGCGATTAATTCATTCAACACCCCAACCATTCAAGCATAATTAATTGAAAAATTCATAATTGAAACGCTTTACAGAGAATTTTTTCAATTATAGTTTATTACCGGCCCTCCATTTGGATTCAGCGAATCTAATTTGAGTGTCAAATCTGTTAACATTTGCAAACATGAAAACGCCATCCTCTGCTCCCCAGCTGCAACGTAAGCCCATTGAGGCTGCTGCTGTGGCCATGCTGCTTGCTTTTACAAGCCTTGGTTTTGCCGCATCGACCATCGAACTGGATCAGCCCTTTGCTCCGGCGGGCGAAAACTACCGCATCACGGCACTGCAAAATCTCACTCCACTCACCTTGGATGGTGGAACATCGGCAGGGGCCAATCCAAATGTGAATTTTGATTTCCAAGGTGGTTTCGGGGTCCGCTATGAGGATGCTTACGGCATACAGACGGACTTTGGCATCGGCCTCTACGATGCGAGCTATGCCCCCGGTATCCAGACAGCCTCAACCGGACTGAACATCGCTTTCGATCAACTGGTCTCGAGCCACGGCCTGTCCGCCACCCTGGGAGACTTCGGCCTGAATGAATACTCGACCGACGCCGACCCGAGCCAAGTGGCCCCGACCATCTCCATCTACGGCATCGGCAATTCGTTGCTCGGAAACTTCTCGACTGCGGACATCCTGGCCAGCAACGCCATGACCCTCCTGAGCAGCCTGGATCCAATCGCCAAGACTGATCTTTGGAAGCTCAATCTGGACGCCTTGGTCGGCCCCGGCGTGCTGGTTTCCGGTTTCACGCTGGCCGCAGACACCCACAATGGCGCAGGCAGCCCGATGGCCGTCAATAGCGACCCTTATTTCCTCGTTGCTGTGAACGGCTGCGAGTGCGCCTCGATTCCTGAGCCCGGCTCCGCCTTCCTCATTCTGAGTGCCGGCCTCGGCACGCTGATCATCACGCGCCGCCGCACCCGGGACCTGTTTAGCTCCAAGTAACCGGTCTTTGCGAACAAGCCCTTCAAATTAAGCCGTGGGAGATTCTCCCACGGCTTTTTTGTGCCCTCACTTCATCAGGATCTACTCTTTGAACTCTTCGCGGTCTGGAATGCGTGTGAAGGCAATCTTGGTGCCCGAAAACGTGCGCACGGTGTCAGGAGTGAAACCGATCACCACGGAGTCGCGGCCGTACTTCTGATTGATCTCATCCAGCACACGACTGAGCTGCTCGCGCTGTTCTTTGGGTGCCGATGCACCCGAGTCGTCGAAAAGTTCGAGCTGCCGCGGGGATGCCTCGGCCATCAGGCCAAACAGGGTCACCGAGATCTTTTTCACCCGCTGCCAGCGCGCCTGCTTCATCACCTGCTGCCACAGCTCCGCCAGCACGCGTGCCAGTACGATGCTGTCAGATCCCTCCTCAAACTTTGCCTGCGCTTCACAGCGCGGTCCGTCCTCCGTGCGCACGCTGAGGTGCAGGTGTCTGGCGCGGTACTTCATGCGGCGCAGCCGGCTCGCGGCCTTCAGTAACAGTCTGCGAGCCACAATGCCTGCGGCCGGTGGTGTGCGCAGTTCGGGAGCCAGCACATGACTGTGTCCGATGGTGCGATGCGCCGGAGGAACGTCATCCTCCGTCGTGCCGCCATGCAGGCCATGCCAGAACCGGTCTCCGCCCACGCCACCCCAGGCCCGGTGCAGCGTCTCGCGCCCTGCCGCCCACAGATCCTCCATCGTACGAATGCCGCAGGCATGCAGGCGCGGCTCCATGCGGCGGCCGATCCCGCAGAGATCACTCAACTTCAGTTCCAGCAGCCGTCCCGGCAGTTCTTCCTGCAGCAGCACCACCAGACCATCCGGCTTTTGCATGTCGCTGGCCACCTTTGCCAGAAAGCGGTTAGGGGCCAGACCGATGGAGCAGGTGATGCACTCGCCAACGCGTTCCCTCAGCCCTTGCTTGATGCGTCTGGCCAGATCCAGCGCTGCATCCATCCGGCGACGCGGCGCATCCAGCTTGCAGGCCATCTCGTCGATCGAACAGATCACGTGCACCGGGAAATGCCGTTCCACCTCCTCAATGATCTTGTGATGAAATTCCACATACACATCGTGGCTGGCCATGACAGTGATGAGGTCCGGGCAGCGCCGCCTCGCCTCACCGATGTTGGTGCCGGTCTTGATTCCGAATTTCTTGGCCTCATGGCTGGCTGCAATCGCACAGGTCGCATCTGAATCCACCGGCACCACTGCGATCGGCTTCCCCCGGAGTTCCGGGTGCAACTGCTGCTCCACGCTGGCGAAGTAACTATTTAGGTCGAGAAACAGCCAGTCTACGAGCGGTTGGGAATCAGGAATGGCACGATTAGCAGGCATTGGCGGACCGATTCTCGCCCAAATCAAAAACTGTTCAATAGAACATTATTCAGATTAAGCTAAAATCTCATTCAAGCCATCTTACATGCTTCTTACCAATGCCGGGTTGATGGGTTTATAATTTCCATAAATGATGGGGTATGCAGCCCGCTTCTGCTAATCCTCCCCTTTCTTCCCCTGAAACATCCCCCACCCCCTACCCCCTGCTATCGTCCGACGAAGCTCTTTTTCATGCCTGCCTAGAGAACATCACCGCCCAACGCTGCCACATTCAATGCAAGCCGCGCCTCTTCGAAATCCTTCATGCTGAAAACGTTGCGGGCTTTCTTAAGATTTGCCAGCGCCACATCGACTTCCTTATCTACCGCAAAGGAGACTGGCTGCCCATGGTGGCCATCGAATTTGAGGACGACAGCCCCGGCAAGGCCAGCCGAAAACCACGTGACCGCCATCTGGTGGACGACATTTTTTCGAGCTTCGGCATTCCCCTGCTGCAGGTCACTGCCAAGGACATCAACCAGATCGACACTCTCGTTCACAAACTCAGCAATGCCTGGCAGCAGCGCAATGCGAATCTGGAGATCATGCCCCCACCCAGTGAGGAGTGCGCGCCTCACCCTCCCACGACCACCCTGCTGGCTGCCACGTCCAGTTCCAGTTCAAGCCCCAATTCCAGCGCTAATACAAGCCGCATGACCTCCGCAGCCTGTTCCTCGATTTCCTGAAGGCACGGCGCATTTCTATCCGCCCACCTTGAAGCTCAGCGTGGTCGTAGCGGCCGCTTTCGCCGGCGCATCACGATCCACCTCAAAGGGGCCGAGCAGGTTGTTACCCGCCAGATCTTCGAGCAGGGGATCAATCTTCAAAACGCAGGCCCCTGGCGTCCAACCCACCACTGGCGTGAATGACCAAGTGCGTGCATCTGCGGCCACACTCACCACACCTGCGACTTCACCCTCACCACGTTGCGCCTTCAATGCGGAGACAAGCATTGAGGGATCCAGCGGTTCATCGAACCTGACCACCAGCGGATCGCGAGTTCCCGCTTTCGGCGCAGTGATCTGCCAGCGCAGCGGATTGGGGCAGGTGTGATCCACGGCACCAGCTGCAAGTGCAAACACAGCCTCCTTTCCCAAGGCCACACCGGTGGTCGAGCGCCAGCTGGCAGCTATCCTGAGCGTGTGCTGCCTGCCCTCTTGTAAAACCGGCCCTTCATCAAGATTCAGATTCACGCCGGTCTTCTGCCGGCCCGGGTGCAGCCAGAGGGTGAGACGTTTCCCATCCGGCGACCACAGTTCAGTCTCACGAAAAGCGCCGCGAACCTCCTTGCCATCCTGACGCTGCAAGGTGATGCGATCCAGAAACACACCCTGCTCCATCGGCTGAGTGAAGTGCAGGTAGAGCTTGAGCGCATTGGCAGGCAGCATGGTGGGAGAGGGCGTGATGCTCACCGTCGGCGCAACCGCCGCCGGAAGCTTGAACTTCAGCCGCTGGGTGCTCCACGCACCGTCGGCTGTTTGAATCTCGATGCGGTAGGTTTCTCCAGGTGCCAGAGGCAGTGCGGCGGCAAAGCACACGCTGTCACTCGTCTTCACCACGCTCCCAAATAGAGGCTGGGAGGCATCGCCACGAAACACGCGCACATCACGGCCATGGGCCTCGATCTGCCCTGACTCGTTCACACGGACCTCAGCAGCAAATGCCGCAGAGCAGACAAGACTCAGAATGCTGAGCCAGCGTTTCACGGCAGTGCTGCCACTTCGAGGCTCAGCGTGCCTTCGGTGTCGCGCAGCACGATGGCTTCGGTATCGCTCAGTTTGTCCACCTGCACGGCACCGAAGAGCGCATCCACGATTTCGATGCCCTCGGGGCCTTTGGGCTCCTTCTCATCGCGGCGTGCGGCGTTTTCATTGGTCTTCTCTGGAGCCTTGGCATCGAGGTAATCCATGCTGATGCGCGCACCCCACATCTTGCTGGGGCCAAAGGCGTTCTGCTTGAAGCGCTGGGTGTGAACCACGAGCCACTCCTTGCCGCTTTTGTCGGAATAGCTGAAGAGATCAAGGGGGCGGTTGCCGCTGCCGAGTTCCACCATGCTCACGCCTTTGACCTGCGCTCCGCTCTGGATGTCGTCCACCTTGAACTTGGCAACCGGCGTGCAGGCGAAAGCGCCAACGACAAAGGTGCCTTCCTTTGATTGGTAGGGGATGAAGCTCTGGATCGGTGCCTTGGTCTCCCACTTGCGATGCGCCACATGATACGTCTCCGCACTGAACACACTGGCCGTGGCACCGTTTTTGAGCGGCACGGGGATGGTGAAAATGCGGGAGGCGAATTCTTCATTGCAGGTGCCGGTGGCAAAGACGCGGTCCTTGTCGAAGGCCACATCGGTGATGTTGGTGACCTTGCTGGCGGTGCCGCCCGGCAGTGTGATACGCACCCAGGACAGAGGCGCGAGATTCAGCGGAGCCACCTTGCCGTCTGCGCCAACGCTGACAATCAGCACCGCATTGTCAGGGCGGCGCTGTACGCCGAGATAGATGCGTCCGCTGGCTGGATTCACCGCGAGATCTTTGACCGTGATGTCCTCCTTCTTCGCCCCGAGTCCGGCGGCGATCTGCGCGCCGATGTCGGAAACCGGCTTGGCAAGACGTTCGCTTTTGGGGCCGGCATCACCCGTTTGGATGGCCACGACACTGGCCGTGGCCGGCTCCGCGACCAGCAGCAACCCTTCCGGCCCGAAGCTGAGGGAACTGAGAGACTGGATCTGCAATCCACCCTGCTGCGGTGATTCGAGCAGGGCAGCGGACGCACCTAATGTGGTGACGATGAGGAGGGAGAGGCAGAGTGCTTTCATGGTCGGAAGGAGTGGTTGCGGTCGTAGGGTACGTGAACCGCAGGCGAAATGTCACGCCCAAAGTAGGATTGCCTTCTGTAGCGGCATTTCATAAGATCAGTCGAATTTCCCATGAAAGCATTCATGCAGCCCCGATCTCGCTTCGCCTTAGGGTGGCTTTGCGCGCTGATTCTCCTGGCGGGACTGCAATCCACGAAAGCCTTCATCACGGATTGCGCCAAACCGACCATGCTTGGCGAGATCAAATTCAAGGATGCCACCTTGGAGGAAGCGGTGACTTATGTGAAGCGGGCCGTGAAGAACCTCCATGCCTTTGGCGACGAGAACCTCAATGTGATCATTCTGGGGGCCAGTGAGGAGCAAAAGAAAAAGAAGATCAGCCTGGAAGTTCGGGAGATTTCGCTGCGCAGCGCCTTGGATCAGATCGCCCATGCTGTGGGTCTGAAAGTCCGGGTGGATGCCCACGCCGTTGTCCTGACCTCGGCGGCACTTTCTGATGAGTTGAGTACCCGCACCTACCGGGTGCCGCCCGATTTCATTTCGACTGGATCGGCTTCCAAATGAAATGTGAAATTGAAGTTCACACCGAGTTCATCGTCTGAGGCTTGATCTTTGGTCCAAAACCAGCGACCCGATGCCTGCACACATGAAAAAGAAGCCCACTGAAGAGCGCAAGCCGACAAAACCCACCCTGTCGCGCTGGCAGTCGTTCAAGCGGCTTGGCGTGATTTTTCTCATGGGAGGTTCGCTCCTTTGCACGCTCACGGCGGCGGTGGTCATCGGCGTTTACAGCCATCTGGCGAAGGCCTACGACCTGACCAAGCTCGGGGACATGCCGGAGCGGACCATCGTGATGGACTACAAAGGCGAAGTCCTTGGCCGCATGCATGGTGAGAACCGCATCATTGTGCCGCTGAGCGAGGTGTCGCCGTGGTTTGTCAAAGCGCTGCTGGCACGCGAAGACTCACGCTTCTACGATCACGGCGGCATCGATTACAAAGGCGTGGCGCGCGCCATGGTGCGCAACCTCAAGGACATGCGCGTGGTGCAGGGCGCGAGCACGCTGACCATGCAGCTCGCGCGCAACAGCTACCCGGATCTCGATGACCGCAGCATCCACCGCAAGCTGGTGGAGATGATGCTGGCACGTCGCATCGAGAAGGCCTGCACCAAGGACCAGATCATTGAGCATTACGTGAACCGGATTTTCTACGGCCCCGGCATTTATGGGGTGCAGCGTGCCAGTCAGGTTTACTTTGGCAAGCATGCCAGCCAGCTCAGCCTGAGCGAGGCTGCGATGATCGCCGGCATCATCCGCAGCCCCGTGCGCTTCTCGCCCTTCCGCAACTATGAAGGAGCGCTGAAGGAACGCGACACCGTGCTCAAGCGCATGCTGGAAACGAAGGTGATCACGCCGGAGGAGGAAATCGCAGCCAAGTATGCTGACATCGCCCTGCATGCGCAGCCTGTGTTTCAAAGCCAGGGCGGCTACGCGCTGGACACCGTGCGGCGTGACTTGGATTTGATTTTGGAGCAGCAGGAGATCGAGGACGGCGGACTGCAGGTCTTCACCACTCTAAACAAAAGCCTGCAGGACGCTGCGGAGGCGGCTGTGGAAAAGCGTCTGACCGCAGTGGAAAAGCAGCATGGATATGCGCACCCGAAGAAGGCGGATTTTGACAAGACCTGGGACGGCTCTCAGGAAATTGCCTCCACGCCCTATCTGCAGGCGGCACTGATGATGCAGGACAATGCCACAGGCGGCATTCTCGCCCTCGTGGGCGGGCGTGACTACCGCCACAGCAAATACAACCGCGCCACTCAGGGTGAGCGGCAGATCGGATCGACAGTGAAACCCTTCGTGTATGCCGCAGGCATCGCCTCCGGTTTCATGCCTGGCACGCTGATCAATGATGCGCCGATCCAGCCCGGTGAGATTGACGGGGCTGATCCTGGCTGGAGTCCGCAGAACTCGGATGGCAAATTCCTCGGCCCCACCACGCTGACGGACGGCATTGTGAAAAGCCGCAACACCATGACCCTGCGCCTCGGCAACTATGCCGGAATCGATCGCGTGATCGATCTGCTCACCAACGCCGGCTTCAGCAAGCCTGCCGAAAGAACACCGCAGATTTTCATTGGCAACATCGGCGGCAATCCGCGGCAGCTTACCAGCGCGATCAGCATCTTCCCCAATCAAGGCCTGCGCCGCCGCCCTTTCCTCATTGACCGCATTGTCGATAAAGCGGGCAACATCATCTACCAGACACCCGTGCTCGAATCCGAGGTCATCACCCCGAGCGTGGCGTTCCTGATGCGCAACATCCTCGCTCAAGTGCTGGATCGGGGCACTGCGGCCTCCCTGCGCAATGAATACGGTTTCAAAGAACCGGGTGGTGGCAAGACCGGCACCACCAATGATTACAAGGATGCCTGGTTCGCGGGTTTCACAGATCGCGTGAGCTGCGGTATCTGGGTGGGGCTCGACAAGCCAGCGACGATTGTCGAGGGAGGTTACGGAGGAACCCTCGCACTGCCGATCTGGGCTGATGTGATGAAAAAAGCCGTGGCTCTCGGCTACAAAACGGAGGTGCCCAAAGTCACACTGCCGCTTTCACGCGTGACTCTGTGCCGCGTGAGCAGCCAGCTGGCCACCGATGGCTGTAGTCAGGCCGGCACCGCGTACGAAGATGCCCTGCCCTACGATCTGGTGCCCAAAAACTTCTGCGCAGAACATCAGGGCTACGCCGCTCCTCCACCGCGTCAGATGCATCAACCCGGCCAGGGACGCGGACTGTTCGACCGCATCCGTGGCTGGTTTCGTTGAATCTGGAGAAGCCTCAATAGCCGAGCCAAGGACCAAGCCAGCGCTCTGCCTCGGCAAGCGTCATGCCTTTGCGCTGCGCGTAGTCTTCCACTTGGTCTTTGCCCAGAACGCTGATACCGAAGTAGTGCGATTCTGGATGTGCGAAGTAAAGGCCGCTGACAGCGCTGCCGGGATGCATAGCCATGCTTTCAGTCAGCTCCACGCCGGTCTTGGCAGCGGCATCGAGTAGATCAAACAGGATGGGCTTCTCGGTGTGGTCAGGCTGGGCGGGATAGCCGGGCGCTGGACGGATGCCGCGATACTTTTCCTTGATGAGTTCCTCGCGGGAAAGCTCGCCGGGTTTTTCATAGCCCCAGGCGTAGCGGGCCTGCTGGTGAAGGTATTCGGCGAAGGCCTCGGCCAGACGGTCGGCCACGGCCTTGGCAATGATGGCGCTGTAGGGATCGTGCGCGGCTTCGAATTCCTTGGCGAACTCATCCGCACCGTGAATGCCGACGGCGAACCCGCCGATGTAGTCGGCTCGGCCGCTGTCCTTCGGCGCAATATAATCGCTGAGCGCGTAGTTCGGCGTGTCCTTCTTGATGACCTGCTGGCGCAGGGTGTGGAAGGTGGTTTTCACCGTGGCGCGTGACTCGTCCGTGTAGACTTCGATGTCATCGCCAATGGCGTTGGCAGGGAAGAAGCCCATGATGCCACGCGGGTTGAACCGGCTTTCAGCAATGACGCGGTCGAGCAGATCATTAGCATCCTTGTAAAGCTTGAGTGCCTCCGCCTCAGCTTTGCCTTTCATCTCCGCATCTTCCTGAGCAGAGGAGAAACGCTGCTCGGCAGCAAACCAGCGGCCACGCAGTTCCCACGAATGGAAGAAGGGCGACCAGTCGATGAACTCGCGCAGTGCGGCGACAAGCTGAGGACCTTCATAGACCTTCGTGCCGAGGAATGTGGGCGTGGCGATGTCCTGCGTGGCCCAGTCAAACTTGACGCCTTTTTCGCGAGACTCGGCGATGCTGAGAAGCACGCGGTCCTTCTTCTTGCCGTACTCCTCACGCAGACGGGCATGGCGGGCCTCGTTGCTGGCCACAAAGGCTTCACGCTGATCTTTACTGAGCAAAGAAGTCGTGACGGGCACGCTGCGGGAGGCGTCCAAAACATGCACAATGCTGCCGCTGTATTTTGGCGCGATCTTGATGGCGGTGTGCGCCGGGCTGGTGGTGGCACCGCCGATGAGAAGTGGTTGCTTGAAGCCACGCCGCTCCATCTCGCTGGCCACATGCGCCATCTCATCCAGTGAAGGCGTGATCAGGCCGCTGAGGCCAATCACATCGGCACCGATTTCGAGGGCCTTTTCCAAAATCTTGTCGCAGGGCACCATGACGCCCATGTCAGTGACTTCGAAGCCATTGCAGGCCAGAACGATGCCCACGATGTTTTTGCCGATGTCATGCACGTCGCCTTTGACCGTGGCGAGAACGATCTTGCCACCGCCCTGCTTGGCAGCCTCGGCAGGAATCAAGTCTTCGGCGGTCAGACCATCGGCCGAGCCGGCAGCACCACCAGAGGTGGACTGAGCATGGTTGAGGAATGGGGCGACGACACGGTCGGAGTTGGAGGCGTCCTTGCGCAGGCTTTCAAGCTTCTGCTGAAGAGCGGCCTCGCCTTCCACTTCAAACACAGCGCCGAGTTCGGCGGCAAGCTTCACTTCAGCACGGCGCTCTTCGAGGCTCAAGCCGATGCTGGGAGTGTAGCTGAAAGATTCGACCACGGCGACAGCGCCACCGATTTTCAACGCAGCGACAGTCTTCGCGGCGACTTCGAGCAGCAAGGCGCGCTCACGTGCTCTGCGAGCCTTCTCGATTTCCATGAAGGGCTGCAGATAGGCCACGCTCTGCTTCATCACGCGGGCGCTTTTGACGACCTGCGGGAGGAACATTTTGCCAGCACCGAAGAGATCGCCCACGACGCTCATGCCGTCCATGAGAGGACCTTCAATCACGGAGAGAGGTTTGCCCAGCTGGGCCAGAGCTTCGGCGGTGTCTTCATTGATGAAGTCCGTGATGCCGCGCAGCAGGGCGTGTTCGAGACGCTTGCTCACTGGGCCCTGCCGCCAGCTCATGTCGATCTCGACCTTCTTGGTGGTGCCAGCCTGGCCTTTGAACTGCTCGGCGTAATCCACGAGAATCTCCGTGGCATCCGGGCGGCGGTTGAGGATGACGTCCTCCACCTTTTCGAGCATGTCCTTCGGGATCTCCTCGTACACTTCGAGCATGCCGGCATTTACGATGCCCATGTCCATGCCCGCCTTGATGGCATAGTAGAGGAACACGCTGTGCATGGCCTCACGCACCTTGTTGTTGCCACGGAAGCTGAAGCTGACGTTGCTGACGCCGCCACTGACCTTGGCATAAGGGAGGTTCTCCTTGATCCAGCGCGTGGCGTTGATGAAGTCGAGCGCGTAGTTGTTGTGCTCCTCCAGACCGGTGGCGACGGTGAGGATGTTGGGATCGAAAATGATGTCTTCTGGCGGGAATTCGATCTCGTCCACGAGGATGCGATAGGCGCGCTCGCAGATGCGGATCTTGTCCTCATACGTGGCGGCCTGGCCCTGCTCATCGAAGGCCATGACCACGGTGGCAGCGCCATACTGTTTGATCTTGCGGGCGCATTCCTTGAACTTGTCCTCGCCTTCCTTGAGCGAGATGGAATTCACGATGCCCTTGCCTTGCAGGCATTTGAGGCCGGCCTCGATGATCTCCCATTTGGAGGAGTCCACCATGATGGGCACCTTGTTCACCTCAGGCTCGGTCTGCAGCAGGATGAGGAACTTGGTCATCGTGGGCACGCCGTCGATGAGGCCTTCGTCCATGCAGACGTCGATCACATTGGCACCGCTCTCCACCTGCTGACGGGCCACGGCCACGGCCTCCTCCAGCTTGCCCTCCTTGATGAGCTTGGCGAATTTCGGAGATCCGGCCACGTTCGTGCGCTCGCCGATCATGAGATAAGGCGGGCGCTCCTCTGGCGTTGTCCCCTTCAGCACAAAGGGCTGCGAGCCGCTGAGGCGCATCGAATGCGTGTCGGCAGGCACCTGACGCGGTGCGAGGTTTTCCACCGCCTTGGCAATAGCGGCGATGTGCTCGGGCGTGTTGCCACAGCAGCCGCCCATGATGTTCACGAAACCGCTGCTGCCAAAATCCTTGGCGTAAGCGGCCATGTCCGGCGGGAGCAGATCAAAACCCGTCGGTGCCAGAGGGTTGGGCATGCCGGCGTTCGGATAGGCGGAGACGAAGCAGTCGGCCTTGGTGGAGAGTTCCTCCAGGAAGGGACGCATCTTATCAGGTCCAAGCGAGCAGTTCAGACCGATGGACAGCGGCTTCACATGCCGCATGGCATTGAGGTAAGCCTCAGTCACCTGACCGGAGATCATCGTCTCACCACCAGGTCCGACAGCCGCGCTGATCTGCACGGGCAACTCGACCTGATCTTCTGCAAACACTTCACGGATCGCCACGAGGGCGGTCTTGGCATTGAGGGAGTCAAAGATCGTCTCGACCATCAAGGTGTCCACTCCGCCGGCGATGAGGGCGCGCACCTGGTGCTTGTACGCCTCCTTCACCTGATCAAAGGTAACGTAGCGGAAGCTGAGGTCGGAGAGATCTGGGAACTGCGAAAGCGAGACGGTGAGCGGCCCGATGGCTCCTGCCACGTAGCGTTTCCGCCCGGTCTTTTCGCCCACGAGGTCGGCCCATTTACGACACTGCTTAGCGGACTCGAAATTGATCTCCCAAGCGAGATCGTTGAGGAACTTGTCCTCCAGCACGGTCTGGAAGAACTCGGGATCTTTGCGCCGCCCTGCCGGCACTTCCGTGAAGAACTCCGCCTGGGCGATGCTGGTGCCGCTGAAGGTGTTCGTCTCGATGATGTCAGCCCCGGCTTCCAAAAAGCGACGGTGGATGTCCTCGATGATGTCCGGACGGGTGATGGAAAGAATGTCGCCGTTGTTGAGCAGATCCTTCTCATTGGAAAGGAAGCGGGTGCCGCGTGCGTCGGCCTCTTTCAGTCCGTATCCGCGAATGGTCGTGCCCATGGCACCATCAATAACCAGGATTCTCTGGCGCATGGCGGCTTCGAGTTCAGAGCGGACATTGGGTCGTGCAGGCATGGTGGAAATTAGCGTTCTAGCTGGGTAGGTCAACAGTCATATCAACGCATCATGATTTGAGCATGTGACTATTATTTCTAATTTACAAGAGAATCATCCGTTATACCGACACCCATGCCCCCCAAACCCAAAGCAGCCCCCTCTATTGAATCCAGCCCTGAGGCCATCAATGAGAATTTGGGGAAGCGGGTGAAAAAACTGCGCGGAGACCGTGGCTGGTCGCTCGAAGAACTCGCCACGGCGAGCGGTGTGAGTCGCTCCATGCTCAGCGAAATCGAGCGTGAAAAGGCCAATCCGACCCTGACCGTCACCTTCCGCATCGCCCGGGCCTTTGGACTGACCTTGCAGGAACTGATCGAAAGTGCCGAGGCCAGCGCTTCGAAAATCCAAGTCATCCGGGCCAGCGACCGCGCCCAGGTCTATCGCAGCGACAAGCAGTGTGAGATCCGCACGCTTTCCCCCATCAACCTCGAAAAGGATGTGGAGTTCTATGAAATGACGCTGCGCCCCGGAGGCACCCTTCGCAGCCAGGCTCACTTTGAAGGCACCCGCGAGTTCCTGACCGTGGAGGACGGCAGCGTGCGCATCGAATCCGACCAAAACAGCGAAGAACTCGGCAAAGGCGACTCCGGCACCTACCGCGCCGACGTGCCGCACGCCATCGTCAACACCGGCAAAGGGGACGCTCTGGTGTTCCTCGTCGTGATCTATCGCTAGAGCCTCATTTCCCAACCCAACCATGAAATCAGCCACCACACTCGTCCTCCTCGCCTTTGTCGGGATCTTGCATGCGCAGATGCCGCCTGCGCTCGTGAATGCCGAACGCGCCAAAATCCTCGGCGGCGTCAAATCGGTGCCGAAGGCAGGTGCGCCGGGCCCCATCGGCATCTGGGGAAACATGGCATTCCCCATTCTCTCCGCGCCTGACAAAGATGGGGTCGAGATCGCCGTCGCAGCGGCGGCAGGTTATGCCAAGGGGCACGTCATTCTTTTTGGTCACAACAGCTACCTCGCCGGGGGTGAAGGCGGAGATCACGCGAAGCTCATGGAGAACTGCGTGAATTGGGCGGCCAACAAAGAAAAGCCTCGTCTGGGCCTTAAAGGCGTGAACGCGGTCAATTTGTACAAACAGCACGAATTCAAAGTGGAAACCTTTGACAAGATCGACAAGAAAAGCCTGAGCGACTTCGATGTCGTCATCGTCAACATGCAGGGCATCATCAGCGCCGAGGAAGGCGCGGCGGTGGCCGAGTATGTCAAAGGCGGCGGCGGCTTCATCGGCGGCATGACGGGCTGGGCTTTCAGCCAGACCAGCGGCGGCAAAGACCTGGCGGTGTCACACGGCCTCAACCAGGCGCTGATGCCCGCAGGCATCGCGATCACGGACATGAGCGCGTTTGACCAGTTGAAAAGCTTTGAAGCACGCGTGGAACTGCCCCAAATGATGAACGCCTCGGAAGCCATCAGCGCGATCAAAAAGCAACGCGACGGCGGCCCGGCGCTGACGGCTGAGCAGATGAAGCAGGGCACGAACGCCATCCAGATCGCCATGGCGGCTCAACCACCGGACCGCAGCAATCTGAAGACCGCTGTGCTCGCCGCACTGGGCAACTCTGGCGCCGATGCCGTGGTGCCGACGAAAGAGGTACCGCTTACCGCCGAGAAAAATGCCGCGCAGCGTTTGCGCCTCGGCATGGAGACACGCGTGCTGCGCCTTGCCGCCGGTGAAGGCGTGGCCGCCCATCCTGCGCATGAATCCTTCCCCGGCAAAGTGCCTGAGGGTGCACCACGTGTCTCGGGAGAGATCAAAGTGACTCCCAGCATTCCCGGCTGGACCAGCACCGGCCTCTATGCGGCCGCAGGCGACACCATCACCGTCACACTGCCGGAAAAACTCGCCGACAAAGGCTACGCCGTGCGCATCGGCTGCCACAGCGACACGCTTTACCATCTCGACAAATGGGAACGCGCACCGGACATCACCCGCAGCGTCGGATTAGCCACCGCCACCACGAAAACCGCCAGCTCCTTTGGCGGGCTCATCTACATCGAAGTTCCAGGCCGCGCCAAGGACGACGAGCCTTTCACCGCCACGATTCAAAACGCCGTGCCTGCACCGCTGTTCGTGCTCGGTCAGGATGATGACGCCAAATGGAGCGAAATCAAAAAGCGCCCCGCCCCGTGGGCCGAGCTCGCCTGCGACAAGATGATCGTGAGCTGCCCCACCGAGGTCGCGCGCGCCATCAACAATCCCACCCAGCTCATGGAGTTCTGGAAGAAGGTGGTCGAAGCGCAGGACGACATCACCAATCAAACGGCCGAACGCAAACGCCCCGAGCGTATCGTGGCGGATGTGCAGATCAGCGCCGGCTACATGCACAGCGGTTATCCCATCATGATTCCGACGAGCGCCGTACCAGAGATGACGACCTTTGGCAAACTGAAGTTCCCCGGCTGGGGTTTCTACCATGAGATCGGCCACAACCATCAGCGCGGCGATTTCACCTTCGACGGCACCGGCGAGGTCACCAACAACGTCATCGGCATGTACTGCTATGACGCCGTCTTGAAGAAGGACTGGCTCATCGGCCACACCGCCATCACCGAAGAAGCGCGCAAGGATAACATCCAAAAGATCAAGAAAGCGTCCAACAAGTGGCAGGTGTGGAAAAGCGAACCCTTCACCGCGCTGACCACCTATATCCAGCTCATGCAGGAGTTCGGCTGGGAAAGCTGGCGCAAATATCTCTACAGCTTTGACGACCCCTCATTCGGCCCCGCCCCGAAGGGCGATGACGAACGCCGCGACCAGTTCCTCGTGCGATACTCCAAGATCACCAACAAGAACCTTGGCCCCTTCTTCGATGCCTGGGGCATTCCCGTCAGCTCAGCCGCGAAGGCGGAAGTGAGCAAGCTGGATCCATGGATGCCGAAGGGGATGTGAGGCAGGTCGAACGTTGCGTCCTCTCACCTACACTCGAATCAATTCGCGGATGGGTGTCCCGTTCGGAACGATGGGTGTGGGGCGACCACTGAAGTCATTGATGGTTTCTTTGGCAGAGTCGATCCCCAGATGGTGGTAGATCGTGGCGAGGAAATCGTGCGGCGAGCAGGCGTGCTCGGCCACGTCTTCGCCGCGTTTGTCGCTGGCACCAATGATGCCGCCGGTTTGCAGGCCGCCACCAGCCCAGAGATTGGTAAAGGCACGCGGCCAGTGGTCGCGGCCCGGCTGCACGACACCCGCCGGCGCACTGGCCTCGCCTGCGCCGGAACTGGCAACGTGACTGATTCTTGGGGTGCGCCCAAACTCCCCACTGACCACGACGAGCACGCGTTTGTCGAGGCCACGCGCATACACATCCTCAATCAATGCTGAAACGGCCTGATCGAAGGCTCCAGCACGGAAGCGCAACGCATCAAAGACGTGGTGGTTGACGGCGTGATCATCCCAGTTGCCCACACGGCCGCATTGCGGGCCATCGAGGCAGCTCGTGATGATCTCCACACCCGATTCAACGAGACGTCGCGCCAGCAGCATCTGCTGCCCCCAGCGATGCATGCCGTAGCGCCCGCGCGTGCGCTTGTCTTCTTTGGAGAGATCAAACGCATGCCGCGTCCGCGGATTGGTGAGCAGCGTCATCGCCTGCGCTTCGAACTGATCCATCGCGCCCATTTCACCAGCGGCATCGACGTTCCGTTCCAGATTGTCGAGACTGTGCAGCAAGGCCATGCGGTCATTCAGACGGGCCAGCTTGGACGGGTCGGACAGGCCGACGTTTGGCACGGCGAAATCCGGGCGGCTGGGATCATTCAGCACCGCAAGCGGCGAATAGGCGGCGTTCACAAACCCCGGTCCGGCGATGGTGAAGCTGTCGTAATTGATGATCGGGTTCACGCCGATGTAGTTCGGCAACGGACTGCCGCGCTTGTTTTTCGAGCGCATGAAATTCGCCACGGTCATCCAGTCCGGCAGCAAGGGCTTGGGTTTGTCACGCGCATCCGTATCGCCACTGAGCATTTGCAGCGATCCCGCCGGATGTCCGCCGCCGGTGTGCGTCATGGAGCGCAGCAGGGTGAATTTGTCGGCGATCTTTGCCTGCAATGGAATCAACTCGGTGAGCTGCATTCCGGGCACTTTCGTTTTGATGGTCTTAAACGGACCACGATACTCGCTGCCGATGTCCGGTTTGGGGTCATAGGTGTCGAGGTGCGAGCACCCGCCGCGCAGCCACACCAAAATGACAGCGGTGCGTTCACGCGCAGGCTTCGCGGCATTCTCAGCGCGCAGCTTGAGCAATCCCGGCCAGCCCAGGCTCGCAAATCCCGTGAGTCCGAAGCGCATGAAGCCACGTCGGTCCAAGGGACCGGAACAAACAGACTTGGGCGAGGCAGAAGGCATGTGCAACCATACGGCTGCCAGCCGGGAATTCTTCGGAGCAGAGAATCACTTCGCCAGTGAAGCGCATACAATCTCCTCGTCATTCCGCATGAAGACGCACTGGTTGGCGAAGGCAGGGTGTGACCACACGACGGCCCGGCGTGGATCGGTGGTGGTGGGTTTCAGCAGCTTGGCCCGGCTGATCTCCTCATAACCTTGGGGTGTGAGATTGGCGATGATGAGATCCCCCTGCTCGTTGGCGAGGAAGAAGCGGTTCTCATGTTTGATGATGAAGGCGTTCGCCCAGCGGACGGGCGGGCCGCCGGTGGTGGCGGCAAAGGTTTCCCAGAGGCGCTCACCGGTGTCGAGCTTCAGGCAGCGGAGCTGACCGTAGCTGCAGACGCCGTAGATGTGACCGTTCTCGATGAAGGGCGTGCTGATGAGGCTGTGCAGCGTATCCGTATTCTTTTCGCTGAAGCTTTTGCCCTCCCATTGCAGCGTGGCCACAGGCTTGGTGGCATCCAGCTTGAAGCATTTTGCACTGGTGTAGAACGAGCTGAATAGGAGCCTATCTCCAGCAAGGCGTGGCGTGGCCACGGTGAGGCCAAAACGCACCTCCCATGGATAGGACCAGAACACTTTTCCCGTGGCAGGATCGAGCGAATTCACTGCCTGCGGATGCCAGAGGATGAGTTGCTTTGAGCCCCCGGCCTCAATCATCGTCGGCGGGCAGTAGCCGGGCTCGCGCGCATCCAGCGCACGCCAGATTTCTTTGCCACTGTCCTTGTCAAAAGCGACCGCCACGCTGCCGGGTCCGCCGCAGAGGCAGATCAGGCGCTGTCCATCGAGCAGCGGATGTCCGGCAAAACCCCACATCGGTGTCTTCGCTCCATATTCGGCTTTGAAGTCATGCGACCATAGCACCTTGCCGTTTGCGGCATCAAGGCACAGGAGGTTTCCCTCCGCGCCGAGAGTCCACACTTTGCCACCGCTCACCACCGGAGTGCAGCGAGGGCCGGTGGAATAGCTCATCGTGTAAGTGCATTCGTAGCGATGCTCCCAAACGAGCGCACCCGACTTCGCATCCAGACAAAACACGCGCTCGGTGCCGGGAATGATGCCCCGCGCAAAGGCATTGCCGGGCACGTTGCTCTTCTCAGCCACCTGGCGGTCCATGATATAAACCCGGCCTTCCGCGACGGCCGGACCGGTGTAGCCACCACCGATCTTCGCGCGCCATAGCACCTTGGGACCACCTGCTGGAAAGGTGTCGATGATGCCGGACTCGCGCCAGACGCTGTCGCTTTGAGGCCCCAGCCACTGCGGCCAGTCATCGGCACGGAGCATGGCGGACAGCAGGAGAAGGATGAAAAAGGCAGCGCGCATGGACAAACAAACTCACCACCATGAATCATGTTGCAGAGGATTTCGTGTATCGCAGGTTTGGAGCATTATGATGAACCTGCCCGACTCCCAACGCCTGCACAGCCTGGTCACGGCCACCCACACTCCATTTCATTCCGATGGCTCCCTCAATCTCAAGGTCGTGGAAAAACAACTGGAGTTCCTCCTGTCGAAAGGAGTGAACACCGTTTTCATCGGTGGCAGCACCGGCGAAAGCCACTCGCTTACCTATGAAGAGCGCCATCTCCTGGCCAAATTCTGGATGGCGGTCACGAAGGGCACCGCCATGCGCGTGGTGGTGCACGTGGGAGCAAACTGCGTTGCCGATGCGAAAGCGCTGGCGGAGCAGGCCGAGGAATTGGGCGCAGCAGCCATCGCAGCGCTGGCACCGATGTATTTCAAACCCAAGAATGTCGAGGTGCTGGTGGAGACGATGGCCCAGATCGCTGCAGCAGCGCCGGACACCCCTTTCTACTACTACGACATCCCTTCGATGACGGGCGTGAATCTCTCGGTGCCCGACTTCCTGCAGCAGGCAGGCAGGCGCATCCCGAATCTGGCCGGCGTCAAATTCACCAATCCCGACCTCATGGCCTACCAGTACGCGCTGCGTGCCGACAATGGTGCCTGGGACGTGCCCTTTGGCTGCGATGAGCACATGCTCGGTGCTTTGGCGATGGGTGCAAAGGGCGCTGTCGGCAGCGGGTTCAATTTCGCCGCTCCTATTTACCTGCGACTGCTGGCCGCGTTTGCTCAGAACGATTTTGCTGCTGCTCAGCGAGAGCAGTTTCGCGGGGTGCAGATCATCAGCACCCTTGTCAACTATGGCTACATGGGCGCGGCAAAAGCTGTGATGGCGATGCTCGGGGTCGATGTCGGTCCGGCGCGCCTTCCCAACACCACGCTCACTCCCGCACAAAAGGACCGGCTGCACGGCGAACTCGAAGCCATGGGCTTTTTCGAGTGGGTCAAATAAGCAGATCAGCGTGTGATCCGAATCAGAGGCGTCGGCAGGTGTTCGCTGATAATCCACAGCGTGCGGCTGTCGCTGTCATAGCAGACTCCTTCCAGCTGCCGCAGGAGTTGGGGTTCGATGCGCACCGGCGCTTCTTTCAGGGCCTCCGCGAGGGATTTCTCCTTGGGCAGCAGCCACTCATACAGGCTGCTGTAAGTGGAGACGACCATCCGTGATCCATCCGGCGAAAAGCACGCTGCCGTGGTCATGCAGTTGTCATGGGGGCGCTTGCCGGCGCGAATTAACTTCGGAAAAGTCAGGTCGGCCACTTTTTCGAGCACCATGCTCACCTTGGGCTGCAACGTCTGTGGAAAAGCATAGAGCGCGCACTTGCCGTCATCACTCTTGGTCAGGACGTAAAGGCGACGTGTCTGCGGGTGCACGAGCAGGCTTTCGGCATTGTACTTCCCGTCGGGATAGTTGGCGCGCCAGATCTGCGGCGCGGCGGTTTCAGTTTCCGCCACAGGCTGGCCCGCCGCACTGATTTCAGGCTCGTGGATCTGATAGACCTGAATCGAGGCGCGGATGTAAAGATTGTCGCCAATGTCGCCAATGAAGAGCGTCGGAGTTCCTTGCTCATCTTTGCCGGAAGCGATGTCCTCCCAGTCAAAGTTCGCCGCATCTCGCACACGCACCTTGGCGCGCGTTTTACCACTGCGGTCGATGGCAAAGACACATGGCTCGCCGCCGGAATCGTTCGAGGTCCAGAAAATCGAGGGATCACGGACACTCAGCGCCAGACCGGAGCTTTCATTGAGGCGCTTGTTTTCCAGGATGGCGACCTGCTTGCTCGTGCTGGGCACCGGCTTTTCCGGCCACGCGACCGCACTCTGCCCGCAGCAGGCAGAAACTGCCGTGAGAGCGAACACAAACTGGAGCAGAACCGCATTCATGTTTTTTCAACCCAGCGGCGTTGCCGGACCTTGCAGCATGCGGTTGTAGTGAAATTGCACACGCCCCTGAAACCACCGCCAGGTCTGACCCGGGCGGCCATTCTCCAGCAAGAAATGAGGGCAGTCCTTGTGCAGCGGACTGACACCGACACGTGGCCAGTGATAGTGCGGAACCACGTGATCGAGAGGAATGTTATACGCACGCATCAGATACGCGGCCAGCCGCGCCGTGCGGTCAATGGTTTGGCCAAGGTCATTGCCATGGTGCTCGCACATTTCGATGCCGATGCTGTAATTGTTGCCAACGCCATCGAAATCAGCGTGCTCGCCCTGCTCACGGCAGGGCAGGTGCTGGATGGCGATGTCATCCTGCACGGTGAAGTGCCAGGTAAGAAAGCCGATGCGGTTGCCCCCTTTGCGTTTCGTCGCACGCAGGGCGCCACGCTTCAGCGCCAGCGCGTGCTGGTAGGCATTGCCGGTGTAGTTCTGCGTACTATGAATGGTGATGTAGCGCGGATTCATCGGCCGGTAGTAGCGGCGGCCCACCGTGCCGGCGGGGATGATGTCGAGCTTGATGCGCGTCTCGGCGAGCAGCTGGTCCGGCGTCATCGCCCCGGGCGGCACCGGCGCAAACCGCGACTCCCAGCGTGCCACGCGAGAGCCGTCGTAGGT
>NZ_JBAQCR010000363.1:0-13463 GCF_049294395.1 Prosthecobacter sp.
ACGCTGCTCAGCACGACACTGCCGCTGAATCGTTTGGTGAGTTCCTGAATTGTGATCGTGACCATGCGGGTAAGCTCAGGTTCTAATTGAGCGGCAGGGCAATGGCAAGCTTTGCAGACATTCTCACGAGAACTCAACATCGCAGTTGCAAAGCCTGCGGCTCTGTCCAAAATGCACGTCCTCTCGCCAACCGGCAGCCACCTCAAAACGGCTCCGCTGGAGAGAACGTCAAACCTAGGTCGGGCTGTAGTTCAGCCTGGTAGAACGCTTGCATGGGGTGCAAGAGGTCGTGAGTTCGAATCTCGCCAGCCCGACCACGGTTTACGTCTCAGCGCCACAACTGGCGCTTCGGAGCGCGGACTTCAGTCCGCAGCTCTCCGCCGGAGCGCCAAGTTCTTAACAGCGAATCATTCCCTTCAAGCCGAGGATCCTCTTGTCTGCGGCAGGGAAGATGGCCAGCAAGCCCGTAGCACTGCGATTGTTAAGGACTCAAGCTAAAGCGGAAGTGTGCGTGTTTGCGGAGTGCTGCGGAATAAATTCCGCGCTCCGGCGATCCTGGTGCGTCAAGAAGACGCGGCTGTTTATCGGAGGCGAGGCATCTTAGGAGCGCGGAACTTTAGTCCGCAGCTCTCCGCCGGAGCAACAGGCTCTTAACGACGAACCATCCCCTTAAAGCCGAGGACTCTCTTGTCTTTGGCTGAGCAATGTGGTCAGCGCGCTCGTAGCACTGCGATGCTGAAGGACTCAAGCTAAAGCGGAGGTCTGCGTGTTTGCGGAGTGCTGCGGAATAAATTCCGCGCTTCGCCGTGCGCCGTCATGCTCCCCCGGACGCTTTCTTCGGCTCTCTGAAAAAGAGCAGGAAGACCACCAGCACAGTAACGGCGATCCATGCAGGCGTGGCCCAGATGGCGGACCAGTCGTGGGTGATGGCTCCTTTCGGCGCGGCCAGTTTGTGCTGATCCATGAAGTATCCGGCCAGGTAGGTGCCGACGAGGGAGCCGAAGCCCCAAAGGATGATGGCGATGAGGCCCTGTGCGGCGCCGCGAATGCGTTCGTTGGCTTCGCTATCGACGTACAACTGTCCGGCGATGAAGAGGAAGTCGTAGCAGACGCCATGCAGCAGGATGGCGCCGAAGATGAGCACGGTGCCAGTGCTGTCAGCACTGGCGCTGAGCATGAAGTAGCGCACGGCCCAAGACAGGATGCCGAGGAAGATGGTCTTCTTGTAGCCGAACTTGTTGAGCATCAGCGGCAGCAGCAGCAAGAAGACGATGTCGGAGACCTGGGCCAGCGTCATCTTCTGTGCCCAGTCCACCCACTGCAACTGGGTGAGGTAAGTACCCAGGTTTACGAAGTAAAAGTACAGCGGGATGCAGATAAGGAACATGCACAGGATGAAGATGGCAAAGGTGGGCTTCTTGAGCAAAGCCAGCGCATCCAGGCCGAGGACTTCGCTCAGCGGCACGTTCTGGCCTTTCTTCCTCGGCGGGGTATGCGGCAGCATCAGGGCAAACAGGCCAAATACCAGCGAGGTGCCGCCGGCGAGGTAGTATTGCAGCGCTGATTGCTCGCCCTTCAACTGGCTGATTGTCACGCCCCCGGCGATCCAACCCACAGCGGAGAAAATCTTCACGAACGGGAAGTCTTTCTTCGCGTCTGCCAGATGAGTCATGGAGATGGAATTGCCCAAGGCCAGCGTGGGCGCGTAGAGCGTGCAGTAGAGGATGAGCGTGGGATAGACGCTGCCGAAGGTCTTCAACTGCGGGACGTAGAACATCACCAGTCCGCCCGCGATGCCGAGCACCGCGATGATTTTCTCCGAGGCAAAGAAGCGGTCGGCGATCAACCCCACGATGAAGGGCGAAAGGATGGCACCCCAGGCAAAGGCACCATAGGTCGCGCCGATCTCGGTGCCAGTGAAGCCCAGCGTGCCGAGGTAGCTGCCCAGCGTCATGTACCAGCTGCTCCAGATGAAGTACTGGAGGAACATGAAGAGGGAGAGCTTGATCTTGAGGGAGGATTGCATGGTGTGCGCGTTGTGGGTAAAGATTCACTTCATGCCGTCGGCGGCGGACCAGGGCTCGATGAGCTGAAGGTTCTGCTTCTGAAGCGCCTGATAGCAGTCAGGTAAATCAAAAATCTGCAATACCTGCGGCAGCATGAAGGCCGTAGGCCATTGCTGGTCCTCGTGAGACGCGAGATCATGGAAGGAAGTGAGCGCATGCTTCAGCGTGACCTGCTTCAAATCGGGGCTGAGCACTGCGGCCAAGGCGGCAGGCAGAGCGCCCCAGCCTTGACCGGCGAGGTGGATCTCCGTGTGTCCCGCAGCAGCGAGAAGTTGCAAGACGCGCAGCACATCAAAGACGCGCTGGCCCAGCAGCGGGCGGTCGAGCATCTGGCTGTAGGCGGCGTAGAAGTAGTGGCTGCCGTAGAGGCCGAGGAATTGATTCGCACCGCAGGTGTCGGGCTGGGAGTCGCCAATGCCGCGCACATCGCAGGCGAAGAAGGCGGCGTCGGGTGCGGCGGCGATGAGTTCCTGCACGAAGGGATCGCTGCGCAGTTCCGCATCGGCCGAGCGGTGGGAAATGTAGAGCACAGCCTTGCTCTGCCCGCGAGGCAGGCGCGAGGTGAGGGCTTCAGGACTCAGACGCGTGACCAGCGCGTGAATCATCGGCTCCGTCTCCACGGCGTAGGTGCAGTAGCCTTTGGTGGGATACTTGCGTGAGCCGACGCTGCGCAGGATGCGGTAGTCGGGTGGTGATTCGGCGAGTGCAGGCAGCTTCAACACTTCACGCACAGCTTGTTGCAAAGCTGCACCGCTCAGCGGCTTGCGCTTGGCCGCCAGATCGTCCGCCTTCTCACGCGTGAAGCTCATCAGCGTGCGCGAGCCCGACTCCGCCACCTGTCCCTTGGGCGTGCAGAGCAGGTCTGCGTCTTTCTCGATCGTGATCGCGGGTTCGGCGGCTGCGGCGGGAATGCCGGTGGCTTTGCCAAAGAAGCGATACATCGCCTCGCGATTGGACTGAGTGTAGCCGTGCGGATCGGGGCCAATGTGAAGCTGAATGTTCTCCGGCTTGCCGAGCAAAGTGTAGAGTTTTTTCAGCCGCTCGTAGCTTTCCGTGGACCCGCGATTGTCGAAGAAGTCCTTCTCCTGCGCCAGGATGATGACCGGCTTGGGCGCCATGGCGGCGAGGAAGTCGCAGTGATCGAGATCCTGCGCGAGCACACGCGGCGGGCACTGCTCCATGTCCTGCGGCAGTTCGTTTTCGGCATCGCGGCGGAAGGTGGTGATGAAGCAGGAGGGCGCGCCCATGGTGAAGCGTGGCTCCAGCCCGCAGAGCCAGGTCGTCTGCGTGCCGCCGCCGGAGTTCCCGGTGATGCCGAGATGCTGCGGGTCAACCTCCGGGCGTGTGAGCAGGTAGTCCAGCGCACGAATCCCATCCCACACGAACCAGGTGCCGAGAAATTCGCCGACGAGCGCCTGCGGTGCGCCCATCTGATTGTGCTCCGTGGTGCCACCGCCGAGACGGGAGCCGAGCTTCTCATTCAAGTACTGAAACCGTTCGCCCTGGCCGACAGGATCAATGAGGAAGCAGACCTGTCCCTGCCGGGCGAGTCCCTGCGCGAAGCTTTGGTAAGCCTCCGCCGCCTTGCCATTGAGGGAGTGACCGCAGACGCCGATCACACCGGGCACCTTGCCCTTGCGGTTCGTGGGCAGGTAGAGATTTCCCGTGACCAGATAGCCGGGGCGGCTTTCAAAGACGATGTTTTCAATGCGGTAGCCATCGCGCTCCAGGGTCTTCGTCACCTTCGCATTCAGCGGTGTTTTTTCCGGCAGGGGCCCGAAGCACTGACGAATGCGTTCCTGTACCGACTTCACATAGGCCTCGGCATCCGCCTTGGTTTTCAGGGCCTCGCGGCGTGCATTGCCACGCTGCTCGGCGGCACGCACCTCGGCCACCAGCCACTCCTGCATCATGCGGGGGAAGCGGTTCAAGGCGGGGACGGCGGCCGCTGTGGCCGCCGGAGCTTTGGCGGCGGTTTGAGCCAGGGCGGTGCTCGTGCTGCCGAAGAAGGACTGGAGCACTGGCAGGCTCATCAGGCCCAGGCCGGTGGTTTGCAGAAAGTCACGACGGCGGGGAAGGTGAGTGGTGTCCATGAGAGGTAGCTTGATGAATATCGGAACCAATGTGCGTTTCTTTCCCATGCACACGCCTGCTACTCCAAATCGTCGTCAATTTCTCAGCACCGCCGTTCCTTTCATTGTCTCCGCCGCCACGCTTGGCCGTGCGGGAGCCGTCTCGCCGAATGAAAAGATTCGCCTCGCCTGCATCGGTGTAGGCGGGCAGGGGACGAGCAACCTGCGGGCGCTGATGGCGGATGAACGCGTGCAGGTCGTCGCCATCTGTGATGTGGACTCCCAGCACGCCGCTGCTGCCGCGAAGCTGGCCGGACTGCCCGAGGGCGCGATCTTCAAAGACTTCCGCGAGGTTTTGGCCCGCAAGGATGTGGACGCCGTGATGAACGCCACGCCCGATCACTGGCACTCCAATGTGGCCATCGCTGCGGCGAAGGCGGGCAAGGATCTGTATTCAGAAAAGCCGCTCGGAGCCAGCATCGTCGAAGGCCGCGCCATCTGCCGGGCGGTGGAGGAAAACAAGCGCGTGCTGCAGTGCGGCACCTGGCGGCGCTCCGGCCTGAAGGTGCGCATGGCCTGCGAGCGCGTGCGCAATGGCTACATCGGCCAGCTCAAGGAAATCGAGATCGGCGTGCCGGGGAAGTTTGCCATCCGTGGCGGCTACACCGGCCTGGAGGCCACCGAGCCCGTGCCCGCCCACCTGGACTACGCCATGTGGCTCGGCCCGGCGGCGGAGAAGCCCTACACGGCGGCGCGCTGTCATTTCAATTTCCGCTGGATCGAGGAGTACGCCCCCGGCTACATCACCGACTGGGGCGCCCACTTCCTGGATGTGGCCCAATGGGGTGCCGGCATGGACGAAACCACCCCCACTGAAGTCAGCGCCACCGAGGTGAAGCGCCGTGACAAGGGCATCTACGATGCCGCTGAGAGCTTCCGCATCGAGTACCACTACGCCAACGGCCTGCGCGTCGTCATGACCAGCACGGACGACAAGACCAAGTGGGGCACCAAATTCATCGGCAGCGAGGGCTGGATCTACACCGAGTCCGAAGTCCTCAAGGCCAGCGACGACGCCATCCTCCGCGTGAAACTCAAGGACAGCGACGTGAAACTCTACGAGTCCAAGAACCACCACCGCAACTTCATCGACGCCGTGTACTCCCGGGGCCGCACCGCCGCCACTGCCGAGATCGCCCAGCGCGCCGCCACCACCTGCCACATCGGTGCCATCTCCGCCGTGCTGAAGCGCCCGCTGAAGTTCGAGCCCAAGGCCGAGCGTTTCGAAAATGACGATCAGGCCAATCAGATGCTCCTCCGGCCGATGCGCGAAGCGTGGAAGATCGCGTGAGGGCAGGTGCAAAGCGGCCCCGTGGCGTCACAGCGCGGGGCCTTCTCTGAATCAGCAGCCCAAGGCGGAATTACCGGCTTGGGCTTGAGGCTGTGAATAGACTTAATCGCCACATTAAGAAGGACATACCGAATATTAACACATATTAATCATGTGTTAAGTGTGCGCTGGATAAGAGACGGCTTTGGCCATGCCTGAGCGGCGCGTTGCCTCAGACCAGACAGGCCAGAGACCCGTCCGCCAGCGACAGCCAGGACGGCAATCCTCCAGGACGAAGTGGAGATTAGCCTCCTGGCCTGATTGCGCCCTGAGGCGTCCCTCCTCCAGCTTCTGAAAAAGGCGGCCTTCATGCCGACCCTCGGCTGTGGAACATTGGAGCAAGGCACTCACAACGTGTCTTTCACCCCATGTAATCGACACATTTATAATTGTTTATGTTTATTTAACACATCTTAACCATGTATTCGAAAAGGCTCGGAAAATGATAAGAGCGGGCTAGGTTGATCTCTGAAAAGGCGGGGCAGGCAGCTTCAAACCAACCTTTCTCCCGGGATCGATGAACGCCCGCTCTGGAGGAGAGGGATCGTCCCGATCCCTCACGCTCTCACCGCACCCTGCGGGTGCGAACATCTCAAGCCTCTCCAAACTGGAGGCTCAAGATGCCCCCTCCGTGCAGAAAAAGGAAACGCCGCAGAGGGCTGCTTGCGTTGCCTGCTCTGCGGCGTTCCTTTGGCGGGTTGCCCATGGGGGATTTGGGCATGTGTCGGATCATGGAATTCGCCAGAAAGGCCCATGTCCGTGGAGGACTTGCTACTGGGCGTCGGTGTCTTTGGTTCCAGCCGGGAAGTCACGTTCATCGATCCTTAGCACCCAAGGGGCGGCAAATTCGGCCACCAAAGAATCTTCCCGGTAGAACTTGAACCATTCACCCTCCTTCTCCCAGCGGTCCGCAGGGATGAAGGATGCGCCTCCGATATTGAGAATTACTTTGAAGTTTTTCATGGGACGTATTCTCCTAACACCCATGAAATCGAAGCCTGGGGAGCAAGTTAGCGGGCGAAAACTTACGAAAGGATTGAACAGATTCCAGACATCCCCTGATGCCAGCCTGCTCATTTAAACAAGTCTGCGAATGCTCCAACCTGACCTCACGGGGAGAGGCAGGTCGAAGGATCGCCAGAGGCAAAGGGACAGCCGATGCCCGCTGCTGAGGCTCCGTATCAGGCTGTGGCAGCGTTACATCACCCAAGCCAGGTTTGGGTGATGTTCATGTCATGGCTTCCCAGACGACGACTTCGAAACGAAAACATTCCACACCGAGCGCCTTGGACAGCCCCGGTGACACCCTCACGTTCAGGACCACGTTCGACTTCTCCAAGAGCAGCTGGCAGCGTTCGGTTACAGAGATCGAAATCTTCGTTTGGGAGGGAATAAAATCCCCGCGAATCACCGGCGCTTCGCCCTTCGGATCAAAAATCACGGTTCCTTCCACCTTGTGAGAAGTGATCAAAATGGCTCTGGAGACAAAATGTCCGGCTTTGCGCAGTGATTCACGCAGTTTTTTGGTCAGGACTGAGTCGCTCATGAGTAGCTCAGGGTTCGGTAAGAAGTGGGCGCAGAATTCAAGCCTTTAGCGTAGCAAGATTTTCACCAGTCCTCGGTGTTTTAAATGAATTTTTTAGTCACATGCGACTTGAATGTGGAGAATAGCCGTCCCGGCTGTCTCCGGGAGACAGCGCCTCTGGCCTGTCCTTCCAGCCCACAGCTCCCGTTCGGTGTCAGAGCATTCACGCAACAAGCCAATACAGATAAGAACGCGGGAGCATCGTGGAGTGTGGTGGCAGAGAGGCAAGGCAGCTCCTTGCCTCGGCGACACCACCTTGGAACAGCGGAGGGGAGTTCTTGATCGCGCTGGTGCCATTCCATGCGGCAGAGCAGGGAGGCCTCGCTTTTGAAATCACAAGCCTCTTGCGCTCAAGCCGCCACTTTTGCTAGATTGGTGCCTTGGAGCAAGAAATCCGTCCGCCCGAAAAGCATTGGGACGCCCCCATCCCAATTGGTTCACCCGCCCCCTGTTCATCGAAGTCACAGCCTCTCCATGCGATACCTCCTCGGAATAGCCGTAGCACTCGTCTTTTTGGCCTTGTTCCTGGCGCTGCTCTTCATGATGCCCGTGGAGTTTGGTGTGTCCTCATGGCATCTGTGGCGGGCCGATGCTGCCACAAAGGGCCGGGTCATCTCCTCTGATTCGAAGAGCCATCGTGGCAACACGCGCTCCCTCATCCGTTACCGCTACACGGTGGATGGACGCAGCTACGAGAGCGACCGGGTGCGGGCAGGCTGGATCAGCAACAAGGCTTACGAGTACAGTGCCGGGGACCTCGCCAAGTCCCTGCGCCCAGGCAGTCAGGTCAGCGTTCGCTATGACTCCCATCATCCCGAGTTTGCCCTGCTTGAATATGGGTGGCCGAAGTGGAGCCTGGGTTTCAGTTTGATGGTATGGGGGATGGTGTTTGGAAGCTATGTTTTTGACTCCCAGGACCGCAGGCCAAACAGCCATGTGTTGTATGGTCTGACCCGTGGGATGTGCCTGCTGGGTTTCGTGATCATCTTCCTGCTCCCGCCGACCATTGAACCCAAGCGAGCCCTGCCCCTGCTGGGTGCCGGACTGGTGCTCAGCGTCGTGGCTGGACTTTACAGTCGATTACGTTACTCTCCGACAGCATGAGAGGCACTCATCCACAAGTTAGGCATTTAGGCATCATGCAGGCACTCTATATCATCCGTTTCGTTGCTCTGCTGCTGGTTCTGAGTAGCATTCCTGCGTGTCGCCCTACGCCGCTGGACAAGCGAGCGGCCGCTGATTGGTATTCGAGAAACGCTTCGATGGTGCGCTGGGTTGGTTATCAGGGGTCGGACCAGCATTTTCATCACTACATTGCTCGCGTCATGGACGATTGGACTTTCATCCAGATAAGGAAGGATGAGTTGGCAGAAGTCGATGAGCACCCTTATTCCACTGCATCGAGCGCGCCACTCTACTACTATCTCGTTGACCCGAGTCGAGATTACAGAAAGGTCGAATGAGGGCACGAGCTATCTCCATCTTGTTTCTAGTGCTCGCCTGCGGGTTACTCGTCGGTTTTGCCGCTCGCTCATCACGAACCAAACACCATCACCCTCCACCCCAATGACTAAACTCCGCGTCGAAAGCTTCACCCTTTCCCTTGATGGCTTCGGCGCAGGCCCGGACCAGAGTCTGGAGAACCCGCTGGGCATCGGCGGCACGGCGCTGCATGGCTGGGCCTTCCCGACACGCACGTTTCAGACGCAACTCTTCGGCAAGGACGGCGGAGAGACCGGGATCGATGACGACTTCGCGGCACGCGGTTTCCATAACGTGGGTGCCTGGATCATGGGCCGGAACATGTTCGGGCCCGTGCGCGGCCCCTGGCCGGATGAGAGCTGGCGCGGCTGGTGGGGTGACAACCCGGTGTATCACAAGCCCGTTTTCGTGCTCACCCATCACCCGCGTGCGCCCCTCGTCATGGAGGGCGGCACCACCTTTCATTTCATCACCGAGGGCATCCACGTCGCGCTGGAACGCGCCCGCGCAGCCGCCAACGGTCAGGACGTCCGCATCGGCGGCGGTGCGTCCACCATCCGGCAATACCTGCAGGCGCGGCTCATCGACGAACTCCATCTCGCCATCTCACCCATCCTCCTCGGCGCAGGCGAGCGCTTGTTCGAAGGCATCCACCTGCCGGATTTGGGATATAGCTGCACGCAGCATGTGGGATCGGAGCGGGCCACGCATATCGTGCTGACGCGCACGTAACACCTGCCAGCGCAAGCAGAGCAGCCTTGTTGCTGTGCAACAAAGAAGAGACCTCTCCATCACACTGACATCACGAGCCCTAGACACGCTTAAGTTGGCCAAGCAGGGAAGGGATGATCGGCTGCTCAACCTGGCAGCCCGGGCCCATTCCTGACCGGGCTGCTTTATGGCGTTGTGCGAAATTGATTTTCCCCAAAGCGAACGTGCAGACGCTCGACGGCGCTTGGAGGACCACGCGCCCTACCAGCCCTGCGCATGCGCAGGGCTGGTAGGGCTGGTTGTCCTCAACCAGCCGCTGTCGGAGCCCATGGTCCTCGATCAAGAAACAGCCTGCAAAACGGCAATGACTTTTGCGAAGCGCTCCAGTCTCCGCCCTTGGACCTTCCCCTCATTCACCCCCTGACACCGCCGGAGGGCGCACGGTGTGGCTCAGGGGCCAGGAGGCGCGTTCGGGGCTGGGGTAGGGGCCTATTTTCTCCAGCGGGATGGACTTGAAGCCGAGCTTCCAGGCCGGGGAGTTCTCCTTGAGCTGAAAGTCTCCCTGTGCGGCATTCACAAAGCGGGGGTCCGCATCGATCAGATTGTTCTCAAAGGTCACCAGCGGTTTGGCCACGTTGGCCAGACTGCTCCACACGCCGCCCACGCAGATGTTCCGCGCAATGAGGTGGCCCTTCGGCAGCATCGGCTCGTCATCGAGAAGGGTCACCAGTCGGGGGTATCTGCCGGCCCACAGCTCGCTTTTGTAGGGCATCTGATCCAGCTTGGCCTTCAGGCGGTCAAACCACACAGGGCCGCGTGTGGCCACCTCCACCGCAGGCTGGCAGTCCACGAAAACGTTGTTGGTGATGCTGCAGTCCCGCCCGCAGGTGGACACCGCCGCCTTCGTCGCCTTGGCTGAGTTTTCGATCTTGTAGAAGACATTGCCGGTGATCTCCGTGCCGCTGTTCATGTCATCCAGATACACGCCCAGGCAGCCGCGCCCATCCAGGCCGCTGAGGTGGTGCAGGTAGTTGTGGCGGATCACGGTGCCGCGCTCCGTCCAGTCCTCTCCCGCGTAGATCGCGCCACCGTCATTGGCCTCGTAGCACACGCTGTGGATTTCGTTGAACTCGATGCGGTGGTCGTTGCCGGTCCACCACAGGGCCTGATGCGGGGCGTTGTCGATCAGGTTGTGGCTGGCCACATTTCCCACGCCGTTGATCTTCAGCGCCGGCTTGGTCATGCGCTTCCAGCGCGAGAAGTGGTGGACGTGATTGTTGTCGATCACCAGATTGCCCGGCGTCAGCGTCTTGCGGTCTCCGCCGGTGAGGTGGATGCCGCCGTAGCCCAGCTCTGAGAGATCGCATCCGGCGATCCGGCAGTTCTGCCCCCGCAGATCAATGCCCCAGCGGCCCGCATTGCGGACCGTGCAGCCGATGATCTGGACGTGCTCCACGTTCTTGAGCAGGATGGCCGTGCCCTGGCAGGCTTCAAAGATGAGTCCGCGAAAGCTCACGTGCGCGAGGTCGTGCATGAAGAGCAGGGTGGGCGCGATGGACACCACCGCCTTGCCCTGGCTGAGAGGTGCGGGCGGCCAGAAGTAGAGGATGCCGGTATCGCGGTCATGGTACCACTCGCCTGGGCTGTCCAGCTCCGGCAGCAGATTGAAGGCATAGTAATGCTGGCCCTGCCGGTAGCCTTTGGCCGGGTAGGGCGGCGCCAGCGTGATGACATGGCGGCCCGCATCGATCGACTCGATGGGCTGGCGCGCATCGTTCCACTCCCAATACCAAGAGCCGTGGAGCCAGGCGTCTTTTTCGTGAACCCACCGGCTGGGGCGGTCGCCCTCGTAGACGATGCGTCCTATCTTGCTGACCCTCAGGCCTCCGCGCGCCGTCTCCGCCTGATCATCATCCACGTCTTTGATCCGTGTGGGTCCATCATTGGGCCAGCGCGCCAGCGTCATGACCTTGTCCTGAAAGAACAGCTCCAGGCGGTCATGGTTCTCATCATCCAGCCCCACCGCCGAGCCCAGCTTTTTGACCCCGAGGGCGTTCAAGTCTGCCTGCAGCACCTGCGGCCGCGCCGCCTCGTCCATGCGTTTCAGGACCTCGGAATCCGTCACCGGCTTGAAGTCTTGGATCTCCACTCCACCCGTGATCCGCACCACCTCGCCTGCCCGTGCCTGCCACACGATGGGCGCGGCCTCCGTGCCTGAATCCTCCGGCTCCAGCAGCAGGTTGGCCGTCAGAGGATACACCCCGCCGCGAATCTCCACCACGATGCCACCCGCCGGCAGCCCCAGAGTCTTCCTGAGCTTGCGGATCTCATTGCGCGCCCGGCCCAGCGTGGCAAAGCAGCCGTCCGTCTTCGCCGCATTGGGCGCGTCCAGCGTGCCGGACCACGCATCATTGCCATCCGGTCCCACATGGAGCGTCAGGGCAGAGCCCGGCGTGGCCCACGCCAGCGCCACCGCAAGGATGGCCGCCCTGAGGGGAAATGACCGATGGGAAATCTGGAGCGCAGCGGGGAATTTCATGGGTGGAGTCATACGAACCCTCCCCGGCCTTTTGTGGCCGAAACTGCCCGCGCCTGCGCTTTTGGGCGGCAGCCAGTCTAGACCACCAACCGGCAAGGGGAAGAGCAGGCGAGTCGGACACAAAACCCCTTGCATGGTGGACCTATATCATGCCTTGATGTGTCCCCATGAGCGACGAAGCAACGCGGCGGGAAATGAGTCTCCAGTTTGTGGCGAAGCTTAAAGGCGACCCTTTGGAGAAGCGCTGCGCACGGGCCACGCTGTGGTGCAGTGGCGACCTTCCGCCGGCCAGCGGAGAAATCCTCTGTGAGCCCTCCCTGGATCAGGTGACCCAGGGTCTGTTCGAGCCGGACAACTCAGCCTCCTTGGAAACTCTGGCATCCACAGCCCTCTACCTTTCGCTGGAAGTTCCGCATCTCCTGCCCATCCGCGTCACGGAGATTCACCCCGATTGTGAAGACCCCCATTTTCACTTTGAGGTCACCGGCCCCGCCACCAAGCTGCGTTTGCCGGAGGCGTAAGCGCGAGCTCCAACGCGGCTCATCTGGCTGGGAGACCTGCACGCCTGGAAAGCCCCCCGGCTGCATCGGGTTGGGGTGCTCACCCCATGGCGAGAAAGACGGTGGCTGGTTAGTCTTGAACTGAGGGCAGTGTGAATCTGCCTTCGTTCCCGACTTATGAAATCCCATCCATTGATCCTCCTTGCTGCGGTGCTGGTCTGCTACGGCCCTGCCGCCGCCCAGAGCGGCATCCCACGCGCCTTGGAATATCAGACCAAGGCGAGTGAGACGAGCACGGTGCATGACGGCATCGTGTTCTATCGCGGCCAGACCTACCTCATTCGCCACAGCCGTGCGGCGCTGGTGGATGTCACCTTGGTGCCGAGGGGCCAGGTGCTGACCGCAGAAGGGCGGCTCGTGGCGCTGCCGTCCGATTTCGCCAATGCCACCACCCCGACGCTGCGCGAAGGGCTCTTCGCCGTGCTAGGACAGGCTTATCTGATCCGCCACGGCCGCATGCAGCGGGTGAATGCAGAGCTGGTGCCGGCAGGGCAGGTGCTGACGGCGGAGGGCCAGCTCGTGCCGCTGCCTTTGGATTTCAGTGGTTTTGTGCTGGATCGTGCGCCGGATGGCACGGTGCTGCAATCGCCGCTCGTCCAGGCGGAGCCGCAACTGCTCTCGAGGCATGCCGGTGTGCCGCAGGTGCCCACCGTCATCCCCAAGGCAGGCCCGCAGACACCCACAGTCATCCCCCAGCGCACGCAACGCAGGTTCACGCCGATCAGCCTTGATTTGCCACAAATCGTGGCAGGCCCGGCAGCCGATTTGCCACGCATCGCGGCAGCCCCAGTCGCCCCGATAGCCGAGGAGATCCGCGCCGCAATGCCACTGCCGGCGAACCTCCTCCCGCCAGCACCCCCAGCCAAGTAAACCCCGTGGTGCGCCCGGATGAAAAGAGGTGGCCTTTCCTTTCTCTGAATGCCTTTCAGCGAGTGCCCATGAACTGCAGCCCCATGGGCTCACCAGCGATCATTTCAGAGAGAGGCTCAGGGTCACAGGGTCATTTCAGGTTCACCCATTGGTCAGGTTCAGGTTCACAGGGTCACGACCTATATATA
>NZ_JBAQCR010000364.1:0-84164 GCF_049294395.1 Prosthecobacter sp.
CCACACTCCAGCGCGCGCCAGCTTGCGATGCCAGCCGTAGAGCGTCTCCCACGGACCAAACTGGGGCGGCAGGTCGCGCCATGGCCCGCAATTGCGAAGGCGGTAAAACAAACCGTCGAGCACCAGAGCCATGGCAGCCTGTGGCCGGCCACCCTGTTTCACAACGCGACTTTTTTTAAGAGCCGCTGCTTGAGCGGCCCCCACCAAGAGAATCGTTGATTGAGCATGAGACTTGCCAGTGGCTCAAACTCACCGGGCGCACAATTTTTTTTCCTTCAAACTGGTTTTAAAACACTGCCTAAGCCACCGCACCTCGTTGCCTCAATGACGACGATTGTAATAGCAGAACCCCATGTTTTCCAAAAGTGGGGACCGCACTGAAGTTGTGCTTTTCCCAACTCATAGTTCTGGGACGACGTAGCCGTCTGCAACAGCAAGGCGTGATTCTGCGTTTCACCTCGCATGAGAAGCCTCCTGGCATGTTCAATGATCGTCACGTTTTGGCCTGGCACTCTCGCCCGGGCCGACACCGAAGTTTCCTCCGCCGCCGCCGAAATTGACGCGCTTCTGGCTCGGGACTGGGCGGCTAACAACTTGACGCCCAACGCCCCGGCGGATGACAATGTTTTCGTGCGCCGCATCTATCTGGATGTGGTGGGCCGGATTCCCACCGCGCGTGAGGCTGAGGATTTTCTGGCTTCCAGAGAAGAGGGAAGGCGGGCGGCACTGATCGACAAGCTCCTCGATTCCGAGGGCTATGTGCAGAACTACTTCCATTACTGGGCGGATGTGCTGCGTGTTCAATCCAAGGCCCAGCGAACAGGCCCCGCGTATGTTCATTTCGTCAAGGATGCCCTGCGCAGCAACAAGCCGTACGACATGTTCGTGCGGGAGATGATCGCCGGAGAGGGCAAGGCCTGGTCCGATGGTGCGATTGGCTACTACAAACGTGATCGTGGCATGCCCTTGGACAACACGGCAAGCACGGTGCGCGTCTTCCTGGGCACCCGCATCGAATGCGCCCAGTGCCACAACCACCCCTTTGACAAATGGACACAGAAGCAGTTCTACGAGATGGCCGCCTTCACCTATGGCGCGGAGATCAGAGACTACGGCGGCGGTGTCGCGGGCGGCATCAGCGACCTTGTGCGTGATCAAGGCATGGCCATTCATACCATGTTCAAAGAGCCTGAATGGCCCAAAAAAACGGCTGCTGAGGCCGAACGCCTCGCTTACTGGGCGGAGGTGGAGAAAGTGAGGCGGGCACGCCAGGAGGCTGAGGAGGCCTTGCACCAGGCTGAGCGTTTATTCAATCAGGCCCTGTATCGTGGCAACCCGCACTATCCCAAGGTGACCTTTGACGAGAAGCGCAAGCTCACTCTGCCAAAGGATTACAGGTATGATGATGCGAAGCCCAAATCCGTCGTCGAAGCGGCTGCCATGACGGGCCATGCATGTACTCCTCTGCCAGGTGAAACACGGGTCCAGGCCTACGCACGCTGGCTGGCGAATCCCGACAACGACCGCTTCAACAAGGTCGTGGTCAATCGCCTGTGGAAAAAGGCCTTCGGCCTCGCCCTCATCGAGCCGCTCGACGATCTCACGGACAATACCGTGGCGGTGAATCCCGAATTGTTGAGCCATCTTGAAAAGCTCATGGTGAGCCTGAATTACGACATGAAGGCGTATCTGCGCATCCTTTTCAACACGAGCACCTACCAGCGCCAGGCCTCCCAAGAAGAGCTGGCGCCCGGGACTGCCTGCCACTTCACCGGCCCGCTGCTGCGCCGCATGACCGCCGAGCAACTGTGGGACAGCTTTGTGACGCTGATCAACCCGAATCCCGACATGCTAAACATGACCGCCCGCGAATACTTGGAGCAGCGCAGGCTGGCGGTGGGAAAAATCGCCGATCCGGCTGAGACGCTCAAGAGCATTCAAGCGGCCGCCAAGAAGTACCAGGAGCAACCGGAAGGTCTGGAGGCCATGAAGAAGCTGATGGCGGAGGCCCACGATGAGGCCAAAAAATACCAATCCATCGCCGCCAAAGTCACCGGACCTGAAAAAAAGGCTGCCATCACCCGCGCTGCTGAGTGCAATGCGAAAGTTAAATCCATCAACCGTGAGATCACGGCCCTTTATAACAAGGCCCGCCGTACTGTCATGACGGACGTGATCATTCCCGGCCAAAAAAAGCTGTTCGAGAAGGTCACCGGCAAGCCCTTCGAGACCATTGCTTATGAACCCAATCGGGAGGTTCCGATTCAAGCCGCCCCCAGTGCCAGCATGCAGGCGGCCGGCGCTGCCAGCGACGAGCGCGCGATGGCCGCTGCTGGAGATGATGGCAAGATCAAGATGACCAAGACGGAGGTCGCCGAAGCTGAGATAAAGGTCTGGAGCGAAGAGGCCATGTACTATGCCATCCCCCGCAAGCAGTGGCGGGACTACTTCCGTTCGCGGGCCAGGCAGTCCCAGCAGTGGCTGCGCGCTGCGGAAATCGAAAGCCCCGCCCCACGCGGTCATTTCCTGCGCGAATTTGGCCAGAGCGACCGGGAATTCATTGAGAACAGCAACAGTGAAGCCTCCGTCCCCCAGGCTTTGGCATTGATGAATGGAGAGCTCCTGCCGCAGATCGCTGACCGCTACAGCCAGCTCATGCTCACCGTGGGCAGGGCCCGGTCTGCCGACGAAAAAATTGACGCCGCTTATATGGCCGTGCTTTCCCGCAAGCCCACCGCCAGGGAAAAAGACCTTTGCCTTCAGGCCCAGGACAAAGGCCTCAGCACCGTGGAGGACCTGATCTACGCACTGATCAACACCCGGCAGTTCATCTTCAATCAGTAAGTAACTGCCGTCGGCGTTCTCCCATCGAGCCAACCCTGCCAAGACTCAGCAGGCAAGATCGCCGGCGTTCGGTTGTAAACCTGGCGACTTGATCGTTCTGGGTGTTGATCAAAATCGAATACCTTCTTTGCACATCGTCGTCACAGCATCAATGCCGCGTCCTGTAGCTGGCCACGCCCCTATATGGACTGCGGTCGCGCAGTGAGGAACGAACGCAGCTGCCGCTTTCGACGGACTGGATGACGCTCGAGTGCCAGAAAATGCTCGAAAGCGGCAGCCGATGATTCTTCGCATGCCGGTCACCTTACGCACACCACAAGACGCCCGAAAGCAGCAGCCAGTGCCGAACACCCTGCAGAATGCCCCCCCCTCAAGCACCGCTCCGCACCGGGTCTGAAAGACCCACGGAGTCAGCTCAGGGCGCAGGAGCGGAGCGACAAGCCCTGGGTCTCATGAACCACCGCGCATCGTTCCTTCAGGAAGCGTCCTGAAGGGGCGCTGGAGCACGTTCTTCCGCTCCACCATACCGCCGTCCATGCCGAACATGGACGGTCTGCATTAGGCGACTTTCTCCGCCTCAATATCAAACAAGAAGTCGAAGTCTTCCTTCTCCAGCAGGTTGGTGAAGCCACCTTCGCCCAGCACATTGTTGACCATGAGGTTCTTCTTGTGCTGCAGGGTCATGATCTTCTCCTCGATCGTGCTCTTCGTCAGCATGCGGTAGGCCATGACGGGCTGCGTCTGGCCGATACGATGCGCTCGGTCAATCGCCTGGTTCTCCACCGCAGGGTTCCACCATGGATCGTACAGGATGACGTAGGACGCGGCGGTCAGATTCAGACCGCTGCCGCCGGCTTTAAGAGACAGCAGGAACACACTGGCGTTTTCATCTTCCTGGAAGGCTCTGACGATGCCCGCACGGTCCGTGCTCGCTCCGGTGAGCCAGTGGTAAGGCAGCTTCATTTCCTCCAGCTTCGTGCGGATGATCTTCAGCATGGAAACGAACTGGCTGAAGAGCAGCACCTTGTGGCCCTCATCATGCAGTCCCTGAATCACTTCCAAGGTCGAGGTGAGCTTGGCGCTCTCTTCATTCTCCGCCGTTTTGTCCACGAGACCCGGATGGCAGCAGATCTGCCGCAGGCGCGTCAGGGCTTGCAGAATGGCAAAGCGGCGACGGTTCACCATGTCAAAGCCGGAGCTGTTCAGCACCATGTGCTGCGCACGGGCCAGCTCTTCTTTGTAGAGCTCTGCCTGACGGCCGCTCATCTCGCTGAGCAGGTTTTCTTCACTGCGTGAAGGCAGGTCGCGGGCCACCTGGGATTTCGTGCGGCGCAGCAGGAACGGACGCAGACGCGCAGCCAGACGCTCTGAGGCACGCGGATCTTTGCGACGGTCAAAGTGGCGGTGGAAGTAGGCGCGCTCACCCAGGGCTCCGGGTGTGGCAAAGGTCATCAGACTCCAAAGGTCGAGCAGGCGGTTTTCCAGCGGCGTACCCGTCAGCACAAGACGGTTGTCCGCACGAATTTGGCGCGCGGCCTTGGCGGCCTTCGAGTCCGGGTTCTTGATGTGCTGGCCTTCGTCGAGAATCGCAGCAAGCCAGCGGACGGCAGCGAGTTCGCCATCAAAACCACGCATCTGCGCGTAGTTCATCACCACCACGTCGATCTGCGTCATCACCAGGTTCAGATCAAACAGATCGCGGTCATGCAGCACGAGCACCCGCAGATCCGGCGAGCCCTTCTTGAATTCCAGCGCCCAAACGTCTAGCACCGATTTCGGGCAGACCACCAGCACCGGCAGGTGCGGTCCGTCGACCTTTTTGCGTGAGCGCAGCCACAGCACCCACGTGATGGCCTGCAGAGTTTTACCCAGACCCATGTCATCCGCCAGGATGCCGCCGAATCGATTCGAGGTGAGGTAGGTCAGGAAATGGAAACCATCGACCTGATAAGGACGCAGCGTGACGTTCAACCCCTCGGGGACGTCAGGGCGCGCATCGAGCTTCGCCTCCTCCATGCGTTCCACGATCTTGCTCCAGGCCTTCGGATTGACGATCTCCGCGGCATTCTCCTGCGCGAGCTGCCGCCAGTGCAGACGGTGAGACTCGTCGCTGTTCTCATTGAGGTCGATGCCCAGACGGTCGAGCATCTCCTGCTGCTCATCGCTGAGCTCCAGCTTCACACGGCGCCAGCTGCCATCAGCCAGACGCACAAACTCGCCCTTCGCGGCGATGAGGCGCCGGATGTCGGCGGGTTTGAGGTCCATCCCTTCGATGTCAAAAACCAGACGCAGGTCCAGCCAGTCAATGCTGCCGGCCTGGGTGGCCTCGATGCGCACGCGGGCAATCAGCGGATCCGCAAGAATGGTCTGCAGGCTTTCATCCGTCTTCAGACTGACGTTCTCAGGGAGCTGCCCGGCCCAGGCATGAAACACATCCGGGAAGTCTTTCGCCATGCGCACGCGCCAGGCGTCATTCTCCATGTCCCAGGTGCGGCGCAGCTGGTTCATCAGCTCTTCGGCGTCGCGCAGGGCTCGGCGGTCGCGGCAGACGATGGTGTCGTCGTTTTCAGCCGTTTTTTTTTCATCCACCGGCTGCCAGCCGGAAAAGCGCAGCATCTCACGCACGCGCCCTTCACCATCGACCGCCTCGGCCTTGAGGGTGACAAACTCAGCTCCGCCGGAGTGCGAGGTCTTGGCCAGACAGGCGGCGGTGATGTTCACGTGCAAATCCTCGTGGCGCACACGGCTCTTGATCGCGTCGGGCACCGGGATGTCGATCTCACGCATGAAGGAGATGCCCTCTGCGGTGGCCAGCGCTTCCAGCGGCATGGTCACACTGGCATCAATGCGGGACTCATCATGCAGCCACACGGGGCCGCTGAACAAAGTGTCGGAACTCAGGTACAACGTCTGCACCCCGCGCAGAATGCGCAGCGGCAGTGGAGCGGGAGTACCGTCCGCTGTTTCAAGCTGCAGGGTCAGATTCAGCCCGTTCTCGCTCAGGCGCGCCACCCAGCTCAGAGGCTCGGCCGCACGCTGGAAAGGCACTTCATCCAGGGTGATCATGCGCTCCTGCAACGCGGGCTGTTGGAACAGCGTCGCGAGCCATAGCGCATGATGTTTGGATTCCAGTCGGAAAGAGTCGTTCCAGTTCTCATCGCTCTGCGACAAACAGGAAACCAGCAGCAGTTCCGAGCCGCCAGAAGTCACGATGCGTCCATCGCGGTATTCACGGCGCAGGTTGTCGAGCAGCGCGGCATCCACCGTGGTGTACGGGGACGGCGTTTCACCTTCAAGGCGCATCTGCAGGCGAGCATCATTCACCGTGATGAGCAGACGGAAGTCGCACACACGCGGCGGCTGACGGTGGGCCTGCCGGTCATCCTGACGTGAATCGATGAATTCACGAATGCGCTTCTGCCAGGTCGGCACCGTACTGGCGTGCCGCCATTCGCGCAGGGCTTCACGGGTGCCGTCGATGTCGGACATGCCGCGCAGGAAGGCCGGCACAGCGAGTCCTTTGTCAGCAAGCGCGAGCGCGATGTAGTTCCAGAACTCACGCAAGGTTTTGGGCGCTTCAGGCCACAGCGCAACGGGTTCCAGGCTCTGAATCGCCCACTTCGGATGCAGACGCACCATGTCCTGGTCAAAAATCTTGCCGGTGAGGCGCACACGTTCGTAGCGCTTCTCCATCTTGCTCAGATAATTCTCCTCATCAGGCGTGAGCGGACGCTCAAGCTTGGCAGTCAGCAGGTGCTCAAAGTCCTCTTCCTCCACCGGGATCATCGGCAGCGTGCCACGGGCCTCACGGCGCTGCACGGCCACCAGCGTGGTGCACAGGGCCAGATTTTCCAGTTCCTGATCGTCGTCCACGTCAGTCTCGCCGTGCCAGCCATGCTCGCCCCGCAGCCAGCGCACCTGGGCCGGGCGGTCATCCAGCCGAACCTCGGCCATCATTTCATCTTCCAGCAGTTCCAGTCCCCTCACGGCATCATCGTCTGCAAGGCGTTCCGCCTCCTGACGGGTGCGTGCATCGAACGGTCGGAGCAGAATGGGAAGGTCGGTGATGAGGCTGGACATGCGAGGAATTGAGGCCCACGCCGGTCAGCGGCGGGGGAACCGGAGCGATAGCATGGAGAGTGGCCTTTGGGAAACGAGGATTGCTGAATTTCCACATTCCCACTCCTTGTTTGACAACGCTTCCTCGTCCACACACATCCCATGCTCACCCCCGTCCTCACCCCCGCAGGTTTTCTTTCCCACGAAGGCGTGGCGGAATCGGCGGCGGAAAGGAAAATCTCTTCCGCCGGCTCTCCCATCGCCATTTTTCGAGTTTTGAGCACGGATTTGCTCACCGCCGAACTGGAGCCCCCCTGGAAATGGCTCCGGGAGTTTGCCCAGCAGTTCTTCACCCGCCTCTGCCAGACCAAGGATGCCCTGAGTATTCCCGCCCCCTCCCTGACCGACTTCATGGCCGCGGCACCACCCTTCGCTGGCGCGGAATACCTCACTCTGGAAGTCCTCGAACGCTGGTGGCACGATCTCGCCCAGCACATCAATCAATTGGCCACCAACGGCGTGGAGTCCTGGCTTCGCGAGGAATGCCCCGCATGGCATGTCGTCGGCCGCGTGACCTTCCACCTCGCCGAAAACAAGACCGACACCCAGCGCCCCTTCGCCTTCTTGGCCACCTTCACCGAAAAACTCAGCGCCACCGGCCAGCCACAGCACCTGCCATTGGCCCGTGCGCTCCAGCTTTACTCCGGCCAGAAAGATCAAACCGCCCTCAATGCCCTCCTGGCACCAGTCCGCACCGCCGCCGAGAAATCCAAACTCCTCCGAGAGTGGCTGGAAACAAAGCGCCTCTTTCAACCCATGGCCATGTCGCCTCAGGAGGCCTTTCGCGTATTGCGTGAGACCACAGTCTTTCAAGAGAGCGGCATCGTCATGAAACTCCCCGACTGGTGGCGCAGCGGCAAAGGCCCCCGCCCCGCCGTCTCCGTGACGATCGATGCCCCAAAAAAATCCTCCCTCCATGCCGGAGCCCTGCTCAACTTCAAAATCGCCGCCAGCCTCGAAGGCGAGCCCCTGACCGCCGCCGAATGGGAAAAACTCCTCAGCGCCGACACCGGCCTCGTCTCACTCCGCGGCCGCTGGATCGAGGTCGATGGCGCCCAACTCCAGGAGGTGATGTCGCATTGGGAAAGGGTTCAGCATGCCACCGGCGAAGGCGGCATCGGTTTCCTCGACGGAATGCGCATGCTCGCGGGCTTTGATCCGCGTTTGGCGGCCGTGGAGGAAGCGGGCACGGAAGCTGTCCATGACTGGAGTGACATCATTGCTGGTAAGAATCTCGCTGCCGTGCTCCAGCAGATGCGAGATCCCGCTGCGTCGCCAACTCCGTCCAATCTCTGCGCCACCCTTCGCCCGTATCAGCTCAAGGGTTTCGCTTGGCTGCAATTCATGACCCGACTTGGCCTCGGTGCCTGTTTGGCAGACGACATGGGCCTCGGCAAAACACTGCAAGTCATTGCGCTGCTGCTCGCACGGCAAACAGAGAAAAAAGCGCCCGGCTTGCTGATCGTTCCCGCCTCACTCGTCGGAAACTGGAAGGCCGAGGTGGCAAAGTTCGCGCCGGATTTAAAACTCTTCATAGCCCATCCGTCGCAAACCTCGCGCGAAAATCTTGATCACGCGGTGCAGCATCCTGCCGAAGCTCTGCGCGGGTGCGATGCGATGCTCACCACCTACCAATTTCTGCAACGCACCGAGTCATGGCAGCAGCACCCGTGGAGCGTCGTTATTTTGGATGAAGCGCAGGCGATCAAGAATCCGGGCAGCGCAAGCACGAAGGCTGTGAAGCGGTTGCAAGCCACCACGCGCATTGCTTTGACGGGCACACCGGTGGAGAACCGTCCCGGCGATCTCTGGAGCCTTTTCGACTTTCTCAATCCCGGCCTGCTCGGCGGTTCCGCCGCCTTTGCCGATGCGGTGAAACGCTGTGCCAAAAGCAGCGCAGGTTTTGCACCGCTGCGCAAACTGGTGCAGCCCTACATCCTGCGCCGCATGAAAACGGACCGCAGCATCATCAGCGACCTGCCCGACAAAATCGAAACCAAGGCCTTCTGCGGCCTCACGAAACGTCAGGCCACCATCTACGCAAAACTCGTCGATCAACTCGCCAAGATGCTCGCCGACAAGGAGATGGAACCCATCAAGCGTCAGGGCCTTGTGCTCGGCTTCCTGCTCAAGTTCAAACAAATCTGCAATCATCCAAGTCATTGGAACGGCGACGGTGCCTGGAACCCCGCAGACAGCGGCAAATTCACGCGGCTCGCGGAAATTTGCAGCGAACTCGCCGAGCGCCGCGAACGCGCGCTCATCTTCACACAGTTTCAAGAGACCTGCGATCCACTCGCCCGATTCCTCGCCACCGTCTTTGGCCGCGAGGGCCTTATCCTCCATGGCGGCACTGCCGTGAAGAAGCGCCCGCAGTTAGTGGAGTCCTTCCAACAGCCCGACGGCCCGCCCTTCATGGTCATCAGCGTCAAAGCCGGTGGCACAGGACTCAATCTCACCGCTGCCAGCCACGTCATCCACTTTGACCGCTGGTGGAACCCCGCCGTCGAAAACCAGGCCACCGACCGCGCCTTCCGCATCGGGCAGAAAAAGAACGTCATGGTTCACAAATTTGTCTGCCAGGGGACCATTGAAGAACGCATCGACGCCCTGATCGAAGAAAAGATGAGCCTCGCCCACGACCTGATCACCGGCGACGGCGGCGCCGAAAAACTGCTCACCGACATGGGTGCGGAGGAATTGCTGAGCTTGGTCGCTCTTGATGTGAACTCCGCTGTCGTGTAAAAAACTCCATGTGGTGGTCCTACCAAGATGTCGAAGAACAAAAAAAGCAGGTGCAGCGCGAGATCGCGAAGCGAAAGAAGCGTGGGGAAAAATTTGAAGTACTGCCGGCTCCAGCGGGACAGAAAAAACTGAGCACGACTTTCTGGGGACAGTCCTGGTGCCGCAATCTGGAGTCGTATCAGGACTATGAGTCGCGGCTTCCGCGTGGACGCAGCTACCTGCGGCAGGGTAAGGTGTACGACCTGAAGATCGAATCAGGCAAGCTCAGCGCGGTGGTGGCGGGATCAGAACTGTATGACACGAGCATCACCATCCAACCGCTGCCAAAGAAGCAGTGGCAGCAGATCGTGAAATCGAGCGCAGGGCAGATCGGCTCCATGCTGGATTTGCTCGCGGGAAAACTCGGAGATGGCCTGATGAAGGTGCTCACCGATCCCGACGAAGGCTTGTTTCCGAAGCCAAAAGAGATTCGCTTCATCTGCTCCTGTCCCGACCATGCGGACATGTGCAAGCATGTCTCCGCCGTGCTCTACGGAGTCGGGGTGCTGCTCGACACGAGACCGGAGCTGCTCTTCACCCTGCGTGGCGTGGATCAAGCCGAGTTGCTCTCCAATGCCAGCAGCGCCGCTATCACCGATCTATCCGCCTCTGAAGGTGATCTAGCCGGTGTCGATCTCTCTGCGATCTTTGGAATCGACCTGAGCACAGATATCGCGATTGAAGCGCCTCCACCTGCCCAAAAGAAATCCACGAAGAAAAAGGCAGTTAAGAAAGCAGCAAAAAAGGCGAAGAAAAGCTGACGACAGAAGAGCCCCCCCTTCACTTCACATGCATGACTCCGCGCATGATCACCCAGTGGCCGGGGAAGGTGCAGAGGTAAGGGTAGTCTCCGGGTGATTTTGGTGCGGTGAAGCGCAGGGTTTCAGTGGTGTTGGGATTGAGCAGCTTGGTGTGGTGCAGAATTTTGTCCGTCGGTGGGATGAAATCCTTTTTGATGCCATCGGGGTCCTTGGCCATCTCATTGCCAGCGAGTCCGATTTCTTCCACGCTGCCGGGCTGGCAGATGGCGAGGTTGTGGGCGGTGGCATCGGGATTGTTGAAGACGAGACTCACTGGCTGGCCGGGCTTCACGCTGAATTCGGTTTTGTCGAAGAGCATGCGCTCGCGCACGCAGTTGATGGTGATTTTGGCGACACCGGGTTGTTTATCGAAAGCGGTTTCTTCGACGGTCTTTTTCTTCTCGAAAGGACCGCGTTTGTAGGTGGCGGCGAAGGCTTCCATAAATGCGGCAATCTTCTCGTTCTCCTTGTCTTTCCAGTGCCGCGAGAGCGCCTCGCTGCCGAGCGCTGTGCGGACGGCGTAGGTCAGGTGTTCGCCCATGGGTTTGTCGAGAACCCCGAGCACGGCATCCAGCGCGTCCTGCGTACCGATGTAGCTTGCGGCGATGACGGCTTCCATGCGCACGAGCCCATTGTCGTCATTGGCGCGGGCCTGCAGTTGCGCGATGCGATCCGGCAGATCGACGTAACGCAGTTGAGTTGTCGCGGCAGCGCGTGCGTGATGTTCGTCGCAGTTGAGCAGTTCTTTGAGCAAGGCTGTGTTTTCTGTGCTGAGGGTGCGGTAGGTCCACAGGGCTTCGAGCTGATGATGGCGGAAGCGGGAATCCTTGGGATCGAGTTTTACCACCCAGGCATCCAGCGCGGTTTTGACCTCGGCGGCGTAGCGTTCATGCAGCTCGCGCTTGGCCTGGTAGCGCCAGCGGTAGTGCGGGCTCTTCAAAAGATCGAGCAGCGCGGGGATCGGTGCTCCGGCCACCGTGGGCGGTTCGGCGAGCTTAGCCCCCTTCGGCACGATGCGCCAGATGCGGCCGCTGGTGCGCAGGCGGCGAGGATCACGCAACGAGTATTGCGCGTGGCCTTTGATGGGATTGTACCAGTCGCAGATGTAGAAATCGCCACGTGGTCCGGCTTTAACATCGGTGGGGATGAAGCTGAGATTGGTGGAGAAGATGAGATCGCCGAGTTTCTTTTCCTCGTAGTGGTCGTCCATCTCGATCCACTGATGCATCTCGATGTTGTTCGTGGGTTTGTAGCGCGCCTTGATGAATCCGCCCTGCAGTTCCTGCGGCCAGAAATCGAAATCGACAAACTCCTGACCGCAGGTGCCGGAGTAAACGGGCATTTTGCCAGCACCGGGATGCTGTTCGGGATAGGGGGGATTCGTGGCGTGGAATGCGCTGGCGAAGATGGGATGGCTGGCCATGTGATGGCCCCAGTCGTCGAAGGTCACCCCCCAGGGGTTCGTGCTTGGGTAGCTGCCGAAGGTGCTCAGTTTTTGCGTGTCGGTGCGCAGGCGGAACCAGCCGGAGTTGTCGAGGCGCACAGGGCCGTAGGCGGTTTCAATTTGGGAGTGCAGGAAGATCGAATCGCGGATTATGAGATCGCCATCCGGACTCCAAACAAAATCGTGCAGCGCATGGTGGGAGTCCTCCGTGCCGAAACCCGTGAAGACCTGACGGCTGAAGTCCGCCTTGCCATCGCCATCCGTGTCTTTGAGAAAGGTGAGGTGTGGTTCATCGGAGACATACACACCGCCGTCGCCAAACTCGAAGGCCAGCGGGATGTGCAGATTGTTCGCCCACACCGTTGATTTATCGGCTCGTCCATCGTTGTCCGTGTCTTCGAGAATGATGAGGCGGTCCTTCGGCTCCTGGCCGGGGTAGAGATGCGGGTAGGCCTGCGAAGTGCTCACCCACATTCGACCCTGCGTGTCCCAGCGGATCTGAATGGGATTCGCGATTTCGGGGAACTGCTCTTCGCTGGCGAACAGGTTCACTTCGAAACGTGGATCGACTTTGAAAGCGGCGAGTTCATTGGCAGGTGTCATCCATTCATTCGCCCCTTTGCTTTCCTTGGTCTCGGGCATGGCCGGGACGTTGGAGTCATCGACTTTTTTACCGGCGAAGTTTTTGCCCTGCGCAATGGCCCAGATGCGTTGGTCACGGTTGGCCACCATGACATCAAAGCTCCGCATCGCGGGCAGGAAGTCGAGATAGCCGTAGTCTTTATTGCGGTCGCCCGTGTAGTAGAAGCCGTTCAGCGGCCGGTAGCGTTGGAAAAATTGCCGGTTCTTGTCTGCGATGGTCGCACGCAGCTCAGGCGTGGTTTCTGGGGCGCTGACTTCGAAGGTGGCGCGATACAGGGCCTCGCCGAATACCGCGTAGCCTTTGTCCTCAAGATGCACGCCGTTGAATGTGAGCCCCTTCATCGCTGGCAGCATCGGCTCAAACACATTGGCAAAGCCGACCTTCTGAGCGGCGGCGACTTCACTCATCGCCTGCGTGTAAGCGGCAAGCCGGGAGTTGTTCATGTCCGCCGCCGGGACACCGCTCACATTCTCATTGGCAATGGGAGACACCAGCACCACGCGCGGCGCTATCTTGCCGTTGTAGGCATGTGTCTTCAGTTCCTGCACCAGCGCCGTGAGCCGCAGCTTGAAATCCGGCAGCTTCTCCAGCCCGCCGAAGGATTCGTTGAAGCCAAAAGCCGCGAAGATCACATCCGCCTTCTGTGCATGCAGGTGCTGGTTCAGCGTGCCGAAATTCGTCGGGCGTGGCATCAAGTCCACCTCATCCGCCGACCACGCCAGCGTGCGCACCACGAGCTGTTTGTCCGCATGCCCTTTCAGCAGCATTGCCTCGAAATACGGGAACTGCGACCCACGATCAAACAGCGTGTTGCCGATGAACACCACATGATCCCCCTTTGCCAGAGACAGCGGTAGCGCTGTATCCACGGCCGCTGTCACCGGTGGCAGCGGCGCGGATTTCTCCTCCATGTAGTATTTGGCCAGCGCCGGGTCCTCAGGAGGCGCAGGCTTTCCTGTGTCCGTGTTCTTCGCGTCCAGCGGATTCACAGCCATGGCAGGTTTGCGGGCCGGCGTTTTCGGCGCGTCTGCAGCGTAAGCGAGGGTCGCCAGAGCGAGAAGGAGAGCGGCGGGCTTGATCATAAGGTGGAAGACTTGGATGAACGCACGGATTCACCTCACATTGCGGTGCAAAACCGGACAACGAAGGATGCTGGCTGCAAGGCTCTCAAGAGGAGAGCCTGATGTGGAAATTCACGAATGGCTTACTTCACATGCATCACCCCACGCATGATGAGGTAATGGCCGGGGAAGGAGCAGACGTAGGGGTAGTCGCCGGGCTTGGTGGGGGCGGTGAACTCGATGACTTGTTCTTTGCCGTGGTCGAGCAGTTTGCTGTGCCAGAGGATGTCGGGGCTTTCAGGGATGAAGCCGGTGTCGAAACCTTTGGCACCAAGGGCCATGGCCTTGATGGCGATTTCCTCGGCTTTGCCAGGATTCACCAGCAGGATGTTGTGCGGCATGAAGTCGGGATTGGCAAAGGTGAGCTTCACTTTCTTGCCGGCCTTCACGTTGAGTTCCTTCACATCATACATCATGCGCTCAGGAATGGTGGCGACGCGAATGGTGGTGAGTTCGGGCGTGTCGCTTAGGATGCCGGACTTCTTCGCTTTCTCTTCGGCCTCTGCTGCGATGACACCGCCGTGCATGGAGGCTTCGACGTTGAACCAGAGATGCTGGACCACATTCGCCGCATTGCGGGCGTTCAGCTCAGGAGACTTCTGCAACTGAGCGAGCAGCTCGACATTGCGCACGTTGTGCTGCTGATGAATCCACAGTGCTTCGAGGAGGTGGTGAGCGTCTTCCTTCTTGGTTGGATCAAACTGCTTCATCCAGGCCTGTGTTGCGGCAATGACTTCCTTGGTGTCGCGTTCGCTGAGCTCGATGTGGGTGCGATGGCGCACGCCGTCGGCGGGGTGTTTGAGATTTTCCAGCAGAGCGGGGATCGCCTGACCGTCCACTGGCACGACCTGCTGCAAGGGGCGGCCGGTGGCGGTGATGCGATAGACGCGGCCATGCGCGTGGTCGCGGTTCGGATCACGCACGTTGTGCTGCATGTGGCCGATGATGACGTTGTGCCAGTCGCTGAGATAGAGCGAGCCGTCCGGTGCGAAGACTGCGTCGCTGGGGCGGAAGTTTTTATCTCCGCTCATGAGGAAGCCGCGGGAGGTTTCTTCGGTGACGGTGCCATCGGCCTGTGTGACTTTTACGGTGAGTTCGTCGCCTGCGGGTTCTCCCCAGACAGTGCCCTTGTCGGCATCACGCTCGAGATGGTAGTGCTTCACGCCGAGGAAGCCGATGACGTTGCAGATGAGGAAGTCTCCCTGCATGGCCTCAGGGAAGTGCGTGCTGCTGACGACCTCGCTGGCGGTGACGGGGCGCACTTCTTTCTTGAGCAGTTCATACATTTTGAAGCCGTTGCCTTCGGGGCGCACCTGATAGGCGCGACCGCCGGTGCCGTCCGTGGCATACTGGTAGCCCCAGGAGTCAAATGAGGTGCCATGAGGGTTCGGTGAATTGTCTGCATGCCTGGCGATGGTGAAGCGGCGCGGATCAAAGCGATACATGGCGGAGGCCCCGGTGTTCAGCGAAGGGCCCCAGGGATGTTCGTGGTTGTGCTGCATGAACACACCGCTCTGCCAGTAGAGACCACCGTCGGGCCCGTAGATGAGATTGTTTGCGCCGTGGTGTGAGTCTGAGCTGTCGAGGCCCATGAGCATGATGGTCTGCACGTCCGCTTTGTCGTCGCCATCGGTATCCTTGAGAAAGAGGATCTCTGACTGGCGCGTGACGAGCACTCCGCCGTTCCAGAACTCAAATCCAAGCGGATTCTGCACACGGGCAAATTCCGTGGCGCGATCAGCACTGCCGTCGTTGTTGTCGTCGTGGAGGATGACCAGAGCATCGTTCATCTCCTTCAGCGGTTCCCACTTCGGATAGGTCGGCCATGCGGCAACCCACAGGCGCCCCTTGGTGTCGAACTGCATCTGCACCGGGTTGGCGATCTGCGGGAAACGCAATTCATCGGCGAACAGATGAACCTCAAAGCCTTTTTTCACCGCCATGTGTTTGATGGCCTCTTCACCGCTGATGTATTTCAGGATGCCTTCCTTCTGTGCGCTGCTGCTCTTGCTGCCGCCTCCCACGTTGGAGATGACGGGCACGGGTTTCGGCACGTTGCTGTCGTCGATTTTTTTGTCGCCACCGATGATGCGAGCCCACACGCGCTCGTCGCGGTTCGCGGTCATGACGTCGAGCATGGAAAGCTCATGCTGCAGCACGACGGCATTGGTCTGGCCATTGGTGAAGCTCAGCGTGGAACGGCTGCCCCAGACGTCGTTGCCGTCGGAGGCGTGGTAGCGGTTGTACCAGTGAAGGTCTTTGTCCATCACGGCTTCGCGCAGCGGTTCCATGGAGGGCGATGCGGTCACCTGCTTGCCGATCAGCGCCTTTGCGATGACTTCTGCGAGCTGGCGATTTCCTTCAATGGAGAGATGAACGCCATTGATGGTGAGAGGCTCCTTCGCGGCTTTGAACAGCTCCAGCGATGGGTGATACAGGTCCACAAATGCCACGCCCGCTTCTTTCGCGGCTGCCTCAGTGGCTTTCGTGTAAGCTTCGAGCTGCGCGTTGTGCACCTTGCCGTCTGGCACGTTCACATTGCGCGTGTCTTCATGCGCGATGGGGCTGAAGAGAACGATGCGTGGGAAGGATTTACCGTTCGCCTTGCTGCCCCGGGTCTTCTTCACGAACTCGACGAGCTGCTTCTGAAACTCTTCAGGCTTGTTGTCATAGGATTCGTTGTAGCCAAAGAAGCCGAACACGACGTCCGCCTGCACATGGCGCAGGTAGTCCGTCATGTGCGTCGCGCCGCTGCTGCGGGGGTAGCTGTTCGGGCGGTCGCCGCTCGTGCTCATGTTGCGAAAATGCACCTGCATGTCCGGCAGCTGGCTTTGCAGCAGGGTTTCCATCCAGCCATCGTGCTGCATGCGGTCAGGCAGGCCGTTGCCGAGGATGGCGACGACGTCACCTTTGCCAAAAGCGAATGGCGCAGGGTCTTTGTAGTCCGAAGGCACTTCGGCCAGTTCAGGTTCCTTCACAGGAGCAGCGCCGCCGCCGGAGTTCTTCTGCGCAGGCTTGCCCGGCTTGCCGTCAAAGGTGAGGTAGGTTAGTTTACTGCCGCCTTTGACATCGATGGTCATCGAATCCGGACCGGCGACGTTTTTGATCTCAAACACCGGTTTGCGAGCTTCATCAAGCAACTGGAGCGTGAAGTCGCCCAAACGGTCCGAAAAGCCCCGGCGGCTCCAAAGTCCGATCGTGTCGATGGCATGGCTGGAGCCCAGATCGACTTCCCACCATGGATTCGGCTGGTTCTCTTTCGTATGCGTCTGGCCACCCTTGCCCCATTCCGGGTCCTTGTTGCCATCAATGGCCCGTTCTGGTGCGCCGCCGTTGGTTGTGGTTGATTGTGTTGCCTTGCCGCCCTTCACCACGTTCTTGCCGCTGCTCATCACTTCGATCTCTGCGATTTGCAGGCAGCGTTTGTCACCGGGAAGCTCAATGCGCACATAGCGTGCAGGCTTGCCTGTGGCGATGGTCACCTTGGATGCTGCATCGGTCGTCGCTTTTGCCGCCGACTTCTCTTCCGGCTTTGATTTATTGGCGGCGCGCTTCGTGTTGTTGTTCGCTGGAATCTGCGAGGTGAAGCCTGCATACATCTCAGGTTTGACGCCATGGGCATAGGCACCGCCGCCAAAGGTGTTTGGCTTGAAGGGACCGACGAAGGACACATCGAGATCGGGCTTGATCGAGTCTTCCAAGCCCAGCGTCCAGAAGATGCCGTTCACGATCATGCGACGATAGCCTTCATTCGTGATGTCTTCCGATGTGCCGTACAGCGTGGTGAAGACGCGGCCCGTTTTGCCGGAAGCTGACTTGTAGGTGCGCGTCCACTCGCTGGGCATCGGCGGCTTGGTGGCGTCCGCAGGTGAATCTTGCGTCATGCCATTGAGTGGCTGGGCCATCGTCAAAATCTCGCCATCCGTTGGGTTGCCCACATAGCCGCCCGCCTGCACCCAGATGTCCTTCACACCACGGAGGATCGGATGCGCAGCCTTGTCCGGCACGATGGCGATGCGAGTGCTCTGCTTGTGATTGGTGCCGTAGTGGCCGACCCAGGTCTGACCGAGCACCTGATGGCCAAAGCCCAACTCATAGCTGGCGACCTTGCTGTCATAAGAATACTTCGCGTAGGGATCATCCTTCGTCGTCTTGAAACCATGCGTGGCCGTGCGCAGTCCGACCACCGGGCCGCCACGGGCAAGGTAGGCGTCAAAGTGCTTCATCTGCTCCGCCGGGAACTGCTGAAAGCGCAGGAAGACCACCGCGAGATCCGCCGTGTCCAGCGCCTCCATCCCCGGCATGTTCGCGACTTCGCCCGCCACGATGTCGCCTTCTTTGTCGATATCAAACAGCACGGTGCACTTGAAGCCCTGATGTTTGGCCAGCAGACGTGCGATAGCCGGCATCGACTCTTCGGAGCGGTATTCATGGTCTCCAGCCAAGAAGACGATGTGTTTTCCTTTGCCAGGCCCTTCGGTGCCTTCAAAGACAAGTGGTGCGGCGCTCGCGAAGGTCACGAGCGAGAACAGGGTGAGGAGAAGTGCGGCAGGGTTGGTCATAACAGGTTGGAACAAACGTGGAGTTGCGGTATGGTATCTCGCGGTGGGCAGTGAAACCGGACAATAAATTTTTGAGACGAGCAATATCCCTACTTGCGATAGTCCGAACCGGTGAGGCTGTGCAGCACGGACTGCTGCCAGTCGTGAAGTTCTGACTGCAGCTTTTTGGCGATGTCGGGCTGGTGCTCCAGCAGATTCGTTTTCTCGGCGGGGTCTTCAGCGAGATCGAAGAGTTCCTGTTTCGGCGCGCCCTTCTTCGGCTCATGGATCACCAGCTTGTAGCGACCGTCGATGATGGCACGTGGGCCGAGGTAATCGGCGTCGGTGATGGTGGTGTGGCGAAAGTTGCTGAAGTCGCGCGTGGCTTTGCCTGCTGCCTTTTTGGCAAGAGGTGTGGTGCCTTGCTGCAGCTGCTGGTCGATGTAGGGCTCGGCCTTGTCGAGATGAGCGGCGTCGAATTGCCAAACCCAAAGCGGCTTGGGGCGCTCGGTCATTTTTCCATCAATCACCGGCAGGAGGTCGGTGCCATCGATGGGACGATCTGGCAGCGGCTGACTGGTGAGGGCGCAGAGCGTGGGCAGGAGGTCGCTGGTGGTGGCGCGGACTTTCGCTCTGCGCGGCTGGGGAATGCGAGCAGGCCATTCGATGAGACCAGGAACAAGCACGCCGCCTTCGTAGACCTGGCCTTTCACACCACGGTGAGGGAGGACGAGTGAAGCATCTGGAGAAGTGCCATTGTCGCCGCAGTAAAAGAGCAGGGTGTTGTCGCGCAGGCCACTGGCGGCGAGATGCTTTCTCAGCGTGCCGATGGAGCGGTCCATCGCGGTGATTTCGGCATAGCGTTCGCGCAGCACTTCACCCTGCGGACGTGTGGTCGGGCCGCCGGTTTCATTGGAGGTGAGCCTGACCTTCTTGTCTTTATATTTGGCCGGCAGGTCATCATACAGCGCGAGATCTTCTGGCAGGCCGCTGTAGGGCTCATGCGGTGAGCCAAACCACACGACGGTGAAGAAGGGTTTCCCATTCTTGCTAGCGCGGTCGATGAACTTGATGGCTTCATCGATGACGACGGCGGAGCCTTCGCCCCGAATGACTTCAGGCGGGCCGCCGTTGCGCGAGAGGGACGGGTTCAGCTCGAAAAAGTTGTCGTGTGACACCCACTCATGAAATCCCATCGCGCCGGGGCTCGTCGGCGAAGATGCTTTGACCGGGCCAAGATGCCATTTGCCGAAATGGCCGCAGTGGTAACCGGCCTTGCCGAGGATTTGAGCGATCGTAACTTCTTCCGGGCGGATTGAGAAGCCGGGATTGAAGGTGCCCATGCGGTTCGGATGACGACCCGTCATAAAGCTGGCGCGCGTGGGCGAGCAACTCGGATGCGCGGCGTAGAAGTTTTCGAAGCGAAAACACGTCGCGGCCATGTCATCAAGCACCGGCGTTTTCACATGGGGATGGCCGTTGTAACCTGTCTCCTCCCAGCCGTGATCGTCACCCATCATCAGGATGATGTTCGGACGTGGCTCTGCGGTGAATGATTCCTGCGGCATGCAGCTTGCCGCGAGGAGGGACAGAAGGAGGCGTTTCATCAGAGCAGCAGTGATTCACTTCTTCGTCGGCGGCACCACAGGCCCGGTGCCTTGCGGGCTCTTCGTCCGTGGCTTCTCGATCTTCACCGCTCCAGCGGGAAGTTTTGCGGGATCAAAGGACTGCGGTTCCGTGACCGGGAGCACTTTGAGGCGGAGGTCTTTGATGTGTACGCTGTTCGCATTGCCGCGATGAAGCTGAATGGCCAGCAGGCCTGCGAGGGCGCGCTTGCTCACATCGTAGTCAGTCAGTTCGGAGGTGACCTTGCCGTTGATCTTGTGCACCAGGTGGTTTCCGCGTGCGATGATGGTGTACTCATTCCACTGCGACACATCCACCTTCACCGGCTCATGCTCGGAAAGCTTCCAGAGTGCGCCTGAGGTGTCGAGCATGACGTTGGTGCCATTGAGGCCGAAAATGCCGCGCCCTTTTTCCTCATAGGTCATGCCTGTGTGTTCGATGGCGGGATGAATGTCGATCTGATACCCGGTGATGACCCACGGGGCGACCTCGGGCAGCTCTCGGCTGCGGTATTGAATGCCGGAATTGTTGTCGCCTTCCACGCGCACGGTGGCGTGCAGTTCGAAGTCCTTCACCTGGCCGCCGCGCCAGATGAGAAAGGAGTTGTTTGGCATGGCATCCGGCCCGGTGCAGGTGCCAATGACTTCGCCATTTTCCACCTTCCAAAGTTTGGGGTCGCCATCCCAACCGGTGAGGTCCTTGCCATTGAACAGGGAGGTGAAGCCGTCCTCAGCGGAAGCAGCGACGGCGAAAATGAAAAGGGAAAAAAGTGCTGCAGGTTTCATGAGGCGTGGTGGGGAATTGGATCGGGGGGGGGGCAGGAAGAACGGGCGCTGCACTGTGATTTCTCGTCTCGCTTGCAACTTTTTCACTTCATTCCCTGTTGGTTTGCTTCCATGCGATCCCTTGCCCTCCTCTCTTTTTTCGTGCTGACAGCTTCGTTGTCTGCGCAGCAGCCGCCCTATGATGTGTTTCCTGCGGCTGATCCGCCCTACTACCGCGTGCGCTATGAGGCCTCCACCCAGCCCGGGGAATTGATCTTTCCGGTGAATTACACCGTGTGGGTTCCGCCCGGCGTGAAGTCCTTGCGCGGGGTGATCGTGCACCAACACGGCTGCGGTGAAGGCTCGTGCAAATCCGGTCTCACAGGTGCCTATGACCTGCACTGGCAGGCGCTGGCTAGAAAGCATGACTGCGCCCTGCTGGCCCCATCCTATGAGCAGCCGGAGAAGGCTGATTGCCAAATGTGGTGTGATCCCCGCAATGGATCGGATGCGGCGTTTCAAAAGGCGTTGACGGATCTCGGTGCTAAGTCCGGCCATCCCGAACTCGCCAAGGTGCCGTGGGCGCTGTGGGGGCACAGTGGCGGCGGTCATTGGGCGGGTGGCATGACACTGCTGCATCCGGATCGTGTCGCAGCAGCGTGCTTGCGCTCAGGCGTGCCGATGCTGGAGGCCAATCCGGCCCGGCCCACGATCAAGATTTACACTCTGTCTGATGCGGTCGCTGGGGTGCCGATCATGTGCAACCTGGGCACCAAGGAAGGTGTGACGGTCAAGGAAGGGCGCTTTGCCGGAGCCTGGGCTTCGAACGAAACGTTCTTCACCGCCGTGCGTGCGAAGGGTGGTCTCATCGGCGTGTCAGTGGACCCACTGACCACGCATGAGTGCGGCAATCAGCGCTATTTCACCATCCGCTGGCTGGATGCCTGCCTCACCGCAAGACTGCCGGAAAAGAGCGGAGGTGCGCTGAAGCCGATGCCGACGAAAAATGCCTGGCTTGCAGCGTTGCTGAGCACTGAAGCCGTGCCTGCTGCCAAGTTTACGGGCGAAAAAGACAAGTCCGTGTGGCTGCCGAATGAGGCGGTCGCCAAGGACTGGGAGGTCTATGTCAAAGACACCACCGTCCCCGACACCACCCCGCCGCCTGCGCCAACTGGGCTGCAGGTGAAAGACAACGTGCTTACCTGGAAGGCAAAAGCCGATCTCGAAAGCGGTCTGGCCCATTTCATCATCGAGCGCGATGGCAAAGAGATCGGCACCGTGCCGGAGCAGCCGAAGAACCCCTTTGGCCGTCCGGTTTTCCAGGGTCTGCAATACAGCGACACGCCCACCAACCCGCTGGTCGAGATGATTTTCACCGATAAAGCGCCTGAGGCCGGTAAAAAGCACCAGTATCGCGTGATCGCGGTCAACACGGCGGGGCTGAAATCCGAGTAAAAGGGCGTGTTTCCTGCTGCAACACGGGGTGCTCTGGCTACGTATTAGTCAGACCCCCAAATCATGAACAGACGCCGTTTCATTCTCCAATCTCTGGGCACCTCCCTCGCCCTGCCGGGACTACCCTCACTCATGGCTGGCACTGTGGGCGGTAATTCCGCCGTTAAGACCGCCAAAGGAGCAGGTGCCGGAGCGCGTCGGTTTGTGGCGATTGGCAACCTGCTGGGCTATCAGACGAAGCAGCTTTTTCCGACCACCAAGGGCCGCGACTATGAGAAAACCACACTGCTGGAGCCGCTCTGGGAAAATCGCAGCCAGATGACGGTCTTTCGTGGCTTGGACCATGGCGTGAAAGGCGGGCACTTTGCAGTGCATTCGTTTCTTTCCGGGGTGCTGAACTCCGAGGCGCAAAACCGCCCGGATGGCAATGTGACCATCGACCAGTATCTCGCGGACGAGATCGGCTTCGAGACGCGGTTTCCTTCGCTGACCGTCGGCTCGGAAGGCGGCATTCACGGCGGCTGCCAGATCGCCTGGACGAAGTCGGGCGTGCGCGTGCCTCCCGTCACGAATCCGTCGCAGTTGTTTGAGAAGCTATTCGTCAGTGACTCCACGGAACGTCAGGCACGCCGGGTGCAGGAAAACCGGGTACAGTCATCCATTCTCGATTCGGTGATGGACGAGGCCAACCGCCTCTCCAAGCGGGTCAACAAAGAGGACAAGGACAAGTTGGATGAGTATCTCACTTCCGTGCGCGATGTGGAGAAGCGCCTGGAACTGCGCCAGCGCTGGGTTGCCCAGCCGAAGCCCAAGGCCCCTTTTGACAAGCCCGCGAATCACAACGCCGTGGAAGACCTGCCGATTCTCTATGAGCTGATCGCTCTGGCCCTGCAGACGGACAGCACGCGCATCGCCACGCTGGAAATCGGTGGTGACTTCATGCCGCAGCATCTCGGCATCAAGAAAGACTGGCACGGCCTCTCCCACCACGGCAATGACCCGGAAGCCATCGCGAGCCTTATCACGCTGGAGAAGTATCAGATCGAGCACTTTGGCAAATTCGTCACACGTCTCTCGAAGATGAACGATGGCGACCGCACGCTGCTGGACTCCACCACGGTTCTCTTCGGCAGCGGCATGGGCGATGGCAATTCGCACAAGAACTCCGACCTGCCCGTGATCCTCGCGGGCGGCGGCTACAAGCACGGCGAATTCCGCGAAGTGCCGCGTGAGGGCATCAACAAAGTGCCGCTCTGCAATCTCTTCGTGGACATCGCGCAGAAGATGGGTGTGGAAACGGAGTCCTTTGGCAACAGCACCGGGCGTTTCGCGTGATGAGCATGATGGCTCCGACCACGCGTCTCAGCACGCTGCTTTGCTTCGCGTTCCTTACCACTGCTAAGTCGGCTGACGAGGCACCCAAGATTGCCCAGCAGTTCCTTGGGAAGTACTGCCTGGAGTGCCATGACGCGGATGTACAAAAGGGCGATCGTGCCTTTGAGAAGTTTGCGCTGCCGCTGAAATCCGTCCCTGATCTCATTGATGCGCGTGACATCATCGACCAGCTGACCTTGAAGGAGATGCCGCCGAAAAAGGCGGATCAGCCCACGGATGACGAGCGCCTCGCCATGATCCGCGCGTTGCGCGAGGGCACGGTGGCCGCCTATGGCAAATTTCAGAGCACTGGCAGCCGCACGGTCATGCGTCGCCTCTCCAGCCGCGAGTATGAAAACACTCTCGCCGTGTTGTTTGGCCGCCGGGTGGATACACTGGGCCTCACCGCCGATTTCCCGAAGGAGAAGACGAGCCAGCACATGGACAACATCGGCAAGTCACTGGTGACTTCGGGCTTTCTCGTGGATCAATACTTCCAGTCCGCGAACCGCCTCGTCGAGACGCGACTCGGCAAACCGGCGACCGAGCCGAAGAGCTGGCGCTTCAACAGCCACTTCGTGCAATACGAAGAGCTGACCGGCTCGCACAAGTCAGCCTTCAACTTTCGCTACCTCTGCCTCTACGAGCAGCCGAACACCGACACCCGCCAGGGCGGCTACGGCCACATTGAGGACTTCAAGCAGGGGGTGCCCGTCTCCGGTCTTTATGACATCGAAGTGGAAGCCGCCGCGATGCACCGGGACACTCACTACGATCCCACCATCTTTGGCATCGATTTCTCTGAACCCTTCATCCTCGGGGTCGTGCCGGGAGATGTCACCAAAGGCCACATTCATTATCCACAGGCCATTGAGCCGCTGCTGGCCAGCACCGTGGTGCCGGACAACACGCCCACCTGGTTCAAATTCCGCGTTTGGCTGGAGGCCGGGCAGACACCGCGCTTCATCTTCCCGAACGGTCCGTATGAATCCCGTGCCTCGGTGGTGACGATCAACAAACGCTACAAGGACGAGTTCAAGGCGGATACGGGATCCTCCGGCGTCGGCCGCGCCCACATCTTGCTGGAAGGCAAGCTGCCGCACATCCGCATCAGCGAGATCAAGATCAACGGCCCGGTGCCCGAGAAAAACGGTGGTGCCGAGGAAATTGCAGTGTTTGGCAAAGACGGTTTTCAGGCAGAGCACGCGATGGAACAGCTCCAGGCTTTTGCCGAAAAAGCGTACCGCCGTCCGCTCACCGATGCAGACCGCAAGCCCATCCGCGCTCTTTACGACAAACGGCTGGCCGAAAAAGCCTCACCGCGCCAGGCCGCGCTTGATGCGCTGAAACTGATCCTCTGCTCCCCCTCCTTTCTCTACCTGAGCGAAATCACTGAGGAGTCCGCGAAAGCGCTGAGTCCCTACGATCTCGCTTCGCGCCTTTCCTTTGCCCTTTGGGCTGCTCCGCCGGATGAAGCGCTGCTCGCCTCCGCGAAGTCAGGCAAGCTCACACAGGATGCCGAGCTGAAAAAGCAGATCCAGCGCATGCTGTCCGATGAACGCATCAGCGGCTTTGTGAACGGCTTTCTGGACAGCTGGCTGAACCTCCGTGAACTCGGCGGCATGCCGCCGCCGCGCGAAGTGGTGCGTGCCTACTATGCGGAGGACCTTCCCACCTCCATGAAAACCGAGGCCCAGCTTTTTTTCCGCGATCTGCTGAAGACCAACGGCTCCGTCATTCAGTTCATCGACTGCGACCACAGCTTCGTGGACAAGAAACTGGCCAAACTCTACGAACTGCCCGAGCAGAAGACGCTGCGCCTGGCCGATGGCTTCCAAAAGGTCAGCCTCAAAGGCAATGCGCATCGTGGCGGTCTCATGGGCATGGCTGCCGTGCTCACCGTCAGCGCGAACGGTGTCGAGACCTCGCCCGTCACGCGCGGTGTGTGGGTCACAGAAAACATTCTGGGCGTCCCACCGCCACCGCCGCCGGATGTGGTGCCCGCCATTGATCCCGATGTCAGCGGAGCCACCACCATTCGCGACCGCCTTGCCAAACACCGCGCCGACGCCGCCTGCGCCGAGTGCCACCGCAAGATTGATCCACTCGGTTTCAGTCTCGAATCCTTCGACCCCGTCGGCCGCTGGCGCAGTACTTACCCGAAGACCAATAAAAAAGCCCCCGCGCCCAGCATTGACACCACGGGCGAATTCCCCTCCGGCGAGACCTACACCGACTTCGCCAGCTTCAAGAAACTCATCCAGGACACCCGTGCCGATCTTTTCAGCCGGCACCTGATCCGACAGATCCTCACCTACACCACCGGCCGCACCATGGAGCTCAACGATGACTTCATCATCGACAAGCTTCACGACAAAGTGAAAAAGCAGGGCCTCGGCCTGAACACTCTTCTCACCGAGTGCCTGATGAGCGAGGTGTTTCGCTCGCGGTAACCTTGATAGTAAAACGAACGTCCGTGTTTGTTCTCCCGCCTGCGGGCATTCAATCAACGCGTCAGCGTCTTGGAGTGCGGTGGCAGAGATGCACGGCGCAAGCCTGCATCATCGACACCGCTTTCGCGGGGTATTGAACATTCACAGTTCCCATCCCGCCGTCCGGCCTGCGAAAGGCGGCGTCGCGCCCAGGCTTGCCGCACGCACTCCAAGACGCTTCGCACTCGCGTGAGCGCTGGAGTAGCCGGATCTTGGCTTCCTACTTCACCGCTGGCGTCGCAGCCGCCTCAGCCTTCACCTTCTTCGGCGGCGCCACACGAGGCGTCAGAAAAGAATCAATCAGCGCCTTGTCCGCCTCGCACTTGGCACCTGCTGCCGGAATCTCCACACCCGCAGACCAAAGCACCCCATTAATCACCAACTGGCGCATGCCTGCCTGCTCCCAGGCTGAGTGCGCATCCAGTCCGCTGAAGCTGAAGGAACGCCCGCCGCTTGGGCGGTCGTAAGTCCACGCCACCACATCCTTGTCGCCACCTTCGGGCGAGCCCAGCTTCTCTTTACCGGACCAGACCAGCGGCGTGATGCCCTTCATCTCCGCTGGAAATTGAAAATGGTTCAGCCAGCCGTCATTGATCTTCCACGGAGTGACACCGCTGTTGATGGCGTGCTTGGGAAAGGTGTCATGCACGCTGTCCCAGTGGCCGCGACTTGAGAGCGCATTATACACACCACCAATCCAGTTCATCGACTGCTGCGCAAACGCCGGTGTGAACTCCACCGCCTGATGAATGTTCACCAGTCCGGTTTTGCCATCCGCCATCTTTTGCACGGTGGCCACATGCTCCGGTGAGGCGAGGTAGGCCTGCTTGCCGCCGCCATCGGTGTAAAAGACAACGGCAGCCGCGCCCTCAAACACCTTCTCATCGGCAGGCCATTCTTCGTTCACCAGCACCGCATCCACTCCCGGTGTCTGCTTCAGCAGCGCCTGCATCAGGCGGCAGCCGCCGAGGTAATCATGATGCCCGACCTTGTCCACCTCCTTCACCTTGCCGGCGACGAGGACAATTTTGACGCTGTCAGCAGCCCAAGAGGAAGAAGTGCACAGGCCTGCAGCAGCGAGAGAGAGAAGAAAACGTGAGCGGGAAATCATGGTGGGTAGGTGGAAGGCAGTCTAAACGAACGCACTCACCGGGAAATGTCTCCCAATCTTCACGGCCGGGTGATCTGGCCATCGCGCTGAAACATCTGCCAGTCAGCAGCATAGTCGGCATTGATGAGCCAGGAGGCGGTGGCTTTATCCCCAGAGAATGTGGCGAAGGGTGCCGTGGCCAGGGTTTGATAGCCGCCCTGCGTGACATCCCAGTTTTTGCCGAGAGATCCGCTCTCAACTGCTAGAGCAGTGAGCTTCACCGGACCTTGGAGTGGGTCCACATCCGCAGGAACTCGGGCAGCGAAAGTGTGCCGCAAGAAGGAGAACACCAGCGGCCAGGTTTTGTCACCGGGGCCGTGGCCTGTCTTCGGTTCGACGGCATAGTTCCACAGCGCGTTGTGCTTCTTCCTCATGGCTTCCACGACACCCATGTTCTCAGCTTTGGAGGGGCGGGCGAAGAAGTCATCGACCTCGCCGAAGATCACCAATCCGGGGATTTGAGCCGCACCGGGTTGATAGACTTGATACGTGGTCCCCGGCCGCATGGAAACCCAGCCCCAGACGCGGCTGCTTTCAGCGGAAAAAATGGCAGAGAAGCCGGTGCCGTTTGAGTGGCCGTAGAGAAAAAGCGGCGCATTTTCGAGCTCAGGGTGCTGGGCTCTTTGCCCGAAGGTCTTCAGCCGCTCATAGAGCAGGCTCCGTGGCCAGAAGCCGCGCTGCATGGGATTGCCCACGAATTTGAAAATCGCGAGATGCAGCTGGCGGGCGATCTTGCGCAGCTCTGGATGTTTGTAGAGCGCCTCGCCGCTGCCATGACCGGACATGACGACGATCCCCTTGGCAACGGTGGTCTGCTCTGGCACCCAGAGGTCAAACTTCACATCCTCCTTTTTGCCTTCGCCTTTTTCCTTAACGGCCTGCTGCCATTGCTCATCGGTGAGCTTCCAGTCCCAGCTTCTTTCAACAGCCTGCTGCGGCGAGGGCGTGCCCCATTTGGCTTCATCGAGCACACCATCCCAGTTCTTCTGGCCCTTCACCTGAGTGTTGCCCCGCACCCAGCCGAGGCTGTGGCACTCGGGCAGTTGCAGCGTCTCAGTGAGCTCAATGTCAGCGGCGTGGAGATTTGCCAGCAGCAATGCGGCGACGAGAAAAAACGGCTTCATGAAATGGGTGAGTGAGTCTAGGCGATGAGCTCTTTCAGCACGCCGGAGCTGTCTCCATGGCGCTCGACGTTCACGCCCAGACCATGGAGGAGCGTCAGCCACGCATTGCACAGCGGCGTGTCTTTCGGCGCGACGATGTTGTGGCCCAGCTTGATGCCTGCGCCACCACCCGTGAGCAGCGTGGGGCAGTTGTCCAGGCTGTGCTCGGTGCGGATATTGCTGCCGTAGGCCAGGGCAATATTGTCAAAGAGACGGCTGCCGTCGGCTTCCTTGGTGGCTTTGAGTTTGTCGATGAATCCCGCGAGCAGATCGCTCTGCGTGAGGTCGCGCTGCTTGGAAGCTTCCAACTTTTCACCCATGGTCGAGTGGTAATGGCTCATGTCATGCGGGGCCACCTTGATGCCGATGCTTGTGAGCAGCGTGCTGACCGGCTGGCGGTAGGTGAGCACACGGGTGCTGTCTGTCTGCATCGCCGCGAGCATGATGTCATACATGATCTTGATCTCTTCTTTTCCAGCGAGGCCGGGGGCTGGCTCAGGAATGGGTGCCTTGGGCTGCGGCACGCCGATCCACTGCTCGTCCTTGCTCAGACGTGTTTCGATGTCGCGGATGCCCTGGAAGTATTCATCGAGCTTGCCCTTGTCCGTTTTGCCAAGGCCGCGCTGCATGACGCGGGCATTCTCCATCACCGTGTCGAGCACGCTGCGCTTCTGCGCCAGCATGGCTTTCTGCTGCTCGATGGGCATGGTGTCTTTGGAAAAGAGCCGGTGGTAGGCTTCCACGGGGCCCTTGTGCCCGCCAATGGGTTTGCCGCTGACATCCCATGCCATCGAAAGCCCGGGGCCATGCCCTGAAGCTTCAGCGTTCTCGCTACCATTAAGCTGCAATGAGGCAAAACGCGTGTCGAGTCCGAGCTTTGCCGCCGCCACCTGATCTGCGGAGATGCTGTTGTGAAAGTTTTGTCCCGGCTCGCCAAAGCGATTCGCCCCCGTGAGCCACATGGTGCTGCCCCAGTGGCCGTCATTGCTGTACTTGTTCCAAAGCCCCTGCACGACGCTGAAGTCCGCCTTGTGCCGTGCCAGCGGCTTCAATCCTTCAGGCAGGGTGTAATCCGCACCGGGTTGTTTGATGTCCGGAAACCAGCTCTCTGTCGTGATCCCCCAGCCGAAGCCGAGAAAGACCAGCCGCTTTGGTGGAGCTGCTGGAGCAGCCGCCGAGGCAAAGCGACGGAAGCCGAGAGACTCCAGTGCCGGCAGGGCAATGAGCGCGGTGCTGGATTGAAGGAAGTGGCGGCGCCGGATGGGTGAGGTGCTCATGATGCTTTTTCGTTGAGAGATTACTTCGTATGGAACTCCTGACTTGCGACCAATGCGTGAATGAACTCGCGAATGGCGAGGTCTTTTTTACCGGCCTGCTGAATCATGCCGGCTATAAGTGGTTGATCCCGGAAGCCCGGCGGACGGCCCATAGCAAACTCAATCAAGGCCTCGCTGAAGCTGCGGGCAAAGGCGTCTGATTTGGAGGCGATGATATCGCGCAGCCCAAAGAAGTCTTTGAACGCCGGGCCTTTGTAGAGCGCGGCGACGGCTTCGATGGTCCAGGTCTTTTTGCTCTTGGGATCGGGTTTGCCGTTTGCGTCGATGGCCATGTAGCTGTCTTCGGTGCGCCACTGTCCGGCTGCATCGAAGTTTTCCAAGCCAAAGCCGATGGGGTCGATCTTGCGGTGGCAGCTGGCGCACTGCGGGTCTTCCTGATGCGCGAGCAAACGCTCATGCGTGGTGAGCACTTTGCTGGCGAGGCGCGTGATCGCAGGAACGTTGGCAGGGGCGGGTGGTGGCGGATCATGCAGCAGTTTGCGCAGCACCCAGGCGCCGCGTTCGACGGGGCTGGTGCGCTCACCATTGCCACCCATGAAATGGATGGCCGCCATGCCGAGCAATCCGCCACGTGGCGAGTCTCTGGGCAGTGACACTTTTTCATAACCATCTCCCCTCACTCCCGGGATGCCGTAGTAATGGGCGAGCACGCGGTTGATCATCACGTAATCAGACTTCAGGAGGTCGCGCAGGCTGGCGTTGTTTCGCATGATGTGCGCCATGGTTTCATGGATTTCCCCTTTGGCCGCGACCTTCGTGCCGGTGTCAAAGCGCGGATACAGTGAACGATTGACCTCAAAAAAATCGATCCGATCCAGCCCAAGCCACTGATGCGTGAAGGCTTCGAGGAAATCTGCGGAACGCGGATCATTGAGCAGGCGTTCCGTCTGCGCGGCGAGCACCTCCGGCTTTTGCAAATCACCATTCCGTCCCAGATCCAGCAGCTGCTTATCAGGCGGTGCGCTCCAAAGGAAATAGGACAAACGGGTGGCAAGTTCCATTCCCGTCAACTGCCGACGCTTTTCGTCTGGTGTGGGTTCCGCGAGGTAGAGATACATAGGCGATGACAGCACCACGGCCAGCGCCTCTTTCAACGCCGCGCTGTGCTTGTCACCCGCCTTGCGACGCACATCATAGAGGCTGAGCAGGCGGTCAATGTAGTTTGCCGGTGGCGTTGTGCCACGGAATGCCTCGGTGGCAAACCGCTCCAACGCCGTGCGCAGTTCGGGCGCGGCAGGCGCAGGAGATTTGTCATCCAATGGAATGCCAAGTGCTGCAATGCCGGGCGGCTTGGGTTTGTCGACTTTCAGCACACGTTCCACTTCGATCCAGTCCACCCACAGCGTCAGCTCCGGCCCGATGCCATTGCGCTTCACCGCCTCAGCACGTTTGCGACCGCCTTCTTCATTGGTATCCCAGCTGCCCTTTTCACGCACAAACAGCAGCCGGTTCTCCCGCGTCATGTTGCTGCGTGTCAGAGTCAGCGGAATTTCGATCACCTGCGGCTTTTCGATCGTGCCCGTGATTTCATGGGTGGCCATGACACGACCCGTCCGGGCATAGATGCCGAAGTCGAGGAAGCGCCGCTCCGGTGGGGCATCCTTGGTCGCTGCGGCCTTCACGCGCACGATGTAATCGCCCACCGGCCAGTCAAACGGCACCAGCAGCTCGATGTAGTTCACGTTCAGCTCCGCCGGATGCCGTGTCTGCGTGCCTAGATAGGCCCCCTGGTCCACAGCAGGCTGCGCCATGTAATACTGGTGATACTTCAGCCAGCCTGCGCCCAGTGAATCGTTGGCCAGATCGGCGTCGTTTTCGCCCTTCTTGTCGAAGCCAAAGGTGCGTGGGTTCGGTGCGCCGGGAATCCGGGCCCATTCGCGGCGGAAGATGCTGTCATTCTTCGACTCCTTGCGGATCTTCGCGACGATGTCCTTGTTCTCAGGCTTGGCCGCTGCTTCCTCCACTGCTTTGACCCAGCGTTCCGCTCGGGCTTTGGCATCGATTTGATACTCCACAAACTTCTTCACGATGGGCGTCGTCGTCTCCGCTTCGTAGTGCAGCTTTTTCTCCACGCCTGCTGCTGCCTGCCACGCAAACGCTTCCTCCACCGCCTCGCGTCCCAGCAACTGGTATTGCTCAAACTGGTTTGCCGACATGAATAGGTTTGCTCCCACCGTATCAAAACCACCCGCGCCGCTGTCTGCGGGAAGGTCGGATACATTGACGTCCACGCCCAGCAGCTCCCGCAACGTGTTCTTGTATTCACGACGGTTCAGCCGCCGCATGGTGATGACACCATTCTGATCTCCCAAAGTGCGCCGCGCCGCGACCATCACATTCGCCAGATCATCGAGAAAATCGGCCTTCGCGGCATTGGCCGGTTGTTTCTCATCCTCCGGCGGCATGTCGCCCGAGTTCATCTGATTGAGCACCTTCTGCCACTTCTCCGCCGTTTCGATGTCCTTGATCTCAAATGGAAGATCATCCACGCGGAACTTCCCTTTCTGCTTTTCCGGGCCGTGGCAGGAAACACAAGTCTCCTGAAACAATGCCTTGTGACGTTGATCCATCACAGCGCGGTCAGCGGCGTGAGCGGGAGAATAGGCAGACAGCAGGGCGGCGAGGAGCAGAAACGGACGGTTCATCAGGGGAAGAAACAAACGCAGTGGGACGATCAATGTATCTCGCCATCAGCGTCAAAACCGGACGAAAAAACGCTGCTTCAAATCAATCAGAAGAGGCCCCGTCACGGTTGCACCACCCACAGTCGCGCGATGCCAGAAGGCTGAAACTTTTCTCCACTGGCGGTCAGTTCGAGAGTGACCTGAGTTTGGCGGCCGTTTTTCCCGAGCGTGGAGACTTTGCCGGTGATGCGAGCGGCAGTGGGCTTGCGATCCACACCTGCAGGAGCGACCTGGACGGTTGTGCCTTGTTTGAGGCGTTTGATCTGCTCCTCGCCTTCGTTGAAGAGCGTCAGTGTGAGCTGGGTGCCGCTTGATGCATCGACGTAGCCAGGAGCACCTTCTTCGAGGATTCGCTTAGCGTGCACGGCCTTCTGCTCCGCCTGAAATTTGAGTAGCCTTTCGTCATCGAGAAAGACTTCCCAAGCCATGCGGGTTTTGCCTTTGCCTATTCCGTGCGTCTTGGTGCGGAGTTTATCTCCGGACTTGATGTCGCTGAATTTCGCAGGCTCCGCTGCTTTCCAAAAGCGGGTGTCTTTATCGGTTTCGATTACGACGTTCTTTTCACGCACGAAGCTTTGGTCAGCGTTTGCCCACGTGCAGGTGAGTTTGCCCGCTGCGGCGTCGATCTGGTCCACATAGAAGTATTCCTTGTGGCCGTTCATCATGTTCATCTCGTCCTGGATGTAGGTGAGCCAGACCCACTGCTCTTTTTCATCCACATGCAGACGGAAGATGGCGCGCTCGCCCGCTCTGAAATCCTGCAAGTCACCGAGCGTGGCATGGTGCAGCAACTCGGCATACGGCATGACGGTGAAGTTCATCACTTCGTCGTTGCTCTCGTTGCGAAACTTGCCGGTTCGCGTGACGAGGTCCAGGCTGATGAGCTCGCCCCAGATGCGGCGCATTTTTTCAAACGGGATGATCACCTGGCCCGGTGTGATCACAGGGATGGGCTTGGCCTGAGGCGTGTCCGCGGCAAGAGCGGAGAGGGACAGGGCGGCAAGGCTGGAGAGCAGGGTGCGATGGGGCATTGGCCAGTCATACGGCGCTGCGAGAGAGTTCATGCAGCACCCCCGAACTGTCGGGGGAGGCCGTGCGGGAACCTGGATAGAATCAAGGGAATAAAATTCAATTTTTGGCTCAAGATTCCCCGCGCACGGGAAAGCCGGTCGATTACTCTCAGTCACCAATTTATACATATATGTCCGACTCCTCCGGTTCATGGGTTGCGCGCTTGATGCGTGCTTTGTTTGGGCAATTTCACTACCAGCCGCCTAGTTGGGTGCCTCGTCTTGCCTCTGCGGCGGATGACCAGGCACGGAAACATCCGGGCTGCTATGCTCTCGCCATCGTGATCACCGGGCTGATGTTTCTGATCGTGCCGCAAGTGCGCCATTATAGAGAAGCGCATCGGCCTCGCCCTCAGGTGCGCACTGAAGTGCGTGAGGCAAAGGGGCTGCTCCTGATGCCGGCGCTCACACCGATCATCAAAAACAAACCGCAGCCACAGCCGATGGCGGTGCAGTTTAATGTCTCGGTGGCCAAATTGGAGGTTGTGGGCAAAGCGGCTGCCGGCGTCACACTCACGCCTGCGCATTCTGGCGTGTGGACATGGAGCACCGACAAGCTGCTGGTCTTCACTCCAGCCAAGGACTGGCCAGCTGGTCAGGAGTACACTGTGCGGCTTGATCCGGCACAGCTGCCCAAGGAAGTGGTGGTGAAAGAACCCGTCTGGAAGGGGAAGACACAGCCGCTGGTGCTCTCAGTGACCAGTTCAGAATTTGAGATCGATCCACGCGATCCTTCGATGCAAAACGTCGTGGTGGGTCTCAGCTCAACGCATCCGCTCGACAAGGCGCAGATCGAGCAGTTGGTCTCACTGGAGGTGGTGGGTGGCGCGAAGATCTTCGACTGGAAAGGGCAGAAGCCGGATGCGCTGTTCTCGGTCACGGAAGGAAAGCTCCAGCGCGAGTTCTGGATTCGCACCGCGCGGATCCAGGTGCCGGCGAAGGAGGACTTCGTGAAGATCACCCTGCACAAGGAACTCATCAGCACGGTCGGCGGCAACTCGCTGGCGGCCGACATCATCTCCAAGGTGCGCGTGCCAGACGTGGACAGCGGCTTCAAGATCGCCGATGCAAACACCGAGATTCTGAAAGCCGATGATGGCGAGCCGGAACAGTTTCTGTTCATCAACACCGAGGGCTATGTCACGACAGAGAATCTGCTCAAACATCTCGGTGTCTGGCAGGAGCCGCCGAATTTTCGGATCACGGATGTGAATGGCCGGCGCGTACCTCCAAGGGAATATGATGTGACGGAGGATGTGCTGCGGCAGTATGCGCCCGTGTCATTGAAACCGGTCGAGCTGGAGCTGAGCGATGATCACCCGGCGACGACGCGGCATGCATTCAAATTTCTCACGGAGAAGCAGGGGCGGCTGTTTGTGCGCATCACGCAGGGAGTGGAGGCGCTGGGCGGCTTCCGGCTCAGCCGGGAGTTTCGCACCTTTAAATCAGCACCACGCTTCCCGAAGGAAGTGCAGTTGCTGGGCAAGGGCGGCATCCTGGCTCTCAATGGCGAACGCAAGCTGTCGCTGCAGTCACGCGGCGTGCCGTTTCTGCGGGTGAAAATGGCGCGTGTGCCTGCTCGGCAGGTCAACCACTTGGTGGTGATGACGGAAGGCGACTTCGCCAATCCCTACTTCACAATGAACGACAGCTTTGATGAATCCAACATCGCCCACTTCCTGCGCCGTGTGCAGCCGGTGGCGATGAAGAACGAATTTCAGGCCTGCTACTCGGTGATCGATTTCGCCAGCGCCTTGCAGGCGCCGGATCCCGCCGATGCGGATGCTTCGCGCGGATTGTTTTTCCTCACCGCGGAAGGCGTGCAACCTACCCCGGAAAGCAAGAAGACCATGGAAGGCGATGCCGTGGAGGACGATTGGCGGGTCATGGGCCAGGCAACGACAAACCGCTTTGTGCTCGTCACCGATCTGGGCCTGATGGTGAAAACGAACGCAAACGGCTCGCGCGATGTGTTTGTGCAGAGCATCCAGAGCGGCGAACCGGTGAACGGCGCTGTGATTACGGTGATGGCGAAAAACGGCGAGTATCTGCTGCAGCAAACCACCGCCGACGGTCATGTGCTGCTGCCGGACGTCAGCAATTTTCAGCGGGAGAAGCGCCCTGTGGCCATCGTCGCCACGCTGGGCAATGATTTGTCCTTCCTGCCGTTCGAGCGCCCCGACCGCCTGCTGGATTTTTCGCGTTTCGACATCGGCGGCGTGCAGGCATCGGAACAGGAGGCGCTGGAGGCTTTCGTGTTCACGGAACGCGGTGTGTATCGTCCCGGAGATGACATCCATGTGAGTGCGGTGCTCAAGCGCCGTGACTGGGCCGCGGGCCTCGCGGGGCTGCCTCTGGAGATGGATTTGGTCAATGCGAAGGACGAAGTGATCGACACCCAGAAGATCGTGCTGTCCGCGGACGGCTTCATGGATGTGAAGATGAAGACCGATGAGTCTGATCCCACGGGCCGCTACATTGCGCGGCTGTATCTGGTCAAAGGCATTGATGCGCGCATCCGTCTTGGGCAGAGCTTGTTCAAGGTGGAGGATTTCCAGCCGGATCGCATGAAGATCGATGTGACGCTCACCGGCAACGAACTCGCCGGATGGCTGCAGCCGAGTGACATCAAGGCGGACGTTTCTCTGCAAACCTTGTTTGGATTTCCGGCAGCGAAGCGTCTGCTCAAAGCGCGCATGGAATTAAGCCCGGGGGCTTTCGCCTTTGCGCAGTTCCCCGATTTCATCTTCCATAACCGGCTGCCGGAAGCGGAAGACACCGAGGAGACGGAGGCCGGCCAGAAGATCAATCTCGGCGAGCAGAAGACGGATGACGCTGGTACGGCGCAGTTTGATCTGGCACTGGAACGTTTCGACAAGAGCTGCTTCCAGGTGAGCCTGCTGATCGAAGGCTTTGAAGCCGATGGCGGACGCAGTGTGCGCAGTGGGAAAAACTTCCTCGTCGCCGCGCTGCCGTACGTCATCGGCTACAAGCCGGATACCAAGCTCGACTACCTTGGCAAGGACACAGCGGCCAATGTGCGCTTCATGGCGGTGGGACCGGATTTGAAACCCTATGTGCCGAAGGATCTCATGGCGCGTCTGATTCAGATCAAACACGTGTCCGTGCTCACCAAGCTGGAAAGCGGCAGCTATGCCTATGTCTCGACGCAGCGTGAATCCATGGTTTCGGAGGCCCGTTTTTCTCTGCCGGCGGAAGGAGCCAGTTACGCGCTGCCTACGAATGCGGCGGGTGAATTCCGCCTCGAATTGCGCGACCCGGAAAACAACGTCGTCTGCGCCACAGCATTCACCGTAGTGGGCAAGGGAGACCTGGACCGCAGCATGGAGCGTGATGCAGAGCTGGGCATCAAACTGGCGCGCGGCACCTGGAACAGCGGTGAAGCTTTGGAAGCGAGCCTGAGCGCCACCTACACCGGCGCGGGCCTCATCACCATCGAGCGCGAGCGCGTGCTCGGCTGGCAGTGGTTCAAGGCGGGCACGACCTCGAGCGTGCAGCACATCACAGTGCCAAATGACATCGAAGGCTCCGCCTATGTGAACGCCTCCTTTGTGCGGGCGCTTGATTCGAAGGAAATCTTCACCTCCCCGCTGAGCTATGCGGTGGAGCATTTCGTGGCGAATCCCGACAAGCGACGCATCGAGGTGAAGATCGACGCACCTGAAAAAGTGAAGCCGGGGGATGTCATGAAGATCGGCTACCAAACTGCGAAGCCATGCCGCATCGTCATCTATGCCGTGGATGCGGGCATCCACCAGATCACGGATTACAAGCTGCCGGACCCGCTCGCCTACCTGAACCGCAAACGCGCGCTCGAAGTCGAGACAGAGCAGCTCATGGACCTGATCCTGCCGGAGTTCTCTCTCATCGCGCAGAACAAGGCCTTTGGGGGCGATGCCGACAAGCCGCTGCGCCTGAACCTGAATCCGTTCAAGCGTCGCAAAGAACCACCAGTGGTGTTCTGGTCGGGATTGATCACCGCAGGCCCCGAACGCCAGGAAGTCAGCTACACGGTGCCGGATTACTTCGCCGGCAAACTCAACGTCATGGCCGTCGCCGTGGCTGAGGATGCGGTGGGCCGCGCTGAAACGAGCAGCATCGTGCGCGGCCCGCTGGTGCTGACGCCCAATGTGCCGTTCTTTGCCGCGCCGGGAGATGAATTCACCGCCTCGCTCACCGTGGCGAACAATCTCGAAGGTGCAGAGGCGAATGCGCCGATCAGCATCGTGGCGCAGGTCACGCCGCATCTGGAAGTGATCGCCACACCGCAGGGCGCGGTCAATGTGGCTGCTGGCAAGGAAGACACGGTACGCTTCCGCATCCGGGTGAAAGAGGAACTCGGCGGGGCGGAGATCACCTTCAAAGCGGAAGCCGCCGGTCAGGTGGTGCTGCGGCGTGCCACACTGAGCGTGCGGCCTGCTGCGCCCTTCATCACCAACGTGCAGAGCGGTTACTTCCGTGAGAAGACGCATGAGGTGAAGATCACACGCGAGATGTTCCCGCAATATCGCAAACTGAACGCGAACGTGTCCGCCCTGCCGCTGGGTCTTGCGCGTGGTTTGGAGTCCTACCTGCACGAGTATCCCTATGGCTGCTCCGAGCAGATCACCAGCCGTGCTGTCTCACGCCTGCTGCTGGCGAAGGAGGTAGACTTTGGTTTTGATGCAGCCGAGTCCGCACGGCAGCTGGATGATGCCTTTGCCCTGTTGCGCAGCCGCCAGAATTCCAGCGGCGGCTTTGGCTACTGGGATTCAGATGCCGATACAGGCATGGACTACCTGTCGGTCTATGTGACACGCTTCCTCACGGAAGCGCGTGATGCAGGGCATGCGGTGCCCTCCGCACTGCTCGAAGGCGCACGCAATCGCCTGCAGCAGATGGCACGCAGCCAGGTGGACAGCCTCGATGACGCGGCCATCCAAGCGGCGGCGATTTATCTGCTCACTCGCCAAGGCGAAAACACCTCCACCTTTGTGCTGAATCTGCGCGACAACCTGCGCCAGAAACATCAAGAGGCATGGCGCGGCCATCTCACCGCCGCGTATCTCGCAGGCACGTATGCACTGCTGCAGAAGCGCCCGGAAGCCGTGGTGCTGATGCAGGACTACTGGGCGGCGGTGCGCAAAGGCAAGGCGCTGGGAGCGTGGAACGGCTGGTACTATCTCGATCCGCAGGTGAGCCAGGCGGAGGGCTTCGCCGTGGCCTGCAAGCACTTCCCGGAACTGGCTGGAAACTTTGGCTACGATGATCTCGCCATTGTCACCGAGCCGCTGGCACGCAATCGCTTCAACACCATCAGCGCCGCCACCACGATTCTCGCGCTCAAGGCCTACTCGGATCTCGCCAAGCAATCGGGCGTGCGAGTCTCACTGACTGAACTGTCCCGCGCAGGCGGCACTCCCATCCCGCTGGTGCCGGAAACCACCGGACTGATCCAGAGCAGTTTCAGCGCGCAGGCGGGTGGTCTGCGCTTCGGACTCGCGCAAGGCGGCGGTCGCGATCTGGGTGCGTTTTATCAGGTGACGGAAGCGGGGTTTGACACTGGCCTGCCGACTCAGCGCATCGCGGATGGCCTGGAAGTGTTCCGCGAAATCATCGGAGCAGACGGCAAAGCGGTGGCGAAGCTCAAAGTCGGTGAAGGTGCGCTGGTGCGCCTGACCGTGCGCAATGTTTCTCCCAATGCGCTGAGCAACATCGCCGTGCTGGATCTGATGCCCGGAAGCTTTGAGCTGGAACCCAACGGACTCAAACCCGGACGCGGGACGATGCCGGGAGCGGACTACGTGGATGTGCGCGAAGACCGCAACGTGTTCTTCTGCCGCCTGCGCAAGGGTGAAGTGAAGACCTTCAGCTATCGCATCAAACCCATCGCCGCAGGCAGTTACGTGATTCCGCCGGTGTTCGCCGAAAGCATGTACGATCGCGGCACCAAAGGACGCGACGGCGGCGGGAAGGTGAATGTGGAGTAACGGCCATGCGTACGCTTCACCGTCTGCTGCGAATGCGTTTCCTGCGCTGGTCGGGCGCGGCACTTCTGCTGGTGGCGGTGGTCTGGCTGCTGCTGCCGCAGCCGGAGCTGTACCCACCTGAGTTTCGTTTCTCGCGCACGCTGGAGGATCGCCATGGCAGGCTGCTGCATCTCGCGCTGACGCCAGATGGCAAGTATCGCCGCTACACGCCGCTGGCAGAGATCAGCCCTGCCTTGATCGAGGCGACATTGACGCTGGAGGACCGGCATTTTTACGATCATCCGGGAGTGAATCCGCTCTCCATGCTGCGCGCGGCTTGGGGTGTGGTTTCAGGTTCGGCACGCGGCGGCGGCTCCACCATCACCATGCAGCTGGCGCGTCTGCGTTACGATCTACATACACGCACTCCCTGGGGCAAGGCGTGGCAGATGCTGCGTGCAGTGCAGATCGAAAAACACCATTCGAAAGATGATATCCTGGAGGCTTATCTCAATCAGGCACCGTATGGCGGGAATGTGGAAGGCGTGGGCGCGGCAGGCCTGCTATGGTGTGGCAAACCGGCAAAGGAACTCACCCTGCGCGAGGCCGTGGCACTCTCCGTGCTACCCCAAAGTCCAACGACTCGGCGGCCACGCACGACGGGTGACAATGCGAGCCTGGCTGCCGCTCAGCACCGGCTGTGGGATCGTTTGCGCGAAGAACGCGGCCAGCCTGCCGACCCATTGGATGCGGCGTTCACGCTACGGCAGCTGATGCCGGTGCCCCGCGAGGCTCCCCATCTGGCACGGCGATTGTTTGCCGGAAAGCCGGTGGAAGATCGCTCCAGCTCCGGGGTGCCGCTGCGCTGCACGCTGGATGTAAACCGGCAGCTAGGCGTGGAGCAGGCGGTGAATGATTACGTGCAGCGCAAGCGCGAGGTGGGCATCACCAATGCATGCGCGCTGCTGGTGCATGCGCCTTCACGCGAAGTGCTGGCCTATGTGGGTTCCAGCCGCTTTCTCGACAGCAAGATTCAAGGCCAGGTGGATGGTGTGCTGGCGCGGCGTTCGCCGGGATCAGCACTGAAGCCCTTCATCTATGCACTGGCAATGCAGCATGGGCTGATCCATCCCCACACACTGCTGCGCGACGGGCGCATGTCCTTCGGCAGCTACAACCCGGAGAATTTTGACCGCAACTTTGCCGGCCCAATCTCAGCCGGAGATGCGCTGTATCACAGCCGCAACATTCCCGCCGTCGCTCTGGCACAACAGCTGGATGCCCCCGGCCTGTACGGCTTTCTCAAAGAGGCGGGCGTGGCGCTGCCGCAGCCTGCGGAGTTTTATGGTCTTTCACTGCCGCTCGGCGGTGGAGAGGTTTCAATGGAGGAGCTTGCCGAACTCTATGCTTTGCTGGCGAGCGATGGCAGCGCTCGGCGGCTCATCTATTTCAATGCGGAGCAGGCCATGGAAGCCAAGCCGCTGCTCACTGATGAGGCACGTTATCTCACCCGCGAGATGCTGCGCACACGTGAAGGCGAGCTTGTGATGGATGACCCGGCAGTCACATGGAAGACAGGCACCTCACATGGATTTCGCGATGCCTGGGCCGCTGGCATGCGTGGCGACTATGTGCTCGTGGTCTGGATCGGCAATTTCAATGGCAAGGCCAATCCCGCCTTCATCGCCCGCGAGTGCGCCGCACCACTGCTGTTTGAAACGTTCCGGCATCTGCGCCTGCCAATGAAGCGAGAAAAGCCGCCTGCGGGTGTCTCGCAGGTGGAACTGTGCGCGGTCTCCGGGCAGCTGCCCACACCTCACTGCCAGCATCGTGTGCAGGGTGGCTTCATTCCCGGTGTGTCACCCATCACGCCTTGCGACATCCATCGCGAAGTCCTGATCGATGCCGCCAGCGGACTGCGCGTGGCGCGTGATGATGGCAAGCGTGCGCTGAAACACGAGGTCTTCGAATTCTGGCCGCCGGACCTGCTGGAGATGTTCAAGCTGGCTGGTGTGCCGCGCAAAACACCGCCACCATTGGAAGCGAACGCCGAATCACTTGTCGCGGCCGATGCAGGCGCTGTGCCGAAGATTGTTTCACCACGTGCCGCCTTGGTGTACACCCTGCAAGCCTCCGATGCAGCACGGCAGAAAATCCCACTCCGTGCAGATACCGCTCCCGGCGTGAACCGCGTCTTCTGGTTTGCCGGACCGCGTTTTCTCGGGGCCAGTGACCCAGCCACGCCAATCATGTGGGCCGCCGCCGCCGGCAAATGGCGCGTGCATGTACTGGATGATCAAGGCCGCAGCGCTGCGGTGGAGGTGCGCGTGGAGATGGTGCCGTGAGGTTCGCAGCTATTGCAGGAAAAAATCTTTCGTCTCCAGCTTCAGCAAAAACGCCTTTGCTTCCATGCCCCCCGCAAACCCAGTCAGCTTGCCATTGGAGCCGATCACCCGATGGCAGGGCGCGATGATCGAGATGGGGTTCTTGCCATTGGCCGCACCCACGGCGCGCACAGCACTGGGATTTCCAATCTGCTCCGCGATCTGCGCATAGCTCCGCGTCTCTCCAAAGGGAATGGTCAGCAACGCCTGCCAGACCTTTTTTTGAAACTCAGTGCCGTTGAAATCGAGCTTCAGTGAAAACGTCTCGCGCTTGCCTGCGAAGTAATCCTGCAGCTGCCGCTCCGCCTCCAGCAGCACCGGATGCTTGGTGTCTTTATGCAGCGGGCTGAGGCGCACGCGTTTCGGATCATCGTTTTCCCATAGCACCGCCGCCAGTGCGTGATCATTCGCCACGAGCGTGAGCAGGCCCACCGGAGATGTCATGGTTTTATAGAAATAACTGTGGGATGTCATATCAGTGCGGTTTTCGTTCGGGCAGATCATGGCTCACACTGGCAACGGCTGCTGGCCATTTTCGGACATGAAGATAAAATAACCTCATGTCCGAAAACGGCGAGTCCAGAAGGCCTGCATGGACTAGCCTGCTGCACCCCATGAACCTGATCGATGACCATGCCGCCTACACCGCGCTGAAATCCCGTGACTCACGCTTTGACGGCGTGTTTTTCGTGGGCGTCACCTCCACGGGCATCTACTGCCGTCCCATCTGTCCGGTGAAAGTGCCAAAACGGGAGAACTGCCTCTTCTTTGAAAGTGCAGGCGCTGCGGAGAAGGCAGCTTTCCGCCCCTGCCTGCGCTGCCGGCCAGAACTGGCCCCCGGGCATGCTCCGGTGGACCACGCGCATCGGCTGGCAGATTTGATCATGCTCCGCATAGACGAGGGAGTCGCGGATGAAGGTGCAGGTTTGGAAGAGATCGCCGCTGAGTTAGACCTCAGCTCGCGCCAGTTGCGGCGCATCGTGCAGAAGGAACTCGGCGTTTCGCCCATTGAACTGATCCAGACCCGCCGTCTGCTTTTGGCCAAACAGCTTCTGACTGACACTCGACTGCCGGTGATCGAGATCGCGTTTGCCAGCGGCTTTTCCAGCCTGCGCCGGTTCAATGACGCCTTCAGCCGCCATTACCGCATGCCGCCCACCCGCCTGCGCAAAGAGGCAGCCGCGAATCCGGGCAAGATGCACGCCACCGACACCTCCACGCTGCAGCTCGGCTACCGCCCGCCCTATGACTGGCAGAGCATGCTCAAATTTCTCGCCGCACGCACGATCCGCGAGGTGGAGTTCGTCGCCGACGGCACCTATTCACGCACCGTGCGTCTCGGCAACCACACCGGCTGGATCAAAGTGTCGAACACGCCGGAAAAGAATGCCCTGCAGGTGGAGTTCACTCATTCACTCACGCCTGTCCTGCCAGCGCTGCTGGGTCGGCTGCGCCACATGTTTGATCTCGCCGCCCGTCCCGATATCATCGCCACGCATTTGATGCTGGATGCCACTTTGAGAAAAAGCGTTTCGCAAAATCCCGGACTGCGTGTGCCGGGTGCGTTCGATGGTTTTGAACTGGCCGTGCGCGCCATCCTGGGCCAGCAGATCACCGTACAGGCAGCGACGAAGATCGCCTGCCGTTATGCCGAAGCCTTCGGTGAGAAAATCGAGACTCCGTTTCCCGAGCTTACTCGCCTGACACCCCAGGCTCACCATGTCTCCCGTGCGAGCCTCGATGACATCGCCCGCCTCGGCATCATCCGCACCCGCTCCGCCTGCATCCTCACTCTGGCCAAAGGTTTCCACTCCGGCTGCCTCAAGCTCGCCCCCGGCTCCCATCCCGAAACCGCCATTGCTCAACTGGTAGCCCTTCCCGGCATCGGCCCCTGGACCGCGCATTACATCGCCATGCGTGCCCTGCGCTGGCCGGATGCTTTTCCCAAAGAAGACATCGCCGTGCGCAACAACCTGGGAGGCGTCACCGCAAAGCAGGCTGAGGAACTGTCCCAGCCCTGGCGTCCGTGGCGGAGCTATGCCGTGATGCATGTGTGGAACAACCCAGCAGCAAAATGAACTTCAGCTTCATTGGCGCTCATACATTGCACGCTCTCTGCTATGTTCATCTCTGCCTAGCGTGGCCCGAATAGCACGCTTGGCGAGCCCCGATGGAAGAACTCATTTTTAAAACCGATCCCGCTTTCTTGGAAATACTATGGGCAACACCTCAAGAAACGCTGCGCCTGCTCTGCCCCGTGTGCGGTGGGGACGTATTGTTTGCGCCAGACTGGAAGCGTGCCCGTGAGCTCACCATTCATCCGGGGGCGTATTGCACGGTGGACCGTCGGCACCTGACGGTGATGTTTGACATGGCACCTGAGCAGCGCCGAAGACCATCGGGCTCACCTGCCTGATGCCGGGCGTGAATGGAATGGCGTTCAGCCAGCAAACCTTGGCCTCAGGGTTCCGGTCGCATAGGGTCATAACGGACTGAACCACACAGCAATATCCACGCACCCGGCACAAGGAACAGTCAGTACTACTGGAAACCACTATGCCAAAATTGCGGTCGTACACGACGGCACGTACCGTATCGGACGACAATATCGCAAATTCTGCGGGAGGGCATCATAGCAGCCGTGAACACAAACCACGAACGCGCTATGAACACCACCTCAACTGCCCACACCTCCCCCCGCCAACGTTTCATCCAAAACCTCGCGGAGAGCGAACTGTTCCAGCATTATCAAAAAGCCTTCCACACGCTGACCAGCCTGCCCCTGAGTCTGGAAGCCACCAAGGATGACTCTCCCATCGACAGCATCATCACACGAAAGGGCGTGGCCGGTGTGGTGGAAACGCAGGTTCCGGTGCGCGTGGGAAAAAACACCATCGCCATCATGCTCACTGGCGCCGTGCGCCTCCAGCCTGCCAATGCCGAAAACTTCGCCCCCGTGGCCAAGGCTCTCTTGGATGACAACCGCACCGCTGCAGAAATCCGTGGTGCCAAGATACACTTTGAACACGCCCCCGTCATGGAGCCCGCACGCTATGAGGCCGCCGTGGCCATCCTGCAGTCCTTTGCTCTTCAGCTGGGAGACAGCGCGCACCGCATGCTGTTTGCCACCGCCACGCATGAGCCCGAAGCCGTGCGCAATGCCAAGACCTTCATCCACGCCCATCTGGCCGAGCCGATGTCCCTTGAAGCCGTGGCCAGCGCGGTGAACGTGAGCCCCTTCCACTTCTGCAAGCTCTTCAAGCGCGCCACCGGCCTGACCTTCACGGACTTCGTGAACCGCGCCCGCGTGGAAAAGGCCAAGCGCATGCTCATGAAGCCGGCAGCCCGCATCACCGAAGTGGCCTATGACGTGGGCTTCCAGAGCCTGTCCCACTTCAACCGCAGCTTCCGCCGCATCGCTGATGAATCCCCCACGGAATTCCGCAGCCGCATGAAGCACAGCGGTCCGGCCCTGATGGCCGCATAACCCTTTGTCGCCATGCGCACCGCTCTGCGGTGTTTCGACGACAATTGCCCCGGAGAGGCCGCCTGAGCGCGTTGGGCTACCCTCTCCGGGGTTTTTTGTGCCCGGATGGGGAGGTGGCTGGCCAGAACGTGGAAGAGGGGATCATAGGCATGGAGGAAACAGGATTCCCCCCTCATGTTCTCCACCCGGCGCGCGGATGCACTTGACCCTCCGCACCCTCTGCGCACACTCGCGTTTCACTCTTCCCAACCCTGAACCGAGAACCTAGAACCCCGAAAATTTGTTTATGAGCCGGAAAATTCGTTATGGCATGATCGGCGGCGGACGCGGCGCCTTCATTGGCGGCGTTCATCGCATTGCAGCATCGATCGATCAGCAGATTGAACTCGTCTGCGGCGCTTTTTCCTCGGACCCCCAGCGCTCCAAGGACAGCGGTGCCGATTTCTTCCTGCCCGCCGAGCGCTGCTACGCCAACTACGAAGAGATGATCCGCACCGAGGCCGCCCTCCCTGCGGACAAGCGCATGGACTTCGTCTCCATCGTCACGCCGAACCACCTGCACTTCCCTGCCGCCAAAGCCGCGCTGGAGGCCGGCTTCCACGTGCTCTCCGACAAGCCCGCCACCTTCAACCTCGCCCAAGCCAAGGAACTGGCGGAGATCGTGAAGGCCACCGGCAAGCTCTACGGCGTGACCTACAACTACACCGGCTACCCGCTCATGCGCCAGGCCCGGCAGATGATCGAAGAAGGCAAGCTCGGCGAGATCCGCAAAGTCGTCGTCGAATACCCGCAGGGCTGGCTGGCCACCATGCTGGAAAACACCGGGCAGAAGCAGGCCTCCTGGCGCGTGGACCCCGCCATCTGCGGCGCCGCCGGCTGCATGGGGGACATCGGCACGCATGCGATCAACCTCGCCGAATACGTCACCGGTTTGCACATCAAGGAACTTGCCGCCGACCTCACCATCTTCCTGGCCAAGGAAGGTCGCCGTCTGGAAGACGATGGCAACGTGCTGCTGCGCTTCACCAACGGTGCCAAAGGTGTGCTGCACTCCAGCCAGATCAGCATCGGCTGTGAGAACAATCTCAGCCTGCGCGTCTATGGCTCCCTCGGCGGCATCGAGTGGTCCCAGCTCGATCCGAACACGATGATCGTCACCTCCCTGGACAAGCCCAAGCAGATCTACCGCACCGGCCTCGGCTACCTCGGCAGCGCCGCCGCCGCCGCCACCCGCACACCCTCCGGCCATCCCGAAGGCTATCTGGAAGGCTTTGCGAACATCTACCGCAACTTTGCCAACCACGTGCGCGCCGTCATCAACGGCACCACCCCCAACCCGCTGGACATGGACTACCCGACCATCGAAGAAGGCGTGGCCGGCATGGCCTTCATCGAGGCCGTCGTCGCCTCTTCCGCGAACAACGCCGCCTGGACTCCGCTGGACTACACCCCGACCACACGCGGGAAATACGGCGATGCCACGCTGAGCAGCGACCGCGGCGGGCTCTCGTAAGTGCAGGTCTGAAAGCTGAAATCATGAGGCGATGCCGGTGTGAGCTGGCATCGCTTTTTTTTGCACATGCCTCACTCATCCGTTTCCGCCGGCACTGCGGCTGGTGCAGGCTTGGGCAGCACGCTCACCCCGTTGCTGGTGCGTTCGAGGTCGGGATCGAAGGCGAACTCAAAAATGGCATCGTCAAGAGTGTTGAGCACCCATTCCTGCATGAGCTCTTCATCCTCCGAAACCGCAGCCTCCAGCCAGGCGCGGCTTTTGGCATCATCGAGCAGGTTGAAATTCATGGTCACCATGCCGCGCTCTCCCTTGGCGGGCAGAGCCGCGATACGCTCTTCAAAGCGCGACTGAAAGTCCGGCGCACTCAGCACGGCGATGAAACGATCCATGAGCTGATTGAGCTCCTTGCTCTTCTTCAACTGCTCTGCTGACATGCCGGCGTGGCGTTTCAAGATGGCGTCCACCCTTTGCCTTGTCTTTGCGGACACCGGTGCAGGCCGGTAATGGCGTGGGCTTGCAGCAGGCTGCGTCGGGCCCACCGCAGCCTGCTGGACCTGCACCGGCGGTTTTGCGGGAGCCATCTGCGGGCGCGGATTCTTCACTGGCCATTGTTGAATTGCCAAGGGCACGGTGAGGACCGCAGCAGCCGTGGCGGCAAGCAGGATTTTGGTGGTGGTGCTCATGGTGATGAGGGCGGTGGAAGTGATGGCCGAGGTCGAAGCCGTGCTGCCAGCACCGGCACCACTGAGGGCAAGTTTACCGAGGGAATGAAGAAGCGATGCGGGCGATGCCTGCGCGCTTTGAGCGCCTAGCAGCACTGCCAGGCCCGCGCCGCAGATCACCCCCTGGCTGCGCAAGCGCACACGCAACTCGCTAACTCCCGCTTCAAGCTGGCGCGACACGGTGGACTGGCTCACTCCCATGTGCAGGGCCAGTTCCTGCTGTGCGCGGCCTTCAAGGAAATGCGCCACCAGCAGTTCCCGCAGCGCAGCTGGGAGATCATTCAGCGCGGCATCGATCTGCGGCTCCAGATCTTCCCATGCTGCTTCGAAATTGTCCGACTGCAGTTCCGCGGCTGCCTGCTGCTCATTCCGCCTGCGGCGCGATTCCCCCCTGGTCATGTTGCACGCCTTGCGCCAGGCCACGCGGTGCAGCCACGCCGCCACAGACTGCACTGTGTCCTGCCCGCTGCGCGCCAGTTCGAGAAACGTTTCCTGCGCCACGTCCTCAGCCAGCGCAGCGTCTCCCGTCACCCGCTTCGCCGTGGCAAAGACCATGCCCGCATGCTCCCGCACCAGCACTCCGAATGCAGCCGCATCGCCATGGCGATGGTAGCGTGAGAGCAGATGCGAGTCCATGATGCTGTGTGCAGAGAAGACACCTCCGATGTGTGACTTATGCAGCCAATTGGATTTTTTCTGGGAGAATTCGCGCCCAAAGGGTCACGAAGATGGCAGAGCCACCGGTTTCATCTTCGTGAGCTGATAGCCGGAAAAGTCCAGGGGATCGGGATGATCCGAGGAAGACATCTGCACCGTGAATCTCGTTCCAGTTTCATTCGCTCCGATGATCACTCCTTCCTTTCCTGCATGAGATCCCATGCTCAAGCGAACCTGATCACCTATCCTGCAGCGGCCCCTTCGGTCTGTATACTGTATCCAGAAGAAAAGCCCGGCCAACGGTGCCATCATTGCCGTCGCGAAGATCCAGTTTCCCAAGGCCAAATTTAAGACAGCCGCCACGATGTAGGCCAGGAGCAGCATCTCAATAAGCCCCGACGGGGCAAAGCCCGCCGCCTTTCGATGACGTGGTAGAAGAGGCGTCAGCTTTTTCATGACTCAGATCATCTCAAAACAAAACGGGGAGAACAAGCCTGCGCTCGTTCTCCCCGCTTTGACAAATCACTCAATACTCAGATCGCCACGGGCTTGCCGTTCTTGGCGGAGGCGTAGATCGCGTCGATCACCTGCATCAGGCGCAGAGCCTGCTCGGGGGTGTTCAGGGCGGCAGCCTTGCCTTCAATGGCCTCGATGAAGTTCGTGGCGGAACCGATGCGGCCCATGTCTTCACAGGCTGGCACGGTGATGCTGCGGTTCACGCTGTTGCCGTTTTCCTGCACGTAGAGCTCGCAGGTGTCGATGGCGGTGTTGTCCAGACCATCGATGCCGAAGAGACGCTCCACCTTGCCACCGGCCTTGGTGCCCTGGAAGACCACGGAGACTTCCTCGCGCTTGATCATCTCCGCCCAGGAGACCTGAAGGCTGAGCACCTGTCCGGTCTTGAAGGTCACGAAACCGTGCGCGGCGTTTTCCACATCGGTGGTGCCGCCCACGCGGTCCGGAATGCCCCAGGGGCCCTTAAACTGCTTGTCCTGAATGAAGTCCGTAAAGACCTGTCCCATCACGTGGGCAGGCTCAGGGTAGCCCATGAAATACATGGCCAGATCCACCATGTGAAGCAGGTCGATGAGCGCTCCACCACCGGCCAGTTCCTTGGTGGTGAACCAGCCGCCAAAGCCGGGAATGCCCGTGCGGCGAATCCACTTGGCCTGCGCGGAGTTGATCTTGCCCACCACGCCGTCCTTGATGTACTTCATCATCGCCTGGGACTCAGGACGCGCGCGGTTGTTGAAGTTGAAGAGCACCTTCTTGCCGGCCTTCTCCGCAGCAGCGATGATTTCCTTCACTTCTTTCGCATTCAGCGCCGGCGGCTTCTCGGAGAAGACGTGCTTGCCGGCCTTGAGGCACTGGATGGCGAGCGGCTTGTGAAATTTATTCGGGACGATGACGCTCACTGCCTTGATCTCCGGGCTACCCTTCAGCATGGCTTCCACAGATTCATACGATGTGGCGATGCCATACTTCTCCGCCGCCCTGGCTGCTGCTCCGGGGGCCGCATCGGCCACGGCCACGATCTCCGCGCCAGCCTGGCGGAACCCCGCCGCGTGATACTGCAACATGCCGCCTGCTCCGATAACTCCGACTTTGATGGCCATAAATAAATGTGTTCGTTAAGTGATTGGTGAATTCTGACTGAAGGTCGCGAGAATGGAGATTCCCCGCCACCGAGTCAAGATTTGAAAACAGAGCGGGCTGATCGCCACCGCACCAACCCTGCAAGCCGGAGGCTTGCGCTACGCCGCCGCACCTGCCATTCGTCCTGCACCTACAGCTTCCTGCCTCATGTCCGCCACCCTCCGCCCTGCCACCGTTGAAGACCTCCCGGCCATCAACGCCATTTACAACCACTACGTGGAGCACAGCACCTGCACCTATCAAACGGTGCCCAGTACGGCCCAGGAACGGCAGGACTGGTTTGACGCGCACGGCCCGGAGCATCCCGTGATCGTGGCCGAGGAAGATGGAATCGTCATCGGCTGGGGTTCGCTCAGCCGCTTCCATCCGCGCCAGGCCTACTGCCACAGCGTGGAGGACTCCGTCTATCTACACCACGAGCATCAGGGCAAAGGCCTCGGCTCCCTGCTGCTCGGAGAACTCATTGAACTCGCCAAAAAAATCGGTCATCACACCGTTCTCGGCGGCATCGATGCGGATCAAGCGGGCAGCATCGCCCTGCATGCCAAATTCGGTTTCGTCAAAGTCTCCCATCTCAAGGAAGTAGGCCACAAGCACGGCCGCTGGCTGGATGTGCTGTGGATGCAGAAGATGCTGTAGCTGCTCACGAAGCCGTACGCATTCCGTAGTCTTGACGTTTCCAAGCAACCCGCTAGAACGGGCCCACTGCCAACGTCTTCACGCCATGCCCAGCGACCTCGCTCCCCTGTCCCGCCGCCGCTTCCTCAGCAGCACGGCCATGGGCTTGTCCAGCGTAGCCCTGTCGGATCTGCTGGCGGATTCGCGCCCGCATTTCCCGGCAAAGGCGAAGCGGGTGATCTGGCTCTTCATGCACGGCGGACCGAGCCACGTGGATCTGTTTGACCCGAAGCCCGAGCTCATCCGCCAAGCAGGCAAACCTTTGCCAGACAGCTACGGAGCCGTCGAGACACGTCGCAAGGTCGCGCAGAATCCGCTGCTCGCACCGGTGAAGCCCTTCCGCAAGTACGGCCAGAGCGGCATCGAGGTCAGCGACTTTCTCCCGCACATGGCGGAACTGGCAGACGAGATGTGCGTCATCCGCAGCTGCCATGGCGACAGCGTGAATCATCCGCAGTCCGTCTATCAGATGAACACGGGATCCATCCAGATGGGCAAGCCGAGCATGGGAAGCTGGGTGTCGTATGGCCTTGGCTCTGAAAACGCCGACATGCCCGCCTTCGTAGTCATGCCTGATCCCGGCGGCGGCTTGAAGGGCGGACCACCCGCGTGGGGCAGCGGCTACCTGCCGGCCACCTATCAGGGCACGACCATGCGTGCGGGCGGCAGTCCCATCTTGGATCTGCAAGGACCGCACAGCAGCGCACGCCAGCGCGCCACGCTGGATCTCATCCAGCAGATGAATGCGCAGCATCTTGCCAATCACGCCGCCGACAGCGAGCTCGACGCCCGCATCCGCAGCTACGAGCTCGCCTTCCGCATGCAAAGCGCAGCACCGGAGGCGGTGGACATCTCACACGAAACCGAGGCCACGAAAATACTCTATGGTATCGATGACGCCACCACGAAAGAATTCGGCACCCGCTGCCTGCTGGCACGGCGCATGATCGAGCGCGGCGTACGCTTTGTGCAGCTCTACTCTGGCGATACGAATGGCTTGGACGCGCACGAAAACGTGCTCAAGAACCACACCGACTACTGCGCCCTCACCGACAAGCCCGTGGCCGGCCTGCTGCGCGATCTCAAACAGCGCGGCCTGCTTGAAGACACGCTTGTCATCTGGGGCGGCGAATTTGGCCGCATGCCCATGAGCGAAAAAGGCGTGGGTCGTGATCACAACCCCTGGGGCTTCACCACGGTGCTCATGGGTGCCGGTGTGAAGCATGGCCACATCCACGGTGCCACGGATGAATTCGGCCTGCGCGCCGCGCAGGACAAAGTCCACATCCACGATCTCCACGCCACCATCCTGCACCTTCTCGGCATCGATCATGAGCGCCTCACCTTCCGCCTCAACGGTCTCGATCAACGCCTCACCGGCGTGGAAGGCAGCGGTGTCGTCAAAGGCATCCTCTCATGAATAAGATGGATGAGATCAAAGGAGCACAAGAGCAGAGCATTTCCAAAAGCTCTGCCCCCTCTGCCTCTCTGCCCCTCTGCGGCAAATCCGAACGTCCTCAGCGTCTCTTCATTGCCCTCGCTTTAAGTCTCTTCTTCGTCCCCCTCTGCACCCACGCTGTCTCCATTCACGCCTCCGCCGATCCCGTGAAGGATGAGCCAAAGATCACCGCGAAGGATCAAGAGCACTGGGCTTTCAAACCCCTGCAAACCACACCCGGCAAAACAGGCATCGACGATCTCGCCAAGCCTGCATCGCCGCCCGCAGATCCCGCCACACTCATCCGCCGCATCACATTCGATCTCACCGGCCTGCCCCCCACTCCCGAGGAAGTCGCAGCTTTTTCGAAAGCTTGCATCCAGCATCCAGCATCCAGAATCAAGCATCGAGCAACTAGTCGACCGCCTGCTGGCTTCTCCCCGCTACGGTGAGCACTGGGCCCAATGGTGGCTCGACCTCGCACGCTACGCGGACACCGATGGCTTCGAATACGACGCCGAACGCAACCGTGCCTGGCAATACCGCGACTGGGTCATCGACGCACTCAATCGCGACATGCCGTTCGATGCCTTCGTGCAGCATCAGATCGCAGGAGATTTGATGGGAGACGAAACCGCCACCGGCTTCCTCTTCTCCTGCCCGGACATGCCGGACCTCAACAATCAAAACGAGCGCCGCCACGTCCTGCTCAATGACATCGCCACCACCGTCGGTGCCGTGGGCCTTGGCCTGACCGTCGGCTGCGCCCAGTGCCATGATCATCCCTACGATCCCATCAGCCAGGCCGACTTCTACCGCCTGCGCGCCTTCTTCGACAACACCGTGCTGACCAAAAACAGCAAGCCCCTCGGCCCCGCCGTCCGCATCTTCACTGAAGGCATCCCCGCCAGCACCGTCTTCGTGCGTGGTGATTTCAAACGTCCCGGCCCCGAAATTCAGCCCGCCATTCCCCGCGTCTTTGGTGTTTCACCACCCAAGGCCGACCGAGCCGCACTCGCGCAATGGCTCGCCAGCAAAGACAATCCCCTTTTTCTCCGCACCATGGCCAACCGCCTCTGGCAGCAGCACTTTGGCAAACCACTCGCCGCCATTCCCGGGGATCTCGGTCATCAGGGTGAAGCCCCCACGAATCCTGCCCTGCTCGACTGGCTGGCCGCTGAACTGCCGCGCCAAAACTGGAGTCTCAAACGCCTGCACAAGGCCATCGTGATGTCACGAACCTATCGGCAGAAGACCTCCGCTCCAACGCGTCTCACCGGAGAAATGCTGCGCGATGCCATGCTCAGCGTCAGCGGCCAGCTCAATCTCAAAACCGGCGGCCCCGGCGTGAAACTGCCCCTGCCCAAGGAGATCGGCAGCACCCTGATCAAGAGCCAGGCTGAAGCCTCCAAGGACGTGACCGAGCACACCCGCCGCAGCATCTACACCTTCGCCCGGCGCAATCTGCGCCACCCGCTCTTCGAGCTTTTTGACCGCCCGGATGCCCAGATCTCCTGCGCCCGCCGCAGTGACTCCACCACCGCGCCACAGGCCCTCATGCTGCTCAATTCCGAGTTCGCCCACAGCATCGCCGTAAAGATCGCCACGCAATTGAACGAACAGCACGGCTCCGATCCCACCGCCCTCATCACCGCCGCCACCCTGCGCTGCCTCTCACGCCAGCCCACGTCGCAAGAGATCGAGATCGGCCAGAAATTCCTGCTCCAACAAACATCCCTCACTCCTGGCTTTCGTGAGGCTTTGTCAGATTACTGCCTTGCCCTGCTGAACTCCAACGAGTTTGTGTACGTGGACTGATCAATGCACGAACCACCCGGCAGGAAAGCGGCGCGTTCATTATCAGGAGTTTCCGCCAGCCGCCCTGCTACAAAGGCATTTGCCCTAGAATTGGAGTAGCGCATAACATGACGCATTTTATAAATACCGTATTGAATCAAGCCACTTGAATGACAGGTCTGCTGGTGGATCTTAGCAATTCCCAGCGAACCTCATGCCAAAACTCGACATCAGCCCCTACCCCGACACCCCCACGGCACGGTCGGAGCTGGTCGAATTTCTGAACCGGCAGCTACCCCCGCAAAACGGCCACAGCTGGGAGCAGCGCCTGCGCCACTGGTGGGATGAAAACCCCGCCGCAGCAATCAACCCTGAACGCGGGCGCTGGGCACATGCGGAAGGGCGCTTGGTGGCCTACGGCGGATCCATCCCCGCCCTGCATGTCTGGCAGGAGCGGATCTGTCAGACCGTGTACGCCACCACCTTCTGCGTAGACGAGCACTTCCCCAAAGCAGCGGCACTCGTCTTCCTGCAGCAGCGCGAGGTCGCGGAGCAGCAGATGATCACCCACACCACCCCCAGCCCCCGTGTTCAGGAGGCTCTGTTCAAGATGGGAGCACGCGCGGAGCAGACTGTGACACGTCGCTTCTTCCCTGCTGGACTCGCTTCACATGTGTATGGACACTCTTGGTGGCCCTCCCTGCCTTCGAACAAGCGCGTGGTAACTGATCCCGCCCAAGTCACTTCCATCGCACGCCCCTACCAGCGCGCAGATCGCATTGAGAAATGGATCACCCCCGATTACCTGCGGTGGTTTTGCAGCGCCCCCACGCGCAAGCATCATTTCCTCGGCCTTGTCGATGCTGCGGGTGTGCTCAGCTCCTACCTCCTCGTCACCCCCCGGCCTGTACGTGGCATGCGAAGTTGGGATGTGCTGGAAAGTTTCACCACCCAAGGGGACAAATCTGAACTTTACGCCCTGATAGGCCTCCTCGTCAAAGAGCCCGGCCTGCTCCCCGGCGGTGCCGTCCTCGTCACCGCCGCCGCCTTCCCAGACGACCTCACCTGGGATCCGCCCCCCGCCATCCTCTCCCGCAACCAGCACGTCTGTCACTTCTTCCTTTTACCCGAACCCCTCCGTCAGGCCCCCAAGCATACCATCATGGCTGAGGGTGATCTGGGCTTGTGAGCGGTCTTTAAATTAATCTGCCTCTCCCACCACCGGCACCAGCAACCGTGACGGATGCTCCACATCACAATAAATGCGGTTTGTCTGCTTCATCTTCTCCCCGTCATCGCTCCAGGGCTTTCCAGTGCCGGGATTCACATCGAAGCGGGGGAAGTTGCTGGAGGTGATCATCACACGGACACGGTGGCCGGTGTTGACGATGAGGCTGGTGGACCAGCAATCGACGGTGACTTCCTCGATCTGCCCGGGCGCCAGCGGCTCGGGCTTCTCGCGGGATTTGCGGTAGCGCAGGCGCTGGATGCCTTCGGCCATGAGCATGCTGCGGCCGTCGGGATACACATCGCAAATGCGCACGGAGAGGTCCGTGTCCGCCGCGCTGGAGGAGACGAAAATCTTTGCCCACAGACGACCGGTGATTTCCACCGGCTTGTCGAACGCCTCACTGGTGAACACCAAAGCGTCCTCGCGGCTCTCGACCTTGCGTTGATCCATCGGCCCACGCTCGATGGTAAGGTTGTTGCCGCCGATGGTGGGGCATGGGTGGGCGGGATCAAAGGTGTACTCGTGGTGGGCGGCTCCTGAAGCGGGAGCTTCCAGTGCCAGTTTCTTATCCGCCATGAAATACACAGGCGTCTCCTTCGCCGGGATGGGCCAGTCATTGGCATAGCGCCATTCATTGCCCGGAGCGCCGGGCGTGCTGGTGTCTCCCATCACGTAATAGGCCACGGCAGGTTCTTTCTCGATGCCGTTCTGGATGCCCTTCAGGTAATGGTCAAACCAGCGGCCCGAGTTGTACTGCTGCGGCGGCTTCGCATTCGGAAAGGTAAGCTGCCCGGCAGGCATCTGCCCAATGCCATGATGCCAGGGTCCCATGATGAGCTTCTGCGTGCCTTTGGAGCCCGGCGCACCGCGTTGCTGCCGTCCCACAAATTGATCAAGTGTCCCCTGCGCAAACATGTCAAACCAACCGCCGATGTTCACTGCGGGCACATTCATCACCTCAAACTTCGTGTTCGTGTCGTTCCCGCGCCAGTAGGCATCGTAGCTCGGGTGCTCGTGCATGATCGAGAGCGCCCTCGGATCAAACTTGTTCCCTTGCGTCCAGTTCTCCACGTCAGCCTTGCGAAACGCGCTGCCGATGTAGCTCACGTCCGTGTACATGTCCGCCGGCGCCACGCTGATGTACTGCGCCTTCAAGGCCCCGGGTGCCGCGCCTGCCAGCAGGTTCTGCGTGATGCCGCCTGCCGAGCCACCGATGGTGGCGATGCTGCCATTGCACCACGGCTGTTTTTTGATCCACTCCACCGTGTCCAGGCCATCCTGATGCTCACCCCAGCCGCAGCCGACGAAGGGGATGTTTTCCCCTTCGGAATCAAAGCGTCCGCGCATGTCCTGAATGATGAAAGCATAACCGGCAGCGGTGAAGCCAGCTCCGCTTCCGCTGCCCTTCACCCGGCTGTAAGGCGTGCGCGCGAGAATGACCGGAAAGGGCTCCTCCCCACGCGGCAGGAAAATGTCCGTCGCCAGCTTGACTCCATCTCTCATCGCAAGCTTCTCGGTCTTCTTCTCCACCGGCCGCGTGTGTTCCCCAACCTGCTTCAGCCAGCTCTCAGACGTCACCACTTTGTCTGCCGCAGCACGTTTCAGCATCCCTTCGATCTGCAGCGCCCACTGCTCGCCATAGGTCTTCTTCACAAACTCAACCGCCCGCGCCTGCTCCTCGGTGGAGAGCGCACGGTTGTGATCCACATCCGCCATTGTAAACAAGGCCCGCATCTTCCCTGCCAGCGCCTCATCCGCCGAAGCATGGCACGAAAGAAGAGACACCGAGGCAGCTAGCAGCAGGAACGAATTTTTCATAGATAACGTGTAGGCTGCTGAGTGATCTCACACACGCGTTCATATGACAAGCTGGGCGCATTCTCAGTAGCGCAGGCATTGCATTACCCCACCATCCGCCACGTCAGCTCCATGCCCATCCCCACCGGCAGCGGCGTCACCGGCCCCGCAGGTGTCTCCAGCAGCGTCATTGGCTGCGCCTCCTTCTCCATCTGGAAGTTCTTCTCCGATGGCGGAAAGCCATAAAACGCCGGGCCATTGAGGCAGAGAAAACGCTCCAGCAGCGCCCGACCCTCCGCCGTGCCGAGATCCACGCCCGCCTCTTCAAACGCCATCGCGTAGAGCTGCGGCGCACAGCCTCCTGTGAAGCAGCCCGCCGCGCAGCCGCAGGCCGTCGCCTTCGTCGTGTGCGGCGCGCTGTCCGTGCCCGCGAAATACTTCGTCTGCCCCGCAGTCGTAACCGCCTGCCGCAAGGCTGCGCGGTCATCCCGAAACTTCACAATGGGCAGACAGTAGAGATGGTACTTCAGCCCCTGGATCAGGTGCCCCAACGTGTACAGCAGATGCTGTGGGGTGATCGTCGCGCCCACATGCTCCGGCGCGCGCGCCACAAACTCCGCCGCTGTGCGTGTGGTGATGTGCTCGCACACAATCCGCAGCTTGGGATGCGCCGCGATCAAGCGCGGCATCCGCTCCGTGTAAAACCGCGTCTCCGCATTCTGCTGCGCATCGATGTAATCAGGACCGCTCAGTGCGTGCTGTTCCCCGTGAATGCACAGCACGATGCCGTGTTCCTCCATCGCGCGCAGCACTTCCCCGCCGATCAGGTCATCCATCGGCATCCCGTGTTCCGCATTCGTGGTGCCGTGCGGCGGGTAATATTTGCAGGCACGCAGCAGACCCGAGGCCGCACCTTCCGCAATCATCGCTGCCGTGGTATGCCGCGTCAAATAAAGTGGCACGATGAGCTGCTCAAAGACATCCGCTCCCGCTGCCCGCAACTCCGCCGAGTAGCTCTCAATCGACAAGCCATCGCTCTGCGCCGCCCCTGAAATTCGCGATACCGGCGGCTGCGTGTTCGGCATCGCCAGCGCACCAGCACAGCCCATGTCCAGATGCGCCTGGACATACGAGCCCATCGCGGGGCCTTGGCGGAAATGCGTGTGAAGGTCGAACCACTTGGGAAGCGTGAGAGTCATGTATCTCTGTTAGCTCGGGGGCCCGTTGGATCAATCGCGAGATGCAAAGTCTTGGTCATGAATCCATCCAACTGACAGATGCATCCCGCGAGCATCAGCGCTTTCTGCGCCGTGCCAGAAGCAGGAGACCCGCTGCCAGCAGCAGCATGCGCGAAGGCTCTGGCACGACGTAAATGATGCCGTTGGAAAGGAACTGATCCGTCGCGAAAAACCACCCATTGCCCAGGGTGGGAAGGACCAGATCAGCTGTGGTGAAGGCTCCGCTGGTGCCGTCAGCGTTGAGATTCAGGGTGGCCCAATCGACAATGTTAAAGACATCGCCCCAACCAGGAGTGTACCCGCCAGCCAGTTCCACTTTGATCGTGCTGCCTGCATTCAGCCCGAGCGCGCCTGTGACCTTGATGGAGTCATACAATCCTCCGGCGGCCGTGTCTTTGAAAGCGCTGACTTGGGCTGCCACGGTGGGATCAGCGGCATGACTGCTCGTCCCACCCAGGGTGAGGAGGACACGCGGACTGCCACTGCTTGCGCCCGTGGCCAGCGTGAGATTGGTAAAAGTCAGGGTCCCGAGGCCATCCCCTGCACTGGCAACCGCGCTGAGTGAACCATCCGTGGAGCCGCCCGGTTTCAAAATCGACCCCGCACCAATGACCACCGTGCCAGTCACGCTGCCGGTGCCGCTGAGCACCTGATTGCTCAGGGTCTGGGTGCCACCCGTAACAGCGGTGACATTGAGCGTGGCGCCGCTCTTGACCTCGATCCATGGGCTTGAGGCCACGGCACCCGCACCGCTGAGCGCCAGGGTTCCAGCAGCCACTGTCGTTTTGCCCGTGAAAGTGTTGGCCGCAGTCAAAGTCAGGGTGCCGAGGCCGTTCTTGGTCAGGCCGCCATCAGCCGTAGCACCCAGTGCCGTGTCGTGCTCCAAATTGTCAGCGATGGTGATGTTGAATCCATTGGTGTCGATGATCGCGCCCCCGGCCTGCACTTTGGAGGTGAGGTTGGCTGAGTCAGGAATGAAATTGCTGGCACCATTGTTGTCAGTCGCCTTCAGCGTGCCGCCATTGAATCGCAGTTCGGCCAGCCGGTTGGTCGAATTCGCCCCGGTGTTCATCGCGAAGCTACGCGTGAAGAGAATGCCTGCATTCAGCGAGATGGTGCTCACGATGCTGGACAAATTGACCCCTGGCTGGTTGCCGCCGTTGAGATAGAAATAACTGGAACCGGAGCTCGTCATGTTGAGCGTGCCGCCGTTCATGATCACGTTGCCCGCACCGTTTTCAGAGAGTCCATAGCTGCCATTGGCCCACGTCACCGCCCCTGTGCCGCTCACGGTCAGAGTCGCGGTTCCATTGTTGGCAAAGCGTACATTGCTTCCCAGCGTCAGGGTGCCGCCTGAGACATTCACATTCGAAACGGTGCCCGTGCCCTGCGCAAAGAGCGCGTTGTTAAGGGTCAGTGCCCCGCCAGACACATTGATGGTGCTGGTCTGGATGAAAGCGCGGTTGCTGTTGTTGAAGACAACGGTGCCGGCGGAGACATTCATGGTGGCTCCGCTATCAAGCTGAAGACCGTTGTTTCCATTCCCATCCCCCGTGCCGCTGTGGGTGGCGTTGGCACCTTCAAAACTCAGGATGCTCCCGGCACCGCTGACGACCAGCCCCTTCACAAACGATTGCGTGCCCGATTGAAACCGCAGCACGCCGCCGCTGTTCACCGTGACAGCGGCTGCATTGAAGACCCCATCGCTGTTGACCCTCACATCACTGCCCGTCGCCGTGAGAGTGCTGGCCGCATTGGTCATCGAGATGCCGCCGGTGAAATTCAGCGTGTTGGCTCCGCTAAGCGTCAGGGTGCCACCCAGACCGCTGATCAGTCCGCTGTAGGTGACCGTGCCACCCGTGTTGTTGGCGATGGCCAGAGCACCTGCATTCACCGTGGTGGTGCCGGTGTAGGTGTTCGCTCCGCTGAGCGTCAGGGTGCCGAGGCCGTTCTTGGTCAGGCCGCCGTCGGCCGTGGCACCCAGCGCGCTGTCGTGCTCCAGATTGTCGGCGATGTTGATGCTGAATCCGTTGGTGTCGATGACCGCCCCGCCCGCCTGCACCTTGGAGGTGAGGTTGGCGGAATTGGGGATGAAGTTGGTGGCGCTGTTGTTGTCCGTGGCCTTCAGCGTGCCGCCATTGAAGCGCAGTTCGGCAAGCCGGTTGGTCGAGTTCACCCCGGTGTTCATGGCGAAGCCACGCGTGGAAAAGACACCGGCATTGAAGGCGATGCTGCTGGTCACCGCCGTGTTGAAGGCCGCACCATTGCCGCCGTTCAGCAACAGATAAGTGGTGCCAGAGCTGGTCATGTTCAGCGTGCCTCCATCCATGATGATGCTTCCCGTTCCGTTCTCGGACAGCCCGTAGCTCGCGACCGCCCAGGTGACCGCACCGCTTCCACTGACCGTTAAAATGGCCGTGCCGTTGTTAGCGAAACGATTACCGCCTCCCAGGCTCAGACCCCCACCGGAAACATTGATGCGAGCAATGACACTGCTGCTCTGGGCGATGAGCGTGTTGTTCATGTTGATCGTGCCGCCGGTCACATTCAGCGTACCCGCCTGCATCCAGAACCGGCTTGGCGTCAGATCCACCGTTCCGGCACTCACATTGAGCGTGCCGCCATTGAGAATCTCCAGGCTGTCCTGCTCGCCCGAACCTCCGCCGCCAATACCGTTCACTGTGACGGTTGCCCCAGTGAAATTGAGCACGCTGCTCGCGCCGTCCACCTTCAGGCCATTGTTGAAGATCTGGGCGCCCGACTGCAGCTTCATCGTGCCGCTGCTGATCAGCACATCAGCGGCGATGGTGCTGTCCCCCACGAAACGCACATCCGCCCCCGTGGACGTGATCTTGTTCGCCGTGGAGGAAAAGCCCAGCCCACTGAAAGTGATCGCCCCTGAGCCCGTGATGGACAGGTCACTCGCTGCGCTGCTGATAGCCGCACTGAAGGTGATGGCTCCGCCAGTGGCATTGATGGAGCTCGACGCCCCCAGAGAAACCGCCATGCCCAGTGTCTGCAAGCTGGATGAATTGTTCGTGAGGCTGCCGTTCAAGGTAAGAGCATTGCCACCCAGCGTAAACGCAGCACCACCTGCATTGAAGGTCAGTCCTGCGATTGAAAGGCCGACGATGTCGTTGCTCAAAGTCGTTCCACCCGTTCCGGCACTGCCGAAAGTAAGCGTGTCACCACTGGCGGCCGGCAGCGCATCTGTGGACCAGTTGGTATTGCCGACGCTGCTTGTGTTCCAAGCAGCATCCACATCCCCCACCCATAACAGGGTGGCGGCGCGAAGAGGAGCAGGCGCTCCAAACATGAGGGCACAAGCAAGAGCTGCGAGGGCCTGAAGGAGGCCCTGACGATGGCATAACATTCTGATTTTTTTTGGGGGGGGACAGGACGTTGACCCAAACTCGACCTTCTGCAACGCCTTCATGTCGAGCCAATGCAATGATGCCCCCCTCGCCTGCTACAAGTCTGTCACATCCAGATCAAAACAGCCGTGGAATTAAAGATATAACCCACAACCTCATTGCCTCATCTTTATTCAAAACTCTTGCCGATCTCTCCACGGGCAGCAAGGATGCGTCACTGGACCCGGCAGTCGACCAGTCCCGCTCTGCCACTCTCCACTCCCCGCCTCCATCCAACCTTCCCATGAACTCAAACCCGCTTTCCCGCCGCTCCTTCCTTGGCACCGCAGTCGCCGCCGCCACCGGTTTCACGCTTCCTCGCTTCGCCTCTGCCGCTGAGAAGCCGAACTCTGTCTTCAACGGCGTGCGCATCGGCTGCATCACCTACAGCTACCGCAGCATGGCCAAGACCGCCGAGGAAACGCTCAAGGCGCTGCTCGATGACGGCCTCAGCGAGACCGAGCTCATGGGCGGACCGACCCAGCTTTTCGCTGGCCTCAAAGGCGGCAAGATCACCGACACCGAGCGTGAGCAACAGCTGGCCAAGTGCGCCGAAATGCGGAAAATGTACAACGACGCCGGCGTGAACATCCACATCCACAAGATGGGCTTTGGCCAGTCTGATGAGGAAATCGAGTTCAACTTCCTCGTGGCAAAGGCCTTGGGCTGCACGGCCGTGACCACCGAGCGCAATGCCATCCTGGCCGCGCGCGTCGCCCCGTTTGCGGACAAGCACAAGATCTGGGTCGGTTTTCACAACCACACCAACAACCTGCCGGAGATGGACAAGTTCGACTCCATCCTGGAACTCGGCCAGTACATCGGGCTGAACGTCGATATCGGCCACTACGTCGCCGGCACCAAAGGCAAGTCTCCCATTCCCGTGCTGGAGAAGTACCACGATCGCATCACAAATTTGCACCTCAAGGACCGCACCGCCGACGGCGGCAACGTCCCCTGGGGCACGGGACAGACGCCGATCAAGGAAGTGCTGCAGCTCATGAAAAAGGAGAAGTGGACCTTCCCCGCCGAGATCGAGCTGGAATACAAGATCCCTGAGGGCTCTGACGCCATCGCTGAGGTGAAGAAGTGCGTTCAGTATTGCAAAGAAGCGCTGGCGTGAGCGAGCCTTGCTCCTTTCAGCAAGTCACGGTCTCGGAGCCGCTTGATACGGCTCCGAGGCCTGTTGTTTTGGAGAACGCCGAAAGGTGCAAGGCGGCGAGACGCTCGGTCACGGAATCTTGAGCAGCTCCTGTTCCGTCCAGGAATCGGTGCGTCGCGCTTCCTTTTCGCGGACTGCTTTGAGAAAGTCCGGTGAGATGGGCTCCTCACCATGCTCCCACTCACGCCGGAGATAAGTGAGAATGGCCGCCAGAGGTTCATCGCCCAAAGCGCCCAGTGGAGGCATGTCGAGCTGGTAACGCCTCTTTTTGACCGTGATGTAGCCGCGCACGCCGTGGAGGACGATGCGACTGAGCCGGTCGGGCGAGCCATTGACCCATTCGGAATCAATCAGCGGTGGGGCGATGCCATCGAGGCCTGAACCACTTGGCTGATGGCAGCCAGCGCAGATGCCGGAGTACAGCGCCTTGCCCATCTCAAAACGACTCTGCTCATCAGCCGTCAGCGGGCGCGGCGGCTTGAACCCTGCGGGCGCAGGCTTGCCCGGCCAGGTCAGCATGTCCGCCACCTTTTCGATGCCGGGAGTGTCGAGAACAGCAGGTTTGGCTTCGAGCTTCACCTTCCGGCGTGTGAAGTCCGCCGAATTGGCGGTGAAGCCAGCGAGCAGCGTCTTGCGAGGCGTCGCCCCGGCCTTTTCCGCGAGTGCCAGCAACCGTGAGACACGGGCTGGATTGCGTTCACTGGCCACACAGCCCGCCAGGCTTGGGATCAGAGTCTTGCCGCTTCCAGTGGCAAGGCAATGCTCCAGCAGTTCCAGCTCGCGGCCTTTGACCCCGCTGAGGATGGCTTCGGCCAGATAGGGGTGATCGGGCACGCGGCTGGCCATCGCAGCCATGGCCATATCGGCCGCCGAATCTTGGCACTCGCCAAGCGTGAGGGCGATTTGAGTCTGCACCTGCGAATCCGGTTCGGTGGCGGAGAGGGCGATGAGCCTGGTCACCACAGCGGCGCGCCCTTTCCCGGCCAGGAAAGCTTCAGCGATGCGCACGGCACTGTTGCGCACGCGGGCATCGACGTCAGCGAACGCTGCCTCGATCACCGGCCAGGTGGTCTTGCCCATGCCATCGAGCGTCCACAAGGCATGCATGCGGCCGAGCGCGACATCGCTGCGCGTGAGAGCTTCCAGTGCGGGGACAACCCCTGCATCCGCACGCTCGACAAGCAGGCGCTGGGCGGTTTCCCGATGCCAGGAATTGGTGTGAGCGAGGATGGGGACAAGCTCTGCATTGCCAAGCTTCGCCAGATTGGGTGCAGGACGTGTCCTGGCATTTTCAGGAACGATGCGCCAGATCCGTCCCAGGCCGCGTGGATTCACCAGATCGTGCTCCTGGATATACTTTTCCAGATAGGGACTGAGGGAGATGCGGTGCTGGATGATGCCCCGGTAGAAATCGACCACGTAAAGCGCTCCATCGGGTCCCGTGGTCATGCTGACAGGGCGGAAGCGCTCATCCGTGGACGCGAGAAACTCACGCTGATGGTAGGCTTCGCGCGCCACGAGCCTGCCTTTTTCGAGGGTGACAATGTCTCGCTTCACGAGATGCAGAGCCGGCTCGCAGGCGAAGGCATTGCCAAGAGCATCCGCCGGGAAGAGATCGCCCCGGTAAATCCAGGGTGAGCACGCGGCGGTAAAGTTCTTCAGTTTGTGACCCTCCATGTTCTCAGGAATGTAGGCGCGGTTCGTGCCGGGGGTCACACGGATGGGCCACACGGACTGGTTCACCGGCGGGTTGATGCGACCTCCCGACTTCTCATAGTGCGGATTGCGCAGACGGTAATGGGAGGGCCACATGTCTCCCTGCAAGTGGCCGGAGTTGAAGTTGTAAAAGAGACGGCCAAAGTCATCCTGACTGAGCCCATACTGTCCGCGCATGGATGAGAGGCTGCGTTCGAAAGCGCCCGCGCCACGCCAGCGAAAACGCGCCGCGTATTCCGCAAAGTAGATCCAGTTGTCCAGCGCCCAGAGCGGCGAGTTCGCGCCATGTTCCGGGTTCGCCAGTTCGGGGCGGCCAGGGATGGTTTGTGCGCCAGCATCCTTCGCCACCTCGATCTTCTCATCCGCCTTGTCATCGCCATTCTTGTCCGGGCAATACCACAGCATCGGCGGTGCCCCCACCAGCGCGCCTTCGCCAATCGGCAGGACCGTGCGGGGCATGATGAGCTGATCGAGAAAGACCTTGCTTTGATCGAAGCGCCCGTCGCCATCGGTGTCCTTGAGAATCACGATCCGGCCCACCGGCTCATCCTCACGATTGCCCTGAATGTCCGGCATGTACCCGAGCATCTCCACCACCCAGAGCCGCCCATCCGGACCAAACTGCGCAAAGATCGGATCCCCCACCAGCGGCTCACTGGCTGCCAGTTCCACCCGGTAGCCCGGTGCCACCTGGAAGGTTTTCAATTCCTCATCCGCAGACAAAGCCCGCGTGTCCGGAACAAGCTCCGCCGGCACCAGCGAGGGCGGCACCTTCGCCATTGCATCCCCATTTTGGGCGCAGACCGTTGAGACAAAAAACAAGACAGACAGAGCGAGGATCGGGGAGAGAGGGATGCGTGTGAAATTCATGGGTGACTGCGAACGGGGCTTCCATTGCTATACGACCATGCACCCTGTGATCTTTAGCACCATAAGCCAATCGCAGTGCATCTGGAGGGTTAACGATGTCTTTGCCTGGATTGAAGAACTGCATGTTTCAGCAGATGAAAGAAGCGTGGCAGAGCTGATCGAAGGGAGTGCGGACAAAGAGCCGAGCTTGCGAGACAGGCGAAGCCAATCCGCGTTCCCTTCATCCGCCGTATGGCATGAGCCTGACTATCCCAAACTCTTGCTGATCTCCGCATGCGCCGCAGCCACCGCCGCCTCATGCTCTCTGGCCTTGGCATAGCGCACCGCAAAACTCCCCGGCTCATCTGAACCCATGAGCAAATGCTTCGCCTCCGCCACCAACGCATCTTTCCGCTCCTCCGTGACCGGCGGCTTCTCTTCCATCGTCTCGTCCATCATCACCACCAGTTGCGAAAGCTGCCTCAGCCACGCAAACCGCTCATGCTCCATGAGCAGTTGCAGAAACTGCATCGGCGACTCGATGACATTCCCCTCCTTCTCATACGCCGCCCGTTCGGCATTCATGAGCAGCTTGTGCAGGCTGAGGAGCTGGTTGCGAAGGGCTGGAAGAGGATGGTCGTTCATGTCCGTTCCATAATGCAGGTTCACTCCGTCATCTATCCATTGTTAAACTGAGCTGCTCCAAAAAATTCCAGGCCCATGAGCTGCAAAAAATCGAGCCCGCCTCAGGGAACAACGGAAGAAGGCAAGACTGTCCACTCCCGGCTCCTGTAGTCATAGCTTATTGAAGGAATGCCAGGGCTGGGAACATCTTTGATGACAGGTTGTGCCTGGCCGGGATGGTCCATCGCAAAGGGCTGGCTGACATAGAGGGTTAGAATCCAAGGCTGTCCATGGAGACGCAATGTCGCAGGAGAAATCTTTGCGGGATCCACAAGTTTGCTGGCATAGACTCGGTGACAACTTGGATTCGCAGCCAGAAAATCCGACAACAGACGCATCGCCCGGGCCTCGGCTCTCCACAAGCCGGTATGCAGCCAGCACACCAGCATCAGAGCTGTTGCCAACAAGCTTGTGGCAGCCCTTTTCTGCCAATGCGGCCAACGAAGAATGACTCCCCGCCCCCAGGTCAAAATGGCCATCCCTCCGCCACCGAGCAGAAACAAACACAAGGGGTACCGCTTCCGTGAATCCAAAGAAAATCCGCCGGCAGGCACATAGATCAAACTGGCCAGCAAGAAGAAGATCAACATGACCATCATCACCCTTTTGCCATGCCTTTTGCTGATCGCGTCGATCTCATTGGGAGCCGCAGGAGTCATCCACAAGGCGGCAGTACCTCCCAAGATGCAAAGGCCCGAACCAAGCCATCCCAAAGGCCATTCACTGGCGGCTATCTGCCAGAGAGCCGGGCTGAAGACAGGAGCCCAAATGTCCAGCCATTGCCAGAGCTTGCCCAGCGGACTCAGCAGAGCTGGCCAATGAAAATGAGGCTCCATATATAGGAGATGGTCCTGCGGTTTGAACAGGACGTAACCACCCAGATACAAGCATGCCACCAGCGGCGGCACCCAGCGAATGGATGGTTTTAAACAAGTTCGCCACGAGTTTGGCTGTGGATTCATCAGCCACGCAGCGCCTGCCACAAAGGCCAGAGCAAAGAGCAAATGCTCATGAATCAGCAGAGAGGCGGCAAAAATCGGCCCCCAGATCAACCAGGCCCAGTTGGGAATGGAATGGATTCGCAGAAACATCCAGAGGGACACCCAAAAAATCAGTGAACTCAGAACGTAGGGCAAGGCAGACGTCCAGCTTACCGCCTGGAAACCAAAGGGCGAACAAGCGGCGATGATTGCCAGTACGAGCACGCCATCCCCATTCCCACACAGGTGACGGAAGACCAGATAGAAGAACTGGCACGTCACTATGTGCACACCGATGGCGAGGAGCCCTGGCAGCCATGGCCCCCAATTCAGGATCCATCCGACCAGTCCATGCTGGAGAAGGCGCCAGATGCCTCTTTCTTGAAAGGCATTGCCCAAGTATTCCACGCCTCCCACACGGGCCATCTGCGACAAAGGATAGTCATCGATGGCCCAGACATAGGCCTGTACCATGGGGAAATAAGACAACAGCCCCATCAACGCGATCAATAACAGGGGCCACCATTGCCAATGAATGGGACCCTGCAGAGATTGGATGTCAGCCATCCTTGGCCCTCCGTTAAGATGGTCTTGGGCAGCGTTGTGATCGATGGAATTCGCGATTGATGTTTATAAGAAATTTAGCCGCACGATGTCAATCTAAGGCGCGAGCCTTTTCTTTATCATTTTGTGGCGCTTTTGACTCCAACACGATGAATGCGTCACCTCAGGCATTTGGCTCCCGGCCAGAGGATGAGCATCGAAGTTTCAGAACTCCAAATGGCGGTGCCGGCCAGAAACGAAAAAAGCGCGGACTTTCGTCCGCGCTTTGGAGAGCCATCAAATGAGACCAGGCAGGATTACTGATGATACTCCTGCAGCGCCCGCACCTGCACCTCGGTCCCCTGCAATGACTTGATCGCCCGCAGTGCGGCATCGGCACCGCGCAGCGTGGTCATGATCGGAATGCGGTTCTGCATGGAGGCGGTGCGGATCTTGATCTCATCCTCGCGCGGATTTTTGCCGCTCGGGGTGTTGATGACGAGGGCCATGTCCTTGTTCTTCATCAGGTCGATGACGTTCGGGCGCTGGCCGCTGGCGAGTTTGGGGAGGATGTTCACCGCAATGCCGGCTTCCTTGATGACGCCGCCGGTGCCGCTGGTGGCGTATAGGGTAAAGCCGAGGTCGGCGTAGCCTTTGGCAATTTTCACGACGTTGGGGCGGTCGGTTTCCTTGACGCTGATGAACACATTGCCCTTCGTGGGCAGGGTGCCGCCAGCGGCCATCTGGCTCTTGGCGAAGGCCATGCCGAGGTCGTAGTCGATCCCCATGACTTCGCCGGTGCTCTTCATTTCAGGGCCGAGGATGATGTCCACGCCGGCGAACTTGCTGAAGGGGAAGACAGCTTCCTTGACGCTGTGATGCTTCGGAATCACTTCTTCAGTGAAACCGAGTTCCTTGAGCGTCATGCCCGCCATGATCTTGGCGGCGAGTTTTGGCAGCGGCACACCGATGGCCTTGCTGACGAAAGGCGCGGTGCGGGAGGCACGTGGATTGACTTCGATGACATACAAATCATCACCCTTCACGGCGAGCTGCATGTTCATCAGGCCGCGCACGCCAAGGGCCTTGGCGAGCTTCTTGGCGGCATCGCGAATGCGGTCCTGCATCTCTTTGCTGAGGCTGAAGGGCGGGATGACGCAGGCGCTGTCTCCGGAGTGAATGCCCGCCTCTTCGATGTGCTCCATGATGGCGCCGATGACGGTGGTCTCGCCGTCGCTGATGCAATCGACATCCACCTCCGTGGCGTCTTCAAGGAAGCGGTCCACCAGCACGGGACGGTCAGGCGTGGCCTCGACGGCGTTCTTCATGTAGTGCGTCAACTCGGCATCGCTGTAAACGATCTGCATGGCACGACCACCGAGCACGAAGCTGGGGCGCACAAGGCTGGGGTAACCAATCGTCGCGGTGATGGCCAGCGCCTCTTCCAGCGAGGTGGCGGTGCCGCTGGGTGCCTGGAGCAATTCAAGATCATCGAGCAGCTTGGCGAACAGCTTACGGTCTTCAGCCAGCTCGATGTTCTTTGGCGAAGTGCCGATGATGCGAACACCGTTTTCTTCGAGTCCTTTGGCAAGGTTCAGCGGCGTCTGACCGCCGAACTGCACGATGACCCCGAGCACCTGATCGTGGCGGTTTTCACGCTCATAGATGTTCAGCACATCCTCCAGCGTCAGGGGCTCAAAGTAGAGCTTGTCGCTGGTGTCATAGTCGGTGGAAACGGTCTCGGGATTCGAATTCACCATGATCGTCTCATAGCCCAGCTCACGCAGGGCGAAGGACGCATGCACGCAGCAGTAGTCGAATTCAATGCCCTGCCCGATGCGATTTGGCCCGCCGCCCAGAATCATGACCTTCTTGCGGTCGTTGTCCCGCACTTCGTCCTCGATGCCGTAGGTGCTGTAGTAGTAGGGCGTGTAGGCCTCGAACTCAGCCGCACAGGTGTCTACAAGACGGTAGGTGGGGATGATGCCAAAATAGCGCCTTGCATCACGCACAACGCTTTCTGGCACATTCGCAGCAACGGCGAGTTGGCGATCTGAGAAACCGAGTTTCTTTGCTCTGCGCAGTTGGTCACAAGCACTTTGCATTTCCTCGCTGGCAGGAAGGCTATGGCGCTCAGCGTCCCTTTTGAATTTGTCGCCAGCTTTGACAATTGACACAGCAACTGAAGCAAACTGACTCAAGGGTAGTTTAGCCTGCTCCTTCACAATTTCTTCAATCTGCCTCAAGAACCACCGGTCAATCTTCGTCAGCTCAAACACGCGCTCCACGCTCCAGCCTTTGGCAAAAGCCTGGCCGAGGAAGAAGATGCGCTCCGCATTCGGCACGGTGAGCTTCGAGGTCAGCGTCTCGTCATCCACTTCCTTGTCGGCGCCGTCGCCGATGAGGCCGAAGCGCTTGATCTCCAGACTGCGCAGGGCCTTCTGCAGGGACTCCTTGAACGTGCGGCCGATGGCCATGGCCTCGCCCACGGACTTCATCTGCGTGGTCAGCGTCTCGTTGGCACCGGGGAATTTTTCGAAGGTGAAGCGCGGCACCTTGGTCACCACGTAGTCGATGGACGGCTCAAAGCTGGCGGGCGTCTCGCGGGTGATGTCGTTCTTCAGCTCGTCCAGCGTGTAGCCCACGGCCAGCTTCGCAGCGATCTTCGCAATCGGGAAGCCGGTGGCCTTGGATGCCAGCGCCGAGCTGCGGCTCACGCGTGGATTCATCTCAATGACGATCATGCGGCCCGTGTCCGGGTGCACAGCGAACTGGATGTTCGAGCCCCCTGTCTCCACGCCGATCTCACGGATGCAGGCGAAGGAAAAGTCGCGCATGATCTGATACTCGCGGTCCGTCAGCGTCTGGATGGGAGCCACAGTGATCGAGTCACCTGTATGCACGCCCATGGGGTCGAGGTTTTCGATGGAGCAGATGATCACGCAGTTGTCCGCCTTGTCGCGCATCACCTCCATTTCGAACTCCTTCCAGCCGAGCAGCGATTCCTCGATCAGCACTTCCGTCACGGGCGAGAGATCAAGACCGCTGGCCGTGATGGTTTCGAATTCTTCCTTGTTGTAGGCGATGCCGCCGCCGGTGCCGCCCAGCGTATATGCGGGGCGGATGATGAGCGGCATGGTGCCGATCTGCTCCGCAATCACGCGGGCTTCTTCAATCGTGTGGGCGACGCCGGACTGCGGCAGGTCGAGCCCGATCTTGAGCATGGCGTTCTTAAACAGCAGGCGGTCCTCGCCCTTCTCAATGGCATCAGGTTTCGCACCGATCATGCGCACGCCATGTTTCTCCAAGGTGCCCGCACGATGCAGGGACATGGCGCAGTTCAGCGCGGTCTGGCCGCCCAGCGTGGGCAGCAGCACATCCGGCTTTTCCTTGATGATGATCTTCTCCACCATCTCCGGCGTGATCGGCTCGATGTAGGTGCGGAAGGCAAACTCCGGATCCGTCATGATCGTGGCCGGATTCGAGTTGATGAGCACCACTTCATATCCTTCTTCGCGAAGGGCCTTGCAGGCCTGGACGCCGGAATAGTCAAATTCACAGCCCTGGCCGATGACGATGGGGCCGGAACCGATGACGAGGATGCGATGGATGGTTGTATCTTTGGGCATGGGGGAGGAAAAATATGACGAAATCCGGGTGCGGACGACGAGTGCGGCGAGTTGAGAGGGGTAGAAAGCGTATGATCTGGGCGCTCTCGGAGCGAAGGAACCACTGGCTGGCAGGCTAGGGCTACGGCATCGCGGGGCCGGAAAGCCCGGCATCTTGCACAGTCGATGCGGTGCGTCAAACGCAGGGGTGGAAAAGACGTTAAATAGCTCCCAAAAAGGAGCTGTTTTTCCGATTTTCCGCTCCTCAGCTCAGTTCACCGAGATTTTGACCCCGATAGCCTTGTAGGCCTCGGTCATTTCCTGCGCGATTTGTGAATAACTTCGCCCATCAAGGAGCAGGTCCAGATGCTTGAACGGCGCGGTTTCGGACTTCATGTCCGGCGGCGGAAAATTCGTCGGGTAGCTGAAGCGCCCACCTTCAAGATGCTTGACGCGGGGGTCTTTGAAAAAGGTGCGCAGAGCTTCGGTCTCGCCAAAGACGGCGTCCATGAACTTGATGAACCGCGTGCCTTTCTTGTCGCCATCCAGATGGCAGAAGAAGTACACCGCCAGCACGGAGCGGAAGTAGAGCTCCCCCATCTTGCGATTGGTGGTGTTGGCAATGCCAGACCAGGTGCCACGGTTCATCTTCAGATGTTCTTCCAGATTGCCAATCTCGATGGCATACCCACGCTTCTGCATCTCCTGAATGTGGTCTTTCAGTCCTTTCTGGTGGGCGTCAGCGCGGAATTTGCCGGCGTTGTAGGGCAGCATTTCCGTGTATTCAGCAGTGCCCTCGCTCACCCACACGGGCAGGAAGGTCAGGTAGGCGTCCATCACCTGATGGGTGATCTCATGGATCAGGGTGCCCCCGTCGTAGTTCTCGTCCTTGGCGTAGGTCTTGCCCAGAAGCTTGAGGCCGATGCTGGGAAACGGCACACGGAAGATCTTGTCCCCGCTCATGTAAACACCACCGGAGTTTTCAGGCCCACCGGCGGCGATGTAATCCTTCCGTGTCTCAAACAGCTCGGCCTGATAGCGTTCGAAACCCTCAGGTGGACGGCAGACCACACCCCAAGGTAGTGACGAGACGAGAGTCTTCGTGGCCTCAAAAGTCCGCGCCACTTCTTTCATCACGCTGGGCATGAGTTTGGCCTGCGCGGTGAATTCAAATCCCTCAGACCGGTACACGCACTTTCGCGCCGCCACATTCTCCTCAATTACCTGAATTTCAATGGACTTCGTCGGAACCACGACGTTTTCCGGCCAGGTGCGTTTCTCGACGGGAACCCGGTTCAAAGAGAGCGCGGTCACGGCAGGAGTTGCCCCCTGCGCGGTGGATGGAGCTGGCGCAGCCAGACTCTTCACAAAGGCCTGATCTTCGGCACACAGGCGGGTGAGAGGCAGCTGGTGCTCTTTGCCATCCGCCATTTTCAAGGTGACGCTGTCGGCGTTGCTGCTGACCAGAGTGGCTTGGATGATCCGACCCTGCGTGTCTTTCCACGGCCGGGGAGCTGCGTCCTCGGCCACTGCCAGTTGAGTGTGCGCGATCGTGCAGCACATGGCCAGAATGATCCGGGAAGGACGGAAGTTCATGCTAGATTTATACAATGCCTGATGTTGATGGTGCAAATGCTTCCTGTTTGAAACCAGTAAAAGGATGTCATGGTGAGCAGGACCCTCCCCTAGGGTCCGTCTCCTTTTTCTACATTCGTCATCTTCATGTGCGGTTTTCTCGGATGGTTTCGTCTGCCACACACGCCCTGGCGTGAAGATGAGCGTGCCTTGCGCAGGCTTGCTCTACAGATGATTGTGCATCGCGGTCCGGATGACAGCGCAGAGGCAGAAGGTGAGGACTGGTGGATGGGCTTCCAGCGGCTTTCGATTTTGGATTTGAGCGATCACGGCCGGCAGCCCATGGCGTTTGGGGGCGGAAGATTCACGCTCACCTTCAACGGCGAAATTTACAATTTCCGCGAACTACGCGCCGGCCTCGGCGAAATAAAATTGCCATCCTCAGGAGACACGGCAGTGCTCGGGGCTCTCCTAGAACGTGCGCCAGTTGAGAAGGTGCTGGCGGGCTTGCGCGGCATGTTTGCCATCGCCTGGCGGGATGCGGAAGCGGGATCGTTAGTGCTGGCGCGGGATCACTTTGGCATCAAGCCGCTGTATTATCGCATCACCGCAGACGGAGATCTGGTTTACGGCTCTGAACTGCGTGCCGTGCGCAAACTCGGCGGTGGCGGCCAGGTTTCTCGCGTTGCCCTGGCGCAGTATTTTCAGCGGGGCGCGGTGCAAAGTCCGGAAACGATGTTTGGTGACGTGCGCTGCCTGCCCCCGGGTCACCTGCTCACATGGCGCGGTGGCAAGGCCGAGGTAAGACGCTGGTTTCAGCCTGCCTGGCCCGGGCGCGAGGCCTGGGTACATGACCCGGTGGAGCAGCGCCGCATGGTGCGTGAGGGCGTGCTGGAAAGCGTGAAGGCCCACATGATCTCCGATGTGCCAGTGGGCGTCTTCTTGAGCGGTGGGCTGGATTCAACCCTCCTGGTAGCCTGCATGCGTGAGGCAGGCCAGAAGCACATCAAGGCGTTTTCCATCGGCTACGAAGAAAACGCGGGGGTGCCGGACGAGAGCGATACCGCGCGGCGAACGGCGGAATATTTTGGCTGCGATTTCGTCCGTGAACGACTGACGGCGGCCTCGCTGGAGTCGAGTCTGGACGGCTATTTTGATCAAATGGACCAGCCGACGGGCGATGCGCTGAACACCTGGCTGGTGTCACGGCTGGCTTCCAAAGAGGTCAAGGTAACGCTCAGCGGACTGGGTGCCGACGAGTGGTGGGCTGGCTACAATTACCATCGCCTCATCGCCGTGGCGGCGAAGTCACCGCTGCTTGCGGCAGGCAGCTGGGTGCGCGGATTGGATTCACTGCTGCCTCAGGGCGCGCGTGGACATAAGGCATGGAAGATGCTTTTTTACGCTCTGGGCGGTGCCGGACGCAACGTGCGCGAATGGCAGTCCTTTGGACGCACGATCATGCCGCCTGAACAAGTGGCACGACTTCTGCATGGAGATTTCAAAATGCCATCCTCCCCGGTATTCGAACCGCAGTCCCAAGACTCGTGGCTGCACGAACTGCTGCTGCGTGAAACGGAGACCTATCTGGCCAACACCCTGCTGCGTGACAATGACGTGATGAGCATGGCTCACTCGCTGGAATTGCGTGTGCCACTGGTGGACAAGGAGATCTTTGCGCTGGCGGGCAGGCTGCCGCCGGAGTGCAAACTGGACACACTGGGCGGCAAACGTGTGCTGCGCGAGGCCTTCCGGAGCCTCCTGCCCCCGCAGATTTATGATGACCGCCAGAAGAAAACCTTCACGCTCCCGCTGATGAAATGGATGCGGCTGCCCCAATGGCAGGAGCGCATCCGCGACACGCTGGGCTCCCAGCGCTGCCGTGAGCGCGGCTGGGTGAATGAGGCGCAGAAGAGTGAGATTTGTGAAAAATATTTCCGCGGCAGCCTGGAATCCACCGCAGCATGGCCATTGAGTCAGCGCGTTTGGATGCTATACGTGCTGGAGGAATGGGCGCGACGACACTACGACGAAATGAGGGAACACCAATGACACCGGGCATTTTACAGGTGTTCAACCGCTACCTTTCCCCTGGCGGCGAAGAGATGAGCGTGGACCGCATCTACCATCATCTGAGCGCTCAGCATGCCATGTCACGGTGCTTTTTCGACAGCGCGGACTGGAAAGGCGAAGCTGCTCCAGGACCTGCCGCGCAGGCAAAGCGGCTCTTCTACAACAAAGAATCGCGCGCGCAGTTTGAAGCGGCCTTGGATGCCAGTGGCGCGGGCGTTGCCCTGTTTCACAACATCTTTCCGGTCGGCTCGCCGTCGTTGTACCATGCCGCTCTGCAGCGTCGTCTTCCCGTGGTGCAGTATCTGCATAATTATCGTCCCTTTTCAGTCGGCGGGACTCTGCAGGTGGACGGCAAGATAGTGCAGGACGCACTCTACGGCAGCTACTGGAAAGAGGTTTTCTCGGGTGCGTGGCAGGGGTCGGTGGTGAAGAGCGCCCTCTTCGCGGTCATGCTGAAGGCCCTTCACCGCAGCGGCTGGTTGAAGAGTGTGAAGGCGTGGATCGCCATTTCAGATTTCATGCGGCAGAAGCTGGTCAGTTCCGGTTCACTGCCTGAGGCACGGGTCCACACCCTGCGTCATGCCTGGGATGCCATGCCGCAGCCCCCTGTGGCGGAGGATGCGGGCTACTACCTCTTCCTTGGACGTCTGGTCGAAACCAAAGGCGTCATTCCCTTGCTGGATGCCTGGGACGAATTGCGTGCGCAGCTCGGAAAAAAGACCCCCTTGCTGCACATCGCCGGCGAAGGTCCGCTCAGCGATGCCGTGCAGCAGCGCGTCCGCACCAATCCCTACATCGGCCAGCTCGGTCACACGGGCGGGGAAACCAAACGCGAGGCGCTGCGGCGCTGCCGCGCGGTGATCGTGCCTTCCACATGGTGGGAGCCTCTCGGCCTTGTGGTCTACGAAGCGTATGATTATCGCAAACCGGTGCTCGCCGCTAAATCAGGCGGTTTGAGCGAGATCGTCCAACATGGCGTCACTGGTCTGCAGCATGAGCCGGGTAGTGTTCATGGCATCGTTCAGGATGTGCTGGCCATGGAGACCACACCTGCCACGGAGCGTCTCGTGATTGGCAGCGCAGGGCGTCAGTGGCTGCTGCGGGAAGCGAGTCCGCAGGCATGGCTGCAGCGTTTCGAAGAGATCCTGGCCGAAGCAGTGAGAAACTAACAGCGCCGGGCAACAACCGTAAACGGCCTGGCCAACCCTCACTGCATGATCGTCACGCGCGCGCCGACAGGCGCGTGCTGGTAGATCGTCTCGGCCATGTCGCGCGGCAGGCGGATGCACCCGTGCGATGCCGGGGATCCAGGATTGGGAATCGCTCCCGCATGCAGCCCGACTCCATAACCCGTGATGCGCATCCAGTAGGGCATCCTGGCACCCACGAAACGTCCACCCGGAGGGATGCGTGAAACACCCGCAGTGGCGTTGCTGTTCACCACATTTCCATTGCTGTCCACAATGACGCCGTAGCGGTTCGAACGCTTGTCCACGATCTTTTCCATGATGCGAAACGTGCCCGTGGGAGAAGCAAAACCACTGCGTCCGGAGGCGACGTAGGTCCAGCCAACGTTTTCACCGCCTTTAAAAAGATAAGCCTTCTGTTCGCTGAGATCGATGTTCACACTCAGCGGGCCAGGCTTGCTGCTGCCATGCCACACATACATGACCGGCTGGGATGCCAGCGGCGGCATGATTGTCATGGGCCGACGAGCCATTTCAGTGCGCGAAGAGAACAAGGAAAACTCCGGAACGGCACACTGGCTGAGGAGCAGTGCGCAGGCGACAGAAGTGAAAAGACGAGTGACTCTCATAGCAATCACAATTCTAGGAGCACATACTGCGCCCATGCAACCGATCAGCTAGTGCGCATAGCAGGTTTTAAATTTCACTGGTTTCGCTGATTCCAGTAAATCTTAATATTCTTGCTGCGACGGCCCGCAGCGATGATCTCCAAATCGCGATCGCCATCCAAGTCAGCGCAAACAGCATCTTCACAGGCCATGCCGCCATCATCGATGAAGGCCTCCTGCCAGCCGTTGCCATCCTCTTTCGTCGTCCAGAACAACTTCACCGCCACCTTGCCAACCTTCTGCTGCGCACGCCAGCCGACGACGATCTGGCGGTTGTTCAGGCCGAGCAGATCATGCGTGGCGATGGCATGCCCATCGACGAGTTGATCGCAGATCACATGGCGCTGCCACTCACCGTTTTTGGGCCCTTCCGGCTTCGGTGTGTAAATCACCAGCTTGTCCCCATGCATCGGCTCAATCGTCGTGACATACGGCTGCCCGCCCGCAAACGCGCCATATCGAACTTCACCCGCCCCAAGGAGATCAGTGGAGTCTTTCGGATGCTTCGAGATCCAGTGTTCCTTCCACCCGTTGTCAGATTGATCCAGCCGCACCACGCCTTCGCGTCCACACAGCAGCAGACTTTCAGCCTCCGTGCCCGGAGCAGGAATAATGTCGAGATTGTGCGTCTTGTGCATCGTCCCCTGCACCAGCGTGGTGTTCCACTCCTTGTGCGGATCATCCGGCATGTGATATGCCAGCACACGCACGCCGGTGCCTTCAGCATTCTTGTCGTTGCCACGGCCATGCAGCGGCACCACCACAAGGTCATAGCGTCCGGCACGGTTGCGCACCCACTTCATGCGGTGCGTTGTCGGCTCATGCTTCAGTTGCACCGGCTCCCATTTCTGCGTGCGATCCGCCGGCGGGATCAAGTAAAACACGGCGCCGCTTCCCACCGTGTCGCCCGGGTTCCACCCGGCCCCCACGGCAATCTCACACTTGCCATCGCCATTGATGTCACGCGCCGCGATGCATACGTGATCCTTCTCCGTCAGTTTTTCAGCGATGATGTGCTTCTTCCACGTCGGGTTCTCATACCAGACGATCACATGGCTGTCCGCCAGCAGGATGTCCGTGCGCCCGTCGCCATTCACATCCGCCACTGCGAGTCCGTAGCCGATGCCCACAGCATCATCGATCTGCTGTTCTTTAAAATTCGGAGTCTGCGCCTGCACAGAGGCGGCAAGGAGGGAGGCAAATAACAACGCGTTTTTCATGATCACCCAGCCTAGACGTAAACGCCGGCGGGAATCAATCTCACAAACTCACGCATCCTCGACTTTCCGCCGCCACCTCATTCCCAGCGCCACGCTCCACTGATACTTCCGCGCATGCTCGCGGATCAGAAACTGCATGTCGCAGGTCTTGGCGAGATCAAAGTGCGGCTCCAGCAGGGATGTGAGCCACTCGCGCGTGGATCCCTGCGGCCAGTTTCCACGTGGTGTGAAGTCTTCCAGCCAGGTGCAAGGCGTGGTCAGCAGCAGTTGACCACCTGGACGCACCAGCTCCGGCAGACGCTCAATGAGCTTCAGCGGATCAGTCAGCCGGCACAGCAAATTCGCCGCATGCACGATGTCATAATCTCCAAGATCACTACGAAGATTCATCGCATCCCCTTGCTCAAAGCGCACGCGATCACGCCGCAGATTCTCCGGCACGTAAGCCACCAGCGCCGTTTTCGCACTGCCTTCATCCACTCGCTCGTAGCTCATGCTGCCGTCACGGGCCAGCGCCGCCGCTGCATCGACAAAACTCTGCGAGTAATCAATGCCGAGCACACTGACACCGAAATTCGCAAGCTCAAAGCTCGATCGTCCTACCGCACAGCCCAGATCCAGAGCCACCGCTTCACAAGGCGTGCGCGGCAGATCGATCAGCTCCATCACCGTGCGCACCGGAAACCCCAGCGCCTCACGCGGCCCGCTCTCCCACGGCAGCACCTCCGCAGGCTGGCCGTAATGAAAGAGCAGGTATTCGTCGAGCAGGCGACGCGTTTCGTAGATGTTCATGCACGTTTAATGGAGGTCAGGCTTCCAGCCTGACAACGGCCAGGGGCTTCCAGCCTTTGTTTGATCAGGACTCGGGGCTCATCCTTCAGGATTACTCAGCAGCCAAAGCTTCCAACAAATACTTCGACGGCTGGAAGTGCTCATTCAAGACCGTGACCTTGCCATCACGGAACATGCGTGTCTGCTTGATGTCAAAATTCGGCGTTTTGTGGGGCGCGAAGAGAATGTCATCATGCGTCGCGTTTTGATGGAGCTTGAACTGTGCAGGTGTGATGTGCCCGCCCAGATGATCGTCACGCCCCGTGGCCAAATGACAGGTGCCAAGCACCTTTTCATCTTGGATGTCTGCGCCCGAAACCGGCAGCACCTGGGTTCCAAAACCAAGTTCTCCAAGCACACCCGTCATGGGATCATCCGCCAGCTTGGCATTGTGCGCATCAATCGTGCTCTGGTTGCCCGCAATGAGCTCAGCCTTGATGATGCACCCGCCCGTGACAGTGAGCTTGCCCAGCGTGCCGTCTTCATACTTCAGCGGAAAAGTTCCTTCCGCACCCGTGGGCACGAAGTAAACCTCACCAGCCGGCAGATTCGCGATGTCAGGCGCATCCCCTTGGCAGAGGCCGTGGCTCTTCTGCGCCTCCTGGCGGCTCAATTCAAGACGCACCGTCATGTCGGGTCCGTTCTCCACGGTGAAATCGATTTCCACGGCATCAGCGCGAGTCATCGCCTTGCGCAGCTTTTCGGCATCAATGCTCACCACTTCGTAATCAACCGCGAGGCCGGAGTTCAAGATGACATCATTCACGCCATGCAGCGTCGCACCACGGAAACCATACTGCTTCGCAAACGCCGTCAGCGGTGCGGTCGCGGAGAAGGTCGAGATGCACAGGATGATGTCATAGTTCGGATAAACATCCTTCTCGAGGCTCAGCTCTTTGCCGCTCATATCGACGCAGAGATCAGGCAGATCGAGATTGCTGCCGGTGGTCTGCGTGTAGGCAAACATTTCTCCGCCCTTCAGCGCCAGCTCTTCGGCCACGCCGTTTTTCAGCCCCAGATAAAAATGCTCATGTGCGCGCTTCTGGATGGGGCGCTCAGGATTGTTCAAAAAGGCGTAATCCTTGGCTTCGGCAAGATCTGGCAGGTCGATGAGGATGCAGATCTTGCGCCCGAAAGTAGGCTTGAACACGGTGCCGAGCAGGCGTGAGAGATCGAATTTGGGAAACTGACGTCCTTGGGCAGTGGTTTGAACGGTTGACATGGGAGCAGCGATCATAGGCATGGGAGAGTGTCAGGCAAATACGCCCTGCACTTTTAGGTGGATTCATTGAATTGCGCGCCATCAACCAAACTGATCCCACAACAACTTCGCCACCATCGCCAGCACCACGGTGATGAAGATGATGCGGATAAACGGCGCCCCATGACGAATCGCCATGCCAGCACCCAACCGCCCGCCAATGAGCTGCCCGCAGATCATCGCTGCTGCAATTTCATAATTCACCCGCCCATAGGCCACGAAGACCAGCAGGGATGCCATGTTGCTGGTGAGATTCGCAACCTTCGTGAAAGCCGTGGCGCGCGTCAGTTCCAGTCCCAGCAGTGAAATGCAGGCCAGCGTCCAAAACGTGCCCGTGCCAGGACCAAAAAAGCCGTCATAAAAACCAAGCACACTGCCCGCCAGACACGCGAAAGCTCCGAGTCTCAACCGAGCCTTTGCCGCCGCTTTCCCCAGCCCCGGACTGAGCAGCACATAGACAGCAATGCCCAGCAGCATCCAGGGCACGATTTTTCTCAGCACTTCGTTGCTTACTTGCGTCACCGTCCAAGTACCCAGACAGGCTGCCACAAACGTGATGAGCACCGTGAGCCGCACCTGCTGCCACGAGACGAATCCCGCCTTCGCATACTTCCTCACCGCCATCAGCGTGCCCCACACGGCCTGCATCTTGTTCGTCCCCAGCGCCATTTGCGGGGGCAGTCCCGCCCACAGCAATGCCGGCACAGAAATCAACCCTCCACCACCCGCAACAGCATCGATGAATCCAGCACTGAGCCCTGCGACAAACAATAGCGTGATGGTTTCCCAGCTCATGCTTTGCGACCCAGGATGCGGTCCAGCGAATCCGAGGTCTGGTAGATCAGCGCCTCCGGATAATGGGCATACGGATGGAAGTATTCGAAAGTCAGGAAGCCCTCGTAACCAGTGTCCGCGAGTGCATCCGTCACCGCAGGCCAGTTCGTGGTGCCGTCCAGCAGCGGGCGGAAGGTTTCGAGGCTAAAGTCCGTGCCCTTTTTGGTGAACTCCTTCAGGTGCACGTTCTTCGTGCGCTTCCCCAGCACCTTGGCCCAATGCTCGGGGAACTGAAACATGCTGATGTTTCCCGTGTCGAAATGCACGCGCACATGCTCGCTGCCAAAGCTGTCCACAAAGGCGTTCATCTCCATCGGCGTCATCAGGTAGCCGTTGAAGAAGATGTTCTCGATGTTGAGGCAGACCTTCAGCTTCTCCGCCTGCTTCGCCAGCTGCCCCACGGCCTCGCGCGCACGCTGATCACACACATCATTCGCAACCGGCTCGTGATCCGTGCGCCACGGAATGTGCACCGCGCCCGGAACGACGAGCACATTCTCCACGCTCAGATCATGCGCACATTGGGCGATTTTCCCTGCAAGCTCCATCCCCTGCGCTCGCTTCGCAGGATCATTGCTCGTCAGCGGATACGGCCAGAACAAGAACGAGCACAGCCCGCTGATCTGAATGCCAATCTCGTCCGCCATCTTGCGAATCTTCACATAATCCGCCGTCCCATGCTTCGGCGAGAGATCATTGTCGAGATCGTAGTTCAGCTCGATGCCGTCAAATCCCGCGTCTTTGGCCAGCTGCATGCACTCACGCAGCGTCATGCGCTCCGGGTACGGAAAGGCCCACAGATTGATCGACTTCAGCATCTTGTACTTCTTCACCGAACCACGTCGCGCATCCGGTGCGGCGGCCGGAGCCGCACGCACGGGTTCAAAGGCCAGAGCGCTGAGGCCCACGGAGGCAATGGTGGCCTTGAGGGCGTCACGACGGGAAAGAGTGTCTGCGGGTGGATTCATGGTTTGATGCAATCAGAAGCAGGAAACGAAGGCAAGCGGAAGAAACTCACCGCGCCTCGCAAGATCAGTTGAGCAGGATGCGCTTGCCTTTGACTCCGGCATTTGGAGAATCGCCCCTCTCATGAAACTGCTCATTCCTGTCTTTTTCGCCGCCCTCACTCTTTCCGCCGCTGAGTCCGGCGCACCGGTCGGCAAGTTTCAGCAGCTTGATCCCACGATCCCCACGCCTTCAGCGCAGCGCAATGCTTCCGGCGCTCCCGGAACTGCCTACTGGCAAAACCGCGCTGACTATGACATCAGCGTCGAACTCGACGACGTGAAGCGCACCATCACCGGCGAGGCCACAGTGACCTATCACAATGCCTCCCCGGATCCCCTGACCTACCTGTGGGTGCAGCTCGATCAGAATTTTCTTTCCCACACCGCAGACTCGCGCGCCGTGCCAAACACCAAGCGCGGCATTGATCCCAGCAAGATCACTTATTCCGCGCTCGACCGCCTGCTGGCCTACGAAGACTACGATGGCGAGATGAAGATCACCAAGCTCACCGATGCCAAGGGCAATCCCCTGCCCCATGCCGTGGTGAAAACCATGCTGCGCCTCGACTTGAACGAACCCCTGGCCGGAGGAGCCGACTTCGTCTTCAAGATCGCCTGGAGCTACCCAATCAACGACTGCGAACGCATCAATGCGCGCACCGGCTACGAGTTCTTCAAGGAGGACGGCAACACCATCTACACCATCGCGCAGTGGTTCCCACGCATGGCCGCCTACACGGACTACGCCGGCTGGATCAACAAGCAGTTCCTCGGCACCGGCGAGTTCACGCTCGAGTTCGGCAACTACACCGTCCGCCTCATCGTGCCAGACGATCACCTCGTGGCCGCCACGGGCACACTGCAAAATCCAGACGCCGTCTTGACGAAAACCCAGCGCGACCGCCTGAAGCAGGCCGAAAGCGAAAAGACAAAACCTCTTTTCATCGTCACACCGGACGAGGCCAAAGCTGCGGAAAAATCCAAGCCCAAAGGCAAGAAGACCTGGATCTTCCAGGCAGACAATGTCCGGGATTTCGCCTTCGCCTCGTCACGCAAATTCATCTGGGACGCGATGGCCGTCGAAGGTGCCAAGATAAAAGGCAAGCCCGTGATGGCCATGTCGCTCTACCCCAAGGAAGGCATGCCGCTGTGGGACAAGTATTCGACGCACGCCATCGCGCACACGATCCAGGTCTATTCACGCTACACCTTCGAGTATCCGTATTCGGTCGCGTGGTCGGTCAACGGTCCCATCGGCGGCATGGAATACCCGATGATCTGCTTCAATGGCCCGCGCCCTGAGAAAGACGGCACCTATCTCGAAAAGACCAAATATGCCCTCATCGGCGTGGTGATCCATGAAGTCGGTCACAATTACTTCCCCATGATCGTGAACAGCGACGAGCGCCAGTGGACTTGGATGGACGAAGGTCTGAACTCCTTCGTCGAATTCCTCACTGAGGAAGAATGGGAAAATGACTGGAAGCACCGCCGCAACGAACGCGGCATGACCGACTACATGCGCCTCAAGGATCGCGCGCCGGTGATGACCAACTCCGAATCCATCGCCGATCTCGGCCCAAACGCCTACGGCCAGCCCACTGTGGCGCTGAACATCCTGCGCGAGCACATCCTCGGCCGCGAGGCCTTCGACCACGCCTTCAAGACCTATGCGAAGCGCTGGATGTTCAAGCGCCCCACTCCTTCCGATTTCTTCCGCACCATGGAGGAGGCCAGCGGCGTCGATCTCGACTGGTTCTGGCGCGGCTGGTTTTACAGCACCGATCATGTCGATGTCTCCATCGATGAAGTGAAGTGGCTGCAGCTCGACTCACGTGATCCCGCCATCGAGAAACCCAAAAAGAAAAAGGAGGAGGACGAACTTCCCAAAACCCTCACCCGTGAGCGCAACTACTCGCTCTCCAAGCGCATCGACCGCTATCCCGAACTCAAGGACTTCTACGACAGCTATGACAAAGCCACCGTGCTGCCGAGCGAAAAGAAAAAGTTCGAATCCCTCATCAAGGAGCTCAAGGAAGAGAAGATCGACCCCGCTCTTCTACAGACGAAGCACAATTTCTACCTCATCGAATTCAGCAACATCGGCGGCCTCGTCACCCCGGTGATCTTGAAAGTCGATTATACCGACGGCAGCAGCGAAGAGCTCAAGCTCCCCGCAGAAATCTGGCGCTTCAACACCGAGAAAGCCGCCAAACTCCTCTTCACCAAAAAGGAGCTGAAATCCGTCACCTTCGATCCCCGCCAGGAACTCGTGGACACCGACATCGAAAACAACTTCTGGCCACGCCGCCCGGTGAAAAGCAAATTCCAACTCTACAAGGACGACAAGCCCGCCAATCCCATGCGCGAACTCACCAAGCCGGAGAAAGACGAGAAGGAAGATAAAAAGACCGAGCCTAAAAAGAACTGACCGACTCCACTAAGTTGGATTCAACTGGCCTGCACACGCATCATCACAACGGCTCTCCAACCCCAACGGGGTTGCGTATTACAGCCCAGGGGTGCCGAGCTTTAGCGAGTGCTCCCCTGGGTCAGCAGCACACGACCGGGAAGC
>NZ_JBAQCR010000365.1:0-12281 GCF_049294395.1 Prosthecobacter sp.
ATGAAAAACTGCTGCCGGTGCTGGCGGCCACGGTGCGCTCCATCCGGGGCCCAGAAGCACGTGCGGCGCTGGCGGCGGTGATGTCGCTGCTGGCCAGACGGCCGGAACTGGAAAGCGCGATCGCGGCGGCACTGCCCGAGCTGGTGCTGCATCCAGTGGCAGGAAACCCACTCAAGGCCGCCGCATGAACATCACTTTTGCTTATCGCGGTCGCAGTCATGTCGCTGAAACAGGCGGCGGGCAGATCGTGTCGCTGGCGCCGAATTTGACGCGGGACGTGGTGGCCTTTGATGCGGCATTGAAAAATCCGCTGAGCTTTCGTGAGGCCATCTCCGCGCTGCATGATGTGGTGATCAATGATCTGCGCTTCAAACCACGCGACAAAGCCGCCTACGAGGAGTGGAAAAAAGGCGAGCTGCAGCGCGAGCGGGCCATTCGAACGGAGGCCGTGCGTGATGCGCGGCTGGAAGTTGAGTCAAAGCTCAAGCAGCCGATGCCGCGTGATTTTGAGCGGCAGTTTGACCAAGCGAGGAAGCGCTACTGGAATGCGCGGCTGAAGTACTCGGACCACCTGCGCCGCCATGATCAGGAGCTGTGGCGTCTGCTCATGCCGTGCGATCCGGTGATCACCGTGGCGCCAGACGTGGTGTTTTTTGAATGCTTCAGCGCGGATGAGTCGAGCTACGGCTGTCTGAGCGTGGAGCGCGATGAGTGCTTCAGTGCTGCGGGAGGCGTGCAGTGTGGCACGACGAATGTGGACTACTCCTGGGATCTGTTTCACCACTTCCAGACGCTGCGCACGTACCAGCCGGCGCGCTTCCATGTGGATCCCTCCGGCTTTGAAGTCAAAGTGCAGGGCGGGGAGGACTATCGGGAAGAAAAGATCGATCTGCCTGCGGGATGGCTGCGCGGCTTCATGCAGTTGCAGGGGGCGATGACACTTCCAATGCGGCGCGTGACGCTGTCGCGACAGGGGTTGTATTCACTTCTCGCGTGGCTGCGCCGGCACAAAGCACCGCGCAGTCCGCGGGCGCTGCGGTTTGAGATCGTGGAAGGGCGTGCGCCGGAGCTGGTGCTGGAGCCATGGGAGCAGCGCATCATCGACCGTGCTGCGCCGCCGTGTGCGCAGTCGATGGAGCCGATCCGCGTGTGGGGTGTGCGTCGTCTGCTGACGCTGGCGCGTCTGCTGCCGCTGATCGACCGCGTGGAGGTGTGCCTGCTCGGCACCGGTTTGCCGAGCCTGTGGATTGCGCACATGGGGCCGATGAAGCTCACGCTGGGGCTCTCCGGCTGGACCACGAATGACTGGACTCGTGGCAGCGCGCTGGATCTGCTGCTGCCACCGCAGGAGCCGGGGAAAGAATTGATCGACAAAATGGCTGCCACCTTGAGGCAGCAGCAGTCGGCGACTCTGGCCGCACTCGTCAGCGCCGGCGGTGCGACGGAGGCACTGACGACGGCGGCGCTGAAGCATCTGGCGCATTCGGGGCAGGTCATCTTTGATCTGCCGCATCAGGTGTATCGCTGGCGGCAGATCATGCCGCAGGTGCTGGGAGAGGAACAGCTCGGCCCGGAAAACGCGGAGGCGCTGGGCGCGCAAAAGATCCCGGACCGCGAGATCCGAGTGCTGAGCAGCACCGACGCGCCCAACGACACCAAGCTGCACACCGGCAAGGTGCACACCCGCGAGGTGGAGCTGCTGCTGGACCGCGATGGCATGATGCGCCGCGCGAAGTGCGACTGCTCGCACCATTTCAAAGGAGGATTGAGGAAAGGGCCATGCCGCCACCTCATCGCCTTTCGCCGCAAACTTTTGAACCCGGTTGACCCAGGAACGCCCTCTCTGTATGAGAGGCTCTGGTCCGGGTTTCGCACGAACCCTTAACCACGGAGGCCGCCACCACCGAAATACGATCTTTCCACATTTCCCGAGAGGGGACGCATGCTCACTGAGACCATCCTTGCGGTGTTCCGCCGCGAATGAAGCTGCCCGTCCATGCATCCCCAAGCCCGTTGTTCGGATGGCCACTGTCGCCACCCGACGCTTGGCCAAGGCAACCCGAACGTTCACACGCGTCGGGTGGCGACAGTGGCCTGAGTGAACGGACTTGGTCCTGAGCAAGTAGTCAGTGACGCATGCGCTCCTCCCGGAAATATTTCGAAACATCGCCTTCGGTACGCACACATTCATGGGACTCTTAAGCCTCATCAGACGACTCCTCGGCCGCGATCAGCCCAGCCAGCCGCCACCTCTTTCCCGGCCTGACTCAAGTCCACGAAACAACGTGGTGCCGCAGGCGCGTGCGACGCCTCCGTCACCCATCCGACGGACGCTGGCGCAGCTCGATTCGGATGTCTTCGCGGGCATTTCCGGTGCCGAGACCAAGCAGCAGGCGAAGGCCATGGGCCGTCCGCTGTGGAGCAATCTGTTTGCCTTTGGCCGTCAGAGCGTCATTCCACCGGTCACGGATGCGCGCACGCTCATGATTGATCGTGCGATGGTGGGCGAGGGGCTTATCACCCCGGAGGAGCTGAAGGAGATCCACGAGATCGGCCAGAAGATGGATGAACTGCGGCCGGGGAATGACTGGGCGCAGAATCAGGGCACAGCGGCGGTGATGGCGGACAAGGCGGCCAAGGCGGAGCTCAAGCGGCAAAAGAAAGCTGAGGCTGCGAAGCGCCAAGAGGAGCGTGCGGCGGGCATCGCGCACCGCAAAGCCACGGACATCATTTTCCTGGGGCGTGGTGTCTCAGGCGGTCTGGCGGACCGGAGATCGCATGTGGAAAAGTTGCAGGAGGCGAAGCTGCCTGTGCTCTCAACGCCAGCGGAACTCGCCACGGCCTTGGAGCTTCCCGTGAAACGCCTGCGCTGGCTGGCCTTTCATGCCGAGGTGGCGGTGGTCACGCATTACATCCGCTTTCAAATTCCGAAGAAGAGCGGTGGTGTGCGGGAGATCTCGACGCCGCACACCGATCTCGCCCGCGCCCAGCGCTGGATTTTGCAAAACATCCTCGAACGCGTGCCGGTGAGCGGCGTGGCACACGGCTTTGTACGAGAGCGAGGGACGCTGACGAATGCGCGCTCCCACACCGGGAAGGACGTGGTCTTGAATGCGGATTTGAAGGACTTTTTTCCCAGCATCACCTTTCCGCGAGTGCGCGGCATTTTTCAGCAGCTGGGTTACTCCCCTGCGGTGGCCACGATGCTGGCGCTGCTGTGCACGGAATGCCCGCGACGTACCGTGGTTTACGATGGACAGACTTTTCACGTGGCCACGGGCCTGCGCGCACTGCCGCAAGGCGCCTGCACCAGCCCGGCCCTGAGCAATCTGTGCGCACGGAAACTGGACCTGCGCTTTGCCGCCCTTGCTGCAAAGCATGGCTGGACTTACACGCGCTATGCCGATGACCTGACCTTCTCCTCCCGTGGCGAGGCGGCGAAGGCCACCGCGCTGATCCTGAGCCGGCTGCACAACATCGTGAAGGACGAGCACTTTGAGATCAACGAAGCCAAGACCCGCATCCAGCGCCGCAATGCGCAGCAGAGTGTCACGGGCGTGGTGGTGAACGACCGCTGCAATGTGGACCGCAAAACACGCCGCCGCTTGCGGGCGATCCTGCATCAGGCAAAGCAGACCGGCATTCCCGCACAGAACCGCATCGGCCATGACAACTTTGCAGGCTGGGTCAGCGGCATGCTCGGCTACGTGAAGATGATCAATCCGCAGCAGGGAGAAAAGCTCTTCAAGGCTTGGGATCTGCTGGGCGGCCAGAAGTGACTCGCTGCAGCCACGCCCTGGCCTTTTCACGCACTGGGCTGGGGCGCAGGGTCCAGGCGTCGTTGTGATTGCGGAAGCCGGTGCTCAGGAAGGTCAGATCGGCCTTGGGCAGCAGCGGGCGCAGGTAGGCTTCGGTCTCTTGCGCATTCGATCCTTCGCCGCAGATGAACTGGGGGCGGTTGCCGAGACGTTTCAGGCGAACGAGGGCTGATTCTCGATCTGAGTGGGGATAGGGCCAGGTTTTGACGCCGTCGTAGTGGCTGTAGGAAAGAAATCCGCACCACAGCCTGGCGGTTTCGTCATCGTAGAGGCCCAGATAGTTGCAGGCGATGGCGCCGCGCGAGAAGCCGCAGAGCACGACCTTTGAATCATCGCCGTAGGCTTGGCAGACGGACTTCACGGTTTCACGCAGGTATTTTAGCGTCGGCTGCGGATCATACGTCGGCGCATCGCCCCACCATGTGATCGCGATTGCGTCGCCCTTTTCGTTTAAATACGGCGCGCACAGCCAGATGAAGCCGCGACCGGCGGAGAGGCCGTAGCCGAGATTGCTGCCTTCGGGCAGGCCGGTGCTGACATCCCCGAACTTGTTGGTGTAGCGGCCATTGCCGGCGAGCTCGACGATCACGGGCATCTTTGCGCCGGGTTTCCAATCGGTCGGCAGGTAGAGCACATGCAGGCCCACTTTGACGCGCTTGCCGGCGGCAGGCGGGCCTGCGATCAATGCGGGCACGTCGAGATCTGGTGGGATGCTGCGGATGTCCGGCAGTTCCTGCGCGAACAAGCTGGCAGAAAGAAGCCAAAAGAAGACGGCGGTTTTCATGGGGGCTTGAGTTCAACGAGGCGCGGCTCAGCGCAGCGGCACGCTCCACAGATGACTGCCGGAGGTGATGAAAAGCGTCTTGCCATCCTTGCCGCCGAAAGCGCAGTTGCAGCACTCATCAGGAGCGACGGGGATGAAGTCGAGCAGGCGTCCTGAAGGAGACAGGATGTAGCAGCCCGCCTTGAAGCTCGTGTTTTCGAACTCGGTGGGCTTGTTCGTTCCTGCAGCCACGTAGATGCGGCCAGCGCTGTCCATCTTCATGCCATCCGGGCCGCGACCGTCTTTCCAGTCGAAGATGACTTTGCGTGAGCCGGGTTTGACGTCGCCGTTTTTGTCGAGGGTGTAGCGCAGGAGTTTGCGTGAGCCGCCGTGGGTGTTGTTATTGTTGTCGGCGATGTAGAGATGGCGGTCGTCTGGGGAGATGAGGATGCCATTGGGGCGTTCGGCACCGTCGCAATGGATGCGGTCGATGTTGGGGATCTCATAAGCGAAAGCGCAAAGACCATCCGGTAATTTGGCCTGACGGTTGATGCGATAGGCGCCTTCGACGAATTCGATGTTGGATCCTGCTTTCGATGCCGGACCGTACTTGCCGACCCGTGTTTCCCAGATCTCCATCCCAGTGCGCGGTCCATATCGGGGGTCCGTAAAATAGATCCGTCCTTTCGAGTCCATGCAGAGGTCATTCGGTGTGTTGAAGCGCTTTCCTTCAAACCGATCCGCCAGCACGGTGATGCTCCCATTCTTCTCCGTCCGAGTCACACGCCGCATTCCGGACTCACACGCTACAAGACGCCCCTCCTTGTCGAACAGCAGGCCGTTGGAGGCGTTGTGGCGGAAGACGGTGGTTTTGCCATCCGGGCCCAGGCGGTTGATGTGCTTGCCGTCGGTGAAGTAGAGGGAACCGTCTTTCCATGCCGGGCCTTCGGTTGCGCCGATAGCTCCGTGGTCTTTGGGCTTGGCACCGGAGACGACCGGTGAGCGCTGCGTTGAGCAGGAGGCCAGGAGGAGTGCCAGGGCGAGGGTGGAAAGTGTTCGGAAGGACATGCGGTGCATCAATACGGCATCCATTGGAAAAATTCAGCGACACATCCATCACGCAGCGTTTTCTTGAAGACCCCATGCTTTTGAAATTTCTGCTCCCGATCTCTTTACTGCTCACCGCCACGCTGCACGCCCAGACCGGCGTGCCGCTGCCGGCGCGGGAGCTGCGCGGATCATGGCTGGCGACGGTGCACAACATCAACTGGCCCAGCGAGCCGGGGCTGCCGGTGGCGAAGCAGAAGGAGCAGTTGAAGACGCTCATCGACTCGGCGGCGGACGTGGGATTAAACGCCCTCATCTTCCAGGTGCGTCCGGCGGGCGATGCCATGTATCCCTCGCAGATTGAGCCCTGGTCGCCTTTCCTGACGGGGCAGATGGGCGTGGCACCCTCGCCCTTGTGGGACCCGCTGGAGTTTGCGGTGAAGGAAGCGCACAAGCACGGGATGGAACTGCATGCGTGGTTCAATCCCTTTCGTGCGCTGGCCGGAGAAAAGCGGGTCCCCAGCGCGGGTCACATCGTTCGCAAGCATCCCGAGTGGACGATGAAATACGGCCCTGACACCTGGATGGACCCCGGCATCCCCGAGGTGCGCGCGCAGGCCATCGCGGTGATCATGGATGTCACGCGCCGGTATGATTTGGATGGCATTCACATCGACGATTACTTTTACCCGTATCCGCTCATGGATGCGGCCAAGAAGAAGATCGAGTTTCCCGACGGTGAAACGTTTGCGCGCTACAAAGCGACCGGCGGCACGCTGGAGCTCACGGCATGGCGGCGGCAGAATGTGGATGAGACCGTGCGCCTCATCTACGAGGGCATCAAGGCGGAGAAGCGCTACGTGAAGTTTGGCATCAGCCCCTTCGGTTTGTGGCGGCCCAATTATCCTGAAGGCACCGGCGGCGGGTTGGATCCCTTTGAAGATCTCGGCGCGGATTCACGCAAATGGCTGCAGCAGGGCTGGGTGGATTACCTCACGCCGCAGCTCTACTGGACGATCGACCGGCCCAAGCTCGGCTTCATCACTTACTACGACTGGTGGCTGGAGCAAAACACGCAGGGCCGCCACATCTGGCCCGGCATGAACTCCTCGAAGGTCGGCGATGATCGCAATGCGGGTGAGATTTTGCACCAGATGAGCGTGCTGCGTGAGCGCGGCCTGAAAATGACCCCGGGCCACTTCCACTGGAACTTTGGCTCCCTGCACAAAGACCTCGGCAAGCTCGGCACCTACACCAAAGAGCGCGCCTACACCTCGCATGCCATCCCGCCTGCATCGCCATGGCTCAGTCAGTCGCAGCTGCCAGCACCCGTTGTTGGCAAAATCACGCCCGGCGGCAAACTCACCGTCGCCTGGCAGCACAGCGACATACGCTGGATGAGCGCGACGCGCTGGTGGGTGATGCAGGCGCAGATCAACGGCAAATGGATCACCTGGGAAACCTATTTCAAAGACCAGCTCAGCGCCCCATGGCCGGACAATGCCACCGCCGTGGCCATTCGTGCAGGCGGCCTTGGCTGGGAGGTGGGTGAGGCGGGAGTCGTGCTGAAATGACGGGGCAAAACGAGCGCCTGTGTTTGAAGAAAACGAGCGCCTGACATGGGCTATGAAAGAAACCGCAGTTTGAACGATTACTCAATATGCGAGTGTCGGAACGAGGATCGTCACAGCTATCCTGAATGGACATCAAATCTGCAGATCCAGCCCAACTAGCTCTAAGAGCGGTCAATCAAATTTCAGCCATGGTGGCCTACTGGGATTCGGAGCAGAGGTGCCTGTTCTCCAACGAAGCCTATCAGGAATGGTTTGGCAAAAGTCCGGCGGAAATGCTGGGGATGCGCATGCAGGACCTTCTAGGTCCATTGTATGCATTGAATCTTCCTCACATTCAGGCGGCGCTTCGTGGCGAGCCCCAGCAGTTTGAAAGGCATATCCCTCTTCCCCAAGGCGGGGCCAAGGACAGCATCGCCACCTACACACCAGATATCGAGGATGGAGTGGTGCGGGGATTCTGGGTTCATGTAGCGGATGTGACCCCGCTGCGCATGCGTGAAGCCCAGCTGGAGCGTGCCCTCACAGAAAGAGACGAGGCGCTGGCAGAAGTGCGCACCTTGCGCGGCCTGCTGCCGATCTGCGCCGCCTGCAAAAACATCCGCGATGGCAGTGGTGAGTGGCATGGCCTGGTGGCCTATGTCTCGGCACACACGGAAGTCAGCTTCACGCATTCCCTCTGCCCGTCCTGCATGCCCATCTACTTTCCTGAAGGCTGAAAAAGTCTGGCGTCGTCTACGAACAAGGAGACTACAAAGCTGCTCGTTTTCTGGAGCCACATGCGGGTTGTCATCCTGGACACAGGCCGCATGTTATTCCCATGAGACCGAGGACATTCGAAATCCGGGGACTGCCCGCCATGCTGCTGCTGGGAGTGGTTGCCGTTGTGGGAGCCGGGCTCATTGCGTTGGTTCTCATGGTCGGTGCTGCGGTGGCCGTGGCCGGGCTGGCGATTTCCGCTGTCGCTGCGCTGTACTACACGCTGCGCCGCAAACTCTCCGGATCCAAGCGAGACATCTGGCTGGAGCCCGCTCCACCTGCCACGACGGCCTCACTCGAAGTGCGGGACATCGAAGTGGAAGTGCTGCCGGACAAGGAACGGTGAAGCCGGCCGGCTCAAGCCGTGAAGCTCACGCGCAATACTCACGGAACAGGCCGCCCATCATGCAGCCGAGCTGATTGCCAGGCGCGAAGTTGCCACGGGTGTAGAGCACGATGGCATAGGGCGTGTTGCGATAATAAAAGAACAGCGATTCGTGATCCCATTCGCCGTAGTTGCCCGTCTTGCCGCCGATGTAGGTGATGCTCGCGGGCATCACCCAGCGGCCGAGGCCGTACTGATCGCGGCGCATCGCCTCCAGCAGCAGCTCGCAGCCATACTCGAGGCGGTAGTTCACGCAGCGCTCGTAAAACTCCGCGTAAAAGCGCGGTGACTGCCAGTTGTTGAGGATCTCCACATTGGGCAGATGGTATTTCTGCTCAAAGTACTGCTCATCGGCCTTCGTGAGGCGGGCCATCAGGTAGTACCAGGAGGCGTTGATGCTCTGATCACAGGCATACACGATGTTCTGAAATTCCTCACGTGTGAGATTGCCACGGCGTTTTTCCAGCAGCAGCGCCGCCACCGCAGGTTTGGGCATGGACCCGCCCAGGAAAAGCTTGTCGGCCTGGAACTCGGCGAGGTAACGACCGGTGGCCAGATTCTTCACCGCATAGCCAATGCGCGGATCACGCTTGTGCGTGCGGTACACGTACTCCATGCCCGCTGTGAAAGGCCTGCCATGCGCACTGTGAGAGCGAAAGCGCAGCCGGGCGCCCGAGGCGAGAAAGCGGTTGTGATACTCCCACTGCGCACGCGTTTTGCGCGCCGAGGCACCCAGCACCGAGGTGGCGGGAGCCGCACAGCCGGCAAGCGCCGCAGGCAATGCCAGCAGGCCACGCTGCAACCAGGTGCGGCGTGTCTCTGGAAGCGCTGAAGGAACATCCTCGGACATTGCGGGAAACTGCCTTCTTCGAAGCAGACCGCCACAGGGAAAGTGTCAGAAGATGGTCAAGAAAAAGGGGACGCCTTGCGGCGTCCCCTTCGTGGTTGATTGGATGTTGAGTCTCAGATCGCGGATTACTGGCCGCCTGGACGCCACTCTTCGGTGGCGAACTTGAAGGCCTGCTCCAGACCGACGAGGTCGGTGCTTGGGCGGAGGGCTTCGAAGGCCTGGCTTTCCTTCTGGATGTCGGCTTCGCTGTAGTTCATGGCCTTGATGGAAAGGCCGATGCGGCGCTCCACCTTGTCCACCTTGATGACGCGTGCTTCCACTTCGTCGCCCACATTGAGCTTGTCCTTGACCTTCTCGATGCGGTCTTCGCTGATCTGCGAGATGTGCACGAGGCCGTCGATGTCGTCTTCCAGTTCGACGAAGGCGCCGAAGGAGGCGATCTTCGCCACGCGGCCCTTCACGACGTCGCCCACCTTGAAGCGGGTGTCGATGATGGACCATGGATCGGTGTCGAGCTGCTTCATGCCCAGGCTGATGCGCTGGTTGGCCTTGTCGATGCCGAGAACCACGGCGTCCACTTCCTGGCCCTTCTTGAGGAGCTCGGAAGGATGGTTGATCTTGCGGGTCCAGCTGAGGTCGGACACGTGGATCATGCCGTCGATGCCTTCTTCCAGCTCCACAAACGCACCGTAGGCGGTGAGGTTGCGGACGGCACGCTTCATCACAGTGCCAATTGGGTAACGAGCGTCAATGTCGTCCCAAGGATTGGTGTCGAGCTGACGCACGCCGAGGCTGATCTTGCGCTCTTCCTTGTTGATGCCAAGGACGGAAGCTTCGATTTCCTGACCGACGGTGAGAACGTCCGAAGGACGCGCGATGCGCTTCGTCCAGGAGAGTTCGGAGACGTGGACGAGGCCTTCGACGCCTTCTTCCACTTCCACAAACGCGCCGTAGGCGACGAGCTTCGTGACCTTGCCGCGCACGCGCTGGCCGACGGGGTAACGGGCTTCGATGTTTTCCCAAGGATTGTTCTGAAGCTGCTTGAGGCCGAGGGAGACACGCTCCTTCTCGCGATTGACTTCGAGAATCTGGACTTCGATCTTCTGACCGATGCCAAGCATTTCGGAAGGATGGTTGAGGCGGCCCCAGGACATGTCCGTGATGTGGAGCAGTCCGTCCATGCCGTTGAGGTCCACGAACGCACCGAAGTCGGTGATGTTCTTGACGATCCCGATGACCTTGTCGCCAGGGGTGACGCCGTCGAGGAACTTCTGGCGCTGTTCGGCGCGCTCTGCCTCGATGACTTCGCGGCGGGAAAGGACGATGTTTTTGCGTTCGTCGTTGATCTTGACGATCTTGAATTCGAACACCTTGCCGACGTACTCGTTGAGATCCTTCGGCGGGATGATGTCGATCTGGCTGCCGGGGAGGAAGGCTTCGACGCCGACGTTGACCATGAGACCGCCTTTGACGACGCTCTTGATCTTGCCTTTGACGAGACCGCCGTCCTTGAAGACGTTGTAGATCTTTTCCCAGTTCTGACGGTGGGCGGCTTTCTCCTTGGAGAGAACGACCATGCCTTCGTCGTTTTCGAGGCGTTCGAGGAGGACTTCCACCTCATCGCCCACCTGGATGTCTTCATCTTCGAACTCGTTGGAGGGGATGGCTCCTTCGGACTTGTAGCCGATATCGACGAGGATGACCTGCGGTTTGATTTCGAGGATCTTGCCTTTGACGATGGATCCTTCGGAAAGCTCGCGGAAAGAACCTGCGATCAGGTCTGCGAGAGTAGCTGTTGCGCTCATTATCTGTTTTTACGGGTTGCGAGTGTTTAGGAGGGAACCGCTCGCAAACCTCCACTCCTGAGGCGCACGGCGGGCTTTCGTCCTGCAAAGCCAAAAGGCCTCCGGACAAGAGGGCCGGGATTCTCGGAGAAGTTCCGCGTTTGGCAAGGAGGAAAGTGGGCTAAAAGGACGCGGGCGCCGCCATAGTCACTTCAAACACGGTCTCGTCCTCCTTCGAACTGACGAGCCGCAGCTCCGCTCCGTTCGCACGGGCAAGCTCGGTGGCGATGTTGAGGCCGAGGCCGAAGCCGTCGGTCTGCCGGGTGTGGGCCTTGTCCCCGCGGAAGAAGCGCTCGAAGAGGCGTTGCTGATTCTCAGCCGGAATGGCGGGGCCGGTGTTGGTGACGGTGAACACGATCTGCGTGTCCTGTTTTGATAGGTGCAATGTGACGCGGCCTTGAGGGCAGTTGTATTTGATGGCGTTGCTCAGCAGGTTTTGAAACACCTGCTGCAGCAGCGCGCGGTCCGCATGTACGGTGATGCCGGGCTGGATGTGGTGTTCCAGAGTGAGTCCGGCCTGCTCGCAGAGGATTTCCCCGTCTTCGATCAGGCGTTCGAGATCAAGGCTGAGGTCGTAGCTCTCCGGATGCGTGGGCAGGCGCCCCGCATCTGCCTGAGAGAGCAACAGCAGGCTTTGCGTGATCTGTTTGAGGCGCGAGGCTTCGGAAAAGAGCGAGACAAAGCGCTCGTGCTCCTCACTGCCGGGAGCGGCGTGGCGCACCGCGTCATCCAGATCTGCCAGCATGATGGCCAGCGGGGTCTTCAGTTCATGAGAGGCGTCAGCGGTGAAGCGCACGGCCTGCTGGAAGCTGCCTTCAAGGCGCTGCATCATGCCATTGAGCACCTCGATGAGCTGGGTGAACTCGCGGTTGTCATCGCGCTGCACTGGAATGCGCTCGGCCAGGTCACTCGCCGTGAGGCGCTGGGCCGTGCTGACCACGCGTTCCAGCGGCCGCATCGCCTGCCCGGAAGTCCACAGCGCACCGAAGCCGGCCAGCACGAGACCCAGCGCTCCCGCACCCACGTACCACCAGGCCATGCGGTTGATCTCCGCATAAAAATCTGTGAGCGAGAGGCCGATGAAGATGGTGTACGTGGGGCTGCTGAAAGCCCCGAAACGCCAGTCGATGCCGCCCGAGCGCGCGGTGAAAGTGGTCGGCTCGCGCACCATGGGCATCTGCGGGCGGAAGGGCAGGTCGCGCCCCTGCGGAGGTGGCGGCCTGCCAAATCCCGGTGTGCCGAGC
>NZ_JBAQCR010000366.1:0-3979 GCF_049294395.1 Prosthecobacter sp.
CGGCAGGTGGCTGAAGGCGCGCACGCCGCCGCTGCGGGGCTGCGCGTGTGCGTGCGCATTTTCCTCCCCGGCTTCGTGCGGCTCAGGGTGTTCGGCTTCGGGGAGGTGGGAGGTGGCAAACAGACAGGACATGCTCCAAAGCTTGGGCCCGTTTGGCGGAGTGCAAGTGAAGAGTGATGGAATGTGGTATCTGATGGTAGGCATTGAACCCGGGACGCGGGTTTGCCGCGAAGGACGTGCGGTTTGCACCGCCGCTGATATAATGGTAAATTCTCGGCTGTGAATGCCGCTGCTGCGCAACGGAGGTCATGCCTGAGGGGGTAGGGTTATACCCCATAGGCAGGGCAGGGTATATGCGGAAGAGTGCACCCATCCATCAGTCCTTCGACTAACGATAAACTGAGCAACCAACCGAATACTATGAAACCCTTCCTCTTCCTCCTCCTCTTCTCTTCCGCCACTTTCCTGACCGTGAGCTGCAACAAGCAGAAGCAGGCCATCGACGCGCAAAACGACGCCACCCAGACCGCGCTGGACCACCAGAAGGATGCCGTGGCTGCGGATGCCAAGGAAGCCAAGACACAGGTGGACATCGACACCAAGATCGCCAAGGCCAACATCGAGGCCAACAAGGCGGTGGATCAGGCCCAGCTGGATGCCGACAAGAAGAAGGCTGATGCCGAAGCCGCCGCCGCCAAGGCCCGTGTGGATGCCGTGCAGAAGTAATCTGCCCGCCCCGGAGCGCGCCCACCTCGTGGGCCTGCTCTTTTCAATCTCTCTCTCCTCTTCCGACCCCAACAACACACACACCACTCCTATGAAAACATCCATCACACGCATCGCCCTTCTCGTCTTCGCATCCGCAGCCCTGACCCTCGTCGGCACCAGCTGCCGCACCGTTCGCGGCTTCGGCCAGGACGTGGAGCATGTGGGCGGCCACATTGAGCACGCCTCCCGCTAATCCAGAGCGCGCAAGCATTCGAAGCGTTGTTGGAAAGCCGCCAAGGCTTTTCAGCAACGCTTTTGCTTGGCAAAGCGGCCGCGTGAGGGACAGTACCGTGCTCCTCATAGGATTTCCTGATCCGCTGGGACAGGTGCCTGGCGCTTTATTGCTCCCCCCCTGAACTCATCCGCGCGCCGCACCGCCTCTCAAAACACACCCCCCCGCCTCTGCATTCACCCATGAAACACTTATTCTCCACGCTCTCCGCCACTCTACTGCTGGCGGCGCTGGCGCCTGCCTCTGCCCGTGCCGAGGCGCCCAATACGGGCGGCACGATGGGCATCTACCTCGAAAACGATCTCTTTGCCGGCACGGACCGCTACTACACCAGCGGGGTGAAGCTCAGCTGGACCTCGCCGGATCTCTCCCGCCTCAGCGGCACGCCGCATGCGCGCATGATGCTGCCGCTGTTTGACCTGATTCCCGGCATTCATGACGCCAACTACCAGAAAAACGTCATCCACTCCATCGGGCAGGACATTTACACGCCTGACAACACGGAGACCTTCACCCCGGCGCTGAACGACCGCCCCTATGCAGGCTGGCTCTATGTGTCCAACGGCGTGGTGTGGAAGACGGACCGCGTGCGAAACATCCTGGTGATGGACATCGGCGTGGTGGGCTCGTATTCCTATGCGCAGGAGGCGCAGCGCTACGTGCATGATGCGCGCGGCTTTGACCACCCGAACGGCTGGGACCACCAGCTGCACAATGAGATCGGCGTCACCCTGGCGTATGAGCGCACCTGGCGCTGGCCGCACATCGTGAAGCGCAGCGGCGCGGAGTGGGAATTCCTCCCGCATGCCGGCGCCACGGCGGGGAATGTGAAGGACTACGCCAATGTGGGCGGCGAATTCCGCATGGGCTTCAATCTGCCGGACGACTACGGCACGCCCTCCATCGGCCCGTCCTCCGCCGCCTCCACTCCGGTGGATGGCGCACTGGGCGCGGACCGCTCCTGGTTCCCGCTGGGCTTCCACGTCTTTGCGCGTGCAGACGGCCGCGCCGTGGCGCACAACATCTTTCTGGACGGCAACACCTTTGGCGACAGCCCCTCCGTAGGGCACAACGTCTTCGTGGCGGACCTGAGCACCGGCTTTGTGATCAACTGGCGCAACACCAAGATGTCCTACGCCGTGGTCTACCGCACCAAGGAGTTCAACGCGCAGATCGCGCCGCAGCTCTTCGGCACCGTGTCGCTGAACTGGACGTTTTAGCCGCGTGCGCGGGCGGGCTCTCGGATTGTAATGAGGTGCTCCGTGGGCTTTGAAATGGAGAGGATCATGGCGTGAAAATGTGTCAAGAATTTGCACACTGACCCCCTTTGGGGTCGGTCCGCACCTCGGTTAACCGCATGCCTCATCTCCAGGCGAGAATCTGCGGCGGCTTGCGCGGCACGGGCGGTGTGGCGCCTGCTGGCACACCCAGGATGATGGGGGCGATGGCGGTCCACTCTTCCGGGATCTTCAGCTCCGCCTTCCACTCGGGCAAGTTCAGGGCCTCCACCGCAAAGCCGATGACGCAGGTGCCCAGCCCCTGGGCGCAGGCGGCGAGCATGAGGTTTTCCGCAGCCAGCCAGCAGTCCGCCGTGACGAAGGAGCCCTGCGATTTGCCGTAGATGACGATCAGTGAGCCGGCGTCATAGAAGACGTGGAACCCTGTTTTGTTCACCAGGTCCAGTACGTGAGTGGCATGCGGGGAATGATCCCCCGCTGCCTCCTTGCGCACGCATTCCTTGGCGCTTTCAGACAGGCGGTCCAGCAGCGCCCTGTCTTCGATGATGGCAAAGCCCCAGGGCTCCTGATGCATGGCGGTGGGAGCGTGGACGGCGGCATCCATCAGCCTGCGGATCACCTCCGGGCCGACGGTCTTCGCCGTGAAATGGCGGACGGAGCGGCGCTGATAAACGGCATCCATGGCGCTCATGGCGGCGCCGGTCTCGGTGGGTGATGGGAGAGTGGTCATGGCGTGGGGGAGGAAAGGAATGTCTGCATAGACACCGCCTCTGCGCCCGCCTCGCCCGCTGCTGCTGCGGTGGGGGGCACAGACCGGCGTTGTTCTTTCCACGCTATCGCCCCGCCACCGCGCCGCCATGGGCAGCCAGCCTCAATTCATCTCAGCTTTTGGCTGAGGAATGATGCGCCAAAAGCGCATGCGAGCGGAATAATGGAGGAGGTGAAAATTTGTCAAAAATTTGCACACTGACCCCATTTTGGGGTCGGTCCGCACAGCGAGGCAGCGCCGCCCTCGGCATGACGCACCAGCCACTTGCGGCTGCTGCCCAACTCCACGCAGAGCTCCGTCACGGTGAATCTCCCGCTGTTGGCCAAGGTGACAAACTTCAGTCGTTGCTCTGTCGTGGGGGTGTTGGTCCAAGGCATGAAATCCCGCTCCAACTGTAACCCATGTTCCCGGTCAACTTGTCACCTATGTGCCCGGTCCGGTCTGAACCCATGAAGGCTGAAAAAAACGTGAGGCCGCAGGGGGAGGGCAGGCGCTCATGCCGCCGCCGCGCCGCCCTCACGGGTAGCTCACCTGCACGCGGTAGAATTTCCGCAGGGAGGCGGCATCGGGATCGGTCACGGTGCGGGTCTGGCCGTTGTCCTGAATGATGGCGCCGGTCAGGGGCTGCCAGCCGCTGGCGCTCAGGTCGGTGCTGAACTGCACGGTGTAGGTGCGGTCTGGCAGGCGGGGGCTGATGACGAGGGTGTAGGAGCCGGGGGCGTGGCCGACGGAGGTGATGAAGCGTGAAGCGGGGTCGGTGGGGTTGAGGCCGGCGGTGTATTTGAAGAGGTTGTTCTGGCCGGTGCCGCTGGCGTCGGCGGTGGGGGCGGCCAGGGGATTGTTTGCGCCGAAGTACTGGAGCTGCCAGGAGTCCGGGAGGCCGTCGCTGGCGTAGGTGCCGAAGTTGTCCGGCACGGTGTCCAGCACGGTGAGGCCCAGCGTGCCGCTGAGCCCGAGGTAGCTGCCCTGCAC
>NZ_JBAQCR010000367.1:0-3390 GCF_049294395.1 Prosthecobacter sp.
TGCCGCTCAGAAAATCCGGCCCGCCCTCCAGCCCCAGGCATGCCACAGACAAAAGCACCCCAAGGAGTGCCGATAGCAGAAATGTTTTCATGGTGTGTGGTTTCGAAAGATTGGCGCAGGCTCAGACTGTCCAGCAAACGGACAGCAGGTGACCCGCCGCAGAGCATGTGGCCATGGGACAGGCATCATAGCCTTCGATTTCAAGGCTGGGTTCGAAGAACAGCTCCACATCACCCGAGGATTCAAAGCGCACTTCGTACAGCTCCAGCTCCTCAGGCAGGTCCGACTTGCAGAAGCCCTCGGGAGGCTCAAGCCTCTGAAGCACTTCCTTGGTCAGCGCTGGCAGCAGCGGCAGAAAGAGCGCCAGAAGCCGCTGCTGCTCCTCCGTGGGGCGCTCGGAGCGGCCACAAATCTGAACCTCACCTGCGCCAAAGGGCAGCCGATGTCTCCACATAGGGGCGGTGGGGAGGTGTTCGGAGTTCATAGGCGAAGATCGGCGTCGGGAACTTTTGCGCAACCCGATTGCATGTCGGCTTGCCCGTCACACATCGTTTCATCGCATCATTCCCCTCACCAGCCGCCGCCACGATGAGGGCCGCTCCGCCGCCGTGGTCAGCTTGTAAAAAATCCTCCGCCTGAAGCACCACCTGCAGGCGCGTGGCAAAGCACCACGGCCTCCAGCGCATCACCCTGCCACGCGGCAGCGCTGCCTTCTCCACCCACGCGGGATCATCCAGATCGCACAGGAAATGCCCCGGATCTTCCGTCACCTCGGCCGCGTCCTGCCCGGCCTTGAGTTTCTTCCGGGGTCGTTCACGGATGCTCGGATGGATCAGCCGTGAGGGCCTCGCGAAGCTGCAAGCCGATGGAGCGCAAAACAGCGGGGTCTGCAGCCATGCCGTAGCGCCGCCATCCAAACTGATCGCCAGTAAAACGCGGAATCACATGCACATGCACGTGTGGCACTTCCTGCCCGGCGCCCACGCCATCTGCCAGCGACAAAGTGATGCCGGCACAGCCGGGCAGGGTGTCGCGCAAAACCCCGGCGGCACGCTGCGCGGTCTTCATCACTGCGGCGATCTCCCCGCCAGTCAGGTCCGTCAATGAAGAGGCGTGTCGTCTGGGGATGACCAGGGTGTGTCCGGAGTTCACAGGGTTCAGGTCGAGGAAGGCAACGGTCGCCGAATCCTCAAGGATCCGGACCGCTTCAGTCTCGCATGCCGCGATGCGGCAGAAAGGGCAGCTCTCCATGGTTCAATGATTTTCTCCGGTGATACTCCTCGCACGATTCACAAATAGGGACTCCGCATCATGGCCTCACGCCCCGGATCACGCGTCTGCGTGGCGGAAAGCGCGGACAACACCACAGTTGCCCAGCGAGCCGCCGCCTGCATCCGTTTTGTTCCAGCGTGGTCCGTTTGCGGCGCCCGCCTTTCATTGCACCTGCCCACAGGTGCAGGTGATCCTGGGCATGTCCGCAACGCTCACCCCCTCCGCCGCACAGTCACGTTTGAACTTCAAGTACAACTCCTCGTGCATCGGATAGAAGCCATAGAACCTGGGCACCGTGCAGCGGTCATAAATCGTCACCACACTCCTCGGCGGCAGCTCTCCCAGAGCTGCAACAAAGTCCTCATACCTGCCAAACTCACGCACAGACTTCCGCGCCCGGTCGCCCAGCACAAACATCGCCCCATTCTCCCGGCTCCAGTACATCACCACGCCGTAGTTGGTCGTCAGGCTGGCCACATCGGGATTCTTCGCGCCCGGGCTGAACACATGCAGCACCAGATCCCCCGAGTCATCCGCCGTGCCCACCACCGGATCCGCCACCTGCTTCTCCTCAGAGCGCCACACCAGACCCGCTGGAAGAAGCGCCAGCGCCACCACCACCATCAAGAGGCCAAGGATCCATTTTTTGTTTTTCATGAGAGTGCGCTGTGTCAGGAGGCCGCATGCATCAGCAGAGTCATCCGCGTGCGGACGCCGCTGCAGACTCTACATCAGGATCTAGGGCGATGACGACTTCAAAGGGAAAAGCATGTGCGACTCATAACAAACGTAAAACAAGCCAAAGGCAGTCCAACCCAAGGCCAAAACGCGCAAGGCAACCGCCACTCCGGCCGGCCAGCGAAACTGAAAGGCCAGATGATTGAACAACAGCATGAGCGCCACGACAAGATTGCCACATCGGTCGTAGGGATAGGACGGAGGCGCATCCAGCAGCACCTGAATATTCCAGATCAGCAGGAGGACAATGATAGTCAGAAGCCCATAAGCAAAGATGGGATTGCCCGGCTGGGCTGGCGAGGTCAAAATTCTTCGAATGATCATGGTCTTCGTTCAGTGGCCTGATGCCCCGGATCACGCCTCTGCGTGGCAGAAGGCGCCGAGGGCACTACAGATGCCCTGCCAGCCGCGGCCCGCATTCATTTACTTACGCCTGCGGTGTGCTGAGGCAAGGCATGAATGGCTCAGGTGAAGGTGAGGCTCGTCGATTGTGGGCCAAAGGCCCGCAGGAGTCAGCCCAGGGCGCAAGCCCTGGGTTTTCGTAACAACGCGCCGTCTCTCTCAAGGCCGCGCTCTGAAGGAGCGCAGGAGAAGCGTCGAACTCGTCTGCACCATGCATGGCCGCCTTTCGCGCCGCACACGCTCACCAGCGCCCGCATCTTTCCGGGCACTGCAGGCTTCGTTCACCGCTGCATTCATGGCGGCTCCTTCGCATACGTGAAATCCGCAGGGCCGCCGCCCACGTCATACAGGCGCTGCACCAGCAGCGGCACCGCCTTCTTGCTGTAGGTCACGGTGTGCAGCTTCTTCCCGTGCCAGAACGAAAGATGCAGCCCTTCGGCAAACGGCACACCGGGCGTGCTGGCCGGGAGGCCGGGCAGCAGCTCCTTGGCTACCACCATCTGGTAGTGGCTCATCTCGCGCGTCCATCCATTCTGCAGCGCATGATTGAAGACCTCCCGCACGGTGTAAACCTTCGACTCCTGAAGCTGGATCTGCATGCGCATCCCCACGTAGGGTGCATCCTTCACAAACCAAAGGCAGCGAATCTCATTTTCAGGGCACTCGGAAAGGTAGCCCGTGAAATGTTCCTGGATAAGCCTGGATAGTTCCGCGTTGGTCTCTTCTGCGGTGCGCCGGGCAGTGTTGGACAGCGGCGGGCTCCCGTTCGTGCCCCCCTTGCTTCCGGCACTCCGCGCCATCCAGGCCCCGTGCTCGGCACCCGTCTGCTCATGGATCAGTTGCTTCGGAATCGGCTGCATCCTCTGAATCCCCGTGCACTTCCCAGCGGCAAAACCCACGATGACATTTTCGCCTGCGGGAGTGAGCACCCAGTACGACACCCGCTCCTTCTGCTGTTCCTTCCTGGCATAGAGCCCG
>NZ_JBAQCR010000368.1:0-9157 GCF_049294395.1 Prosthecobacter sp.
GCATCATAGGTCGTGAGCGAGGCCTCCACATACGGTTTTGAATTTCCCTGCGTCGCGCCGCCGGTGCCCGTGCGGACGCCCTCTGGCAGATGAACCTCGCGCCACAGTCCCGTGCCGTCGTTGCTCCAGAAGTAGTGCACGGTGATTTTATCACTCCGGTCCCGGCCTGGGCCCGTCGTCCAGTGCATGCTCCATTCGCCAATGAAGGCCGAAAGCGCGCGCATGGCATCCGTGGTGGGCAGCGCCACGGAGCCCTCCGCCGGCGGCTGGTACTCCTCCGCGAGCGCCGCTGGAAACTCATACGTCGTGCCAGGATTGAGCCGCTTGGCAAGACGCAGCGCGTGCTCCCAGTCCTCGTCACGCGTGTGATGGATGTTCACCTGCCGCTGATCCACCCGCTCCACCGTCGCCGTGAACGAGTTCGCGTTGAATTCAATGTGCGTGACCTTCCCGCGAAACGGCGGCAGCTTGCGCAGCTTGAAGAGGTCCGTGTAGATTACGGGCGCCATCAGCGCATGCGGTGCCATCTTCTGCGGCGGCACCACCAATCCCGACGTGCTGGACTGTGCCGTGTAGCTGCCGTTCCCGCTGGCGGGCTGCGCCGCAAGGACGGCTTTCGCGCCAACAGTCCGTAGTTTCACCGGCGGCACCTTCTTGGCCGTGCGCACATAGCTGCCACGCTTCGTTGAAATCACTTTTCCGCTCGCATCCTGCGTCACCGTTTTCCAGTCGATGCGAGCCTCCGTGGTAAAGGTGGCCGTGTTGATGCGCGTTTGCCCGCTCATCGGCGTGGGCAGCACGGTGGTGAAAGTCCGCGTCGCCTCATCCCAGGTGCTGGTCAGCGCCCCGGCACCGTCCGCCGCAGGATCGGCGCTCACGTAAGCCTTCGCGCTGGCATCATAGAGCATGCGCGCAATGTCCAGCGTGAGAGTTTCCTCGCTGCCCTCATGGCCAAAGCTTATCTCCCTCCAGATACCCGTGCCATCCGCCAGCCAGTGGCAGTTCATCAGCACCTTCGCGGCAGCATCACTCTCCAGCGTGCCGTTCCACGATCCGATGTACCGGCCCAGCACGGCGATCTCAGGCGATTTGGGCTGCGCCTTCGCAGCGCGTTGATCTTCGGAGAGCAGCACATCCTCCAGCGCAGCGGGGAACTCATACGTCTCCCCACGCTTCAACTGCTCCGCGATCTTTTTGGCCACGTCGCTGGTATCCGGCCCGCTGGCAAGATAGAGCCGTGAATCCGCGCCCTGCAGCACCATCGCGCAGCTTCTTTCCCCAAGGCCCGGGTCCAGCACCGTGGCCCGGAAGGGATGCTCGCGCCCCAGATCCATCAGCCCGCTCGGAACACTGGGCGTGGTGGGAAAAAAAGACGCCGTCCTCGGCAGGATGCGCATCAGCCTCACCGTCTCATCCAGCCCCAGGAAATCGATCAGGCACTGCGGGAAGGCGTAGCGTTGGTGCGCCTTCAGCTGCGCCACAAACTGCTGCTCCGGCGTCGGATTCGAACTGCTGTACTCAAAGCTGCTCGTGCCGCCATCATCCGCCCGCAGCGCCAGCTTGAAGCCGTTCGCACTGCTGCTCACGGTCGTCACCTCGGCCACAAAGGGCTTCGTGTGCAGCAGCGTAAACAGGCCGCTTGGAGACTGCGCCCCCAGAGAAGTGGCGAAAACACAGCAAAGGAGAATGACCGTGCGCATGGCTGTTATTAATAGAGAATGACAAAATGATCGCCCTCCGCATAGGCCGCAGCGAAGCCCCAGACGGGAACACCCGGCTTGATACCACGCTTGCCCGTCGCTTTGCCAGAAGAATCGAGCACCAGCCGGCCAATCTGCCCGCCCTACTGCCATCCTGTGCCCACGCTCCAGGGGATCAGCGTCGCACCCCGCGCACTCACCGCCAAGGCAGGGCTGGCCTCATGCAAGCCGCAGCGAATAACGCTCCCCACGCCGGCCCAGCTTCACGCCTGCACCATAAATCTCGCTCAAGTTCCGGCTGTTCAGCACCTCCGCCTTCGGCCCGGACGCATGCACCTGGCCGTCCCTCAGCAGCAGGCAGTGGGTGATGCTCGGCAGGATTTCCTCCACATGGTGCGTCACCAGCACCAGGGAAGGGGAGTGCGGCTGCACCGCCAGCGACTGCATCCACTGCAGGTACTTCTCCCGCGCCACCGGGTCCAGCCCCGCGCACGGCTCATCGAGAATCAGCACCTCAAATTTCGCCATCAGCGCCCGGCAGATCAGCACCTTCTGCTTCTCCCCCTGGGACAGCGGCCCCCACAGCGCCTCGTTCAGGTAAGCGCAGCCCACCTGCGCCAGCAGCGCCGCCGCCTCACGCAGCACCGCCGCCGGCGGCTCGTCGATCAGGTTCAGCTTCGCCTCCCGTCCGCTCGCGATCACGTCGATCACCGGCTCACCGCTCTCTAAGTACGTCACCAGCGTGTTCGTCACCAGTCCCACCCGCCGCCGCACCTCGCGCCAGTCATCCTCGCCAAACACACTCTCGCCGATCCGCAGGCTCCCGCCCGTCGCACTGTCATACCCCGTGATCAGGTTGATGAGAGAGGTCTTGCCGCAGCCGTTCGGCCCCAGAATGCACCAGTGCTGGCCGGGATCCACCCGCCAGGAGATGCCTTTGAGGATGGGGCGGCCGCGGCGGAAAGTGAGATCAGAAACTTCGAGTACAGGATTGGACATGTGGCTGGATAATTGAATGACGAACGAGGAATGTCGAGTCGTCTTGAACGACTCCCTTGAAATGCCAATGGCGGTGCCTCCGGGCCACGAGATCTTTGAAAGGACTTTCATCGCAAACACTTCTTTGTGTGGATAGAATTTGTCCTTTTGATTTTTCTCCCGTGACAAAAATGACCATCCTGCTAATCTCAAATCCCTTTCTCAAAAAATGTCAGTTTCCCCAGATGCCCAACCACATTGCGCCATCACATCCAATGAAGTGCGTAAATTCCAGCTTGTGCATCACCGTAGTTTTTTAGTACTTTGTGCTGATGTGCAACGCACCCTGCAACTCATGAGACCCATTTTCTGTGCCGCTCTGGCCCTGGCCGCTGTCACACCTGTGTTTTCACAGGCTCCTCCGCCTGCAGCCCCTGCCGCGCCTGCAGCCCCCGCTGCTTTGAACATCCAGCAGGAAACTGAGGCCCTCATCAATGCCGCCAGCGCGCTCTTTGCCGAGGCCAAATACCAGGAGGCCCTTTCCAAGCTCGCCATCGCCAAGAAAAACCTCAACAACAAGCCCTTCGAGAGCATCCTCTTCACCGAAGGCGCCTGCTACTACAATCTCAACGACTACCCGAAGGCCATCGAATCTCTCGAAGCCTACGTGAAGGAGTTCCCGCAGGGCTCCGCCATTGTCGATGTCCGCATGGCTCTGGGCCGCTCCTACATCGCCAGCAAGAAGGAAGAGCAGGGGATCAAAGAGCTGACCGATGTGGTGCGCAGTTCGCCGGAGAAAAAAGCCGAGGCCGGGCTCATCATTGCCGACACCCTCAACAAACAGAACAAGAAGGACGAGGCGCTCGATATCCTCACCAAGGTTCTGGCAGACGGCATCCGCAGCGCGGAATCCATCCAGGCCGCCATGCTCGCGGCCAACATTTACGTCAGCAGCGGCAAGCTCGATGAAGCCACCGCCCTCATGGACAAGGTGCGCAACTTCGCCTCCGGTGGTGACAGCATTGCTCAGATGAACAACATCTATCTCAAGCTCGGCGATGAGATGATGGAAAAGAAGTCCTACAAGGAGGCTCTCGGCGCCTACCAGCTCGTCCGCAAAAAGAACGAAATCTCCCGCATCCAGACCGAGCAGGTGGCCAAGCTGGAGGCCCAGCTCAAGACCGCCAAGGGCGTCCGCAAGGACGAGATCGAAACCAAGCTCAAGGCCAACAAGGAAATCATGGCTGAAATCGAGAAGCGCACCGATTACGATGCCTCTCTCTACTACCGCCTCGGTCGCTGCTACTATGAAATGGGTTCCCCCACAGACGCAGGCGCTGGTGATCCCTCCCGCCTCTGGCAGGCCATTCTCGCCTTCGAAGTCGTCGTCAAAGACTTCAAGCAGTTCGCCCAGCGCGACAAGTGCATGTACGGCCTCATCATGGTCAATGCTTCCTTGAAACGCATCAAGGAGGCCCGCGAAGGCTGCGAATCCTTCATCGAGAACTTCCCGGACAGCGACATGGTCGGCGAGGTCTCCATGATGTTCGGCATGCTGGCCTACCAGAACAAGCAGCTCAAAGAAGCCATCGCCGCCTGGAAAAAAGCCCTCAGCTTCCCCAAGGCCGACAAAGAGCGCCTCTACTTCCTCATCGGCAGCGTCCAGTTCGAACTCCAGAGCTTCGACGAGTGCCGCACCACCTATGAAAAGGTGCTCCAGGACTTCCCGCAGACCACCTACAAGGACGACCTCCAGTACCGCATCGCTCTGACTTACTTTTATCAGAACGACTCCAAGAGCGTCACCAAGGCCCTCAAGACCTACATCAAGGACAACCCCAAGGGGCAGTATGTCGTCGATGCACGCTACCGCCTCGCCTTCATTGATTTCCAAGGCGGCGACAAAAAGACTGCGGAATCTGAACTCCTCAGCATCGTCAAAGACGCTCCGAACGATCAGAACATCGGTCAGGTGCACGCCCTCCTCGGAGACATCTACAATCAGCGCGCCGATTATGAGAACGCGATGATTCAGTTCGCCGCCGCCGTGGACAAGGCCAAGACCGACGACGTCCTCACCTACGCCATGGATCAGGTGACGGATCTCTACGTCGGCTCCAACAAGTGGAAGGAACTGGCGGAAATGTGGCAGCGTTATTACAACACCCACAAGGACAACGACGACCTCGCCCTCAAGGCCATCCTCTGGATCAGCCGCGCTCTCATCAAGGAAACCAAGGTGGAGGAAGCCAAAAAGCTCCTCGCTGAACACATCAAAACCCGCATCCCCATCGTCGCCAATCAGCAGGTGGAAGGCTTGATCCAGCAACTCGTCTCCATCAGCGCTCCAAAACGCCGCCGCGTCGCCGCAGCTTCTGCGCCGGCAACACCGCCTGCGGATGGTGCCAAGGCCGCCGACAAAGCTCCGGTGGTCGCTGCCGCTCCCGCGCCAGAGGTCACTTTTGAAGACGTCGAAAAACAGCTCGAAACGCTGCTCAGCCCGCCGCAGGCCGCCATGAACGGCACCGCTCAAATGCGCATTCTCTTTGCCAAGGCATGGCTCGCCAAGACCATGAAGCTGCCTGAAAAGGCCGAGAAGTTCCTCACCATCATCGTCGAAGTCGCCAAGCCGGATGACCTCAGCCCCATGCTCCTCAGCATCGTGGGTGATGCTGCCCGCAAGAAAGGCGATCTCGAGAAAGCCAATGGCTGCTACGTCCGCCTCAGAGACTTCTTCAAGACCAGCGAATTCTCAGACGGCGCTCCCGTCGGTCTGGCTGAAATCGCCTTCGAAAAGGGCGAGAATGACAAGGCTCTGGAACTCTTCCGCGATGCCCTCAACAACTATCCCGGCAGCTCCCATGTGCTGGATGCCACGCAGGGTGAGGCCAAGACCCTCGTCAAACTCAAGAAGTATGACGAAGCCAAGAAGATCTTCGAGACCATCTCCAACACCAAGGAATGGCGCGGCCACGCCACCGCCAATGCCCTCCGCATGCTTGGCGAGATCGAGGCTCTCCAAGGCAAGCACGAGGCTGCCATCGCCTACTTCCAGCGCGTCTTCATCGCCCACCAGAAATGGAAGGATGAAATGGCCAAGGCCTACCTCCTCTGCGGCAAGTCCTTCAAGGCTCTCGGCAAGAGCGAGGAGGCCAGAAAAACGATTCAGGAGATGATCGAACGCAAGGATCTTGAGGGTCAGCCGGAAAAGAAAGAGGCTGAGAAACTCCTCCCCACCCTGTAATTTCACGCGAACCCACCCCACGATTTTCATGCACTCGTTCGCCCGCTTTTTGCTCGCTTTCGCCGTCCTCGCCGCTGGTTCCGCCTTCGGCCAGGCCATCGTCCTCAAGGACGGCAACCGCGTCTTCTCCTCCGAGTTCTCCATTCAGGACGGCAAGATTGTCCGCACCGTTCAGATCGGTGAAAACAAAGCCACCACCATCCTGGAAAAGAAGAACATCGATTCCCTCGAGTGGCCCTATCCGGCTGAACTCACCGAATCCGCCGACCTCCTCGCCAAAGGCAAGACCGATGAAGCCATCGCCGTCCTCAAGAAGGGCCGTGACTTCTTCGAGCATTTCGAAGGCATCGAGGGCAACTGGTACATCGACATCTACTTCGCCTACATCGAAGCTCTCAATCAGGGCGGCAAGTTCGACGAAGTCGTCAAAGCCCTCCCGTCTCTCCGCGCCCTCAAGCTCACCGACGCTCAGAAGATGCGCCTCCGCATCATTCAGCTCGACATCGAGCGCCAGACCTCCTCGGACTACGCCGGCATCCTCGTGGAAGCCCAGAGCATCCTCAAGGAAACCGACGACTCCGCCATTGGCGCCTCCCTCTGGGCTCTGATCGCAGACGTTCACACCCGCAAGAAGGAGTGGGAAAAAGCCCTGCTCGCCTACCTCCGCATCCCCGTCTTCTACGGCACCCAGATGCAGCGCGTCCCTGAGGCCGAGCTCAATGCCGCCAAGATCCTCATCAAAATGAAGCGCTATGAGGACGCCAACGCCTTCCTCGCCCGCATCAGTGAATCCTATCCCGGTTCCCCGGTCGCCGAAACCGCCACCAAGGAGAAAGCCGCGATTGCCGGAATGAAGAATGTCCCCGAGGAAGAGGCTGACGCCGCCGCTGCCGATGGCAAGTCGGACGCAGCCAAACCTAAGGAAGGCGAGCCCGCCAAACCCACCGACTCCAAACCCAAAGCTTGAATCATTTCCCCATGCAAACCAACACTGCCACCATCATGACCCGCCACATCCCCCACGGCCCTGCCCGCGCGTTCCTTTGCGTCCTGCTGGCTCTGGGTGTCCTTACCTCCTTCAACCTCTATGCTGAAGACGCCGCTCCCCCGGAAGGTGCTGCCGCTGCTGAGCATGGTGGAGGTGGTGAATCGCTGATCGATCGTTTCATTGAAGGTGGCTGGGTCATGTATCCCATCACCGTCTGCTCCATCGCTCTCGTCTGGCTCACCGTTGACCTCTGGATGCGCACCGGCATCAAAAGGGCCGCCCCTCCAGCCCAGGTCGCCCAGGTTCAGGATCTCTTCCGTGCCGGTGACTACGTCGGCGCCTACCAGTTCTGCAAAGGCAATCCTTCCCCCTTCACCAACACCACCCGCGTCGGACTCAGCTTCCTCGGAGACGGGCATGACGCCACCGAAGCCGCCCTCTTCAGCGAGCTCAACAAGGTCAACGCCGCCGTTCAGACCCGCATCAACTACCTCTCCGTTATCGGTGTTTGCACCCCCATGATCGGTCTCACCGGCACCGTGACCGGGATGATGCGCGCCTTCTCCACCCTGAAGACCAGCGGTGCAGGGGACCCCGCCAAGCTCTCCGGCGCTATCGGTGAGGTGCTCATCGCTACCGCCTCCGGCCTCTTCATCGCCGTTCCTGCCTTCATGTTCTTCTACTTCCTCCGCAATCGCCTCCAGGTCAGCATGAGCGATCTCCAGGAAATCGTCATGGCCCTCTTCCGCAAGATGCCCTACGCTCATCTCAAGGACGCCCACGTCGGCGAAGAAGAATTCTACGCCGCCATCCCAAATTGGGTCGCTGGCGACGTTCAGCCTGCCACTGCAGCCTGATTCATCCTCCTCTTATCTCTTATACTCAACCCTTGACCTTCTAACACTATGGGCGGCGGCGGCGGCGGTGGTGATGGCGAACCGGAGTTTCAGATTGCTCCGATGATTGACGTGCTCTTGGTGTTGCTCATTTTCTTTATGAGCATCACCTCGGCGCAGGTGTTGAGTATCGACAAGGAGATTCAGCTCCCTGTCGCCAAAGATGCCAAGAAAAAGGAAAAAGACGTGCAGAACGAGGCCAACCTCAATGTGCGCTGGACCAATGGCAAGGCCATCATCCTCTTTGAAAACAGCTCGTATGAGGATGTCAGCCCCCTTGTGGACAAGCTCCGCGCCCGCCACGAGGCCAACGCCAGGTACCGTGCGGTGATTCGTGGCGACAAACGCCTCCCTGCCATCGAAATCCAGCGCGTCATGAGTGTCATCGCCCAGGCGGGCATTGATGACATCTCCTTCTCTGCCTTGAACAAAGAGTAATTCTTCCCCTCATGTCTGAACTCGGCAAAAAAAAGCATCGCGAAATCGAAACTGAACAGCTCGCTGTCGGCTTCCAGATCGCACCCATGATCGACGTCGTGTTCGTCATCATGCTCTTCTTCATGGTCATGGTTGGTTCCGTGAAGGTCGAGCGCGAGCTCAAGAGCCAGCTCCCCGGACTGGCTCCCCCCAGCGCCGATGCTCCCCAGGAAATGCCGGATGAAATCATCGTCGGCGTTGAAGAATCCGGTGCCGTCACCCTCAATGAAGAGGAATTCGACAGCAACCGTCCCGACAAGGCTCTCCCTGACTTCATCAGCACGCTCAAGCGTCTCAAGCAGGAGGCTGACAACCGCAACGCCAAGGTCATCGTGACCATTCAGGCGGAGGAACAGGCCACCTATGAGCGTGTCATCGACGTGCTCAACGCCCTCGCAGTAGCGAAGGTCGCCAACGTGACCTTCACGGTCGGCGGCGACGAAGGATTCTGATTTTTTTGTCAGTGTTTGAATATCTGCACCCCAAGAAAGGGGGCCGCAGTTCCGTCCTCGTACTCTGAAAAGGTCATCTTCATGAATCCGCAGCAGCCTGGAACCCCGGAAAATCCGCAGAATCCCCAGCAGCCCCCGCCCCCACCGGGTGTCACTCAGCCGCTGCCGCAGGGGTATCCCCAAGGCTATCCGCCCCCGCACGGCTACCCGCCGCAGATGCCCGGCTATCCACCCGGCTACCCCATGCCGCAGGGCTACCCGCCGCAGATGCCCGGCTATCCCCCAGGCTACCCGCCGCCGCAGGGTTACCCGCCGCAGATGCCGGGTTATCCCCCAGGCTACCCCATGCCCCAGGGCTACCCGCCGCAGATGCCCGGTTATCCGCCCGGCTACATGCCGCAGATGCCCATGCCGGCCATGAT
>NZ_JBAQCR010000369.1:0-4581 GCF_049294395.1 Prosthecobacter sp.
ATGGGCGAGGATGTCGGTCGCTACGGCGGCTGCTACGCCGTGACCAAGGGCCTGCTGCAGGAGTTCGGCGAGGAGCGCATCCGCGACACGCCGCTGTCGGAATCGGCGTTCACCGGCGCCGGCATCGGCGCGGCGCTGGGCGGCATGCGGCCGATCGTCGAGATCATGACCTGCAATTTCAGCCTGCTGGCGCTGGATCAGATCATGAACACGGCGGCCTCGCTGCTGCACATGTCCGGGGGCCAGTTCCATGTGCCGCTTGTCATCCGCATGGCGACCGGCGGCGGCAAACAGCTCGCGGCGCAGCATTCGCACAGCCTCGAAGGCTGGTATGCGCACATCCCCGGCATCAAGGTCCTGACCCCCGCGACTTTGGAGGATGGCTACGGCATGCTCGCGGCCGCGCTGGAAGATCCGGATCCGGTCCTGATCTTCGAAAACCAGACTCTGTATGTCATGGAGGGAGAGCTGCCCGCCAGTCCGGGCCCGGTGGACATCTCCACGGCCAAAGTGCGGTACGCGGGCTCGGACGTCACCCTCCTGACCTACGGCGCGAGTTTGCAGAAGTCACTCACCGCCGCAGCGAAGCTCGCGGAGGAGGGCATCCGCGCGGAAGTCGTCGATCTGCGTGTGCTGCGCCCGCTGGATGACACCACGATCATGCGCAGCGTGGCGAAGACGCACCGCGTGCTCATCGTCGATGAAGGCTGGCGCAGCGGCGGCATCTCCGCCGAGATCAGCGCCCGCATCATGGAGCAGGCCTTTTATGAACTCGACCGCCCGGTGCAGCGTGTGTGCGCCGCCGAGGTGCCGATCCCTTACGCAAAGCATCTGGAGCTTGCGGCTTTGCCGCAGGTGGAATCCATCATCGCCGCCGTGCAAAACCTCGTCCGCTCCCATGGCTGATTTCGTCATGCCCAGCCTCGGCGCGGACATGGCGTCCGCCACCCTCGTGAAATGGCACGTCAAGCCGGGCGATGCCGTGAAACGCGGTCAGATCATCGCCGAGGTCGACACGGACAAAGGCATCATCGACGTCGAATGCTTCGTGTCAGGTGAGATTGAAAAACTCGTCACCGAGCCCGGAGCCAAGATTCCCGTTGGCAGCTTGCTGGCCGTGATCAAGACGAGCGAAGCCATGCCTGCGGCGACTTCACCACCGACAAGCCCGGCACCCGCCATCGAAGCGCCGGTGGTGGTGCCTGAGACGCCGCACATTCACGCTTCGCCCTTGGCCAGGAAGATCGCCGCCGAACTGCATGTGGATTTGAACCGTCTCGTCGGCCATGGCACCGGCCCAGGTGGCTTGATTGACCGCGAAGATGTCGAGCTGGCCGCCAAGCCGGTCACGCGCTTGCGCATCTCCCCGCTGGCACGCAGGCGCGCTGCGGAGTTGAAGATCGACATCGCAGGCCTGCGTGGCAGCGGGCCGGGTGGGGCGATTGAGGCGGCGGATGTCGAACGTGCGGCCAAACCAGCCGCGCCGAAGACAGGTGACGCGATGCGTCGCGCCATCGCCGCCGCCATGGCGAAATCGAAACGCGAGATTCCTCACTACTACCTGCAAACACGGATCGACATGAGCGCCACACTGGCGTGGCTGCAGGCCGAGAATCAAAAACGCAGCATCAAGGCCCGCCTGCTGCCAGCGGTTCCGTTGCTGAAGGCGCTGGCGAAGGCGCTGCGGGATGTGCCGCAGCTCAACGGCTTCTGGATCGACGGTGAGCACCGTGTTTCTGAGGCGGTTCATCTCGGCTTTGCCATCTCCATGAAAGGCGGCGGCCTGGTGGCTCCGGCCATTCACGATGTGGACAAAAAATCCAACGACGAGGTGATGGCCGCTTTGAGCGACCTCATTCCCCGCGCGCGCAGCGGTCGTCTGCGCAGTTCTGAGATGACCGATGCGACGATCACGATCACCAGCCTCGGCGATCTCGGTGTGGAGACCGTGTTTGGCGTCATCTATCCGCCGCAGGTGGCAATTGTCGGCCTCGGCAAAATCATGGAGCAGCCCTGGGCCAAGGATGGCATGCTCGGCGTGCATCCGGTGATGACCGCCTCGCTTGCCGCGGATCATCGCGCCACCGACGGCCATGTGGGCGCCCAGTTTCTCGAAGCCCTCAACCGCCACCTGCAAACTCCCGACCAGCCATGATCGAATCTGAACTCAAAGCCATCCTGCTTGCCGGCCTGCGCGAGATTGCGCCCGAGTCCGATCCCGAAAGCCTGCGCCCCGACCAGAAGATCCGCGAGACCCTCGACATCGACTCCTTCGACTTTCTCAAGTTTCTCATCGCCCTGAATGAAAAAATCGGCGTGGAAATACCGGAGGCGGATTACGGCAAGCTGAACACACTTGATGACATGCTGCGTTATCTGGGACCCAAGGTGTGACATCTCCCGCGTCCCATGAATGACCGTCCGTTGCTTTCACGACTCATCGATTCCGGCATCGTCATCTGCCTGATCGTCACGCTGGGAACTTTGGTTTATGGTCATATGGGTGGCGAAGCCGGCGGCTTGAGCCTGATCGACAGCTACGTCACGGAGTACATGAAGAAGGCGCCGCACTGGCCCTGGCTCATCGTCGCCAGCTTTGCCTTCGCCCTGCTGCTGTTCCTGCTGGCGCTGGCCTTTCTGCAGCGGAGCGAGGGAAACGTTCTCATTCTCGCCGGCAGTCTTCTGCTCGCCGCCACAGCGATGGGCAACTTCTTCGTGGCCTACGCGCCGATGCGACGTGTCGAGCAGCCGCCACCGCCGGCGCATGAATGGTGGACGCCCACATGGTGGTTCACCTCCCACACTTCACACACGCCCTATGAGCATGGCATGGCGGACGCTTACGCGGATGTTCACTATCGTGCCATCCGTCTTGTCATCAGCATGGGCCTCGCAGGCATTTTCTGCATTGCCGCCGGCATGGTGGCCTCCCCACAGCAGCGCCGCTTCGGATGGCGGACCTTCGGTGCGGTGCTGGTGATGGCGGCGCTGTTCTGGATTGGCGATCATGCCACACGCCATCATGGCATGTGGCAGCGGCTGGGGTTTGCCGTGATGTATGCCTGGTTGTGGTTTGCCCGGCAGACCTTGTACTGGTTGAAAGAGATCAAGGAGCTTCAAGAGGAGCACCCACAAAAAACAAGACTCATCGTTGATGAGTGGCGCACTGGTCAGGATTCGAAGCTGAAACCTTCTGATCGGCAGTTCCATCCTTGTGGGTTTCGGCATGTTCGCTGGTGTGCACTCTTGAATCATTTGAGGCAAACATGCCGGGAGATCTGCGGAGCTGCGTAGCGAATGCATGTTGAGGTTGGAAGCTCCGAACACATGACGAGTGCTGCTTAAGCACCCGGCGGGGGCAGTTGTGCGTGTTAATTCTGCCCGCTAAGCGAACAGGGCTGCAATCGGACTGCCCTGATCCGTGATCGGCACAGGGCGGTCGCCGTCGTGAAGGCTGGCGGTGTAATCCACGCCGACAGCGGCGCAGATGGTGGCGAAGAAGTCGGGCACGCTGACGGGATTCGTGACGATCTTTTTGGCTAGATCATCGGTCTCGCCCCAGGCTCCGCAGTGGCGCAGGCCGCCTCCGGCCAGCACACAGGTGAAAGCGCTGCCCTGATGACCGCGCCCACCGCCGCCGTCAAACTCGGGCGGACGACCAAACTCGGTGGTGATGACGATGAGCGTCTTGTCGAGCAGCCGACGGCTTTCGAGATCGGTGATGAGCGCGGCGACGGCGCCGTCGAGCTCCTTGATCAGCTCGTGCTGTTTCAAGATGCCCTGGTTGTGCGCGTCCCAGCCGGTGCCGTTGAGGAAGTTCAGGTTGTGGGAGACTTCGACAAAACGCACCCCCTGCTCGACCAGTCTGCGGCTGAGCAGGCAGCGCTGGCCAAACTCACCGCCGTAGCGCTGGCGCAGCGCACCGGGCTCCTCGTCGAGCTGGAAGACGCGGTTGAACGCCGGCCCGCTGAACTTCAGGCTTTGCTGGATGGCGGCATCGTAGCTCTTCAGCCTCGGGTCGCTGGTCGGAGGTGCGCTGGCTTGAAGCGCGGAGAGGAACTGCCCCCGGCGTTGCTGACGCTCGGTGCTAACATCAGGCGGGCGGGAGAGACCTGCCGGGCCGCGACTGGTATCCGTGAGATAAAGATACCCGGACTGCGCCCCAAGAAAGCCGGGGCCGCGTGTGACGTTCGGATAGCCAATGATCACATAGGGCGGCGCTTCGTCTGAGGCGGGACCGCGCTGGTGGGTAATGAGTGAGCCGATGGAAGGATAGCTGATCGTGCCGCTAATCGGACGGCCGGTGTGCATGCGGTTGGTGGCCGCGGCGTGCTCATCAATGACATCGTGATGCACGGTGCGCACCGCCGTCACGCGCTCCATGAGCGGTGCGACATTGCGCAGATGCTCGCACACACGAACGCCGCGCACCGCCGTGTCGATGGAGTCGTAGTAGGAGCCCGCCTTCTTCGCCTGCGGATCGCCGCGCCGTTTCGGATCAAAGGTGTCCGTCTGCGCCATGCCCCCGCCGAGCCAGATGGAGATGACGTGCTCGGCCTTCCCCTGGATGAGCCCCTGGGC
>NZ_JBAQCR010000370.1:0-2891 GCF_049294395.1 Prosthecobacter sp.
CTCCAGAACATGCAGCAGAATCCCGGCTCCATCCATCAGATCGTCGGCCAGAGCCTGAAGGAGCTGCGGCCCGGGCTGGAGCCAGCGCCACACGTGTCCTTCGACTGCATCGACATCCGCCCGGCAGAGGCCCGCAATCTGGAGGTGAGCCCGCAGACGATGCAGAGCCTGCACTGCGCCCAGGCGGTGAATGCCGCCGTGAAGTCCGTCATCACTGACGGCGGGCCCAACCAGGCCCCGGACGTGCTTCGCACCTCCGGCAGAAACGTCCTGCTCTACAACAAACGCGAAGAACTCTTCAATGTGGCCAAGTCAGAGGACAATGACCTCAACGGCCAGCACCTCGGTCCAAAATACTACAGCCACTACAAGCAGCTCGTCGCAGTGGACCATGAGCGGAAGCAAAAAAGCGGCATCGACGTGGAGGAAATGCTCCACTATGGCGAGGACAGCTCCAGCGTCCTCACAGACTGCTACAAATCCGCCGCCACAGGCACGGGCAAGTGCGCCGAGCATGCCTACACGAGCTTTGCACTGCTCACAGACCCGCAGTCACTGCAGAGCCTGGGCGTGGACATCCCGGATGGCAGCCTCATCATCCTCGCCTGTGGCAACCAGATCGACCACACCTACGTCTTCATCGCCGAGCCAGATGCGGTGACGATCTCCGATGAAAGAGACCGCAGGGTGCAGGTGAATGACCCTCGCAAAGTCGTCGTGGTGGACCCCTGGATGCCCGTGCCCTGCGCGCACACGCTGGACCGCAGCACCGCAGACATTCAGCAAAATCCCGTGTGCAAGCTCGTCGTGGCCAAGCAAGCAGACGGCATGAAGCTGCAGGACCGCCATGGGCGGGAGACAGCGCTGCCCCCGCCGCCACAGCCCGTGCTGGAGATGCTGGAGAGCTTCCAGGAAAATCACCGCGCGCAGGTGCTCCAGCACGCGCAGGAAAAGGAGTACCTCTCCCCCGATGAGCAGGCCAATCTCGTGCTGGGAGTCGGGGAGGTGGTGCGCAGTTCCATCATCGGCTTCAACTCCCGCCCCCCGTTCTACCGCAGCTCACACATGAGCACGCACACCCCGCTGGACACCTACCACTGCGGCGGCCCTTCTGTCAGCTTCTTCACCGCCGACCCCTCCCGCCACGCCCAGGCCCTGCAGTCCATCCAGACCTCCAATCAGCAGGACCCCGTGGACGTCCTGCTGGACGAAGACCATCTGCGGCTGCTCAAAACGGACCCTGCGGCCCAGAAAGCCTACCCCCACCTGGGCACCTTTTTCAGCGACCCGGAATATGCACAAAAGGTGCCGCAGAGGTGCACCACTCTGCCACCCCATGGCTCCCAGAACATCATCATCATGGAGCACCCGCAGCCGCCGCCCCCAGGCTCCCAGAACATCATCATCATGGAGCAGCAGCCGCCGCCCCCAGGCTCCCAGAACATCATCATGGAGCAGCAGCCGCCGCCCCCAGGCTCTCAGAACATCATCATCATGGAGCCGCAGCCGCCGCCGCCCGCGCCGCCAAAGGCAAAGAAAACCCTCCGTGAGGACCCTGAAATGAGATCCACCATGGAAAACGTGGAAAAAAGAAGCAGCAGGCAGCGCCAGCCCCTGTCAAAGCCCGAAACATCCAGCTCCTCCATCCGGGGAAAATTCAACAAATGACTGCGGAGCGGTGTGCAAATTTCCGGCAAAAAATCCTGGCCCTGCCATCCCGCAAAAAAGCACCCGCCACGCGCCGCCAGCGTGATCCCGCCGAAACGCCCGCCGCGTGTAATACCACAAGACATTGAAAACGGGTCTATTTCGGAGCCGATGAAAGTTCGGCTCTGAAGGAGAGACTTTGTTTTCAGTTGGAGACTTCAAGGCAAATCGGGCAGCCGATGCTTGCATGCCCGCCATACGTAGGATGGGTGTGGCGACAGCCCGCCCGTCCATCAGCGTTCCGCAAACATCGGGGCGTGCGAACACCCCCGTGGTCGGACGGTTTGGCGGAGGGAGTTGTGGAGCGAAGAAGCGGTTGCGACGCCAAACACATCCAACCTACGACCGGAGCGCCACGCTACCCGTACAAACCTGCTCAGACCCGTTTTCAATGGCTCGTGGTATAAAACCCCACCGCCCCGGGCGCACAAAACAAGGCGCAGAAAATGACGGTGATGATGACGATGGCCGCTAATGACCCGACGGCAGGTGATTCGATCGAGTGAAGCTATTTCGCATACGTGAAATCGGCCGGCCCGCCGCCCACGTCATAAAGGCGCTGCACCAGCAGCGGCACCGCCTTCCTGCTGTAGGTCACGGTGTGCAGCTTCTTCCCCAGCCAGAAGGAAAGATGCAGCCCTTCGGCAAACGGCACACCCGGTGTGCTGGCCGGGAGTCCGGGCAGCAGCTCCTTCGCTACCACCATCTGGTAGTGGCTCATCTCGCGCGTCTTCGCATTCTGCTCCGCCCAGTCAAACACCTCCCGCACAGTGTAAACCTTCGACTCCTGAAGCTGGATCTGCATGATCATCCCCACATCGGCTAAATCCCGCACAAACCAAAGGCAGCGAATCTCATTTTCAGGGCACTTGGAAAGGTAGCTCGTGAAGTGTTCACGGCATTGCCTGGCTTGTTCCGCGTTCATCTCGTCTGCGGCGAGTTGCGCAGGGGTGGGCAACGGCGGGCTCCCGTTCGTGCCCCCCTTGCTTCCGGCACTCCGCGCCATCCAGGCCCCGTGCTCGGCACCCGTCTGCTCATGGATCAGTTGCTTCGGAACCGGCTGCATCCTCTGAATCCCCGTGCACTTCCCAGCGGCAAAACCCACGATGACATTTTCGCCTGCGGGAGTGAGCACCCAGTACGACACCCGCTCCTTCTGCTGTTCCTTCCTGGCATAGAGCCCG
>NZ_JBAQCR010000371.1:0-4323 GCF_049294395.1 Prosthecobacter sp.
GATCTCGCCTTCTGAAGAATTTGCATTTGAGAACAGGTTTCTCGAAAGCTCCCGAAGAAGGTCAGTTGGAATCTCTGCTTTTTTCTCGTGTGCATCACGCACAGCCTCTAACAGCCAACCAGACCGCCCGATGTCGATCAAGCGGGTACGGTTCCTAAACTCTTCTTCCGAGTGCTGCTTGGCCCACGAAGAAGACCAACGAATGAAATAAACCATGAAAGTCGTGAAGGCAGCAAGAGGGAAGAATGCCTTGGATGCCAAGGCGACCCAATGCCACCACTGGAGTTTCGCGAGATCATCCGTTGTCTTCAGCAGGTCATAGTTGTGGGTGGTGGCATAAATCGTAAGGCCTGCGGTGACAATGAGTGCTGTAATATATGCGGCAGTGATCGGCCAACGTTTCCGACTGGTTCCTTTTGTGAGTCCCCAGTTTTCAAGCCATGCTTGGATTTGCTTGATCTGTTCGTCTTGCTTCTGACGCGAAACGTAGCGGGCTTCTTTGGTTTGGAACTCAGCTTCCTTGTCTGAATATGCTTTCTCGCGTCTTTCAATCTCAGCCACGAGTTCATCATGCTGTCGCTGAAGCTTTTCCCTCTCCGCCGTTAATTCTCCTCGCAGTTGGCTCTCAAGTTTCTCAAACCGCTCAGACCGAAGTTTTTCGATCTCAGCATTCTCCCTTGCGACATCAACAATAATTTGTCCCGCGGTCTTTTGAAGACTGCTAAGCACCCCGGCTTGCGCATTTCTATATTTCCCCCACGCAGTGCTTGGGTCTCCCAAAAGTGAGGCGTCCAACTCCGGTGCTTTGAGGTTTTTGCGGCACAGTGAAGTGAGTTTAAAGGTCAGCTTTACCTCTTGCTTGCGCTGCTCCTCACTAAGTCCTTCTTGCCAGTTATTCTCAAATCGCAAAACATCAAAAGGTGCCTCTATCTTACGGTCGACAATAACAACAATTTTATTGCCAGGTCCTCGGAGATGAAGGGAAGGGGCAATAACAGAGTTTTCTGCTAGAAGCAATTCAAGATCAGATCCGGGAGGCAATGCATCTAGTTCGTGGTTAACTTCTTGGTGCCCTCTAAGCGGAACATTGATAATGAGTTTTAGTGGGCAAATTTCGGCTACTTCTTTGGCTGCCGAGACCAAAGCTTCCGCGATCTCCTTGTCGGTAAGGCGTGGAATGTTGATGTTTGCAGGCATATTTTTGTAGATTAATGATCGGTAGGATGCTTATCAGTGACGAGGATGACTCTGAGGGCAAGTGTGTTTCGTTTGGCCGTGTGTAAGAATTGAATTCGCATGACGTGAATACAGCTACATCTCTTCGCTTTAAGCTACAAAGCGCTCCGAATACTTTGGCCTACCAACCCGCCATATCCCTCATGCGCGCACTCCTCCTCGCCCTGGCCCTCCCCCTCGCCGCCGCAGCAGCGGAGCCCGTAGCCACACCACCCGCACCCACCCAACTCGCTTCCCCCAGCGGCAAGCTTCACCTGCGCCTGGGCGATTCCGCGCCTCTGCCCGGTGCCATCACGCTGGACGCGTCGGGCGCGGCAGGGGCAGGGGAGGAAAAGGAAGCCACGCAGACCCTCGTGCTGGAAGAGAAGGGCCGGCCGCCCTTCGTCATCACCGCGCCGGAGGGCCGCTGCACGCCGCAGTGGAGCGATGACGAATCCTACCTTGCGCTCGCCATCCAGACGGACCGGGCCAATTTCTCCCTCCTCATCCTGCGCCTCGCAGACCGCAGCTCCATCACTTGCGACTTCACCGCGCTCGGCGAGCAGATGCTGGTGCTCTTCCAAAAAGCCGGGCTCGATGCCGCCGGCGCCGCCCTCCAGCTCCGCAACGTCCGCTGCACCCCGCAGCAATGCACCGGCACCCTCGTCTCCGGCACCGCGCAGCACACCGGCACCCTCACCTTCGCCATCGATCTCCCCCGGCAGGACTGGACCCCCACCGGCACCCTCGTCCAGCCCCGACTCACCGCCAGCGAGCTCAAAGTCAAAGACTGACCCCGATGCTTGGAAGTACGATGGGCATTGCCTCACTGCGTTCGCCCTCCGGGCAGCCTGCGGCAGGCTATCTTCGCTTCGCTACGGTTCATGCCCGTCGGCCAGCGCTTTCGCAAGCTGCCTCGCCCTCATCTCAGACATCCCCACACTTCACGGACAAGACGCTAATCCGGAATGCAGAATCCGGATCTTCAGACGGTTTGTATTAGCGTCTCATCAGCGTCAAATCAGCGGTTAGAAACCTCTGTTCGACCCACCGCCCCAGAAGTCTGCCAGGATCGGGCGTCGTGAGTGAAAAGCACCAGCTTTAAACCGCTGATGAGACGCCGACATTGTGTCCGCTCCGGGCGAGCGTCCCTGGCTCATCGACAGGGAATCAAGCTCCGCTGAAAATGCGCTGTCCGCCCCCATCGCGGAGCTTCCCCCGGGCCGACAGAATTTCGGCGCTCCCACTACGGAATGGAGCCCCGCAGGGCCTGATCGGGATGAGGTCTGTTCACGAAAACCACGCTGTTCACGGAGACGTGAACAGAGGCCCTGCCGTGAACACATGCGAAGGGGGCAGCCATCCAATCACAAAGCCATCCACTGCCCAGCCCAGTCTGCAGGCGACCCCGCTGCTTGGAAGTGCGATGGGCATTGCCTCACTGCCCTCTCCCTCCGGCCCGCCTGTCTTCGCCTCGTCCTTCTAAATACGAGCATCCCAAAAAATAAACCTTTCACTCATCGGCACTCCCGCCGCGGCAGGTTAGTCTGGGGCTGTCCATCACGGATTCCTTCGCCCTCCGGCCCAGATACGTCATCCACCCCGCACCCACCACGACCATGACATCTCCCATGCCGCCCTTCATCTTCAATGAATCCGCGCCCAGCACCGCCCGGCGCGCCATGCAGCCAGAAGACATCGCCTGCGGCGTCATCTACGCCTCCGTGCTCCTCCTCCTGGTGAGCCGCGTGCTCCTGCAGATCCTTTAATAAGCCCCCTGCATCCGCAGCAGGGCAGGGGAGCGGCATCTAGCATCCAGGATCTGGCATCTAGTAACCAGCCAAACCCGCGCTGGACTCCGCCCCACTTTTTTCTCCATCCTCGCAGCACGAATGTCTGCGCGCAAAAAAGTCATGACCGTGGGGTCTTGGTCCGAGCATCTCGATGACTCCTATTCCATCCACCCCGCCTTGGTGATCGATCCCACGTGGCAGGTGGAAAACAGAGAAAAGATCATCCGTTATCTCAGAGACGGTGTCCCCTGCGGCGGCATGCTCTCATATCACAAATTCCGCCTCAACTACGATGGCCCGCCCCTCAGCTCCCTCGAGCGCAGCGACGGCGTCTGGATCTGGCCCGAAGTCCTCGCCCGTTACGTGGAGCGGAACGTCCGCCTCCCCGACGCCTTCGTGGACCACATGAAAGCGATGAACTTCGATCCCCACCGCAGCGGCCACACCAGCGAAGAAATCCTGCGCATGGAAAGCTGCCCGCACTACTGGAACGGGTGGTGCGGCCTCGAAAAACAGCGCGCCGAAAGCGAGACCGAATGACGAGCACGGGAGCCATGCAAGCTCACGTCCAGCTCTTTGCCCGCAGGCCATTTCCAAAAGCGAAGGAATGACGAACACGGCAACCATGCAAGCTCATGCCCAGCGGCTTGCCCCGCAGGCCATTTCCGAAAGCGCGTAGCGCTGGCACAAGGGTAGCCGTGGGTGCCAACCCACGGTAAACGCCCCCACCCACCGCACCCTCCCGTGGAACCGCGTAGCGGTGACACAAAACCGCCGCGCACCCCCAGCGGCGGATGCTGAGCGAGCCGAGTTTGCAACCCGAACTCGTGCCTCAGCCCACCCAGATCAGCCACACACTTTGATGCAGCATGCATGTTCTTCTGCGCCACGAGAAGCGCATGCGGGGCGAATCCCCCTGGCTCCGCCGACACACTCCTTCATACGTATACGCTGCTTCATACGCCACTGCGGCGCCAATGCCATGCTCACTTGAAAACAGGTCTGTTCCCTGAGAAGGCATGCGGCTTGCTGGAACGTAGGTCGGCCGTGTTTGGCGTCCAGCGCTGCCCATGCCCCAGCGCCACCTCCGCCAAACCGCCCGACTGCGAGGACGCTCCTACGCCACAGCGCTTGCGCCACGCCCAAGGCCGCCTCATCCAACGCTCGGAGGCTCAAGACGTCTGCCTTGCGCTCATGGACGGACGGGCTGTCGCCACGTTCGTCCTACGATCCGCGCAGCGCGCTGGCCGTAGGTCGGCCGTGTTTGGCGTCGAAGGCTTTCGATGCCCGAGGTTGCTCTCCGCCAAACCGCCCG
>NZ_JBAQCR010000372.1:0-48965 GCF_049294395.1 Prosthecobacter sp.
GCGCGACACCCCGCCCATGATCCAATGCGGAGCACCGGGAAAAAGATGCGCCATCGCGAGCAGAAACACGGGCAGCGAGAGCAGCGCGCCAATCCACATGCGACGCGTCATGTCAGTAAGTTCACTATCATCCTCCTCGGTCGCCGCCGTGCCTGATTTGGGCACGAGAGTCATGCCGCACTTCGGGCAGTCGCCAGGCTTGTCCGACTCCACACCAGAACACATGGGACAGAAGTATTTTGCCGCTGGTGAGGGCTTCACGTCGCCGCCATGATGATCGTGACCGCCGCAGTAATCGTGCTTCACAGCAGGCGCAGGATGAGTGTGTTCGTCGTTCATGGCAGTGTCTCGTGATGTCGGATGAGTTCGTCGATTGAAGGGTTAGGCCGTCCACCAATGGCCCTCACTCGCCAGCAACTTTTCAGCTTCTGGCGGCCCCCATGTTCCAGGGGCATAGAATGCCAGGTGATCGCGCGGATGCTCGGCCCAGGTGCTCAAAATCGGATCAGCGACCTTCCACGCGGCCTCCACCATGTCCGAACGGTGGAAGAGTGTGGCATCGCCGATTATGCAGTCATAGAGCAGCTTTTCGTAGCCGGTGGTGGGCGCAACTTTGCCAAATTGAGCATAGTCAAAGTCGAGCGTCACAGCGCGCGCGTGAATGGTAGGGCCTGGTGTCTTCGCGCGCATTTGCAGCGTGATGCCCTCCTCGGGCTGGATGTGCATGATGAGCAGGTTGGGGCCGAGCGGGGAACATTCCGTGCCGCCAAACAGCGACAGCGGCGGACGCTTGAAATGGACGATGATCTCGGTGACACGGCGGGCGAGTCTTTTGCCGGTGCGCAAATAGAACGGCACGCCTGCCCAGCGCCAGTTGTCCACCCACAGCTTGGCAGCGGCAAAGGTTTCGACTGTTGATTCTGGCGATACGCCCGGTTCTTCGCGATACCCGGCGGCGGGTTTGCCGTCGATCTCGCCCGGCCCATACTGGCCGCGCACAGCGTCGCGCATCACGTCCTCTGGCTTGGGAATCCGAATGGCTTGGAGCAGCTTGGCCTTTTCATTGCGCACGGCTTCGCCTGACAGCGAGGCAGGCGGTTCCATCGTGATGAGCGCGAGCAGCATCAGCATGTGGGTCTGCATCATGTCGCGGAACGCTCCGGCGGTTTCATAGAAGGCTGCGCGGCCTTCGATCCCAATCGCTTCCGCCGCCGTGATCTCCACATGATCAATGAACATGCGGTTCCAGACCGGTTCGATCATGCTGTTGCCCAATCGGAACACGAGGAGGTTCTGCGCAGTCTCTTTGCCGAGGTAATGATCAATGCGGAAGATTTGCGATTCGGCGAGAGCCGAGGCGAGGGTGGCATTCAATTCGCGTGCGGAGGCCAGATCATGTCCGAACGGCTTCTCGATCACGAGCCGCCGCCAAACCGGCGGCTTCTCCTGCAACAAACCGTTCTCGTGGAGCTGTTGAGCGATAGGTGCAAAGGAAGCGGGCGGCACGGAGAGATAGAACAACGCATTCCCGCCGGTGTGCTGCTTTGCGTCTGACTCAGCCAGCATGGTGCTCAGCTTTTGATAAGTTCCCGGATCGGTGTAGGCCCCACGGCAGTAGCGCAGCCGTTGCTCGATGTTAGTCCACACTGCCGGGTCCACTTTCTGCGGGGCAAACTCGGCCACGGCCTCCCGCATCTGCTGCCGGAAGTCTTCGTCAGACCACTCTCTGCGACCCACACCAATGATGGCAAAGTCCTCCGCCAGCAAACCGCTGGCGGCGAGGTTGCAGAGGGAAGGCAGCAGCTTGCGTTTCGTCAAATCACCGGACGCGCCAAAGATCACGATGACACACGGCCCGGCACGCTGAGAGACCGCTTGAGCACTCAAGAATTGCTGGAGGCATTCGTCACCGCAAAAATAATACGTCTGACCATCGCGCTCGGCATGAAATGCGCTGTCTGGATTGACGGTCATGCCGCAGATGGGATCACGGGTCATGGTCGTCAATGGTGCTTGTAGAAGCCGACACCTTTGATGTCGTTCCATGAGGTGGTTTGATGGCAGAGGAAGCATTGATTGACCTCGGCCTTTGCCACGCGGGCGGTCATCATCGAAACCATTTTGAAGTGCATCATGTAATGACTTGGCGGAGCCTGATGGCATTGGGCGCAGGACTGCGAGGTGGACGAGGGATGGCGGAAGTCGGGAAGGGTCCATTTCGTGGTCGCGTGGCATGAGGCGCAGTCGTTGCCGAACAGGCCGCGATGGCGGTCTTTAGTGGAATGGCACGTCGCGCAATTAAGCTGCGACTCGGCGCGCTGAAGTTGCGGCGCGTGGGGTGACGAGTCGGTCTGCTTCATCCAGGCGACGAGTGCAGCGAGTTGCGGATCGTGCGCGGTGGCGGACTTTTGCGCTTGCTTCAAGCCGATGTGCGCGAGGGCGACGTGATCCATTTTTGTCGTGCTCGGAATGCGGCCCTGATGCTCGAGATGGCAGGCGGCGCACTCGCTGATCTCCGCATGGAAGGCGCTCGGCTGACGTTGGAGGACGGTCTTGTTGTCGGCATGACAGACGATGCAGTTCTGCGCCTCGACGCCTTTGTTCGGGGTGTGGCAGGCGGCGCAATTGTCGGCGAGAAAAGCGTGCGGCTGCGACAGTGCGCCGGGGAGGACCATGTGCTGCCAGGAGGCGGGTGAGAGTGCCGCGTGCGCCGTCTTATCGGGATGACGCGAGGAAAAGACAAAGAAAGCGAGCACCAGCAAGACGAAGGTGAGGACCGCGAAGAGGAGTGCTTTTTTGAGTGTCATGAGAACCACCTTAGTCCGAAGTGAATGCCTGCCCAGATGTGCAGCCCGAGCAGCACATAGAAAAGCAGGGAGAGAACGATGTGAAGCTTCAGCGCGAGGCTGAACCAGCGTTTGAACAGCTCGTGTGTGCGCACTGCATATTCGAGGTCCGCGACGGCTTCGGCGGTGCGGGTGACTTCTCCGGTCGGGCCGCCGGGTGAGAGGTCTATCCCCAGGTTCGCCATCGCAGCCATGAGGAGGGGTGCCTTTGGTGGTGCGCTCTGTTCCGCTGGGAGGTTCTCCAGCACTCCCCACGCATGGTCGAGATCGCCACGCGCTGTCTGCAGCAGGAGCAACTTATCCTTTACCTCCTGATTGACGTAGGTGAGCAAATAACGAACCGCATACCCGCTCACGACGACGAGCAGCATCGCGGCGGTCAGCGTGATGCCCAGCCAGCTTTCATACTTGTGGCCGGTGTGAATGATCGCAAGCAAGGGGCCGAAGATGCCCGCATAAACGTGGATGATCATCAGCGTCTCCATCGACACATGCTTGGTGACGCGGGTGTTGATGAAGGGGATGCGCTTGACGATGGGATAGGCGAGCGGGAACAGCATGAGGACCGCCCCCGCGATGCCAAACACCGCGCCCATGCCGCTGCCCGCAAAGCGCGGCGAGCTATGCACGAGAAACCCAAGCCAGCCCAGCACAAGGAGGCTGAGGATGCCGGTGAGGATGATGCGTTCGCGTGCTTTCATAGGGCTATGCCTCCACGGCAATGTCGCCTTTCGGGATGGCCTGGCAGGCGAGGATGATGCCGTTGGTTTTGTCGTCGGCGTCGAGCGAGTCATCGACCGCCATCGTGACCTCGCCGGATGTCATCTTCACTTTGCACACGCCACAGGTGCCGACGCGGCAGGAGAATTCGATGCCGATGCCGAGGTCTTCGGATAGTTCTAACACAGTCTGACCGGCCTGAATTTTCGCCGACTTGTTGTTCTTGGAAAATGTCACCAGCGGCCCGGCGGCTTCGGCGGAAGGTTTGGCGGTGGTTCCTGCGGGAGCCGGGGTTGGCTTGGGGGTGCCGAAGGCTTCGGTCTTGAGTTGGTCTGGAGGCACGCCCATTTCGGCGAGGAGCGCTTTCGTCGCATCCATCATCGGGATCGGGCCGCAGAGGTGGATTCGTCGCGATGTCAGTTCGGGAACGGATTGGGCGAGCAATTCCGCCGTGAGATGTCCGCGCGGGCCTTGCCAGTCCGTCCCTTCCGGTCGGGTCATGGTAATGATGACGTGCAGCTTGGGATTCTCGCGCGCCAGCGCGGCGATGGCATCCGCCAGAATGTAATCGGCGGGAGTGCGGCACACATAGATGAAGAAGATGTCGCCGGGCCATTTCTGCTCGGTGAGATAACAACTGATGCTCACCATCGGCGTGATGCCCACGCCACCGGAGATGAGGACGATGCTGTCCGCCTCGGTGCCATCAAACGTGAATTTGCCGACCGGGCCACCCGCTTCGATGATGTCGCCCACCTTGAGCAAATCGACGATGTGACGCGAGACCGCGCCGCGTGGCTCACGCCGCACGGTGAGATCGACGTGTTCGCGCTGGTTTGGCGAGGATGAAATGGAGTAGGAGCGGTTCATTCGCGCGCCGCCAATCCAGAACGCGAGGTTGAGGAACTGACCCGGCACAAAGGTGAAGGGGAGGAAGCGCTCGCCGGATGCAGGCAGCAGCCGAAACGTTTTCACGTTCGGCGTTTCCTTGATGATGCTCCCCACGCGGAGCTGCCCGCGCCAATTGGCGGTCAATGGCGGCGCGGTCTTTTCTGGAGGCAGATCGCTCATGGTGCAGCAGGCTTGTCAGCAGGAGTGGCTGGTTTGTCACGGGACGGAGGTTTGCCACCCGCAAGCTCCGGTGCGGATCCCGGTGGCGGCGATCCTTTGTCGGCCTCGATTCGCCCAAAGAGGGCCGCCGCGCGGCGCATCTTGAAGAAATACATGGCGACCATCGCCAGCGCGAACGCGACGAGCAACCCCATTGTGAAGAGATGAAACACAGTGACGCCCGACCCCTGATACGCAGCGAGCACGGCAGCGGGTGCGAGGTTCATCTCTTGCTTAAACCATGCGAGAGCGACCGAGCGCGGAGCAATGCCTTCCGCCAGAGCACGACGTGCGGCGATGCCGCTCTCCAGTTGCGCGATGCCTTCACGCATCCGCGTCGTCGCCTCGTGCATCGCAGCGTAATCGCCAGACTGCGTGCCTGCGTTGAGCGTGTCGAGCGCTTGTCCCATCAAGACCGTGCCCGTGTGCATCCGCTCGCCAGCCTGTGCCTCGACTTGCTTGCGTTGCTCGGGTGAAAGCTCCGGCAAGGCCATGAGCGTGGGATAGAGTTCCTTGGTCTGCGAGCCGCCGCCCATCATGCCTTTCATCATCTCGCCCATGCCTTCCATCATACCGCCCATGCCACCGGGCGCAGGGGTTGCTCCAACAGCGGCGGGCATTCCGCCTGCCGCCGGGGCAGCACCGCCGGGATGATGGCTCGCGTGTTCCTCGGGTGTTTGCGCGCGCAGTTCCGAAGCGCAAAACAGTCCGACCAGCAGCCCGATCGCTGCGGAGACGCGGATGAAGCGCCGCCTGTTGAGTTGTTGGAATGTTGATTTCATAATTGTCTTTGTCATGGGTGTTCGCCATGTCTCTCCCGCGCCGGACTGACCTTTTTAACAGATTGCCGCACATCAGCGGAATTGGCCCACAGCCGAAATCCGCCGATACATGCTTTCGCGTTGTCGCCGACGCGGCAACCGAGAGGCAGCTTCTTCAGTTTGTGGACGTTGCCTCCGCCCAGAACCACATCGTCGGGTTCGAGGGCGGCGCTGAGGCGCTTCACCACGTCTTCAACATGCCGTCGCCATCTTTTTTTACCGTGCTTCTTCAGTCCGCGAATCCCCACATAGTCCTCATAAGTCGCCTTCTTGTATGGCAGGTGGGCCAGTTCCATCGGCACCACGATGCCATCCACAATCATGGCAGAGCCGAGGCCGGTTCCGAGGCCAAGGAAAAGCATCTTGCCGTGCTTGTAGCCGCCCAAGGCTTGCATGGCTGCATCATTGATCACTTTCACCGGACACTTGAACGCGGCGGCGAAATCAAACCCGACCCAGCCCGGAGCAAGGTTGTGCGGTTCCAAAACGGGTCGCCCGTGGACCACGAGTCCCGGATAACCAATCGCAACCACCTCATACTTCCAATCCCCGGCCAGCTTCTTGACGGCAGCGACCATGCGCCGCGCCGTGAGCGTCGGACCAGATGGAAGCTCCCGGTGAGTCTTCTCTCCGGTGGCAAGAATTTTGACGTGGGTTCCGCCTGTATCAATCGAGAGCACATTCATAATTAGTTTATCCAGTTGGTATTAGAGTTTGGTCCGACGCAGCGACTCCGATTTGGAAATCTTTTTGTTCCCATCCCTGCTCCCATAAAAATGTGAAGACGATGCTGGCACCGGCTGGGAGCTGGTCCGAGGGCAAATCTGCGAACCAGCAACCGAATCCCGCATCACGCATTTCCAGATCATTGGCGGACATCCAGCCATCGAAACTCCAGTGAATGGTCGCAGCTTTGTCAGTGATGAGGCGAAGCGTTTTACCGGGAACAATCTTCTGCGACTGGTGGGCAAGCGTCCACATTTCAATCCCGCTGCCGGTCCCGCCTTTGGCGAAGCGCTGATACACCGGCTCGATGCGGTCAAAACAAACCCCGTCCTTGTGACTGCGCACCAGGGTCACATACTCCGCGTGCGCCCAGCACAGCGGCATGGCCGAGCCCGTCGGGCTGCCGCGCTTCATCTTTCCGTCGGGCAAATCGTCGGCGTCCCATAGCTGTTCTGGCAACATGCCGCCGCTGTTGGCGAATTTCTCTATCGTTTCAATCAACGGCAGGGGATCGCGTCCGGCAGCCAGTTCATAGTGACCACGTTCGCCGGTAAGAATCGGCCAGCAACGACCAACACCCGTCCCATCATAGGCGCTGCCATCGGATTTCTCGCCATAGCCGTCGTGATTGTAGCGCCGCCAGCCCGGACCTTGCGGCAAGTCGTGTTTGAGGATGTGATCTATGACCGCGAGGGAATCGACGATCACCGGGTCATCCGCTGCTCGAACTCCCAAGCGGACGAGGTGAAGGAAATCACCACCGACGATGTTCCTTGCATGATGTTTGCCGCCTCCATTGGCGATGAACATCACCGCATTGTCCGGGTCAGGCGAAGCCACTGCTTTTTTTGGATCGGCGGGCGTGATGCGGATGTAATGTCGCGGTCTGCCTACCATGAGTTCGCCGCGACTCGTGACTGTCCATTCTTCCAAGTGCGCTGAAAGCCAGTCCGCGTAGTCGAGCAGAAAGTCAGCCGCGAAGTTGTCTTGTTTGCCGCGCGCAAATTCCGCCGCACACACGAGGCTCGCAATGATGGTCGCCAGCGTCGAAGGCGAGTAACCGGAAGCTTCCTCCCAGCGTTCTTGTGCCGTCACCGGTCCGTGCAGGATCAAATAACGTGTGGCGCGCGAGACCAGTGCCCAAGGATCAAATTGCCGGAGCGCGTTCGCCTGCTGCAATCGCCAGGCGAGCAGAATCGGCGCGGCCACTTCATCCAGTTGAATTCCTTTCCAGTAAGCTTCGCCGCTGATCGAACTGTTTTGCGGCAGGCTGCCATCCGCCGCCTGAACACACGCCAGCCAGATCAGCGCGCGCAACGGCGACTCCGTATGCCCGCAGGCCAGCAGCGCGGTGGCGGTTTGCACCATGTCGCGCGTCCAGACCAGATGATACCCGCCCCGGTCAGTGTCGTCTTTGGTGTCGCCCCAAGGGATGCTCAACGACGCGACGAACGCGCCTTGGAAAACCTTGTCTTCATGCGCCAGCAGCAGACATTGGCTCAAGCGCATCATTGAACCGCCGTCGCTGGTGTGCGCGCTCAGATCCACCCTGGCACGAGCGCGCTGCCATTGGCTGACATACTTCTCGCGCTGGTCGGCGAAAGGGGTGGCCAACGCTTGCAGCAGATGGGCGCACGCGCTGTGCGAAGTATGCCCGAAGCCCACGCCCAGCGTGAACTCCAGCCCGCCCGATAAATCAATCTCACCCATCAATGCAATGTTGCCATCCACAGCCTCGCTGAATTCCCAATCCATCTTGAAGTTATCCATCAAGTCCTGCCAGCCATCGCTGAATCCGACGTAGCCGACGGAGCGCCGCGTGAAATCAGGCGTGCAACCGAAGGACATATCAATGTCCTCGCGTTGCGCCTCGATGAGCTTCCGTCCACCCACGCCACACAACCAGGTCGAGTTGTTCTTGCCCGTGCCCTTCATGTGCGGGGCGAGCAGCGCGTAAAGCCGCAGTTTGCCGCGCAGCTTCTCGTCCAGAATTTCCAGCCGCGTATGCATCAACAAAACCGATGAATGCGGATCAACGACGATTTCTTTGACGAGGCGATAGCGGCCCTCGCGGTCGGAGTTGGTGAGGCGGTAGAGCAATGCGTTTTGCTCCGGGTATTCGGTCTTGTGAAGTAGGTCGCGCTTTTCTTCGTGGCAGAACGATTCGCCGTCCGTGATGAGAAACTGCAAGTCGCGCGTGTTCGGCGAGTCCACATGCGGAAAGTAAATCTCGTTGATGATCCCGTGACTGAGCGTGAACCAGATGCAGGACGCGCTGTGATACGCCGTGCCAATGCCATCCTTGGCGCTGGAGGTCCAGCGCGGCTCAATTCCCGGCGCGCCGAAGGCCAGGCTTTGTGCAGGCGTGTTCATTTGCGATCCGGTTGCTCCTTTGCTGGACGAGCTTCGTCTTTGTTTGCTGGATCTTTGCGATTTTCCTGATGCCGCGAATGACCGCCGCCACAGCAGCCACTACCGTTGCGCATCATGAAGAAAAACATCAGGCCGATGGCGGCCAGGGGTAGCAGTGAAGTCCAGTCCATAAAATTTATGCTTTCGTTACAGGGTCAGGTTGGGTTCATGCTGCGCTCACATGTAAGGGCAGTGGATGCCCACGGCTTCCCACAGCTTGTGCGGCAGCGGGGCGATGATGAGGGCGAGGATGGCGAAGGCTGCGTAACCCAGGCAGCGGCGCGATGGCGACAGCGGTGTCAAATCGTCCAGCGGCGGCGCACCACGGCCCGCAATGAAAAAGACGATGAGCGCCCACGTCAGCAGCCCCGGCCACACAAACAGCCCGAGCAGCAGCAGCGTCCACATGGCGACACTGCCAATGGTATCGCCTGCGCGGCGTCCGAACATCGCATGAGCGATGTGACCGCCATCGAGCTGGCCGATGGGGAGCAAATTGAGCGCCGTCACCATGAGGCCAAGCCAGCCTGCAAAGGCCAGCGGGCTGAGTTGCAGCAGATGACCATCGAGCAGTTCGGTGCCCAGTGAGAGTTTCGCGAGAAAGGCGAGCAGCACCGACGAGCCGATGGACGTGCCACCATGCATCATGCCTGCCACCGGTTCAGCAACGGCCACGATGACTGACGAGCGCAACCCGATCAATAGTGCCGGGATGGCGATGACCAGCCCAGCCAGCGGCCCGGCGACAGCGACATCAAAGAGCGCGCGGCGATTCTCCGCAGGGGAACGCATCTCAATGAAAGCGCCGAACGTGCCCAGCGCGAACGGCACCGGAATAAAGTAAGGCAGCGAGACACGGATGCGATGATGCCGTGCCATGAAGTAGTGCCCCAATTCGTGAACGAGGAGAATCAACATCAACCCGAGTGCGTAAGGCAGACCAACAGCGAATCGTCCCGGCTCGCGGAGCAAATCAATGCCTTGATGCGCCGCCCCTGCCCAGGTGGTGGTGGCAATGGTGAGAGCAAACAACAACCCATTCACCCACGGCCTCGCGCGCTGCTCCGTCACAGCCCTCTCGACTGGCTCGGGCGCAAGCAGGATCGCTGCGCCGAACTGCTCATCAGACTGTAGCAGCGGGGTGGAGTTGGCACCGAGCGCGTGCTTGAGTTTGGCGTAAACAGAGGCGGCTGGCTCACGCAGCCGACCACGAAAAACCCGCACGCCGTTGTCTTCCTCGGCGAAACGAACGTCCATCACCTCTTTGACCGCCGCAGGCTGTTCTTCAGCGGCCAAGAGACGCGCAGTAGCCTCCGGCTCACTTTCCTCCGTGGTTCCGATGAACATTGAGAGCATCCAGAAGCAGAGCAGCAGACCCATCCAAAAGAACATGCCCCCGTGCATCATGCCACCGCCTGGCAGGAGGAAAAGAATGATGAGCGGGAGCAGGATGGCTAGAATCAAGAGAAGCTGCATTCCCGCATCGCGTCTGGCGGTTCGTGCAGCGGGTGTATCGGAGGTGGGTTTCATGATGCGTGGAGATTGTTGGGTGGAGTCATGGGACACGGTTGGAGGTTGCGAGAAGCGTTACCTTCGAGACATAGGGACGGCCAAAAAGCGGCTGGTGATAGCTGACTTCGACTTTGGCTCCGCGCTTGAGGATCGCGGCGTCCGCCACCTGCATGTTCGCCACGAATGTCGTCCGATTGTTCCAAACGAAACTGAGCGGCACGCCTGTATCGGTTTGCAGAATCCCAGCCTCCCGCATCTGAATATTCGTGTTCTGAACGATGCCAGTAATGTGGCGGCCTGGGTGAGGTCTTGCCGCAGCCAGCGTGGGAAGGCTCACAACAACGGCGAGGGCTAAGGCGAACATAAGGTGGCGCATCATCATGGAGTTTTGTTGTTTCAGACATTGATGCGCATCGAATGATTTCGGCTGCTACTGTTCTCAACCCACTTCCAAGACGCGGTTCATCGTGCCGGATTCGTTCGGCACGCATTTGAGACAGCCCCGATGTTCGTGCTCGCAGCCCGGTTCGCAGCACCACTGCCCATCCACGATGAACTTGAATTCATGGTGTCCGGTTGGAAGCGGCTGCGTGATGCGCCAGTGTCCATCTTTTTGCTTTTTCAGAGGGAGCGTGTCGGCGCTCCAATCATTGAAAGTGCCGGCTAGGAACACGGCGTTTGCATTGGGAGCGTGGCAGGAGAATTCGACGGGCTTTGACTGGGACTTTTTCATGTGCTGTGGTGTTATCTTTGTTTCGTTGTTGGGGCGTGTGCTGTGGGTGTGCTCGGAGATGCAGTCTCGGTCATGATTTTAACAATCGCGGCCTCCACTTCCTGGGCCACCCCGTCCAATTGCGGCGTGTTGAACATCGCCAGCAGGTTGGTTGGCTTCAACGTGGCCAGAATGGTCCTGCCGCCTTCTTCGTAGATGGAGATCCGGCATGGCAGCGCGGTGGAGACACTCATGTTTTCATCGAGCACCCTCTTCGCCTGCTGCGGCTGGCAGACCTCGAAGATCAGGCATTCATGGTCGAACTCGACGCCCTTCTTCCACATGGACTCCTTGAGATCGTGAATGTGCATGACGCCAAAGTGATTGGCGTCAACGGCAGTCTGCAAAGCCGCCGCGGTTTCACGCACGGTTTTGTTGGTGGGCAAAGTGATCAACATGAGATTGCTTTCCTGGTTTGGAGTTCGCCTTGCAGCAGCACCGGGCGCTGAGTCATTTTTTTGATAGCTTGCCTATGACGACGACCAGCAGAACCACGATGACGATGCCGATCACCGGCAAAACCCAAGCACCTCCGCCCGTCGATCCACCCATCCAGCCGTCCGACCAGCCATGCATCCATCCGTCTGTGTGGTTCTGATTCATGATAAGGTTCCTTTGGGGTGTTGCTTGTTCACATGTCCTTCATCGGGGCCATCGCAGGCGCGGGTGCGGCCATGCCCGCCGCAGGCATCGCAGGCGCGGGCGGCGCGAAGCCAGTGAGGCTTTGGCGCTGCGCGTCGGTGAGAAGCTTGCTCGCGTCGCCCACGGCGCGGATGAAGGCGAGGCGCTCATCGGCGGTGAGCTTGCCAATCTCAGCGAGCTTCGCCTCGATCTTTGCGGCGTCCGGCTGATCGGCAGCGGTGAGCATCCATAATTCCTGCTCGGCCTGCTCTTTCGCGCGATCCGCCGTGCTCTTGGCGAGCAGCGCTTGTTCCTTGGCTTTGTTGAGTCCGGCCGTCTGTTCGGTCGTGAGCGCGATGTGCTGCGGGTGGTCGAGGAAGAAGCCCGTCGCGCCGAGATGGTAAAGGTGCGACGCACCGGGGAAGCCTGGCAGTGCGGACTGTGGCATGGCTGCTGCGCCGCCCATTCCACCCATGCCCATCATTCCGGCCATCTCCATCTTGTCCATCGCCATCATGCCCATGCCACCGCCGCTCATCGGGGCTGCGGGTGCTGCGGCTGGCATTGCGCCACCGCCGCCCATCTTCATCATGTCCATGTCCATCATGCCCATGCCACCGCCAGCAGGCATCGGTGCTGCCGCTGGCATGGCACCACCGCCCATGGGCATCATTTTGTCCATCATGCCCATCATCTTATCCATCATGCCCATCATCCCGCCCATCTTCATCATGTCCATGCCCATGGCCATGCCGCCACCGGCCATGGCCGTTGCGGGAGGCATTGCGCCGCCGCCCATGCCTGCCATCGCTGGAGCTGGTGTCATACCGGCCATCGCTGGCCCTGGTGCGGCACCACCGGTCATGCCAGGCATTCCACTGGGTTTCATCTGGCCCATGCCGGCCATTGCTGGGCCTGCACCGCTCGGAGGCCCACCCATGCCGGGCATTGCGCCTGCGCTGGTCATCGGTGGTGCGCTTTTTGCCAGCGCGGCTTCGAGTTGAGCGACCTTCGCCTGCAATTGCGAAAGCTGTTGGTTGAGCGCGGGATCACTCTTGGCCGCATCAGGTGGCATGGCACCAGAGGCGACGTGAGCGGCGTGTGTCGCGGGATCGACTGCGGGGGTAGCCGTGGTGCGCTTCGGAGTCTGCGCTGGCAAGCTGTTGGCACTGATGAGTGCGATGCAGCTTCCCACCAGGACAGTGGCAAGAAGAGAGCGCGAGCAATGAGGGTATGATTTCATAGTCAGAGAATTGGAAGGGCGTTTAAAGGTGTGTTCTGCGAATTGACGAGCTGATCAGCGCTTGATCGAAGTGCTCGCCCCGCACTGCGCAGGCCGAAGCGCTGCGCAGTGCAGGGGCGCACTGCGTTCTATCGAACTGCGGCCAATTACTTTTTCGGGGCTTCCTTTTTGTCGCAGCAGGCCGCGCATTTATCGTGGCCGCACTTGGGGCAGCAGTCGCCGCCCTGTTTGCAGCAGGCACCGCAGTCCTTCGTGGCCTTCATTTTCTTGTGCGTGTCCTGTGCGACCACGGGAAAGGCCGCGAAGGCCAGTGCGAGGAGCGCGAGTTTGAGTGTCGATTTCATATCTGTGTCTTTCTATTTGTGTGCTTGGTTGGTTTCGGTTCCAGCGAACGAGATGTTCGCAAATTCAGCGTTGAATGATTGATCCGCGTCAAACTTCATTTCAGCGGCGACCGGGCATGTTTTCATCGGGCATCGACCTGTTGTCTTTGGGGCCGACGCCCATGTTGTGCCAGCCGCCCGTAGAATTAGGGCGGGAGCCCGCACAACTGGCGATGGTGAGGCTGAGGAGGATGGCGACGCTCATCGTTGCCACGGTGGTTGTCAGTGTTGTTTTCATGATGTTTGTGCTTTGATTTTTGCGTGACTGAAAATTGCGGTCGTAAATTTGTCTGTAACATTGCGCGAGGGCTGAAACTTGGTGCCATGGGGTGTACCCCTACCGTCGCTTGCAATGGTGCGTGGCATGGATGCCCAGGCGAAGGCCGACGGTGACCCAAGGAATGCAAGGCTTAGTGCCGCTTGCAATGATACATGGTGCCGCCGCAGGTCTTGCACACGTGCTGCGTGAAGGAGCCAGTCTTCACCCATGCGATGACCTTGTTCTCACAATCTGGGCAGCTCATTCGGCTGGCCGTGCGCAGGGTGATGAAGCCGCCCTTGGCACCGGCAGCGCCAACACCGTTGGTGGCGGGAGCTTGGAAATAAACGGTGCCGCACTTGCTGCAACTCACGGCGCTGGTGGGCGCAACGTATGTCGTACCGCTCTGGCAGGAGGTCAGGAGACTGGCAACGCCAAGGCTGCCGACCATCAGGAGTGTCTTCATCAATGTTTTCATATATGGTAGTGTGTCTGTTGTTTGTTCTGTTTGGGTTCCGCTGGTTGGGCCGGAAAACTGTTCACCGTTGGCGAAAGTGTGGAAGCTGGGCTGGAGATGCCTTCATCGCAGGCGCTTGAGGAAACTATGGGGTGTTCACCCCAGTCCTGGCGGTCCAAGATTGCGCTCTCGCAGATGACATTGACTGCGTTTCCCGTGAGTGAGGCCATGCCTCGGGTGACGTTCAGCGTGGTGACTGTGGTCCCATCATCCAGCGTCAATACGCCACGATCAAAATCCCGGCAAAAGGCGGGCCTGCCAGAGCGGATGTCAATGCAACCACACCCGCAGTCGAGTTCCACGCGGCCCGCATGGAACGTCTGCTGGACGCCTGCGGAATCGACGATGGTGACCTGGATGGATTCCTGTGACATGCGGCGAGACTACCTCGCCATTGCCCCCATGCTCCGCATCGCATCGGCACTACTGTGCAGATTATCAGGTTTCCGCGTCCCCAATCAACTTCAAGCGATACTCACGCGGACTGACGCCACACACGCGTTTGAACACGCGGTTGAACTGAGACAGTGATCTAAATCCCGTGTCGTAGGCAATGGTGGTGATTTGCAGTCGGGGATTCGTCAGCAGATTTTTCACCTTCTCCAGCCGTACGCGTGCTACATACTCGGTGAAGGTCAGACCGGTGGTCTTGTGAAACAACTCGCTGAAGTAGCCAGCGCTCACATTCACTGCCTTGGCAACGCGCCCCAGAGAAATCTCATCATCAGAGTTCGCCTGGACGATGACCTTCGCCTTGGTGACGGAAGCGGATTCCGCCGACTGTGCCTCCAGGCTCAGGGCGTTGGCGCACTCGGATAAATGACCGGCAAAAATGTGCAATAGCCGCAGCATGGATTGATACTGCGACTCTTTGAGCACGGTGGTGGCAAACCATGCTTCCTCCGCCTTCTTGAGATCAATCTCGGCTCCCATTTCGATCAAGGTCTGTGCCACTTTGGTGAACTGTTTGGCATCGGGCCGATGCAGCAGAATTTGACCCGTCTGAAGAAAAGCGATGATCTTCTCGCCCACGCGCACCGGCACCGCACTCTCGCACAAACCCGCAAAACAATGCAGCGATCTTGGCTCCATGCCGGCCTGCTGCTCGATCTTCTGCTGCAAGGCAAAGCACGCGGCACACGCTTGATTGCTTTTTGCCATCAAAAGGCAAAAAGAATTTCCACCTGGACGGCTGGACAATCCTCCCGGCACACCTCCTGCCTCGTGCAAATGCATGGGGAGTCCGGTGGCGCTTTCGAAAGCACTCTGATAATCCTGAAACAGCCGACTCCTCGTGAGCTTGCCGCTCAGCGATTCGCTTCGACTGCTTGAATCATGGACGGCGGTCTGCATTGGGCTGGGTTGTGATTTGTGCAACACAAGCGCTGATCAGCGCAGGATGACAAAGCCGCCGTCGGGTCGTGCATAGGCGGTGGCGTAGCTCCACACGGGCAGTTTTTCGCCATCGCCGGAGTCGGTAACGCGTCCTTGGGCATCCAGGATGTCCCAATGCAGGCTGCCAGCTTTGGACCAGCCGGAGCCGATGATGCTGGTGATGAGGGTTTGGCCTCTCGCGTTCTGAGTGAGGGTGGGATGTTTGGCATTCTTGGGGCCGATTTTCTGCGTGGCAGCGGCGGCAGCACCCATGAGGCCGGTGACGATCTGACCGTCATTCTCCCACGCGGCACGCAACGATTGCGCACTGGGCAGAAGGCTGGCGCTGCTCATGGGACAGGCGGCGATGCGCCAGTCGTCGAGCTTGGTCAAGGCGGTGCGTCCGGCTTTGCTCGTGATGAGGGTCATGCCGCGTGCATCCGGCGTGGTCGCGGCGCGATAGAGCACGCTCAGCGTGTCATCGCTGGCAAGATGCGCACGCAGGGAGCAGCAGGCGCAGACGCCGGGCTTTGTGGCGTTCAGTGCCGTGGGCGCTGAAAATGTGCCGCCGTCATCGGCGGAATACCGCACCCAGACCAGACGTGCGCCCTCTCCGGTTTCATTCGCAGGCGCGGCGTGCCAGACGACGCAGACATGCCCCTTGTCATTCGCAGCGATGGATGCGCCGCCATCGAGCGCAGTGGTGTCGCCCATCAGATTTTGCTGCGGGCTGAAAGCCTTCGCACCGGGCTGAAGCCTCGCATGGAGCAGCGGTGACTGCGGCATCTTGCCCGGTTTGGTATCGCTACTGCCGTTCCAAATGACCTGCACGCTGCCATCCTTTCCAAGAGCTATTTGTGCGCCACGAATGGTACCTGCGGCAATGGCGGAGCGTGGTTCACTATTCACGGTGACGGGCGCAGTCCACTCATCACCCTCCACACGCCGCGTGGCATGGCGGATGTCGCAGGCTTTAGGATCGCCCTTGAGATAAACCAGATGCACCACGCCTGCGGTCGTCACGACGACCTGCGGCTGGATGCCCGGTTCCGGGAGCGATTCGACCTGCACCTGAGCGTTTATGGAGGCCATTAGGAGCAGCCAAAGTGAAAAGACGGATTTCATGGTTGGTGGAATGGTGATGCGGGATGCGTTTATGGGGAAATGACGAAAAAGAAACTGGCCGGGGTTGGTGCCGACCAATCTCCAGGTGTAACGAACAGCTAGGGCAGTCCACAACTCGAACAGTGCTTTTGTCCGGCCTGCTGACCTTTGGCGGCGCAAGCGCTGAGAGCGAAGGTGGTCAGGCTGACCGCGAGAAGAGCGAGGAGTGCTTTTTTCATCAAAGGGAAATGCCTGTGGTTATGAATGCGAGAGGATTATTTCACCGCCGACTTCACTTTGGCAACGAACTTGGCGGGGTCTTTGTTGAAGTCCTTCAGGCAGGACTTGCAGCACAGATACACGTCGGTGCCATCGTGGGTGACTTTGACGGGCTTGCCCATGCCGCCGAGATCTTCGTCAGAAACGACGCATTTTTTGAGAGGATAGGTGGCGGGGACACCTTCAATGGCGGAGACGATGCCAGCGCCGAGGAGCAGGCTGGAGAGGAGGGCGAGAGTGAGTTTCATGGTGGATGCTGTTTTGTTTTGGGGTTTGCGCTGCCTGTAATATGGCAGTCATCAGGTGCAACGCCAGCCAGCGGCCAACCCCTCCAGATTGTTCATGATCACCCCGACTGGCGGCTCAGCGCCTCCTTCAATGCCTGCCGGGCGCGGTAGATGCGTACTTCCACGGACTTGGCAGAACAGCCCAAGGTTTTGGCGATGTCGGCGTGGCTCATGTCTTCCACGGCAAAGAGCAGCAGTGCTTCCCGCTGATCGGCGGGCAGTGCGGCGATGGCTGTTTGTACGAGAGCCGCCTTCTCGCGGAGTTCGGCGGCAGCATCCGGCGAAGGCTGCGAGTCTTCTGGCTCAATGACCATGACCGCAGCGCCCTCGTCGTCCTCGAGCGGCACGGTGGGATGCCTGCCTTGCCAGCGGATGTGACTGCGGGCGAGGTTGGCCGCGATATGAAAGAGGTAAGTCGAAAAGGCTGCCGTGGGTTTGTATCTGTGACGACTGGTGTAGAGGCGAACAAACGTCTCCTGGGTGAGATCCATTGCAGTCGCATGATTGCCGACCATGCGCAGAAGAAAAACGGCAATACGATCGCGCCAACGAGACATGATCTCGTTCAAGGCCAGATCATCACCTTCGGACAATTGCTGCATCAGCAACACATCAGTAATGGGTTCCATGATATGGCTGATGGTTAGTGCCCACTGGACATATCTTCGGGCTCCATCCCCATTTCGATGACCTGCGGCAGCATGGCGTCAAGATAATGCCTGGCCTGCTCTGGGGTCATGCAACTCGCTGTCCGATAAAGGTGCGAGAGCATCGCTGTCTGAGATTCCACATGCAACTCGGCATGCTCCTTTAATGCCGATATGAGATCCGGCGATACTTGTGTTCCACCACCAACGAGCCTTTTCACCTTCGCATGAGAAGCCATGACTTTCATGCAGAGGTTTTCACAAATAGGTCGATAGGCCAGATGCAGCTCAGAAACTTTCGTGAACTGTTCATTCGACAAGCCGAACTCGTGACGAAGCCATTCGAGTCCAGGCAGTTGAGACCCGCGCTCCTGTGTGGCTGTTCGCTCATTCCATGCGCAGCGGCATTGCTGGCGACTGACGACAAAACCCATCAAGCCAGCCAGCAGTGAAAGGATCAAAATCCAGAAACCTCGTTTCATTCGTGAGTCTCGGTGTGTGTTGCAATCAAAGGGTTGATGGATGCAATGTACGCACTTCGCCGAGCGCTTACATTGCCATCAGGCGCGGTCAGATTGCCAAGCCCGGCACCGGCAACCAGCATTGTCGTCAATATGACTGCTGCTGGAACAGGGCGGGCGATCCAGAGGAACAGAACCTGAAACCACTGTTGCCACTGGACTTCCCAGGATTGCTGCTCTGCAATAGCGATGCGTGCCCACACTTCGCGCTGAAAGGAAGTCAGGAACACAGGCTTGGGGCGCGTCTGTCTGAGGAGAGTGTGAAGTTCGTTATCGTTCATATAATGGATAATGGAGGATTACTTCCTGAACCCAACCCGCCAGATCTGATGCCTGGCGGGTTGGGAGGGCCTGTCGGTTCTCAATTAGCACACTGCTTGCGTTCCGTGGTGGAGCAGTTCTTGCCATTGTGTGGCGCATTGCAGCCAGTGTTGCAGGCGACACTGCGATTCGCCTGAACACCACCCTTGCCGGGGCCGGTGGTGTAACGTGTGCTGGTGTTGCAGCAGGACTTGAGGCCGTGAACGCGCGCCGCGTGGGCCGCACTGACAGCAGGAGTCACTTTGGAGCCATAGAAGTCCCAGCCAGGGGGGCTGGCTGTGGCGCTGGTGGAACTGAAGCCGACGATCAAGGTGGCGGCGAGGAGGGTGAGTTTCGTTTTCATGGTTGGATTTGGTTTGCTTGGTTTTGATTTCGTCTGGTTGGACGCCGTGTAGTGCGTTCATGCAGTGCAACGCCGCCGCTGCGCCAACCCCTCTGTGATTTTGAAAAAAGACTGGCTGGCTGAATACCCCGGCAGTGCCGCCGTCAGCGGGTGCCCTCAGTCAAAAATCACCGATTGAGACGACAGACAACCCTGCCTGCCACGTTTCACAGGCTGACGAGGAAGCCCCTAGCTTCCCCCAATTCCAACCCAATAACCACAATCGACATGAAACTAGCCTACATCCTCAGTCTTTTTGTCATGAGCTGTGCTCTTGCCATCGGAGCTCCGGTGGAGAAAAAATACAAAGAAGGCGGCTGCTGTGACAAAGCCCAGAAAGCGGGCGGCAAGTGCGAGCATCCCTGCTGCGTGAAGGCCGAAAAAGACGGCAAGGTCTGCGAGAAGTGCAACAAGTAGCACGCCCCCAAGCCTTGTTTACCTGAAGAACCAGCCTGCATCACAGGCTGGTTTTTTATTTACCTCAGCAAAGCAGGAGTGGCAGGGCTTGAGCACCCGGCGCAACTTTAGCCAAACCGGTCGCGTAATTTTGACCCATGCATCGCCGATTTTTCACCATACTCTTTCTAGCATTCATCGCCCTCGGCTGCGCGGTATGGCTGTTCATGTATCCGAAGCAAGGCGGAGGGAAAACCGCTCTCACTGTTTTCTGCGCGGCTGGCCTGAAAAATCCCGTCGAAGCCATCGCTCGACAATACCAAGATGAATGCGGCATCGAAGTCTTCCTGCAATACGGCCCCACCGGCACGCTGTTGAGCCAGCTTCAAATCGCCAAGCAGGGCGATCTGTTCATCGCCACGGATAATGGTTCGCTCGCGGACGCGCGCAGACTCAATGTCATTACTGAAGCCGTGCCCATCGCTGTGCAACACCCCGTGGTCGCCGTGAAAAAAGGCAACGTGAAAGGCATCCGCTCACTGGCCGACCTCACCCGCGCCGATGTGAAGCTCGCCATTGCAAACCCAGACAGTGCCAGCATTTCCAAAGTGACGCGCATGCTGTTAGCGGCGCAGTGGGAGGGCATCGCCGCCAAAGCGGCGGTGATGAAGCCCACCGTCACCGAGATTGCGGCCGATGTGCAACTTGGCGCGGTGGATGCCGCTATTCTATGGGATGCCACCGTGCCGCAATTCAAAGGGCTGGAAGCCGTGGAACTGCCAGAACTCACCAAGCATCGTGAGAATGCCAGCGCCGCCGTGCTCGCCGCCTGCACACAGCCGCAGGAGGCGCTCAAGTTCGCCCGCTATCTCGCCATGCCGGAGCGGGGTGGGAAAATCTTCCAGCAGCATGGCTTTCAGACTGGGGCGGTGCTCTCTAAGTTGTGAAGACATCTTGCAGGAAGACGCGTGCGATGTCAGAGACGCTACTATGAAATTGCGCGACAGCGGCATGCCGACGGAGGCTTACTGGGAAACTTTGTTCGATGTCCCCCTCATCCTCGACCAACTTGGCGTGGACAGCATGCTGCGTGATGTGGTGGAACTGGGCTGCGGACACGGCACGTTCACACTGCCCGTCGCAAGACGCATCACAGGCTCGCTGACCAGTGTGGACATCGAGCCGCCGATGGTGGAACGCACTCTGGAGCGCGCGACGGCAGCGGGCTTGCAGAACCTCCACTGCCAGGTGTGCGATGTGATGACGGATGGATTTGGGGTTGAGCCATCCTCGCAAGATGCCGTCCTGTTTTTCAACATCCTGCACTGCGAGGAGCCGGTGGCGCTGCTGCGGGAAGCGGCGCGGGTAGTGCGACCCGGTGGGTGGGTGCTCGTCATCCACTGGCGTTACGATCCCACCACTCCGCGCGGTCCGATGATGGAAATCCGACCGCGTCCCGAGAAAATCGTGGAGTGGGCAGGACAGGCAGGCGGACTCGAACTGTCGGGAAATGTGATTGATCTGCCGCCTTGGCATTATGGGCTGAGATTCCGGAAAGTAGTGGCCGCAAAATTGTAGCTGACGGCGTCAGGAGCGCTCAATGCATCTGACCGATCACTCATGCTGCCAAAGCCGCCGTCCGCACTTTGACACATCTTTGCAAACACTTCTGCGACCAGCATCACTACGCTCATTGGCGGTGTGGCAGGCAAGAACACCGAGCATTGCGTAAAGGCTTAATGCATGCCCGTGCCTTCCTCCATCACCTGCATGAAGCGCGCACCATCCTCGGGGGGCATCTGGCGGCTGATTTCTTCATGATGGCGGTGTTTTTCGTCATGCGTTCGATTGCTTTTGATGGCGAATGGGCTGCCATTGCCGTGGAAGTCGAGTTCGATCTGTTTGATGCGCTCCGCCTGGCTGTCGGTGATGTGATAGATCGTTTTCCATTCCTCGATGGTCTTGGACACAGAGAGGTCCTGTTGATAAACGGAATGGAAGTACCAAAACAGTGTTAGGAAAACGAAGAACAGGAGCAGAAAGCCAAAGGCCTTGGTTTCATCGGAACGCGAGATCTTGGCGGAGGGAGGCGCGGCCAGCTTGCGACGAGAGTGCTTGCTCATGAATTGCATCATTTAAAGTGTGTAGCTCCACTCAACAAGCGAAGTGCGTTCAGGATGACCAGCAATGTCGCACCGGTATCCGCCAGGATTGCGAGCCAGAGGCTGGCGTGGCCGAGCAGGGCGAGAACGAGGAAGATGGCTTTTAAAGCGAGAGCAAACGCGATGTTAAACTGGATGATACCCACCGTACGTCGTCCCAATACGATGGCTTCGACAACCATGCTCAGATCATCCTGCATAAGCGCCATGTCAGCGGTTTCGATGGCAGTGTCTGTGCCTGCACCTCCCATGGCGATGCCAACGCTGGCGGCGGCCATGGCAGGCGCGTCATTCACGCCGTCTCCGATCATGCCGACGTATTTCAATTCGGCGAGGAGGGCCTTCACTCGCTCGATCTTTTGGTCGGGCAGGAGATCGCCGTGGGCTTCGTCGATACCGCATTGCTTGGCAATGGCGCTGGCAGTGCGCTGGTTGTCGCCGCTGAGCATGACGATCTTGGTGAGGCCTGCACGATGCAGGGCCGCGATGGCGGCGGGGGCGTTGGCTCGCATGGCGTCGCCGACAGCAAGGATTCCGAGCACTTCGCCTTTGCAGTCACCGTGCGGCCTGTGGCCGACCACAACCACTGACAGTGCGTCGGCCTCGATGGCCGCGAGTTGCTCTTCGATCTCGGACGAGCAGACACCGAGTTCATGGGCAAGGCGGTGATTGCCGACAAAGTAGCGATGCCCGTAGAGGTCGGCTTCAGCACCGCGTCCGTCGAGTGCCTGGTAGTTTTCGCTGCGCGGAAACTCGACCTTCTTGTCGTTTGCATACGCCACGATGGCCTGCGCCAGCGGATGCTCGGAGTGGGTGTCAATGGCAGCGGCAATGCGTATAACCATGGACTCATCCTTTGAATTCACCGTGATGACCTTGGTTACGCGCGGTTTGCCTTCCGTGAGGGTGCCGGTTTTGTCCATGCACAGTGCTTTGAGTTTGCCGACTGCTTCCAGCACGGCACCGCCTTTGATAAGCACTCCTCGCCGCGCCATTGCAGTGAGGCCAGATACGACAGACACAGGCGTCGAAATGACCAATGCGCATGGGCAGGCGATGACGAGCAGCACAAGGCCGCGATAGAACCAGGTGAACCATGCGCCGCCGAACAACAACGGCGGCAGGAGCATGACGAGCACAGCAGCGACCATGACGGCGGGTGTGTAGTAGCGGGCAAAGACATCGACGAAGCGCTGAGAAGGGGCCTTTTGCGACTGCGCCTCCTCCACGAGATGGATGATCTTGGCTATGGTGCTGTCTGTGCTGGCTTTGGTGGTGCGGACTTCGAGGGAGCCGGAGCCATTGATGGTGCCAGCGAACACGCCATCGCCGGGCTTCTTCTCCACCGGCATCGACTCCCCGGTGATGGGTGCTTGATTGACGGCGGAGTTTCCTTTCAATACTTCGCCATCGAGCGGAATGCGCGCTCCAGACTTCACCGCAATGGTTGCACCCACGGCAACCTCGGCGACGGGCACCTCACGAAACGTCTCGCCGTCTTTGAGCAGAGCGGTTTCCGGCGTGAGTTGCATCAGCGCCTGAACAGCCTTGCGTGCACGGGCTAGGGTGAAGGCTTCGAGCAATTCTGAGAGGGCAAACAGGAAGGTCACCGCTGCACCCTCCGACCATTGTTGAATCACCAGCGCCCCCGAAACTGCAACGGTCATCAGCACGTTCATGTCCAAAGAGCGCCGCTGCAATGCACGCCACGCCTTGGGTGCGGTTAACCAGCCGCCTGCGATGATGGCGATGCCATACGCAACATCGGCGATCCAAACCGGCCCGAAGTTCAGCCACTCAGAGAGCATGCCGAGACCAAGACTTAAGCCCGAGAGGCTGACTGCGATCTGCCGCATTCGTTTTGCGCTTTCCAAGTCTTCCGGGTTTCCCCCATCCGGCGTCGCCTTCATGCCTGTGGTGGCGATGGCGCTGATCAACTGCGCCGCCGTCACGCTCTTATCGTGCGCGAGGGTAACCTTGCCGCCCATCAAGTTCACTCGTACCTCGCGCACGCCCTTGAGCGGACGCAACACTTGCTCCAGTGCCGCGACTTCATCGGCGCAATCCATCCCGGTGATGCGGAGGGTTGTCTGTTGATCACCTTTAGCATCGGGATTGAGCGCAATTTTTTCAGGCGCGGCCTTGCTGTGTTCATGCCCGTGCTCTGGGGAATTGGAGTCAGAAACGGGAGTGCTTGGAGTGTGCATATTGAGGTATTAGATCCAGAGTGTAGAGCCAGCGTGATGCTCCCGTGGGGCTTCCCGCAATGTCATTTACTCATCGCAGATGCAGGCGTATTCAGGGTTGTGGCACTTCTCGCACTCGTGCAGCAGGAGCTTGATGCGGAAGTTCGTCGGCTTTTCGGACGGTGTTTCCTTTACCTGCATGACGACAGTGTAGCCTTCGCCCTCGGGCAGCGGGGCCTTGGAGACGAGGAGGTCGCCTTTCTTTTCAAACTCCAGCTTCACCTTGCCGCTGGGCGCTTCGGCAGTGGCGGTGGCGGTACGCTCTCCGATGGGTTGGGCCTTGTCGCCAATGGAGGCCTCGTAAAAGGCGATGCTGATGGTGCGGTCTTTCTCGACGAAGAATTCGGCATGGCAGCCTTCCAAATAGAGCAAGAGGCCTTTGCGGGGACCGGCTTTGACCTTGGAGTCGGCAAAGGCTGACGTGGAGACAAGGGTGGCGATGATGAGGATGTTCAGCAGTGTTTTCATGGTGTGTTGCTTGGTGTCGATGTTTGTGTTTTTTTGTTTGTTTGGATGGCGCATCTTTTTGATGCGCCCTCGATGGACTTTAGAGGAAAGCGATCAAATGCGTCACCAGGGCAAATGCCAGCAGCAGCCAGCCCAATGCTTTGATCGCCGGTTTGCCTGCCAGGTGGCGTTGCAGCACCACGGCGAGGCCGAAACCGCCAGCGGCGTGGCTTGCATTCGCGAGAAGAACATGCTGCCGCCAGTATTCCATGGGCTTGGCGAACAGCGGGAAAGATTCCACGCTTTCAGCGGCAAAGGCGGACGTGGTGGCGAGAACGATGAGGGTGGCGAGATAGAGCCGTGTTTTCATGGTGGGTTGGTTTGAGGTTTGCCTTTTCGTTCGATCCAGTCGTAGAGCACAGGCACCACGAGCAGGGTGAGGAAAGTGGAGGTGATGATACCGCCGATGACGACGGTGGCGATGGGGCGCTGGACTTCAGCCCCGGCCCCGGTGGCGATGGCCATCGGGACAAAGCCAAGGCTGGCGACGAGCGCGGTCATAAGTTTCGGGCGTAGCCGTGTCAGGGTGCCTTCGACGACCGCATCTCGAAGCGGCATGCCTTCTCCGCGCAGTTGGTTGATGAAGCTGATGAGCATGATGCCGTTCAAGACGGCGATGCCACTCAGCGCGATGAAACCGACGGCGGCACTGATGGTGAAGGGCATGCCCCGCAGGGACAGAGCGAAGATGCCGCCAGTCGTGGCCAGTGGGACGCACATGAAAATGAGTGCGGCCTGGCGAATGGAACCAAAACTGAGGAAGATCAGGACAAATATCAAAGTCATCGCGAGGGGCACCACAATCGTCAGACGAGCCTTGGCCTCCTGGAGATTCTCGAATTGCCCGCCGAATTCGAAATAGTAACCGTCCGGGAACTTTACTTTCTCACGAATCGCCCGAGTCGCTTCCTCGACAAAGCTGGATGTGTTACGGTCTCGAACATTGATGAGGAGAATGACGCGCCGTTGGGTGTTCTCTCTGGAAATTTGCACGGGTTGAGGCACCAGCTTGATCTCCGCCACCTGACTCAATGCCAGCAGTCCGCCATCATCAGTGCGGACGGCGAGACGCTTCATGACTTCAAGGTCACGGCGTTGTTGTTCCGTCAGACGGACGACGATGGGGATGCGCTTGTTGCCCTCAATCACCATGCCAACGTCATCTCCAGCCATTGCCGCTTCAATGACGCGGTTGAGTTCCTCGGTGTGGACGTTGAACTTACCCAGAGCTACCCGGTTGGGATGAATCTCGATCATGGGGTTTCTTCCAATGTTGTCGAACTCCGTTTCCCGCCCTCCATGGATGGCCGTCACCACGGTCCGAACCTCCCCGGCGAGGCGCTCCAGTTCCTCATAACTGTCGCCGAATATCTTGCACACGAGATCGGCGCGGGCTCCGGCCATGATTTCGTTGAAACGCATTTGAATGGGTTGTGAGATCATCACGTTTTGTCCGGGCACTTGTTCGAGAAGCGCATTTTTCATGAGCTCCCCAAGTTCCTGTTTTGCGATCGGTTTCCCGTCCCGTTGACGCCACTGATCACGCGGCTTCAGCATCAGATAGGTGTCGGCGACGTTTGGGTTCATGGGATCGGTTGCCAGTTCGGCGGTGCCGATCCGGGAGAAGATTTTGACAACCTCAGGAAAGTCGCGGCGGATCAAAGTCTCACTCCGCTTCTGCAAATCGACGGATGCCGTAATGCCCACACTACTGCTCCGAATGAGCTGGAACGTGAAGTCACCCTCGTCGAGTTGCGGAATGAACTCGGAGCCCATCCGGGACATGACCCAGGCGGACGACCCGAGGAGCACAAGCATTGAAAGCACAACCAACTTTTTGAAGCGCAGACCAAATTGAAGCAGCGGCGTATAGCAGCGCTTCGTGACAGTCACGATCCAGTTGTCCTTCTCCTTGATGTCTCCACCGAGGAAATAGGAGCATAGGACGGGCATCAAGGTGATGGCGAGCACGAGCGACCCCCCGAGGGCCAGCATGACGACGAGCGCCATGGGCTTGAACATTTTCCCTTCAATGCCCTGAAGCGCGAGGATGGGCACATAGACGACGGTGATGATCATCACGCCGAAGAACATGGGGTTGGCGACTTCCTTGGCGGACTTGAGCACCTCTTCGGTGCGCTCGCTGAGCGTGAGGCGGCGGCCCAGCATGTGCTGACGCTCGCCAAGATGGCGCACGATGTTTTCCACCATCACGACGGCACCATCAATGATGAGTCCGAAATCAACCGCGCCCAGACTCATCAAGTTTCCGCTGATGGTGTAGCGCACCATGCCGGTCATCGCAAAGAGCATGGACAGCGGTATGACCAATGCGACGATGAAAGCGGCGCGGAAGTTCCCGAGCAGCGCAAAGAGCACGACCACAACGAGCAACGCGCCTTCCACCAGATTTTTCTCCACAGTCGCGATGGTGCGACTCACCAGAGTGCTTCGATCATAGAGTGTCTGAATGACAACTCCCTCCGGCAACTTTTCCTGGATTTCCTCCAGCCGGGTGCGGACAGTCCGGGCGGCAAGGCGCGAGTTGGCTCCCGCCAACATGATCGCTGAACCGATCACTCCTTCGCGGCCGTCTTCCGTGGCCGCCCCTGTGCGGAAGGCTGATCCAATGCTGACGGTGGCCACATCGCCGATATGGATGGGAGTCACCCCGCCTGTGAACTTGAGAGGAATCGTGAGTATCTCTTCGATGGAATTCACTCGCGTTGCAGCTCGGATGATGAGCTGTTCACCGCCAATCTCGACATAACTTCCTCCAGCGTTGCGGGTGTGTTGCTCTACAATTGCGGCGAGCATATCCAGCGAGAGGCCGCGCGCGGCAAGCCGCATGGGGTCTGGTTGAATAACGATCTGTTTGCGATAACCACCGATTGTATTGACCTCTGCAACGCCAGGTGTGCCACGCAGCAATGGCTGCACCTGATACTCCTGAATCTGCGCGAGTTCCATGAGCTGCGCTTCGCGAGTTGCGGGCTTGTGGGGTGCGTCCTCGGCATAGTCCACGCTGAAGTGAAATATCTCCCCAAGGCCTGTTGCGATGGGAGCCAGTTTTGGTGCCAATCCCGTCGGTAATTCATCCAACACGCCTTGCAGTCTTTCTGCGACGAGCTGTCGGGTGCGGTAAATGTCCACATCATCGTGAAAAATCATCGTCACCTGTGACAGGCCGAATTTGGACAAGGAGCGCAATTCAACCATGTCGGGCATCCCCGTCATCGCCATCTCAAGAGGGAAGGTCACGAGTTTCTCCACTTCCTCCGGGGCCAGCGCGGAGACAGCGGTGTTGATTTGCACCTGTGGATTGGTGATATCTGGGACGGCATCTATGGGCAGGTTGATGGCCGACCACGTACCGATGCCCACAAGAAGCAGCATTCCGAGCAGCACTGCGGAGCGCTGCTTCATCGCGAGGGTGATGAGATGATTGAGCATATTGGATTCAATCACAGGTGCAGGCTTTACCGCCGCGGAGGAATTGGAGTTCGGCAAGCCACAACTGCAGCACTCCGGTAGTGACGACCTCGTCGCCGGTGTAGAGTCCGTCCGTGACGGCGATGTACTGAGTGTTCGAGTCCCCGATTTTGATTGGCGTACGCACGAAGAAGGCATCGTTCTTTACATAGGCGTAAGTGCCTTCCACCGTCGTAAGCAGAGCGCTCCGGGGAATCGCGCTAACTGGACCGCCCGCCGGAACGCTGAACGTGGCGTGGATGGGCGTGCCCTCATCCAGCGGTTCGCTTGCCTGGAGGGTGACCTCCGTGTCGCCGAGGGTTACATAGGGGGACTTTTTGAAGCGAAGAACCGTGGCCTTGATCGAACGGCCCGCGTAATCTAGATCAACAGTCATGCCGGGTTTCAGGAGCGCCGCCTGTTTCTCTGGAACCCAACTTGTGGCCTCTGTGGAGCCTGACTGCAGGGCCTGAAAGGGGGCCGTGAACGAAGGCGCGATGGCAGCCTCAGTCACCTCCGCCGTCTTGAGATCGATTGATCGCTCCATCAGGGAAGACAAGGTGAGCCCATGTCCCTCCTTGAACTGGGCTCCGCTTTCAACAGCCGAAGTAGTTTCATCGGTTGGAACAGCCATTGTGCGGCTGCAATTGCTCAAAAGTGACACAAATAGAACGAGTAGAATTGAAATGAGTTTTTTCATAATTTGCTGGAGATCAGGGGTTGGACGTAGCGGTCGAAATGTAGCGCCCTGGACTTGCGGTGAGTTCTTCCAGATTAAGGCCGGCATCGAGTGCATTGACCTGAGTTTTGTTGATGGCCTCAATGGCTGCGAGATACTTGTCCTGAAGCTCAACGAACGTGGCCATGGGGACGGCTCCAAGGCGATAGTGTTGATCTGCGAGCTCTGCTGCGGCGCTGAACTTTGACACAGTGCCCGGCTTCCATAAAGCAAGGCGTGCATGCTGCGTTTTGTAGAGCAGCATGGACGCCGTCACCTGACGTTCGACATCACGCTGCAAAGTGCTGAGACTGGCCTGCGCCTGCATCTGTCGTGCTTCGGCGGCAGTGACTTCCGCCTTGCCGTTCTTCCATATCGGCAGCGGGAAGGAGACACCGATGCCGATCACTGACTGGTTTTCCAGCGCCGGGGCATTCTGCTGTTGAAAAAATGGCCCAACTGTGATGGCGGGGTAGCGCTCATTTTTCGCCAGCTCAACCTTGAAGCCCTGCTGCTCCAGCTCAGCACGGCGAACACGCAGGTCGTAATGGTTCTGCATCGCAGCCAGCATCAGCGAGTCGAGAGAGGGGACCGGTTTCATATTAAAGGCGGCATGTTTCACCACGAGGGCGGCGTCTGCCCGGCGGCCCATGAGCTGATTGAGTTCCAGCAGTGCATTCTGAACGGCCACCGCCGCCTCAGCCGCCCGTGATTCGGCCACGAGCGCCGCCGCCTCAATGGTGGTGATCTCCAATTGGGGCGCGATGCCCGCAGGCTCGCGTTGCACCATCACCTCTCGCAGCGATGCGTAACGGGTGGCCACCTCGCTTGCAGCAGTCGCGACATCTTGTTGTGCCATCAGCGTGTAGGCTAACACCCTCACCCGCGAGGCGAGATGAAAGCGGAAGCGCTCCAGACCAAGCTCTGCGAGTCTGATGTCGCGGTTCGCGATGGCCTTCCGCAAACCCAACCGTCCAGGCCATTCAATGGGTTGTGCGAGACTCGCCGAAAAGGCCAGCCCGTCAGAGCTAGCTTCCGGCGCGATGAGCTTGTTCTTGCCGTATTGGAGTTCGATCGTGGGATTTGCCTGCCTGCCTGCCGTGCTGCGCGTGGCTTGCGCCTTGGCAATCTCGGCCTCGTAAAATCGGATTTCTGGATTTGCTGTGAGTGTGATCGAGACTAAATGTTCGACGGATTTTGGTACGGGCGGTTCCTCTGAAAGGACCGATGAGATCGCTGCGAGCAGCAAGAGTGGATAATGGATGGAACGCATGATGGGAAAGGAGGTTGAATGGCAGATACAGACATGGAAGTGCCTCAACACGAGGCGGACAGGCGACACCGCTGACGGGTGTGCATCACTCCGACGCATTCATTCGCCACCTCAAGGGTGGCGTGCGCACGGAAAATCAGGCTAGAGCCGAAGGGGCGCGTGCAGGCAGTGCCGCACGGCTCACAAAGGCCCACGTCGGACTTAGCTCCGGTGGCGCGGTGGTCATTTCACTGGTGGAACTAGAAAAAGCTGCCGAGCTTTCATTTCGGTGAACCATCGCCGCCAGCAAATCAAGCAGCTCTACCATTTGCATCTCAGGCATCATTATCGCCGCTGGCATCTGGCTGTGGGCAATGGTGTCGCTAGGACAGGTGTTCTGTGACTCCCCGCCATCTTCATGATGAGCTGGCTCACCTTGGCATTCACAAGACTTGCCGGTGCTTTCCGGAACCCAACAGCACATCGAGGCAGGCACCATGAGGGCCAGCAGGATGAGTGCGATGATTTGCCAGAAGCGTTTCATTGACGAAGCGATACCGAAAATCGCAGATGAGCGGGAATGGTCAAGTGGTGATCTTGGGGGGCAGCAAGGTCTTGGCGATGTTGATGAGAGCAATCCATGCACCTCAGTTGCCAATGCTAACGAACACCGGGTTGCATGACCGAACCGAAGCGCGTTCTGCCTCGGGATAGCTAAAAAAGAGACCCGACTTGCGCCGAACCTCTCTTCGCCTTTCTCAATCATGCCGACAAGCCAACATGATTGTCGAGCAGGCCGTGGAGGGCTTCCGTGCGGCGAGGGGGTTCGGTGAGGTTGCCCTTAAACGATCCGGTGAAAGCATTGAACAAGCTCCACACGTTCCGTCCCTCAAACGCATCATGACGAGGCTCGCGCCATTCATGCAATACGGGCGGGATGAGACGCGTGCCAATTTGCCGGCCTTGTGAGGAGCCAGCCTGAGGGACTGATGGAGCCTGGTCGTCTTGACTGACATTCTCCTGCGGAACCTGTCCAAGAGCGAAGCTTGTTTGCGCCTTGTGAACGACGCCTGAGTCGTCTTTACCATTCTCAAGCTGCATGGCTCCTCCATCCCTTCTCTCAACTTTCGGCCCAAGCAGTGGCCCCCGCGTATTACTCCTTATTCCTTGCCGGAGGGCAATGAAACCTCTTTCATGCGCATGCACCGCATGATCGCCCTTCCCGAGCCCATTCAGATCGTCATACTCCGCAACCGCTCCCAAGTCGTTCAGGACGTCAAGGCCTGTGATACAGATGCACCAGATGGGTCCCATGTATCATGTGTGATTCCACTCAGTTCCTTGCCTTCAACCATCTGCGCTATGCCGAAAGACCCCGGAACCGGCCTACACGATAAAACGAGCCAAAATAATTCCAACAAGAGTGCGCCGAAGAATGCCGGGGGCAACGTGCTACCAAACTTGTTCGGCTGAATCACCACGTCATGCCAACTCTCCAAAATCTTCTAGCGTCTGGATATTTCGCCAGAGAATTGCCTCCCAGTTTTTCCACCGCCTCATTCGCTAATGCGGTGACTGGGCCAAACGATGGATTGGTCGCCCAAATATCAACCGTAGCCGGCTCGCCTCGATACGCGGAAATGTGTGTTCACAACATGGTCCGCAGCGGCGGTCTTCGGAGACATCTTGGAATTCCGAATCCAGTTCATTACTCGCGCCAGTGTTCGTTCATTGTTCAACATTGGGCGGCGTTGCAGCAAAGCGCCCACCGCTCTCCATTTTCGCTAACGAAGCCTGTGGACACGGGAGCAGAGAGGGCAATCACGGGATCTCATGATTTCACAGCTAGAACGATGCGCCGGGCAGAATTAAGGGCCTCAGGGCGTTTTCTTATTCACGCTGACATCAACCGATTCTACCCCTCAGTTTACACCCATTCGATTCCATGGGCAATCGAAGGGAAGAATGTGGTCAAACAGGCAAAGGCAACAAATACTCTCAATACGATTTGGTCTGATAGATTGGATACCAATACACGCAATATGAACGATCAGCAGACGGTGGGTATACCCATTGGACCAGACACCTCTTTGTTGCTCGCCGAGTGTGTTCTGGCCGCAGTCGACGAAGAGCTTAATCAAACTATTCCCGGCTTGCGGGGGATTCGCTTTATCGATGATTATGAGTTTGTAACCAACAAGCGCTCCGAAGCTGAGGTGGTCGTAAGCACCTTACAATCTATTTTGAGTAAATTTGAATTAGCACTCAATCCGACAAAGACACAAATCATCGAATTGCCGCACCCAATCGAACCGTTGTGGACCTCACGTCTCAGAACTTTCGTCTTTAGAGACGCTGGCACCAAGGGACAGCGGACAGATCTCACCGCCTATTTCGACAACGTTTTTGCTCTGGCAAGGGGTGCCCCAGACGAAACAATTTTCAAGTATGCCATTCCACGACTTAACGCTGTGGATCTAGCTCCCGACAACTGGCAGATTTTCCAATATCTTCTCAGCCAATGTGCTCGTTGTGAACCAGCGTGCCTGCCTCAGGTTTGTGATCAAATATTTTACTATCAGTCGAACCAAGGCTTGGCCGTGGACATTCCACTTTGGACCGTTTGCCTTGAACAAACCATCCTTGAACGATTGCCCTTGGGACAAGCCAGCGAAGCGCTTTGGGCACTATGGATGATGCGGTGCCTTGGCATCAGCATGTCTGAATCTGTGGTGTCCGCCATCGATACTTGCGATGATTCTCCCGTAGCACTGATGGCGTTGAGCATGTCCAGCTATGACTTTTGGAATGAGGCGTCCTTTCCTCGACTTCAGGCATTTGCCGAACCATCGGAACTATTCGGGAGGCATTGGCTTCTCTGTTACGAGTCCAATAAGCAAGGGTGGCTGACTCCGCCATCAGGAGTGGATTCCCTCGGTGCGCATCCTCAATTCGACTTTTTGCGTAGCCAAAATGTGTCGTTCTTCAATATCAATGCACTCCCGCGCATACTCAGCCGGTACGTTCCCGGATCAGGCGGTGGAGGCGGGAGCGGTGAATACTAGCTACTTCAGCGCTGGCGATTGTTTAATCATCGCCCAGGGCTCGACCAGGATGCCTTCGGCAAAGTGGGAGCGGCAGGAATCAAGCCGCACACGATTCGGTCACCTCAGCGATCACATCGTAATCGAAACGGTGGTTTGCAAGGGAGATGGTTGTCTGTCTCTCCACGCCCCTGTTATCTAGCCGCCGCTCAGAGATCAGATGAAGATTTTTCCTGGCCCTTGAACAGACCACATAGAGCAGCTTTTTCGCACTGTCCTGACCGTCTGTAAAATGTGGCACCATGCCTTCCAGCAGAGCATACGAAATCACGGCATCATACTCGTCGCCTTTGATTCCGTGAATCGTCGAGACGGTAATCCCGCCCCGGTTTCCAAACACTTTTCGGAAATTGCTCAATTCGCCGATGAAGCCAGCTCCATCACTGGTCAACCTCTCGATCCTGCTGCGGGCACTCTCGAAAAAAGCTGCATGATGCTCCTTCAGCATGGCATTCATTTCTATGTTGCAACCAAGCTGCAGGCATAGCTGGTGAAAAAAGGCCTCTAAATATGCCAATCCATCTTCCTCTTCGATTTTGATACTGTTGCAATGGCGAAGCAACATTTTCGATGTTAAGCCGTCAGTGGAAAATCCGGAGGCCGCCAGGTCAACTAGAATTTCATTAGCCCAGCGCTTTCGGCGAATGAACATCGCTGGCGATGCTGTTGTGAGCGCCAGTCGACACATTTTGTACCAGAAATTATCCAGATCCCTGCCGAAAGGAATGAGCCCGGGGCCATCGAAATCATATTCGGGCAGACGCGTCACCAGTTGACGCGTCATGCTTGCCAATGAAACCCACCAGGGTGCCAGGATGCATACTTCATGAGGTGCTATGCCAACGACCTCAATATTGTAACGCACCAATCTGACGATCTCCTCATGAAGCGCATCCAGCTGAACTGTGTCGATGAAGGAAATCTTGCTCGGATAGTCTCGATGTGGCGAGGCAGATTCGATCGTCGTATCGAACACATTGAATTCGCTAAAATAATCTACGACGCGCTCTGACGACCTGTAGTTCTTTGAAAGTTCCATCTCATTGATAGTGATGTCTGCCATTCTTTCGAAATCGGCGACGGGTATCGGGTAGCCCCCAAGCGAACCGTAAATCGACTGGTTTGGATCGCCGACGACAAAAATAGTCGACTCGCCTTGGCTGGCTTTGACAATTGCCGCAATGATTGAGTACTGGATCGACTTGGTATCCTGATATTCGTCAACCAAGACCTTAGAAAATATCTTCCCCAGAATCATGCTTATCAAGGGCTGTTCTTGAATCAGCTGATATGCATAATAGAGCATCAACTCGAAATCGATCTGCCCATTGTCAGACAGAATCTTTAAGTAATCGCTCAACACCTGCTTCACACTGTCCAATCTCCAGCTGTTCGTGCAGGCATATTTAATACCTGTTTCCGTGTAATAGAATTCGCAATCGCGGAACTGGATGCGGGGATTCGTATATTGGCTGCAAAGATCAGTTATTAGCTGTTCAGAAGAATAGGAATTAATGACCCTGAAGCCATTTTTTAATTTTTCGTGGTAGATTCCGTATGGTTTTAAAATCCACTCCAGGCAGAATGAGTGAATTGTTCCAATCCACAGTTGTGATGCATCCACGCCGAGAAGATCAATACGTTCGTGGATCTCGTCAGCAGCGCGATGGGTGTAGGTAATTCCCACTATGCGTTTCTTGTCACTGGTAAGACACGACAGCTCATACGCGATCTTGTAAGTCAGGGTCCGCGTTTTGCCGCTGCCGGGACACGCAATAAGGAAGACATTGCCGTCGCTCCTGACGGCGGCATCCTGCTCAGGATCGAGCTGATCTTCGGTCCAGACGAACATTTCTAAAAACGATCCATGATTGGGTTGATAACGTCAGAGGGAAAAGCGGCAAGCGTTTCATTCCTCAACTGAACAAAGTCAATTAGACCATAGCTAAAATCATCAATGGTCTCTTTGTACGCGTTGATTTCGGCTGCGGTAAGTTGCTGGTTCTGGACGATCTTTTCCACCCGGTAACTCAAAATATTGACCCACACTCGGTCCGTAAGAAGCGGCTTGGCGAAAAATATTGCATCCAAAATGTAGTCCGGAATGGTAGTCCGATAGTCTATCATTCTGCTTAACAGCAAGGCAAACCAGCCCTTGCCCTTGTTTTCGGCAATCGTCAGTGCCCGGCGACCATACTGTGTTACATCCTGGGATTCTAGTTGCGTCCTTGCGCCGACAATGGTTGCTGCATCGGCATACACCTCGCCAAGCACACTGACAACCTTTGCGGCATTGCCAGCCGCGATGAAGTCCACCTCAAAAGTGTGATGCGCGAAGGTGAGTCCGATCCAAGAATTCCCCTGCGCAAATGTTTCAAGCGCAGATTTTCTCCGAATACCGCTTTGTTGGGAAGCCAGGCATTTGGCTTTGAGTTTCTTGATTTCGTCCGAATCTCTGACGTTCGGAGTGGTGTCAATTATTGCGGTATCAAGGTCAGTAACGACTGCGCACCTTTTCCTGATCCTGTCATCATGAAACAGAACAGCAACATTCTGGAAACCCGTGCTGCGTATGTTGATCAAACTGATCCCCAGCTCATCCAGGCTGATGCCGAGCACTTTCTTTACAAGGATGGGGATCAGGATTTCCTCAGCATCTCCTTCTATTAAAATGACGCTTTTGGCAAACAGCAGATTGCTTCGCACTGCGTCCAGGTATCTCTGTGTAACATTGATCTGACCGTCTGTCAGGCCAGTCGAAGGCTGATATGCCTCGCAGACTGGGGACCGTCTTCCGAGAATGTTCATATTGCGAACATTGCTCACTTCGGAGATCTGAGTGGAATGCGTAGAGTATATGATCTGTGTATTCGCGAAGTTGAGCTTGTCGAAAAGCGTTTTCTGAATGTGCGTGTGGATGTGCGCCTCGGGCTCCTCGATGATGAGGAAATTTGCGAATGATTGCTTGGTTTGCTGGTATTTGAATTCCAGGAGCTTCAAGGTCAAGAAAATCAAATTTGCACCACCGAGACTCAGATCATTGATTCCGCCTTCGTGCCCGTCATCAGCCTCTCCAACGTAGAGTTTCAGCGATTGGAAGAGCTTGTCTGCATCATTGGAGAGGTCGGATTTGATAGAAAGTGCCGCTGGCGAATATGTCTCACCGGCAGTTCCTCTTATGGTGTCGGCAATATCGGATTGAAGCGTCCGCACGTCCTGAAGACTCTCGATGGAAGCATTCAGTTCCCGGACCATGGTTGTAATGGGCACTAGCGCCGCCGGGTCGATTGCTCCGCTCTTGCTTTTAAGCAATGTCAAAAGAGGATTCGTCCTGTTGTTGTGGAATTCCGCTACCACGTCCCGCAGTGCCTGAATATATGTAAAACAGATCTCCTGGAAAATCGAGAATCCCGCTGGAACGCGAGCGCCGAGAATCGGATTCTCAAGCTCCCTGCTGGGGACCGCAGTTTCAAAATCACCCACCAGTGCCTTATATACTGCGTCATCGTTGAAATCGGCAGAGCTTCTTCCTGTGATAACTGGCTCATAATCTGCAATCGTGATGGCTTGTCGAATGCCGTCCAGAGCGTCGTGGTCGCCGTCCTCAGTTCTCGACAGTGCTGCCCTGATCTCCGCCTTGGGCCGAAAGATCAGATTGTATGTGGCGCGCTCGATTGAGGCACCGCTAACATCTGCGGTCCCGTGCAGGAATAGGGACTGTACCGATTCATCGGCCGAGATCTCATCGAACTCAATGCTGATAATGATCCAGTGGCCTCTCCATTCACCCAAGGCACGGCAGAAGTCGCCCTGTTCCAGTCGAACAGCCGAACGCCGCATGTTTTCATCCAGTAGCAGTCGAAGCGCACGAAAGATGTTCGTTTTTCCCGAGCCGTTTTCGCCGATAATGGTGTTAATTCCCTTGTTGAACACCAATTTCGTATTCCTGAAATTGCGATAGTTTACGAGGGAGAGCTTTGAGATGTGCATTGATCAGGTTGCCTTTTGTGGTCTGTTGGGTAGGTGTGCAGCCTTGAGCCTTGCCAGAGTTAAAAATTCTGTGGTATCGTAGTCGGCACACCCTTTAAGGCAACGGCGATATTTTTCGCAACCGACGTGCCATCGGGCTCAATCAGAATGCGCCTTTTTAAAGCACTCGCAGCTTTGTTGAGATTTCGCATAGTGCTCTCTTTGCCTCTGCGATTTTCTCGCGCACCTCAGGCGATATTGTCCGCTTTCCCTTCTTCGACTTGCTCCCTCATCCGAGCACATGATCTGCGCGGCCAAGCCAAATCAAGACTGGAGATAAAAAATGTTGCCTGACCGAGCGGCGAGACTTGAATACTGTAAATGGTTACAGTAGGATCCGCAAAAATGCGGGATAAAAATGCAATGACTAAACGCCAGGAGGAAGTTCTCGGTTTTATTGAGGACTTCGTTAAAGAGCGGAGTTTTGCGCCCATCTTGCAGGAGATTTGTGATCATTTTGGCTTCAAGAGTCCGAACGCGGCGAGCGACCATCTCAAAGCTCTGGCAAAGAAAGGCTACGTCGCGTGGTCCCCGAACTCGCCGCGCTCAATCCAATTGCTCGTGCGGCGTGCGGGCAGGCCCGGAAGGACAGACATGGTGACGGTTCCTCTGCTGGGACGGATCGCGGCAGGCCATCCCATTTTTGCATTGGAGAACGTGGAGGACCATTTGGAACTGCCAAGGCAGCTTTTTCGTGGACGGAAGCTGTTTGCTCTGAAAGTGCAGGGCGACAGCATGACTGGGGCGGGTATCTTCGAGGGCGATCTTGCCATTCTCGCCGCACAACCTGATTTTGAAAACGGGCAGATCGCCGCCGTAGTGGTGGATGAAGAAGCCACGCTTAAGCGTCTCTATCGCACCTCCAGGGGACTGCGATTGAAGGCAGAGAATCCGGCTTTCCCGGATCGTGTCGTTTCTTCGGAGGCGGCGCGAAGCTGTCGCCTCGCAGGCATTCTGGTGGGAACCATTCGACGTTTCTGAGCCATGCCAGCCGCCGCCCTCAGTGATGCAGCCTTGGATCGTCTGAATACTCTGGCGCGACGCTTTGGTTGCCCGAAGCTCATCCCCTTGCGACGCAAGGAGATGAAGCCGGAGCATATCCAATACCTCGACTTGCTGCCGGAGCGTGACTTGTCCGGGGCCACGCCGCTGCCACAGGCGGTGGCGGAGTTTCAGGGCCGGGCGGTCCTTTATTTTCTGGATGGCACTGCCAGTGCGCCTTTGCCACAGCAGTTGCAGGATTTGCAACAGCTACTCGCCAATCGTGGGGAGCACGCTGTTCTTGCCGTGTCGCGGCCTGGAGATCTGACCCTGTATCCACTGAATTTGGACCGAAAAGAACTGCTATCCGGGCGCTTTGATGTGGTGCAAGTCAGGGATGAGCGCGCGCCTTTTTTGTTTCAAGAACTGGCCTCCGGCAGCAGGGTCATCGAAGGGCGCATGACGGAGGCCGACCCCGTATTTTCAGAGATTCACCGACTGATGTCGAATGCCTCACTCGCTCTGGCGGGAGAGGAGGGTGAGGGACCATTGGATGGGCTGACGGTTCTCTCCATGACGGGCAGGGCGTTGTTTTTCCGCTTTCTTATGGATCGCCGTATCGTTGATGTGGATGATCTGCCCTCTCCGCTACGCAGCGGAGGGCTTCAGGGAATTTTCTCATCGGCGGAAAGTGCTGCTCAAATCTCCGTCTGGCTGGATGAGACGTTCAATGGCGACCTGCTGCCTCTGGTGGAGGCGATCACAAAGCAGACACCAACACGCGAGCGGAAGGAGCTTTATCTCCAAGCGTATCAAGAGGCGGAAAAATTGACGGATGGCGCGGTATTTCTTCATCTGGAAGCAATCCTGAAAGGCTACGAGGCTGTCTCAAAAAACCATGTGCAGATGATGTTGCCAGGAGCTGTGGACTGGACGGATCTGAACTTCCGCCACATACCTGTGGGCGTGCTCAGTCAGGTGTATGAGTCTTTTAGCCACCAGTGGGATTCGGACGCCGCCCGTGCAGACAGCGTTCATTACACGCCAAAGAATCTAGCGAAGCTGCTGGTGGATCAGGCATTGGCCGGCTTGGATGAGCCGCATCGGGCCAAAGTGCTCGATCCCGCGTGCGGAGCGGGCGTGTTCCTCGTGCTGGCCTTTCGCGAGATCGTACGCCGGCGCTGGGAAAAGGATCGCAAGGAGCAAGGTGATGATGCGAAGCGCCCCGGCAAAGCAGTCATCCATGAAGTGCTCTATAAGCAGCTCTGCGGTTTCGATGTCAGTGAACCCGCCTTGCGCCTCGCTGCTCTCGGCCTCTACGTCACCGCCATCGAACTGAATGAGATCACCAAACCCTTGTCCGAATTGCACGCACCCGCTGCTCTCAAGAACCTTGTGCTATTCAACTTTGCACCCAAGGACGGTGCTGAACGCAAGCGCGGCTTTGTGCTGGGCAGTCTGGGGGATGATGTGGACAAATCCTTTGACGGTCAGTTTGATGCCGTGATCGGCAATCCGCCATGGACACGCGATACTTTGAAGCAGGGAGATAAAGCTGGCACACCTGATGACAAGAAAAGGCGGAAAGACACAGATCGTATTTTCACCGCCATCGGGAGGAGGGTTCTGTTAGCGTCTGGACTGAATGTGGAGGCTGCCTCATATGAGAGTCCGGGCGGTGTTCCCGACGTGCCATTTATCTGGCGGGCGACGGAATGGGCCAAGCCCGGCGGGGTGATAGCCTATGCGTTGGATGCGAGGCTTATCCTAAGCCAATCGAAAATTAGCAAAGCTGCACGAGACGCAATTTTCAAAACTGTCATGGTAACCGGTATTCTGAACGGTTCGGATTTAGAGAAAACGGCCGTTTGGGAAACAATTGATGAACCTTGGCTTCTTTTGTGGGCAAGGAACACAAAACCCGACATTGAACATGCGGCTTTCAATTTGCTGACGCCCGTGCGTGAGAACTCATTTAGCAGCAGAGGCGATTTTCGGCTGGATTATCAGGCCGCCTATCCTGTTCCGGTGCGATCAGTCATCCATCGTGGCTGGCTGCTCAAAGCTCTGGCAATGGGCACGATGCTGGATGTGGAGGTAATGGAGAAAATCGAGCAAGCTCGAACCAGACAAACGGTTGGATCATTCTGGAGCGGCAAACTGCAAAGCTGCCAAGGATTCGGCTTCAAATCACGCAACAAGCCACCGCCTGATTGGCTGCTGGGTTTATCCGTGTTTGTGGTGCCGACGGATGAAACGCTTTTCGATAAGAAAAGGAAATTATCCACCTACGAGGAGACCTATGGAAAAGCACCGCTGGAATGCCCTCGGCAACAAGAGAACTACAAGCACCCGCTTGTACTGGTGGCACGCACGCCAAGGGAAGGCAGAGACACCCCCAAAGCCTACAGGGAGCTACATGAAGATGTCTGTTTTGACCAGTATCATTATGGCTATTCTGCCGCTTGCCGCAAAGACGGCAAACTGTTGACTGCGATAATTCACGTCATCGTTCATAGCGAGTTGTTTCGGCATTACTGCTACATGCGTAGCGCCTACATCGGTGCAAAGCACCGAATCATAACCAAGGAGGATGTTGATTCGTTTCCCTTCCCCATCCTCGAAGAACTCACAGATGATGATCGCAACAAAGCCTTAGAACTTGCATCATTAATCGACGCTCGCAGCACGATCAACTGGAAGTCCGTGGACAATTTTGTATGTGGTCTCTTTGGGTTGTCTGCCTCTGATGCTGAGGTGGTCCACGAGACCGTCGAGCATAATGGCCCCTATCAGAAAACGCGTGGGCTTGCCGCACAGCCGCCAGACAGTAATGCACTATCCTCGTTTGCTTCCTGCCTTGGGCGCGCCTTGCAGCCTTTGTTCAAGATCGTGAAACAGAAGGTGCGAGTCCAAGCGGTGGATCAAAAAAACGGCGAATGGAATCCGCCGTGGCGGTTTGTGACCGTTCTGCTCGAAGGAGATACTTTCGAGCCTACACCGGCGTTCATTGCGAAGCTGATGCGCGTCGCTTCTGAAACTTCAGCAAGCAGGGTGGTCATGCCGGTGCCAAGTGGTGGCCTAGTGATGGGGCTGCTGAATCAACGCCGTTTCTGGACTCGCAGTCGAGCGCGGCTCTGCGCGCTTCATCTGGCCGGGGAGCACTTGGACAAGAACTTTCCCCTGCCGAGCCGTCCATGATGCCTCTTGTTTTTTCCAGGCCGCCACCCCGTTACCGGGTGCCACATGATCGAATCGGCCTCCGCCTAGCCTTCGCGATTCATCAGGCCGTGTCCCGTGCTTTTGAGATGATCCGTGCGGATGGCTATGCTTTGGCCATAGCGGGTGAGAATCAGATTACCGAAAGACTGGAAAATACGCTGGAAAATCGGGTTTGGAACAAGGGAGAGGTGGAAGCCTTTGATCATCATTTTTTCCGGTCTGTCTCACGCGGCAGCGAGGTGGTGAACTTTGATGGCGTCAAAATCAGCAAGAAGCCTGATCTGGTTTTCAAACTGCGCCGGGAGCATCGCGTGGATTGGGATCAGTGCCAGGATGCGGTCTTCGCCGAGTGCAAGCCAGTGGATCGCCAGCATAGTCTCACGGGGCATTATTGTGCGGTGGGAAAAGATTGCACGGGCATCGAGCGATTCATCATCGGCGATTATGCCTGGGCAATGGAGGAGGCGTTCATGATCGGCTACGTGCGTGGTGGCCACACCATCGGCCGAGATTTGCCGCCCGTGTTGGCGGATGCCGTGCGGCACCGCCAACTCGGCAGTCCCGCAAATGTTGAAGTCTTGGAGACTTCGCCTTTGAATCATCAAACGGACAGACTACATCGCACGGTCCACCAGCGTCTATTTCCATGGAATAACGATGATGCGGCCACGCCCATCGAGATATTTCACTCCTGGCACGAATGCGGGTGAGATCGGGCCGGAATTCTTTGTGACGCAAGTTCTGCGCCGAATCAGTCGGCCTAGAAGAGATCACCCGCTGGGCTCTGCCACGGGCACCAGCTCAAGTACTGGAGCCGTCCGAGCTGAAGCGACGTGTGAAAGAGGAGCTTCGGCAAATGCTGGAAGCTTTGAGATGAACGAGTGATAGCTAAAAAGAGAACTCGAAGATGGCTTGCCGCCATCTTCGAGCCTGCTTTTTTCATGCCGAAAGTCCAACATGGGTGTCGAAGAGGCCGTGCAGTGCCTCGGTACGTTTCGGGAGTTCGATGAGGTTGCCCTTCAGCGTCTCGGTGAACGCATTGAAGAGGCTCCAGACGTTCCGAGGCTGGAAGGCCTCATGGCGTGGCTGGCGCCATTCATGCAGAACCAGAGGAATGTGACGGTTGGGACAGACACCGACATCCAGAGCACGAACCACGAGATCGTGGGCCGTGCGGTCGTCGAGGTCTGCGAGCTTGTAGCTCGCGATGCGGCTATCCTGATGGTGCCAGCGCTCCATCAGTTTGCCCACGGCACTCTGAACGAGACCGGGCAGATCACGTACAATGAACCTGGTGTGCTTGCGGGCGAGTTTTACCTCGCCGTAAAAGGCGAGATTGTCGCAGCAAAATACCGTTGATCCAGCCACGATGCCGGCGGGGAACGTTTTGTCGTGGCTGTTGCGCAACCCGAGCACCCAGCAGTAATCCTTGTCGTGTTCACGACGCTGGATTTCCATGAGGCCGAAGTAGCGCATGCCATCGTGTGTGAGGCTGTGGGCCTGAGTGCCGACAACAAGGCCGTTGCTACGGAGGGTGCCTTCCACCTGTTTCACCAGTTCGATGTGGGGGATGGGACTCCAGCTTTCCGTGGGGCGTGGGGTGGGAACTGCAACTATTTCCTGCCGCTCAGCGGCACGAGCGCCACAGTGGAGGATGAGATTGGGATGGGAACGTTGGATGAATGTGGGGGCTTCAGGTTCGAGATGAGCAATCATGATGGTGTTGTGGTTTGGGGTTGAAGACGTCAGGAAAAGAGACGTTCGATTCTTTCAATGACAGGAACTGCGAGCAACCGGGCCGTAAGCTCACCAGAGCTGGTCCAGTAACGATCACCTGCCACATCCCTCCACTCGACCTTGATGGTGCCAAGCGGAGTGATGATGGTGGCTCGCCTGAGTCGCTCGTGTTTGTCGAAGACAATGGACGAGATGCGTTTCATGAAACGACAAGAGCCAGACACACCGATTAAGGCACGTCTGGCTCCTTGGGGTTTGGGTGGGATCAGATCTTCAGGCCTTGGATGGACCTGAGCGTGGAACGGACAGACTGCATTTCGCGGGCACTGGCCTTCTGGTCACGGTTGATGGCCTTCAGCTTCAAGGAAAGGTCGCGCAGCAGGCTGAAACCTTCATTGAGCTTGTCTCTGATGAGCAAGGTTATGTCGATGGCTTCTTCCGTCGGGCTTTTGGGTTCGTTGGCTGCAGTTCCTTCGGAGGTGGGGTTCGTGATCATTGGTTTGGGTGGTGGTGCTGGCGGATGAACAGGCCGGGATGGAGGCATGTTCACCGGAGCGGGTTGTTGGTTTGCTGAGGGCTGGGTGTTGGCTCCATCAGGTCGAAGAGGCATCACGATCATCTGCCTGCCCTTGTTGTGGAAACGCAGCGGGGCGATTTGATCGATGATGCTGATGGTGCTGAGACCGTAATCGAGAGCCTTGATGAGTAAGCGTCGGGGCAGGAAGATCAGTGCTTCCGGGCCTTCCACTTTGGCATCGGGCACAGGAACTCGTGTCCAAGGCTCATTGCCGTTCTCTTTACCGAGGAGCAGCAATTGCCCCTCTTTACATTCCAAGCCGATGGTCTGGAACTTCTCCGGATCGTGACAAGGCATGCGCTGAATGAGCTTGGAGAGCGCTTCCAGTTTTGCCGAGTCGAGCGTGATATGGGTCTTGGCGTCGTCTGGGTTCGGGATTGTTTGTCGCCAGTTGGGATAGTTCCCTTCGATCTGCTTGCTGATGAACCGCCAGCGTCGGCTGCTGATCTGGACGGTTTTGTCGTCCGCCTTGAGCTGCCATTCGCCGTCGTTATTAAATTCCTTCCAACCGAGGAACTTGGTGTTCGGAATGATGACGGAGTGCTTCAACGGCAGCGCAAAGGAGTTTGCGCTGTACAGATGCTTGCCGTCGGTGCCAACGATGTAATGGGCCTTCGGGTTGCTGGCGTCGATGAATGTGCCGTTGAGAACATACCGCGTGCTGTCGATACTGGCACAGTCCATCGCTTCGTGGATGGAGCGGCGCAGTTCGGGCGGCAGCGGGATGGCCTCACCAGGAAGGCGCGGGGTCATAGGGAATTCCGCAAGTGGGATGAGTTTCACCTTGGATTCGCCGAGGTTGTCAGCCAGGGCGAATTTGATGACGGGTCCGCCCGGCGTGGCATCAATGAGCAGACTCTCGTTGCGGTCACAGTTCTTGGTGAGCTGAACGAGTTGGTCATGGGGGACAAATACCGTCATGGCAGGTCCTGTGGCGGGTTGTTCGAGACGAACGGTGACGAAGCGGTCAAGATCGGTGCTCGTGAGAGCAATCCAACCATCGGCAGTACGCTCGACTTTAACGTACTGCAGAATGGGCAAAGTGGATCGTGGATTGATCACTTTGCCAAGTCCTGCGAGAGCGGGTTTCAATTCCGCAATGGGAAGAGTGATGGGGTTCATGGGTGTGGCGGTTGAGGTTGATCGCCCGGATGCAATGGTTGCTCCGGCGGGATGTTGGTTTGCGGAACGACAATGATGAATTCCTGTCGCAGTTCCTTGATGGCTGGCTGCGAAGAGGAGCGAGGGCAGGCTGTGCCTGTGAGGACGAGCAGCGCACAGGCTGCCAGTCTGATGAAATGGAAAATGTTCTTCATGAGGAATGATTTTTCGGGGATGTACGCAAACAAGCCCATGCGCCGGTGAAGACGCATGGGCTTGAGCGTGGGTTGAGTTGGCTAGGCGGCAGCCGACATCGCATCGGCTTTGTACTTGAGCTGGGCCGTGACGCATTCAGCCGCACGGATGTCTGAACGCGCTCCGAGATAAACCGGCTGGTAGATGGAGCCGGATTCCTTGAACGCGTACAAATAGCGGCACTCCACCACGGTTCCCGGCTCAGGAATCTCGTGGTTGGGTGGGATGGTGACGTTGCCAGCGGGGCGTACTTTTTCGCCCGCGAACAAGATCAACGAGACGCTCCGTTTATCATTCACCTTGGTGACGATGAACGAGGCGGTCTCGTGGAACTTGAACTTGAGCTGGCTGCCGCCGCTGTTGGGGCGGCCGGGAGTGTACGGCGCGTCCTTGTGTTTGAACACCACGCCTTCCTTCCCCTCGTTTTTGAACTGCTGGAACCAGCCAACCGATTGAGGAGGGAAGAACACTCTCACCTCCCGGATATGGGGATGATCGAAGGCGTTGAGCATGTCGCGCAGCCGCAGGTAGCGCACCGAGAACGCCAGATGACGCATGTCCTCCGGTCCAATGGTGAGCAGGTCGAAGGCATTGTAGGTGTCTCCGACCGCTTCACCGTCGAGAACGAAGTTGCGCGGGTATTTGGCGGCACTGCGTGCAATCGTCTCAGGAACGGCGGTGGGGAATCCCAGGCGGTTAATGCCGGTGATCTGGTCGCCGTCTTTTTTGAGGAGCAGACGACGGCCATCGAGCTTTTCCTGCATCCAGTAGTCGGGGTTGAGCAACACCTGGTCGAGTTGCTGTTCGTTGATGGGATTGAGTAACTGGCACTGAATGCCAGTGTGCTTGTTGGGCGATTCTGGTGGTGTGGTGGGAGCAGCGTCGGTTCCAGGCATGTAGCCCTTCGCCATCTTTTCCCGGACGAGTTTGTCGTAGATGCCTTTGGCAATTGGATATTCGACCGGCGTGTGCGTTTTGCTGCCGGTGTTGAGCGTGGAACCGCGACGGCCATAGGCGAAGTGTACGTGATACCCGGCATCCTTGGAGGAGATGCTGGCTTGGTACACTTTGTCGGACGGACCTTTGCGAAAATACAAAGTGATGCTTTCCATGAGGTGACTTCCTTTCTTGAAATGAAAAGAGCCGGACGATCCTGCGATCATCCGGCCCTGGGTTTGGAGTGTTGGGACGTGTGCTACGCGTCAGTAGTTGTAGGGATCCCGGCGTTGTTGATGACGTATGCGCATTGAGAGGATCGATTTTCCGATGGAGACCAATCCAGCAATGAGTCCTACAACCAGCAGCACCGACAGCGGCACCAGGACAACATTGGAGGTCGTCTTGCTGATGACATCGATCCAGAGGCTGAACTGGTTCAAAGCCAACGTGACCAAGGGTGCCACCAGCAAGGCGGGCACCGCAAGTCCGAGAGCAAGACGCAGGTTGAACTTGAGCCACTCCCGCAGAGTTCCCTGTGGTGAGAGCCAGTATTCAAACCGACGACAGGTGAAACTGATCACCTCAGCAGAGCGCTCAATGGTGCTGAGATGCGGCAGGGCATCGTCAATGACGGGTTCGCTGAGCGGTTCAGGCTGCCAGCGTCGAATGACGATCTGGCGGGCCTGCTTCGCCCAGGTGGTGGCGGGCACCGTTGGGAGCTGCCGGGGTAGTGGTGGGGACTGTTCGTCCCATTCTGGTTGTTCCATCATAATGTTGGCGTGTTTTGGCCCCAAGGGCGGTTCCGATGACAAACAACAGCACGCAGCCCACGGCGAGAGAGCCGGTGGCAATCTCCCAGCGAGTAGTGGAAGCGTGTTGTTCCGAGATGCGATCTTCCAGTTTGATGATCTTGGCCCGGTATTCCGGTCCGAGATCTGGCGGAGGATCAGCGAAGAACCAGCCTGCATGCGTGTTCAGTGAGAACAGCATCAGAAGGCTGGTGATGAGGATGAGATGTTTCATTGTGGTGTTGGGATGGACCGCAGGCCAGCGCTCGTGGTGAGCGCCGACCTGCAGCAGGGTTTAATGCCATCGACGGCATTCGTTGTAGTACTCGCAGCTTGAGCAGTGCATCCCAGGCGAAGGGATGAAGTCACGACGCTGCAATCCTTCGAGGTAAGCCTCCATTTGCCGGAACAGCCGGGTCTGCTGTGCTGGACTCATGGATGGCAGTGGGGTGATGACCACCTTGGGGTTCTTGAGTTTGACCAGGTGATGCAGCTGCATGCCTGCTTCCTGCGCGCCGGTGTTGTGCCGGTACAGAATAGCGTAGCTGCTGGTCTGGATCTCAGTGCTGTGTGCGACCTTGTCCGCGTTGGGGGTCGTGGCGCTGGTTTTGTAGTCGATGATCTGGCGTTGTTGCACCAGATCGAGAATGCCGATGAGACGGGGCAATCCATGCTGTTGCAGGTCTGCCTCCACCGCGACTTCCACGGCGTCGGGTTTGACCTCAGCGGGAAGGTGGCTTTCGCGCAGGTAGGTGTCGAGCAGACGCCAGCCTGTCGTTTTGTCGGCATCTTCCTCACCGGGTTCCCATTCCACTGATCCTTCGGTGTTGTCCGCCCAAGCTGTTTGGTAGGTCTCATGGACCACCTTGAGCGAAAGCGGTTGCTGCACCCAGCGTGCCTTGTTCCAGGCCTTCAACACGGCGTGAACCGCATTGCCGAGATGGAGCGAGGCTGTTTTGGGTTTCTTGAGCTTGAGCACGTAGCGGAAGTAGAACTTCAACCGGCATTGCAGGAACAGCGACAGCCGTGAAGCTGACACCGTTGCCTGCAATGCGGTGATGATGTCCTGCTCGCTGCGCTCTGGAGGTGAGGCAGCGGGCGTGTTCATGCGGCTTGGGCGGTGGGTTGTTGCTGCCAGCGGGTCTGGCGTGGAGCGGGTTTGCCGGCTTTGACTAGCAGGTCCTCAATCAACTGAGATGCCTGCATCTTGTTGAGCTGCTTGACGCCGATGCCGAAGAGCTGCTGGGACAGATCCTCCGCCACCTGTTTGGTGATGCTGGCGTTCTCGCTGACGATGCGCAGGATGAACCCGCGCTGGCCATCGGTGCAGTTCCAGCGATCCGTGACGGGCGGTGGAGCGGAACGATTGTTGCCGTTGGCCGGGTAGCTGCGTCCATTTGTCTGTGGCGCTGCATGCCCGTTGCCGTTGGTATTGGCCGTCGGGACGTAGCCGGGGTGCTGGATTTCCTGATCGACGGACTGCTGCAAGAGCTGGTAAAGCTTCTGCACTTCGGCTTCGACCTGGGTGATGTCGCTGAGTTCGACTTCAACGGAGGCGCTGAAGCTGTGGCTGCTGTATTGCGGCAGGCCGAGTTTTTTGCTGTAATTGGCGCTGAGTTTGATGGCCATGGTGGTGTGTCTCCTGATGTGGGGTGGGTGTGCTTGGGTGGATGAGGAAGCCGCCACATGGCCCGACAACAAAACACCCGGTTCCTCTTGCGAGAGAACCGGGTGGATGAAGTGGAATGCTGTGACGACGTGGTGCGGCTAGCAGGTGTTGCCAGCCTCCTGAATGCGGCCCTGAGCCGGGACGCTCATCTGCGTGGCAGCGATGCTCCATCCCTGCGTGTGTTGCAGGGATGAGGTGAGCAGGTCGTTGACCAGTCGTGTCATGGGACGGCGCAGCCGCCGGCCTTCATGATACAATGCGCAGATGATGACCCGGTCGATGCAGGGCGAATAATGGGTTCGCCGGGGCATGGTGGGTGGATGAGACAGCAAAGGGTAAGCCTTGGTCGCTCAGTTATTTATAACGCGGAGGTGCGGGGAATTGCAGGGCGTGCCGACTTAGCAGCGACGTTCTAAACAGCGGTGCCATGGATGGGAGCGGTCAGATTCAGAATCTCAAAGCGAAGCAACGACTCCAAACCGCTTTGGAAAGGCCAAAATTATTGACCTACAATTGACCTGGGCGACGACCGTTAACTTGGTGAATTGCTTATAAAGCATTGAAAATGAAGTGCTCCCGGTGGGATTCGAACCCGCAACCAAGGGATTATGAGTCCCCTGCTCTAACCGTTGAGCTACAGGAGCGTGCGCACGGAGCATGTGATTATGCATCGCACAGAACACGCGGCAACTAATGATCTCGCTGCCTCCATTGTAGGCCGCCATGCCCCTCCTGCCGCCCTTCGTCAAAACGCCTCGCCTCACAGGGTCTGAAAGACCCACGGACTCAGCCCCGGGCGCAGGAGTGGAGAGACAAGCCTTGAGTCCCCTAGGCAGTGTTTTAAAACTTCTTGAAAGGCTGCATCCAATCGATGACGGCGGCAAAAGCCAACAGAGAGGTGAAGTGCAAGGCAAGTTTATCGCGGCGCAATGACAAGCAGGCCCAAAGCTTGAT
>NZ_JBAQCR010000373.1:0-8492 GCF_049294395.1 Prosthecobacter sp.
CCGCTATCGCATCCAGGTGCGCGCCGAAGACTGGCCGCCGCAAAGCCTGCCCGCGCATTTGCAGCCGCGCGTTGAAGTGCTCGATCCGAAGAAGAACAACACCGTCATCGCCTCCAGTCGCGACCTCGACACCATCCGCACCAGCATGCAGAAGCAGGACCCGCGCTCCGACGCCTGGGACAAGCTGCTGCCACGTGTCGAACGCTTCGCCCTCAAATCCTGGTCCTTCGGCGATCTCCCTGAAACCATCGTCGTTGAAGAACTCAACGGCACCCCCATCCTCGGTTACCTCGGCCTCGTCTTGCGCGAGGGAGAGATCGACGTCCGCCTCTTCCGCACCTCCGCCGAAGCCGCACGCACCACCCCCGCCGCCGTTCGCCAACTCGCCGAGAACACCTTGAGCAAAGACCTCGCGTGGCTCCCCAAAGAACTCCGCAGCATCGGCGGCGCCTCCGCCAAACCGCAGCAGCCCGCCAGCTTCCAAGCCGCGCTCACTCAGCTCAATACTCCCTCTGCCGCACCCGCATCCAATCTCTCCCAGCAGGCACACGAGCACATCCTCGCCTACATGCTGCGCCTGCTGCCCACCTTCCCGCTCACCGAAGAGCGCTTCTTCAAACTTTGCGAAACCGTTCGTCGCGATCTCCCTGCCGTCACCCATCGCGTGAAGACCCTCTTCACCCAGATCCACGACCTACGCGCCAAGCTCCTCGCGCAGCCCAAACGCTACCCCGGCCTCGAACAGGACCTCGCCCGACTCATTCCCGCCGATCTCCTCGCCTCCACACCGCACGAGCAGCTTCAGCATCTCCCGCGTTATTTGAAAGCCATCCAGATCCGCAACGAGCGCTGCCTCGCCAATCCCGCCAAGGACATCGAAAAATACAACCTCATCGCCGACTTCGAAGGCTGGCAGTCCCACGTCCCTAAATCCCAGCACGAAACCTTCCGCTGGATGATGGAAGAATACCGCGTCCAAGTCTTCGCACAGGAACTCGGCACCGCCCAACCGGTGAGCGTGAAGCGCCTGCAGGCCATGTGGGTGTAGCGTTTACGCGCCGCGCTTCCGCACCTCTTTGCAGCGGCGGTCATAAGTCCTGACATCCCCCGCCTCAGAAACTGTAAAGTTGCCGCCCGACACACTGCGAACCGTGACACCAATGGCGCTCAGGCTGCCCAGTCGTTCACAGTCCTGGTCATAGGTGCGGATCCATCCGCCTTCCACCGTGACAAAGAAGTCGGAGGTATATCCAGCCAGCTCCACCCGGTTGTTGGGCATGCGCCCGACACATTCGCTGTTTTCATCATAAACCCAGATCTGGGATTCTTTGTTCTCGATATTTGAAATGGCCATGGGGTGCCACCAACCAAGCACGGGCCCACCGTTCAGAGAAGAACAAACTGGCTTTTCATGACGTTGATATGCCGATGAAACTCGCTGTTCTGTTTACCGCCCTGGCATCTGCCTCTCTTCACGCCGCACCCGCCCTGATCCTCCACCACGGCAAGGTCATCACCGTCGATAAAAATTTCCGCATCGCCGAGGCCATCGCAATCAATGCGGACGGGCGCATCACAGCCGTTGGCTCGAACGATGAAATCCTCGCCACAAAAGGAGCTGACAGTCAGGTGATTGATCTAGCCGGTAAAACGGTTCTGCCCGGCCTCATGGATTCCCATGTCCACCCCGGCGCGGCGATGACGGAGTTCGATCACGAAATTCCCACCATGGAAACCATCGCCAACGTGCTCGCCTACCTGAGTGATCGCGTCAAAGTCTGCAAGCCGGGAGATCTCATCAGCGTCCGTCAGATCTTCATCACACGCCTCGATGAAAAACGCTACCCCACCCGCGCAGAGCTCGACCGCATCGCGCCCAACAACCCTGTCGTCTTTTCCACCGGCCCGGATTCCATGCTCAACAGCCTCGCGCTCAAGCTCGGCGGTTACAGCCGTGACTACAAGGTGCCAGCAGGCAGCGCTGGCAAAATGGAGGTGGATTCCAATGGGGAACCCACCGGCCTGCTCCGCAGTCTCAGCCACAACGTCAAAGCGTCCACATCGGCCAAATCTGCCACAGCAGAGGACACCTATCGCCGCACCGTTGAATTGTTTCATGACTACAACTCCGTCGGCCTCACCACCGTGGCCGACCGCGATTCCAGCCTCAAGCAGTGTGAGCTGTATCAAAAGATGCTCACCAAAGGCGATCTCACCGTGCGCATGCGCCCCTCGCCTGGCATTCCCAGCATGAGCCTCTGGCCCGCCTGCGAAAAAGCCATCGAAGAAGTCATCCAGCATCCGCTGACCAAAGAGGACCCCATGCTGCAAATCATCGGCACCAAGGTCTACCTCGATGGCGGCATGCTCACCGGCAGCGCCTGGATGATCGAACCCTGGGGCCTCAGCGAAGCCTACGGCATCAACGATCCTCAATATCGTGGCGTGCAAAAAATCACGCCTGAACGCCTCAAACAGCTCGTCGAAAAAGTCACCGCCTCCGGCCTGCAATTCACCGCGCACAGCGTCGGCGATGCCGCCGTGCAGCTCCTCATCGACACCTACGAAACCGTCGATGCCCAAAGCCCCGGCAGCGTCCGCGCCGCACGCAGCAGCGTCACCCACTGCAACTTCATGCACCCGGACTCCATCGCCAAAGCCGCCAAACTTGGCGTCTGCATCGACCTCCAGCCCATCTGGCTCCACATGGACGGCCGCACTCTCATGGGCCACTTCGGCGAGTCACGCATGGCGCGCTTCCAACCTTTGCGCGCCTGCTTCGATCAAAAAGTCATCGTCGGCGGAGGCAGCGATCACATGCAGAAAATCGGTTCCTTCCGCAGCATCAATCCCTACAACCCCTGGCTCGGCATGTGGACCTCCATCACCCGCAAAGCCCGCAAACTCGACAAGCCTGTGCACATCGAAAACGCACTCACTCGCGAAGAAGCCCTGCGCCTCTACACCAGCAACAACGCCTTTCTCCTCAAGGCCGAGAAAAACACCGGCAGCCTCGAACCCGGCAAGCTCGCCGACATCATCCTCGTAGATCGCGACCCCCTGACCTGCCCCATCGACGACCTCGTACAAACTCAGGTCCTCAAGACCTGGCTCGGCGGCAAAGTCGTTTTCGAAAAGAAGTGACTCGAAAACGTTGCGTTCTCACGCCACCACCTCAATCCGGCTCGTTCCACCCGCGCCGCGCACCACGCGCACCTGCGTGGTGAGTCGGTCCTTGAGCAGTTCCACATGCGAGATCAAACCGATCGTCTTCCCGCGTGATCGCAGATTCTCCAGTGCACTCAGCGCCACCTCCAGCGTCTCGGAATCCAGCGTGCCAAAGCCTTCATCAATAAACAGCGAATCGATCGGGTGATGCCTGCTCGCTAGTTCGCTCAAGCCCAGCGCTAGCGCCAGACTCGCCAGGAAACTCTCGCCTCCAGATAAACTTTCCATCGGCCGGTCCACATTCGCCTGATACAGATCCACGATACGGAGATCCAGTTCATCGCCCTCCGCCGCCATGAGTCGGTAGCGCTCTGCCAACGATTTCAAATGCTCGTTCGCCAGACCGATGAGCTGGCGCAGCGTGAGCGATTGCGCGAAGCGCGAAAACTTCGCGCCATCGGCCGATCCGATCAGCTCCTTCAATCGCCCCCAGCGCAGCGCTTCGGCCTCCGCCGCCTGTAGTTCAGCACCACCAGACTCTCGCCGCTTCCGTGCCTCATCATCATTGCGGATCTGCTCCCCTAGCGAGCCAAGTTCCGTGCGCTTGATTGCAAACGCATCGTTCAATCGCTTCGCGTTCGCTTCCATCTCGCTCAGGGCCACTGCGTCCGGCACACTCTGACCTGCGAACGGCTGCCGACGCACTTCAAGCTGTTCCAGCTTTGCCATTGCTGCTGCGCTCTGCGTTTGCAGCGCGTTCAGCCTTGCCTCCGCCTCATGCCAGCCTTTCTCCGCCGTCGTGACATGGCCCTCATGCTGCTGACGATCTTCACTGAGTGTCTTGCCGCCGAGCAACTCATTCAACTGCGCCTTCAACGCATCCGCCTTCGCCCGCAGCGTCACGCCTTCCGCTTTCAATTCATCGAGGCGCTTCGTCTTCGCCGCCTGCTCCTGTTGCGCGAGCTGGATGTCGCTTTCAATCTTCTGCCGCTCACTGCGCTTCTGCACCGACTCATCTCGTTTCTTCGCAAACAACGCGGCACGCTGTTCCAGCGCACCGATTTCACGCTCAGCCTCCTGAGGTGAGGCCAGGCCGGTTGGTTGCGCACCCGAGACATTGCTCTGAACCACACCGCGCTTCTGCTCCTCCTCAGTACTCCACTGCTCCAATACTTCATCTGTCGGCGCCTCCAGCTCACTCACGCGTTTCCTGATCTCCGCGATGCGCTTGTTCTCCGCCACCACCTCCGCTTCGTTTTTCGCCAGTTCACGCTCCAGCATCACGAGCTCACGATTCGATTTCTCATGCTGTTGTTCGAGGCCCTTGAGCAGCTTCCGAGCAGCTTGAAGCTGCGATTCAAAATTCGTTTCCGCCCTCGCAAACGGATGCTCCAGCGCCCCGCAAAGCGGGCACGTCTCGCCCGGTTTCAAATCCTGCCGATGCTCGTCAAAACCCGCCACCTGCTCGGCATGTCTTGTCAGCTCCCGCTGCGCTTCGAGCGCTTTCGCGAGCCGCTCCATCTCTGCACGATCCGTCTTCGCATTTGCGGTCCTTTCGGCACCTTGTTTGACCAAAGCCGCCGCAGCTGACTCCACTTTGGCTAAGTTCTGCTGGAGTGCCAGCGCCTCTGCATGGCGCTTCCGGCCTTCTGAGAGCTTTTCAAACACGCCACGCCATTCGCGCACGGCCACGCGCAGCTTTGGCAAAGTCTCCCCGAGTTCTGCGTCGCCGGCGTGTTGTTTGAGCCACGCTTCAAGGGCCTGCGTCTCATCAGCATGTGCCGCGAGCGCCTTCTCGGCGGCTTCGCGTCGTGCCGCTGCCTCCTTTTGTTCCTTCGCCCACGTTTGATACATCGCACGGCTCTCGCCGAGTTGCTTTTCAAACTGCTCGCTCTGCGCCGCCATGCCCGCTGCTTGCTCCCACATCGGTTCGCGTTTCGCACGTTGCTGCTTCGCTTCTTCAGCTGCGGCTCTCGCGTTGGAAACCTCAATACTCAGTCCAGCCTGCGATTGCTGCAGCGCTTGATGCGATGCGGCGAGCTTCGCGATTTCAGCCACGATGACTGCATGCTCGCGCTGGTCACGCAGTTGCTGGGCTGCCGCTTGACTCTCGGTCTGGAGTCGTGCGGCATAGGTTTGGGCCTCGGCGAGACTGCCTTCCAGATGGGCGCGGCCAGCATCGTCCAGCACCGTCACCGAGCCGAGGCGCTCCTTCAACGTTCGTGCAGTTTCATCCTTCGCCTTGTGGGTTTCAAAGGCCAGGACCGACAGATCGCTGTAAATCTCGGTGCCTGTGATCTTCTCCAGCAGTTCCGCACGCTCGTTCGGCTTCGCTTTCAGAAACGCCGCAAACTGCCCCTGCGCCAGCAGCACCGAGCGTAAAAATCGATGCACATCCAGTCCGGTCTTTTCCTCAATGATTCGATCCATCTCAGCCGCCTTCTCGGCCAGGATCTCTCCGGTTGTCGCATTCGCCAGACGTCGCTCCACGGGTTGCAGTTTTCCATCCGCCTTGCCGCGTGCACGTCGCAGCCGCCAGATGGCGCGCAGCGTTTCACCGCCCGTTTCAAAATCCACTTCGGCCAGACATTCCGCCGTGTGCCGGCTCATCATCTCATCCGCCCGGTCATTGCCATAACGCGCCGCCCGGCCATACAGCGCCAGCGTCATCGCATCCAGCAAAGTCGATTTTCCCGCGCCCGTTGGCCCCGTGATCAAAAACACCCCCGCCGCACTCAGCGGAACCGCATCAAACCGCACCTCATGCGTCCCGCTGAGCGAGTTGAGATTCTGAAGTCGAACGGCTAGGAGGCGCATGAATTAGGCAGTGATTTTTTGTTCCCGCAGCGCCAGCAATTCCTCAAACACCGCACTCAATTCCTCACCCTCAATCTGCTTTTCCTTCAGCAGTTCGCGGAAAACCTCACGTGGCTGAAGTTCGCTGAGAGCAGGGCCGGTATGCTCCCAGGTAGAGGCCAGACTCAGAGGCAGGTCCGCAAGAACTTTCAAGACTTCGAAGCGAGCACCAGCAGCTTCGCGGATCAGCCGGTCAAGGTCAGGCTCCGGGGCATCAAGTTTCACCGTGATCTCCGCCCAGCTTGCCGCGGCAACCTTTTCCAAGTCAGCAGCCAGTGTGGCACGACTGACACTGACACGGGTCAGCAGCCGGGTGGCTGGGATCGAAAGCGTCTCGATTTTCATCCCCTCGGTATCGAGCACAACGACCGATTTTCTGTCCGCAGCTTCAGAGAAGCTAAGCGCCACGGGGGAGCCGCTGTACCTCACATGTTCAAGCCCCGCGACCCGCTGCGGTTTATGCAAGTGACCCAGCGCGGTATAACCAAAGCCCTCAAACACATCCGCGCCCACAGCGCCTAGATTGCCGATGTGGATGTCACGCTCGCTGTCGCTGGTACTCGCGCCGAGCACCGTGAGATGCCCCATCGCGATGATGGGGCGTTTGCCCGCCAGCGCACGGCATGAGCCAAGCTGCGCGGCATAGTGATCACGAATGGCGGCACGCACCTGGCTTTGTACATCCGTCATCGCCTCACCCACGGCGGCCTGCCTCAGATCGCGTTCTCGCAGGAAAGGCACGGCAGCGACGACGGCCTCGCCGAGATCCACGATGTTCTCACCCGCATGGCCAAAGACATGCACCTCGAAGCGCTTCAGCAGTTCACGCGGCGCATTGAGATGCGAGGCGGAGTCATGATTGCCGCCGGTGATGACGGCTTTCACCGTGCGCAAATCGGCAAGGCGTTTGAGGAAGTCGAAATACAAGGCCACAGCATCCTGCGGCGGATTGGCTGCATCAAAGACATCCCCGCTTAGCAGCAGCGTGTCGATCTTCTCGGTGCGCAGTGTCTCGATGAGCCAGTCAAGAAAGGCGGCATGCTCCGGCAGGCGGTCACGCTCGACGAGTCGGGCGCCGAGATGCCAGTCAGCCGTGTGGAGGATGCGCATGCAGTTGAATAGAAAGGGTGCCTGCTCCTGCAAGCACCGTCATCATCAAGCAGGCCGAATGAGGGCTCTGCTCGTGGACATATCCAAAGCAGGGCTCAGTTCCGATTCAGAAGTTTCCGCACTTCGTCTTCAGAGTACGCGCTCTTTTTACCTTCACCCCGGTCATTGTAGTTTTCGATGATCTTCGGTGCCTTGCCAAAGCTTTTGGAGCGCGTCAGGGCGGACCCGGTTTTGAATTGATTGTCTGCCCCGCTGAACAGGCTGTCGCCTTCGCGGGCCTTCTGGTTGCCAAGGCGGGATTCGCCTGCTTTGAAGCTGTTGTTCTTGCTGAGGGCCTGCTTCTCTCCCAGCGCGTAGGTCATGTCGAACTTTGCCTTTGATTTGCCGTAAACGCTCTGGCTTGTCTTGAACTCCTTCTGTCCGGAAAACGAATTGTTTCCGCCGAAGTTTTTAGAGTGATGCGTCTGCTTTTGAAAATACGAACCTGCGCTGCCTTTGGAAAGCTTGGGATCAGTCATGTATTTTTCATACTGGCTGCGCTTGGTCATATCCACTCCTGAAGTGGTGCGCTGCAGCAGCTTCTGCTCTGATGGATCCACCTTTTTCTTTTTCGTAGTGGTCTTGGTGGAGCACTGGCACAGGACAACGCCTGCGCCGAGGCAGATCAGAAGTCGCAGGGTTGCATTCATGGCTGAGTGGTGGTTTTGGCGGTCGTCTGCCGTGTGAGGAACAGGATCTCCTGTTTCACACCTCCTGGCAGGCGGAACTTCGGCAGCTCCGTTTCGATGTTCGTTAGTCTGCCCCAGCTTTGGTAGAGTTCAAAGATCAGTTTTGCCGACTCGGCCGGCATCGTCCAGTTCATGCGCATCAGAAAAATCTCCGCCGCTTCAAATTCCTTCTGACGAATCAGGAAGCGTGCCTGTGCGGCAAACAGCTCCGGCTGCAGCGCGGCGGTGTCTTCCAGCCGCTGCAGCGCCGCCCCCAGTAGCTCATGTGCGAGTTCAGCATGGCCGGTGTCCTCAAAAGCCTGCGCCCATTGGATGGTTTGCGCTCCGCCGGGAAAGGTCAGCCGCAGCGTTTCACTAAAAAGTTCCTTCACCGCAGTCTCATCGTGCAGGGCATGCGCCACACGCACGGCCAGCGGCAGCTTGCGTCCCTGCTCACGGAATGTCGGAATGCTGGCCACGATTTCGCAGGCGTCCCAGGCCCAGGCCGCACGGCCTGCCTTGAGCATTTCTTCAGCAGCCATCTCGATGCAAATCCGGTCTTTCTCCTCCACCTTCTGCCAGGCGCTGATGAAGTCCTCATGCGCTTCCTGTGGCAGTCCCGCCGTGAAGGCGCTCAGCGCCAGCGCGGCC
>NZ_JBAQCR010000374.1:0-14873 GCF_049294395.1 Prosthecobacter sp.
TCAATCACTCCATCATTCCCTCCACGTCCTACCTGGACCCGGGCAATGTGCAGGGCGCGGACGGAGGACGGCTCCACATCACGGCTGCATCGGCTGCGCTTGACGGGCGTTTTCTCGGCGTCACGATTTCCGGCCCTGCGCAGCGTGGGATCGGGCCCGCGCCAGGTGAGTTCAGCCTGAAGTTTGAAGCCCAGCGCCTCACCCGCAGCAGCTATCCGGTGTTTTCGCCCACACCACCCACGGTCACTTTCCAATCCGGCGTGGTGCAGGCACCTGCCGCCGCCTTTGCTCTGGACGGCACAGGCAGGCCGCTGGCCCTTAGCGCGGCTCGTCTGGCGGATGTTTTTCTCTCACCGGAATTGCTGACAACGTCCGGCTTTGGCAGCCTGACCGTGAGCAACGGGGAAGGGCGCATCATCGTTCCTGAAGGCGTGTCTCTTGCCGCCGCTCTGCACGGAGACATCACTCTCACCGGCGCGAATCTGGACATCCTGGGTTCCCTGAGCGCACCGGGTGGCAGCATCCATCTCACGGCGTTGAACATCTCACCCGCGCAGGCGGCTGATCTGAGCCTGCTCGGAGATCTGGCCGTGGAGCCGCCGCCGAATCCAGGGCGCGGCGTGCTGCTGCTAGGAGCAAAGGCTCGGCTCACCACGGCGGGCACCTTAACGGATGACAGCACCACGAATCTGGACGTCACGCGCTCCGCGTATGTCACTACCGGCGGTGTGATCAGCCTCAAGGCCTACAGCGCCAGTCTGACCACCGGCAGCGTGGTGGATGTGTCCGGCGGAGTGTATCGGAACTCACACGGCGGAGTTTCGTTCGGTGATGCCGGAGCGATCACCATCCACGTCGGCCAGGATCCCATCGTGCAATATGTGCGCGGCGGAAGCTTCACGCAGTTTGGCTCCACCCTGCTGGGTTATTCCGGCGCGGAAGGCGGCACGCTGGATGTGCTGGCACCACTGCTGCAGGTGGGCGGCACAGCCCTGCGTGCGGACTCGCTCGTGCTGCAGCCGGAGTTCTTCACGCGCGGCGGCTTTTCACACTACAAGCTTTCCGGACTGGGTGCGCCGACGGGCGGCGGAGCCGGTCAGTTTTTGCCGGCGGTTTACATCGCTTCCGGGGTGGTCATCCAGCCCTTGGCAGACAGCTTCACCCTGTCGCAGGGACCGGTTCTGGGCACCACCCTCGTGCGTCAGCCCGTGGGCCTGCGCAGCGCGACGAGCCTTGAATTTGCCGCCCCCGGTGTGTCCGGCGTTGCGGGCCTCGATGTGCGTGGAGACATCCTTCTGGATCAAAACGCCGCCATCATCACCGACCCTCACGCCTCGGTGACTTTGAATGGACAAACCGTGACCGTGCTCGGCAGGATCGATGCCGCTGGTGGAAACATCACCATCAAAGGCAGCAGCGATTCATTCCCCCTGCTGTTTCCTGACCAGACCCGCGCGCTGACCACCGTTTACATCGGCTCTCAAAGCGTGCTGTCCGCCAAAGGCACCACGGTGCTGGTGCCGGACGAGTTTGGCCGCAAGGTGGGCTCCGTTCTCGCCGGCGGTGACATCACCATCCACGGAAACATCGTGGCCGCAGCCGGCGCGGAGATGGATGTGTCGGGTGCCAGCGATGTATTGGACTTTCATCCGTCCGCCGCCAATCCGCAGACCACCTATCTGGTGCCACCCACCAGCGGTCTCACCACACCTCTCTTCACCATCCAGCCAGTGTCTGTCCGGGTGGACAGTGACGGCGGCAGCATCAGCCTGGAAGGCGGGCAGTTGCTGGCATCAGATGCCACACTGCGCGGCTTCGCAGGCGGGGCCACCGCACTGGGCGGTACGCTTTCCGTCTCGTCCGGCCGCTTTTACATCCCCCTGGATCCGCAGCCGTTGCTGGACACCAATTTGATCGTCAAGCAGGGCGGACTCACCATCCAAACACTGCTGCCTGACAACGCCACCGCCATCGGCCGTGCGCTGCAAGGCGCGGGCGGCTCCGCCCTCATCAGCCGTGGTTATTTCACCGCCGACTCGTTCAACTCCAGCGGCATGGATTCCTTGATTCTCGCTGGCAAGACCGAGTTCAGCGGCCCCGTCACCATCAATGCACGCGGCACTGTGTCGGTGGGCACGGCAGGATTCCTCGTGGCCGATGCGGCAGTGGGAATCAATGCGTCATCCGTGATTCTTGGCGCTCCCTTCGCGGTGCCGGTGCTGCCGGAAGATGCCGCCTCTCAGGTGCCGTTTACTGGCACACCGCCGACCTCAGGCACCGGCAGCCTGATCGTGAACGCCGGGCATGTGGAGGTGGGTTCACTCGCGCTGCGCAACATCAGCACCGCCAGCATCTCCGCGAACGCAGGGGACATTGTGGGCAATGGCGTGCTGACCATCGCCGGCCAGCTCACGCTCACCGCTGGTCAGATTTACGCACCCACGGCATCGCAGTTCACCGCCGTGGCTTATGGTGCGAGTTCTTCCATCACCACCTTGTTTTCGGGCACCACGCGGCAGCTTCCGCTTTCCGCCGGCAGCATCCTGAGCCTATATGCCACCACCATCAATCAGGGCGGCGTTTTGCGTGCACCTTTTGGCACGATCAATCTCGGCTGGGACGGCACCGGCACGGCTCCGGTGGATCTGCTCACCGGCGGTACGCTGTCCATGCCGGTCACCACGCAGCTCACGCTCGCGGCAGGCAGCGTCACCTCCGTTTCCGCCATTGATCCCATCAGCGGCCAGGGCGAGGTCATTCCCTATGGCGTGAGTTTTGACGGCACCTCATGGATCGACCCGCGCGGTGTGGACATCACGGCCAGCGGGCTGCCGGAGAAGATCATCCATGTCTCCGCCAAAAATATCTCCACCAACGCCGGATCACTGGTGGATCTGCGCGGCGGTGGCGATTTGATGGCCTACCGCTGGATTCAGGGCAACGGCGGCACGTTCGACATCCTCGCCACGGAAGGCAGCTTTGCCGTGATTCCCGGCTACCAGGCCGACTACGCTCCGTTTGCTCCCTTCAACAACGATGTGAAAGGCAGCACGCAAACGCCCAATCTCATTCTGCCCGCAGGCAATGGCTATGCAAACAGCACGCTGCATGTCGGAGACCGCATCTACCTCACCGCCAGCAACAATCTGGCGGCAGGTGTTTACACCCTGCTGCCGGCCCGCTACGCGCTGCTGCCGGGCGCCGTTCTGGTTACGCCAAAGGCGGGCGCTGCGCCCGTGGGCACCCAAGAGCTGCCGGGCAACATCAGTCTCGTCTCCGGCTATCAGTTCAATGATTTGAACACCTCGCGCACCGTGCCCACGATTGCCTCGCTCTACGAAGTTATCGGCCAGTCCGTCATCAATGCCCGATCAGATTACGATCTCTTCTCCGCCAACACCTTCCTCCAAAACAGCGCCCTGAGCCTGAATGTCACCGTACCGCAGCTCCCGCAGGATTCCGGCTACTTGCTCTTCCAGGCGGCGCAATCCATGAGCCTGCTCGGCAGCGTGGCCTCCGTGCCACTCAATGCCACGGCGCGTGGTGCCTCCATCGACATCACCGCGCCTTTGAACATCTCCATCACCAGCACCGTGGGGGCTTCAGTTCCAGGTACCATCTCGCTCAATGCCGGCGTGCTCAGCGCTTTCGCCGCAGACAGCCTGCTCATTGGTGGTCGCCGCACGCGGGATGCCACAGGCTTCAGCATCACCACTCAGAGCACCAGCATCACGGTGGACAATGCAGGCGCGGCTCTCCGCGCGAAGGATGTCACCCTGGCCACCACCGGAGTGGTGAATCTGGCCGCCAATGCCCAGATCTCCTCCACCGGCACGGCTTCCAGTCCTGCCGATATTTTCAATATCAGCGGCAACGGCTCTCTCGTGCGTGTCTCCCAGAGCACGGCCTCTCCCGTCATCCGCACCGGCACCACCAACGCCGCCGGCCCTGCCGTCAACATCGCCTCAGGCGTCCAGCTCACAGGTTCCAGCATCGTGCTGGACACCACGGGCATCACCACGCTTGATCCCGCCGCTTCGCTCAGTGCCAGCAGCTACGCCCTCAACAATGCGCGCATCAGCCTCCAGTTTGACAATCCCGGCGCGCTGCAGTCTTCCCCCGGACTGGTGGTGAATTCCGCGCTGCTCAGCAGCCTCGGCGGTGCCACCTCCCTGTCCTTGCTGAGTTATTCCTCCATCGACATCTACGGCACCGGCACGATGGGCGGTGCCGCTCTCGCCTCGCTGAATCTGAGCGCAGGCGAAATACGCGGCTTCAATCAGGCTGGTGGCACGGCGGTGATTCAAGCCCGCGACATCTTGCTCAACAACGCCGCCAATGCCGTCGCTGCCGGTGCGGTGACGGCCGCCACAGGCCAGCTGACGTTTGCAGCCACGACCCTGCGTCTGGGCGTGAATCAGCTCTCCATCGAGCAGTTCACCACGGTGAATTTAAACGCCGCGCAGAGCCTCACGGGACAGGGCGCCGGCGGACTCAGCGTGCAGGGCGAGCTGGTGGCTCGCACACCGCTGGTCGTGGGTGCCTCCGGCGCGGTTCGTACGCTTGCGGCCACTGGCAGCCTCTCACTGCTTTCTTCAGGCGGAGTGGTGGTGCCCTCGGGCGGTCTGGGATCAACGCTCAGCATCACTGGGGCCAGTGTGCAAATCGCCACGCCGGTGTGGCTGCCCAGCGGTTCCTTCTCCGCGCTCGCCACCGCCGGAGACGTGACGGTGGCCGCAGCGCTGGATGTGTCCGGCTCCGCTCAGTCCTTTTTCGATGTCACCAAGTACACAGATGCGGGCGCCATCAGTCTCACTTCAAACACCGGCAATGTCGTGCTCACCTCGCAGGGCTGCATCAACGTCTCTGCCAATCCGCTGTCTGGCAATGCTGGTACGCTCGCCGTTGCCACGCCCACCGGCTCCTTCACCATCGGCGGCACTTTGTATGGACAAGGCGGCGCGGGTGGGAAGAACGGCACCTTTGTGCTTGATGTCGCTTCACTGCCATCGCTTGCCAGCTTGAGCGCAGCGCTCACCGCTGCGTCCTTCACCTACAGCCAAAATCTTCGCGTGCGCACCGGCGATGTCGCTGTGGACGGCACTGTGAAGTCCTCCAGCTTCAGCCTTGCAGCGGATCAGGGCGGCATCACCGTCAGCGGCACCATCAATGCCTCCGGCACCACCGGCGGCACCATCAGTCTCGCCTCTCGTGGCGATCTCGTGCTCACGAACGGCTCTCTACTCACCGTGGCGGGCCAGAAATTCGACAGCGCAGGCAAAGGCGGCCAGATCACGCTGGAATCCGGCACCCAGCTCAATGGAGTCGTCGGCACAGGCCGCGTGGACATTCGCACGGGCTCCACACTCAATCTTTCCGTCGCCGCCAAGGTCGCCGGTTCCGAATCCACCGTGGGTTCCAGCGCCTATCAGGGACAGTACAGCGGCAAGCTGCACATTCGCGCACCGCAGAACACCTCATTCAACAACGTCCTCATCAATCCGATCAACGGCACCCTCATTGATCCTTCCAGCATCGTCATCGAGGGCTACCGCCTCTACCATTTCACCACTGCCAATGCGATCATCCGCGCAGGCGCGAGCACCATCGCTGGGGAGGCGATCAGCACGACAACGCTGCAGACTCAGGCCACCGCGTGGTTTGGCGCAGGCAATGTGAACTACACCACCATGTTCAATGCGCTGCTATCCAACAACACCTCGCTGCAGGGCGTGGCGGTCATCGTGCCCGGCATCGAGATCAGCAACACCGTCGGCAGCATCAGCCTTGGCACAGCCACCAGCACCTATGTGTCAGACTGGGATCTCTCCACCTTCCGTTTCGGCCCCAACAGCGCCCCGGGAGTGCTCACTCTGCGCGCGGCAGGTGGCATCACCCTTTTCAATGCCTTGAGCGACGGCTTCACGCCCTTTGCCACCGCGCCCGCCGGCCAGCAGTTGTGGCAGGGTCGTCCGCTCACCGCCTCCGCACTGCTGCCCTTCAACACTCAGAGCTGGAGCTACCGCATCACCGCCGGAGCTGATTTCTCTGCGGCCAATTTCCGCGCCGTTCTACCAAACATCACCAAAACCGGTGCCGGCAGCAGCAATGTCATCACGGTCAGTGATGTGACAGGCCTGGCCGTCGGTCAGGGCGTGGTCGGCTTGAACATTCCCTCCGGTGCAGTCGTCACCGCCATCAATGGCAATCAAGTCACCCTCAGCCTGTCGGTCACCGCCGCCATACCAGCCAATACCACCATCACCTTTGGCCGTTCGGTCGCTGTCGGCAAGAGCGGCGGCACCATGGTCGCCAGCGGTGGCAACAGCGCACTCACTGGAAACGTCATCGCTTCCGGCACCGGGCTGTATCAGGTCATCCGCACCGGCAGCGGAGACATCGACATCTCGGCGGGGCTCAGCGTGCAGCTGGCCAATCAGTTTGCCACCATCTACAGCGCCGGCACCCGCGTCACCGATCCCACGCTCGGCGGCACCTTCCAGGTGCAGGGCCTCACTCAGGTCGGCGGCACAGACACCCTGGGGGCCGCCCAGCAAAACTACGGCGCCTTCTACAGCGCGGCAGGCGGAAACGTCACCATTCAAGCCGGAGCCAACATCGAACGCACCGGCGTCAGTTCCTCCCGCGAACTGCCCAACAACTGGCTCTACCGCCGTGGTTATGTCGATCCCGTCACCGGCCTCTTCCGCCCCACCGGAGCCAGCACCACCATCGTGGGCTCCACCACCTGGTGGGTGGATTACAGCAACTTCTTTGAAGGCGTCGGCGCGCTGGGCGGCGGCAACGTCACGCTCACCGCAGGGAACAACATCGTGAACATCGATGCCGTAGCCCCCACCAACGCGCGCATGAGCAACGGCTCCGCATTTCCAGCCACCTCACCCCAGGCTCTCGCGGTGAATCAAACCATGCTCGAACTCGGCGGCGGCAATCTCACCGTGAGCGCGGGGAACAACATCGACGCCGGAGTTTACTACGTCGAGCGCGGGCAGGGCGTGCTCGTCGCTGGTGGCCAGATCACCACCAATGCCTCACGTTCCTTCGGCGTCATCAATACCAGCACCGGTGTTAATGCGGTGCTGAACTCCAATGCGTGGCTGCCCACCGCTTTGTTTGTGGGGAAGGGGGGCTTTGATGTCAGCGCCCGTGGCGATCTGCTGCTCGGGCCCGTGGCCAATGTGTTCCTCCTCCCGCAGGGCGTTGGCAACAGCTACTACAACAAGACTTACTTCTCCACCTATGCGGCCAGCAGCTATGTCAATGCCTCCAGCCTCGGCGGCACGCTGACCCTGCGCCAGAGCGCCTATGTGCAGGGTGCCGTCACTCCGCTCCTGCAGGCCTGGGCCAGCACGCAGCAGTTGCTTGGTGTGGCCGCCACTTCCTCCGGCTTCTCCCAGCCCTGGCTGCGTCTGGCAGAGACGGACGTGACGCCCTTCAGCACCATAGCCTCCCTGCTTCCTCCGACACTGCGCGCCACCGCCTACAATGGAGACATCAAGCTGGCCGGCAACGTCACCCTCTTTCCCTCCGCCTCCGGCACGCTTGATCTCCTCGCACGCGGCGCGGTCAATGGTCTGCAGCCGCTGGGCCTGAACCCCAGCACCGGACTCATCACCTGGGGCACGGCCAGGATCAATGTCTCGGACGCCAACCCCGCCTCCATCCCCGGCATCAGCAATCCCTTCTCCTACCTCAGCCTGTTCACCAATCCGGCGGACCGCACCACCGCCCAGTTCAGCCAGACCAAAGTCACCCTCAAGTTCCTTGATTTCATTGACCGCCTGTTCGGCGAATCGGGCGCCACGCTCGGCACGAATGCCGTGCTGGCCAGCAGGCAGGCACGCCACACCCAGGGGCTTCTGCATCTCAATGACACCTCGCCCGTGCGCCTCTATGCCGCTGGCGGAGATCTCACAGATCTGACCTTGTTCGCACCCAAGGCGGCGCGCGTGCTGGCCGTGCGTGACATCAGCGATGTGGCGTTGTATTTGCAAAACATCTCCGCCCAGGATGTCAGCGTCGTTTCCAGCGGGCGTGACATCATCGCCTACAATGCCAGCACGCAGTCCCGTGTGACGGCCGCCTCCGCGCCCAATGAACTCAATGCCCTCACCGGCGGCGTCCTCAGCGGCGATATTCAGATCAGCGGCCCTGGCACCCTGCAGGTGCTCGCCGGACGCCATCTGAATCTCGGCACCGGCCCGCGCGATGAAGCCTCCGGCCTCGGTCTCGGCATCACCAGCATTGGCAATGGCCGCAATCCCTTCCTGCCATTTGCCGGTGCCAGCATCGTCGCCGGTGCAGGCATTGGTTTTGCCGCCGGATTGAGCAGCAGCAGACTCGACTTCACCAGCTTCATCAACACCTACATCCTCGGCCCGGACGGCGCAGACTATCTCGCGCAGATCACCTCGAACTCCGCCGCGCCAGTCACGCCCGCCAGTTTTGCTTCGCTGCCCGTGGAGGAGCAGCGGCGCATCGTCCTGGAAGTTTTCTATCTCGTCCTGCGGGATGCCGGGCGTGACGTCAACACCCTCGGCTCCGCGGCCTATCAGGACGGCTATGCCGCCATCCAGTCCCTCTTCCAAGGCACCGCGTGGAGCGGGAATATTTCCACGCAGTTCCGCGACATCCGCACCAAGAACGGTGGCAACATCAGCCTCTTCGCACCGGGTGGCGGTCTCACCCTCGCCTCCTCCGTTCCTGCGGGCACCACGCCCGGCATCCTCACCGATGCCGGCGGCAGCATCTCGATCTTTGCCCACTCCAGCGTCAATCTCGGCATCTCGCGCATTTTTACGCTCAAAGGCGGCAATGAAATCATCTGGTCCAGCACCGGGGACATCGCCGCAGGTTCTTCTTCCAAAACCGTGCAGGCCGCACCACCCACGCGTGTCATCATTGATCCGCAGAGTGCCAACGTCGCCACGGATCTCGCCGGTCTTGCCACCGGCGGCGGCATCGGCGTGCTCGCCTCCGTCAAAGGGGTGCCTCCCGGCAGTGTGGATTTGATCGCACCGACCGGCGTCGTGGATGCAGGAGACGCGGGCATTCGTGCCACGGGCAATCTCAACATCGCGGCCTCTCAGGTGCTCAATGCCAGCAACATCTCTTCGGGCGGCACCTCCACCGGCACTCCGGCGTCCTCCGTCTCCGCTCCGAACATGGCCGCCGTGGCTTCCGCCGCAAACGCCGGTGCCGCCACCTCTAATGCCGCCAGCGCCGCCCAGACCTCCCAAAATCAGCTCCCTCTCAATCAGCAGTCGCTGCCATCCATCATCACCGTTGAAGTGCTCGGCTATGGCGGCGGGGATGACGATGAGCGCCGGGAGTCGGGCGCTGAGTGAGCTGGCATTTTTTGATCATCCGTCATGAACGCTCCTTCTGAAGAACCACCCAGGGCCATCAGGCGAAACCCTTCCGAGCTTGCTTTGCTGGGAGGCTTTGGCCGGGCCGTCAAAGTGCTCGGCGGAGTCCTCATCCTCCTGGTCGTCGGCCTGCTCTTTGGCCGCAAAGCCTGGAAAGCCAGCCAGCGCAATGAGGCGCGTGCGCAGGTGCAGGATGCACGAGAGGCGATTGAGAAAAAGGAGTGGGCGAATGCCGCCGAACTCATCCGCCATGCCAGGGCGGTGCTTCAGGAAGATCCCGAACTCCTCCGTGTTCTGGTGGACTATCTCGACAAGACAGGGCTTGATCCCGTCCTCGAGATCCAGGCTCTCCAGTCTTTGCAGGCGCAGGGCCGGCAGCAGCCCGGAGATGTCATTCTCGCCGGACGTGCGCACGTGCGCAAAGGCGACCTCGTGGCCGCACGGGACGTGTGGCAAAAACTGCCCGCAGAGCAGCAAACGACCCCGGACGCCCTCAAGCTCAAAGCTCAGATCCTCAGCCAGGAAGGCGGCGCAGAGGCGTCGGGAAAGCTCCAGCAGCTCGCCACCCAAAAATCAGCCGACGATCCTCATTCCGCCCTCATGCTCGCGATTCGTGATCTTGAGAGCGGCTATCCCGCCATGGCAGCCTCAGGGCGGGCACGCTTGTGGCAGTTCGCAGCTCGGGATGACGAAGCCGGCATGCAAGCCATCCGGCACCTGCTGACAACAACCAGTCTCACCCTGGCCGAGGTGAAGCAGCTTCAGCAACGGCTCCAAAAACATCCTCAAACAACGCTGGCAGATGAGCTGGGCGCGCTCTCCGCCCTCATGCGCCTTGATCCAGCGCGCCGCTCACAGCTTCTCGATGAAGTGATCGAGCGCCGACAGGATGCCGGATTCGAAATCAAAGTGGTCATTGCCCGCTGGCTGGCCCAGGAGAAAGAGCATGAACGACTGACCAAGCTGCTGCCGGCGCAGCGCATGATCCAGTCCACTGAGCTTTTTCCCATCTACCTTCAGGCGCTGGCCGAGTCCGGGCGCTGGCAGCAGATGCACGAACTGCTCAAACACCCGCAGGGACTGCCCATGGCCGTGGAAGGAATCACCGTCTGGCGGGCGCTCGCCAGCAGCCGTCTGCAGCCGGATCTCAAGCAGGCGGCTGCAGAATTGAAGCTGGCCATCAAGCAGGCAGGCAGCACGAAAAACTTCGGCCCTCTGCGTGCCGCCGCCCAGGTGGCCGAGGATCTGGAAATGTGGGACATTGCCATTGAAGGCTACCTGCAGCTCGCGCAACCGGACAGCCCGCAGGAACTCGACATGCTGGAAAAATGCTGGCAGATCGCCGGGCATCTGGGGGATTCCAGCCGCCTGCTCAACACCGCCCGCAAACAAAGCTCCCTCCGCCCCACCAGCCGGTATTTTGCCAGCAGGCTGGATTACCTGAGGCTGCTGCGCGGGGAGGAGATCGAGTCCACCGCCAGTGATCAGGGCGTGAATCGTGCCGACGAAAAAGGTGGCGGCACTCTGGAGGCGCTGGTGGCCGCCATGAAAGCCTACCGCCTCGGCAATGCCGCGCTCACCAAAGCCAGCCTCATGCAGGTGCGGGATGCCGCGTCTCTTCCAGCCGGACAGCGTGCGGTCTATGCAGGCCTGCTCGCCTCGGTGGGGGATCCTGCACGTGCTTATCAACTGGCGGAGAAAATATCTTCCACGCTTCTCATTGCCGAGGAGGAGGCGTTTCTGCGCAAGGCGCTTTGAGCGGCGGGCGTGTGCCTTCGGTGCAGCTCCGGGAAACTGCCTGTTTTTTTGCAAATTCCTACTCGACAGGTCAAATTAAGCGGCTACTGAATTCTCACTCAAAAAGTATGAGTTAGAATCCCGAGGTGTCCACGCCAGGGAAGTGGCTGATCCTGACCATGGAAAGCCTCCACAACGACTTTGAACCCATCCATCCACCCTGCTGCGGGAAGGTGCTGGTCCTTCAAGGTTACTGAACCTCCAGCAGGAATTTAGGACGACCCGCCCAGGGAGTTCAATCAACCAACGGACCCCGGTTTCCTGCCGCATTGCCACCAGGCAGTGGCACCCGCCTCGGTCCACTCATCCAACAATAAGAAACATCCTATGAAAATAAATCGAACATCCTGGCTGGCTGCAGGCCTCTCCCTGCTGCTGGCTTCTTTCGTGCCGGCGGCGCGGGCGGCGACCGTCGCATATACCACTGGGGACCTCGTCCTCGCCTTCCGTGCGGACGGTGGAACGGGGACCTCGCAAAGTCTCTTGATCGACATCGGTGCCGCCTCCCTCTACAACGCCGCAGTTGGCAATCCGAACCTGGTGCTCAATGTGGGGACCTTCGGCGCGGATCTCGTCTCCACTTATGGTGCCAACTGGTATGACCGCACGGATCTCACCTGGTCCGTCTTTGGTGCCAATGACACGTCAAACCCCAATGCCATCCTCTATGCCTCCCGTGCTGAGACCACTTTTGGTACAGCGGCGAGTGCTTGGCCGACATTGACCGATCCGGGGGACCGCACGAACACACGCACAAACATCTCCCAGGTGACCTCTGCTTTTGCCGGTCTGGATGCCACAGCAAACAGCTCGGTGTCTGCCTTGCAGACCAACTCATCCGACCCCGGGAGTTACAGTCAGCAGGTGACGTTTGGTTCCACAGATTTTGGCAGTCTCAGTCAGTGGACCAACATTCAGGGCAACTTTGGCGCTGGCAGTGAGGCGCTCAGTCTGTTCCGTCTGAACGCATCTACCACCAACCTTGGTGCATTCACCATCTCGGATGCGGGTGCGGTGACTTTCAGCGGCACGTCGGTCAACATTGCCGGTGCCGCGCCTGAACCTTCCAAGGCCGTCTTCTCCATGCTGGGGGCCACCGTGCTCCTGATGCGCCGCCGCCGTCCTGCCGTGCGCGCTTAATGCCTGCTCCTTCCAACCTTTGATTCTCTTTTTAAAATGAAAACATTCAAGTCTCTCGCTTACGCAGCCCTCGCAGTGGCCTTCACCGCCAGCGCCTCCGCTGCGACCACCATCCGCATCGTCGCCTCCAATGGTGACCGCACCGCCACCCAGACGGCCATTTCCAATCTGCTGAGCCCCACGGCTGGCGGCCCCAATGGCACCGGCTGGGCCTTCCGCGGCATCAGTGGCAGCGTGCTCAATACCGGTGGCACTCTGTCCGTACCGGGTGGTCAAAGCACCACAGGTCTTGCCGTTGCTACAGGGGCCAACTTCGGTGCCTGGAATGGCCGCATCACCTCCACGGGTGACGACGTCATCATCAAGGTCTCCTACGCTGGTGCTCTCGCAGGCATTCAGGCGGTGGCTGGCGATGTGCCGCAGCGCTTTGTCGTCACTGACGGCACCGGTTCCGGCTCTGTGCCCAATCCGCTGAACGGCACGACACTCGGAACGGATTATGAGCTGGGTGTGGCCGATTTCGGCTTCTCCACCAACTTCCAGTCCACCTCGCCATACAATGGCACCTTTCAGGGAGTGACCTACAATCCCATTGTCGAGGAAAACGTCGGTGTTTCACCTCTCGGCTGGTACGGCAGCGCTGGTTTCCCCGGTTCACCGGTGAACAGTTTCGGTGCAGGCTATGAATTTGGCACGTACAAGCCCAACATCACCACGCAGTTGCTGCAGCTGCTCTACAAGAGCGGTGTGATCTCCCTGGCCCAAATCACCGGAGACTGGACCAACCACAAGAATATCAACGTCTATGCTCTCGGGCGTAACGTGGATGCCGGTCAGCGCTTCGGCGCCCTCCTTGAAGTGGGCTTCGGATTCAGCAGCGTCGTTTCCGTTTGGTATCCTACCTTCTCGGTGGCGCAGACCACCACGAGCGGCATCACCTATGGTGGTACGGTCAGCACACTGGTGCCTTGGCCTGTGGCCCAGCAGCCGGGTGCCTTTGCGGTCGTTGCTGGCAACGGTGGCTACAGCTCGGGTGCCAATATCGCCGCTCCCCTGACCGCCGTTCTCAATTCGGATGCCTACAAGGTCAAGTTTTTCGATACCGACCTTCAGGACTACGATTTCCTCTACCCGGCTGCCACTGGCGGCTTCTTCATCGGCTACATCACCCCGGGCGATGCCACTAACCGCGTCTTGGGTGGCAATGCCGTGGTTCCTGTGGAGAGCCGCGGAGTAGCGCTCAGGTTCAATGGTGTGGAAAACACCACCGCCAACGTGAAAAACGGCACCTACACCGCCTGGCTCTACAACCGCATCCTCAAGCGCACCAGCCTCACCTCCGGCCTGATCTTTACCTTCGCCAATGCGGTGCGTGATCAGATCGCCACCGTGGACGCAGTGTCAGGCGGCGGCTTCATCGACGATGCCACCAACTTTGTGAAGCGCACCACCGACGGCGGTCCTGTCAAAGGCAAGTAAGCTGATCCATTGAGCTCAACTCAGTTCATCCGCTGCGGGTTTTGGTCCGCAGCGGATGCTTCATTTCCCAACCTCATTTCAAATCATGCGATCCCAACCATCACCACGGCAAATCCAACGATGCTTGGCGGGTGCAGGCTTGGGTCTGGCCATGATTTCCGCGCTGGCGGGCTGGCATGTCGCCGCGCCCCAGGGGGGCAGTATCGCCTTCGTGCCGCCTGCATCCGTGCCCGCTCCACGTCGTCATGCTGCGGCTGATGCTTCGGGGGGGCAGAGCGTGCCGCTTGCGACAGCCAAACCGCCTCCTGGGGTAACCCCCACGCCACCTGCGGCCACTTTTCACCCTGCCGCCCTCCCGCCGGCAGCCGCCCCGCGCCCAGATTTTCAGACAGCTTCTCAAAGACTCTTTGTCCAGGCGCGTTCTGCCTCCATCCCGCCGCCGGAACCCCTGGACCCTTATCTTCCCGGACATTCCCTCGCCGCTGCGGGACAGCGTGTTTACGTGGAAGGCATGCAGTATCACCAGCCTTCAAACCAGACGGCATTGGATGTGGCTGTTGTCCCGGATGCTCAGGCCGCCACCTCCTCTCGTCTTCCATCCGCTGGTCCTGAAGGCAGCTCGCCTCTGCCGGAGCGCTTCGGACGCGGCTTCACCTATGAAGAAGAACTCTTTCGCAGCAAGTGGGGCTGGGAGAGCTACAACGCCACCCTCAACACCGCGCAGGAAGTTGCCGCCAGCACGGCCCGGCCTTGATGAGGCAGGGCGGCTTGCTTAGGCCACGGAGTCCAGCAGCACGGCCAGGAAGCCGTCCGATGGGTCGGCATGCCGGGCACCGGCTTTTTTCTTGGCCGCTTTTTTGGGCACGGTGGCGCACTGCGCCTGCTTGCGCAGGGTGACCTCCACCACATTTTCCAAGGTGTAACGGTCCAGAATGTTCGCGATCGCGTTGCGCACATCGATCATGAGCATGCGTAGTCCGCAATGCGTCTCGTCCGGGCAGGAGCACTTCTCATACTCCGTCTCGCTAGCGCAACCAATCGGGGCCAGCTTGCCATCAATCAGGCGGA
>NZ_JBAQCR010000375.1:0-15583 GCF_049294395.1 Prosthecobacter sp.
TCTGAACTCTGGGTCGCTTGATTCCGCGCTGTCTTGAGTGTTCGCGGAGCAGGAGGATCGAGGATGAATGCAGGACGAATGATCACAAAAAACGCCGCGCGGTTTCCCGAGCGGCGTTTTGTGTTTGAGTGACTGTTGCCTGCGCTTTGAGCGGAAGCTTTTGGCGAAGTCGTCGGAGGTGGCTTTGGCGACGACCTTGGTTTTTTGGAAGGTGGATTGCTCGCCCTTCTCAATGAGGATGCGCTCGTAGTCGGCGGAGGACATGGGGAGCTCGATGGTCTTGTCCTGCCAGGTGGAGAGGAGGATGGCGTTGGCGAGTTCGACGCTGCGGATGCCTTCGGCGGCAGGGGAGAGGAGTTTCTCGCCTTTCAGGATGGCATTGGTGAAGTTTTGCAGGATCTCGATGTGCTGGCCACCGGTCTGATCCACATGGATGTCCATGTGCCAGCTTTCGGGCATGGCGAAGGCGGCTTCGGCCTCCATGCAGAATTTGCTCATCTGCTGGCGGTTGCGCTGGAAGTGGATGCGGGTGCCGTCGGTGACGGTGAGGCGGCCTTGCTCGGCGGAGATTTCGAGCTTGTTGATGCCGGGGGCTTCGCCGGTGCTGGTGACGAAGGTGGCGGTGGTGCCGTTGTCATACTGCATGATGGCAGTGACATCGTCCTCGACTTCGATCTCGTGGAAGCGGCCGAACTGGCAGAAGCCGCGCACTTTCTGCGGCATGCCGAAGAGCCACTGGAAGAGATCCAGATTGTGCGGGCACTGGTTCATGAGCACGCCGCCGCCTTCGCCCTTCCAGGTGCCGCGCCAGCCGCCGGTGGCGTAGTAGTAATTGGTGCGGAACCAGTTGGTGACTTCCCAATGGACGCGGCGGACGGCGCCGATTTCACCGCTTTCGATGAGGTCCTTGACCTTCTTGAAGCAGGCGTTGGTGCGCATGTTGAACATGGCGGCGAAGATCTTGTTCTTGTCCGTGTGGGCGGCGATGAGGCGCTCGCAGTCGGCTTTGTGGACGGAGATGGGCTTTTCCACGAGGACGTGGAGGCCGGCCTGGAGTGCTGCGATGCCGATGGTGGTGTGGCTGAAGTGAGGCGTGCAGATGAGAATGGCGTCGATGTGGCCGCTGCGCATCATCAGGTTGACGTCGGTGAAGGCTTTTTCGCCTTCGGTGAGGTTCGGCAGGGTGCCGACGCTCTCGCACAAAGCGGTGACGCGCAGGCCGGGGATTTTGCCCGCGCGAATGTTCGCAAGGTGTGCCTTGCCCATGTTTCCAAGCCCAACGATGCCAAGTCTGACGGTATCCATGGTCCGAGACTAGCGGGGCGGGCGAGACGGTCAAGCGACTCAACAGTTGCGCTTTGACCCCCGAGCCTGCATTTTACAGGCATGCGACCGACCTGCCGTCTCCGAGATCAGCTCATCCTCGTCATGGGATGTGTGGCGGCGCTGCTCAGCACCACCCTCATGGCAGACGACCTACGCATCGGCATCATCGGGCTCGACACCTCGCATTCAGAGCAGTTCACGCTGCGCCTGAACGACCCTGCGAACCCGAACCACATTCCCGGTGCGCGGGTAGTGGTGGCCTTCCCTGGCGGGAGCCCGGACATTGAGGAGAGCAAGACGCGCATCGAAGGCTTTACGGCCACGGTGCGCGACAAGTTTGGCGTGCGCATCGTGGGCAGTGTGGCGGAGGCCTGCAAAGATGTGGATGCCATCCTGCTGCTGAGCCTCGAAGGCAGGCCGCGTCTGGAGCAGATGAAGCAGATCATTGCCGCAGGCAAACCTGTCTTCATGGACAAGCCGGTGGCGGCCTCCCTGAAGGATGCTGTGGAAATCTACAAGCTGGCGGCAGCGGCGCAGGTGCCGGTGTTCAGTGCCTCCGCAGTGCGGTGGTATCCGGGCGTACTGGAAGTGGCCAACGCGGAGCCGACTCCGGCGCGCAGCGTCATCTCCTATGGTCCGGCGCATGTGCTGCCGCACCACCCGGACCTGTTTTTCTATGGGATTCACCCGACGGAGGCGCTTTTTACCGTCATGGGGGCCGGGTGCCTGTCCGTCACTCGGACGACCACGACGTCAGAATCCATCGTTACGGGGCTTTGGTCCGGGGGGCGCACCGGGACGCTGCAGGCGATCCATGAAGGAGCAATGGCGTACAAGCTGATTCGTTTTGGGGACAAGCAGATCACCGAGCAGAAGTCTGAAGGCGACTACACGCCGATGCTACGTGAGATCGTGAAATTTTTCCAGACGAAGCAGGCGCCTGTAGCACCGAAGCAGACACTGGAAATTTACGCCTTCATGGCGGCGGCGGAGGAGTGCAAGCACCGGGATGGCGGGCGCGTCATGCTGCGTGATGTGATGGTCAAGGCCGGTGCGCCGGAGGCGTGGCTGCCTGAGGATGGCAAGGCGAAGCCGGCGGAGGCTCCGAAATCGGTGCCGAAGGGGCTGCCGAAGCCGGGGGCTTCGTGAGGGGGCTGGATGCTGGATGCTGGATGATGGGGCTTTTTTCTGCCCTGTGTGAAGGACAGAAGGGACGGAAACGACTGAAAGGACAGGCCAGAGACAACTTGGATGTTTTGGGGGCAATCTTGAATGCTCACTCGGCGTTCTGGACCTGCTCGCGGATTTTTTCGAGTTCGGTCTTGGCGGTGACGACGTGGTGGGCGATTTCGGCGTTGTTGCACTTGGAGCCCATGGTGTTGAACTCGCGGAAGAATTCCTGAAGTAGAAAATCGAGGCTGCGTCCGGCGGGGGTGTCGCTGGCGAGGTAGGAGCGGAACTGCTGCACGTGGCTGGCGGCGCGGGTGAGCTCTTCGGAGATGTCTGTGCGGTCCGCGAAGAGGGCGATTTCTTTGACGAGGCGCTCGTCATCCATGGGCAGGGGCAGACCAGCATCTTCCAGGCGCTGGCGGAGGACCTTGCGCTGGTGCTCGGGGACGGTGGCGGCTTTGGCGCGGATGGATTCGAGCAGGGATTCGATGACGGCGAGGCGGGATTCGATGTCGCTGCGAAGGCTGGCACCTTCGGTGCTGCGCATGGTGTTCAATTGCTTCAGGGCAGCAGCCAGGGCCTCCTGAATGGAGGGCCAGGCGTCTTCGGTGGCGATTTCTGCCTGGGCCTGGGTGATCACGCCGGGCAGGCGGGTGATGTCGGTCAAGGTGATGTTTGGAGGGACGTCCAGCTTCAAGGCGAGGGCGTGCAGGGCGTGGTAATAATGAGACGCGAGATCCTGATCGACCCGGACGGCCTCGGCTCCTGCGGCCCCTGTTTCCCGGCGAACGGCGACATTCACCCGGCCACGGGAGACGGCGGCGGAGACCTCGGTGCGGACGGCGTTTTCCAGCTCGGAGAGTTCACGGGGGAGATTGACCGCGACTTCGAGCTGTTTGCGGTTCACGGAGCTGCATTCCACGCTCCACGTCACGCCGGCGCGCTGTGATTCGCCCCGGCCAAATCCTGTCATGCTTTTCATAGCCATCAGATGGAACGATATTTGACATTGGTAAAGCTTTGGATGAGGCGGTCGCACATTCGCCGCGATTCCGATTTGCATCGTCCCGGGTACTCCCTAGTCTCGCCCTCCCATATGGCAAAAGCGGCTCTCGGCAAAGGACTCGGCGCACTCATTTCGGCATCCTCATCGGTGTCTGGAGTGTCGCGTCTGCCTGCACTCGCACAGCCAGCCCCTGGAGACGTGGTGAATCGCGTGACGCTGGACCAGATCGTCCCGAGCCCGCTGCAGCCGCGCAAAGAATTCCAGCCGGAGATGCTCACGGAGCTGATGGAGTCCATCCGCGAGCACGGCATCATCCAGCCGCTGATCGTGCGCCGGGTGAACGGCAAGCTGGAACTGATTGCCGGTGAGCGACGCTTCCGTGCCTCCCGCGAGCTGGGTCTCAAGGAAGTTCCCGTCATCGTCCGTGAAGCCAGCGACAAGGATGTGCTGGAGATGGCGCTGATTGAAAACCTGCAGCGCGAAGGGTTGAACCCGATCGAGGAGGCGCAGGCCTACTCACGCCTGGCGAAGGATTTCCTGATGCGCCAGGAGGACATCGCGCAGCGCGTGGGCAAGAACCGTGCGACGGTGGCCAACACGATGCGACTGCTGGAGCTGCCGGAGAGCATCCGCGACATGCTGATCGCGACGAAGATTTCCACCGGGCATGCCAAGGTGCTGCTGATGCTGAAGCAGCATGATGCGCAGGAGCGTCTGGCGCAGCAGATCGTGGCGAAGAGCCTGACGGTTCGCGCCACGGAAAAAGCGATCGATGCCATCCTGCATCCGCCGCCGCCGCCCCAGCCGAAGCCCACGGAGACGGACCTGATGCGTGCCATTGAAGCCGTGGAGCAGAAGCTGATTCAGCATCTGACCACGAACGTGAGCATTCATCACGCCGAGAAGAAGGGCCGCATTGAGATTGACTACTACGGGGTGGAAGATTTGAACCGCATCCTGAGTGTGATCGGAGTCAAAGAAGAGGCCTTCGCGGAGGAATAACGGGCGCTGAGCGCCAATGACGAAATCCGTATGACGAATGACGAAACAAGCATGCGTTTGAAGCCGATGGTATTTGTCATGCGGCATGTGTCGTTCCTTGTTTTAGCCCTCATGCTCATGGGCTGCCAGGCGGAGTCCAAGACTGACTCTGCTGACGTGCGCGAGTTCCTCACGCATTACTTTTCCACCTGGTCTGCCAAGGACATGGACGGTTACGGCGGCTGCTTTCACGAGCAGGCGCGCATTGTCTTCGTGCATCAGGGCATTCCGCAGAGCCAGGGGCTGACGGACTTTCTGCATGGCCAGAAACTCAGCCATGCCACCACCACGGTGCCGATGACCGAGGTGCCGACGGACATGAAAATCCTCAGCGATGAGCGCACTGCGCAGGCCAGCGTGCGGTGGAAGCTCACGAAGGGAGCCGACATCACGCTCGGCACCGATTGTTTCACGCTCATCAAAACCTCCACCGGGTGGAAGATCATGAGCCTTGTCTTTTACAACGACTGACCGCGAAAAACGAATGTCCCACACACCTTCCAAATCTTCCGCCGCTTCGGCAGAGAATGCAGCCGCGACACGTGGCACGCGCCTCTTTCTGGGAATTTCCTGCTTCCTGGCCGGGGCAGCGATGATGGTCATTGAAATCTGCGCCTACCGCCTGCTGGCGCCGTTCTTTGGCAACAGCGTGTACACCTGGACGGCTTTGATCGGGGTGATTTTGATAGCGTTCAGCGCAGGGGGTTACCTCGGGGGACACCTCGCCGACCGTAAGATGGCGCTCGATCTTCTCGGCTGGCTGCTGGCAGGATCTGCGGTGCTGACCTTTTTCATCCCGGCTCTGCACACGGTCTTTGCTGTGGGGATGAGTGCGCAGGGCCTCATTGCGGGGCCTGTGATGATTTCGCTGCTGCTGTTTGCGATTCCTGGAATCCTGCTGGGGGCCGTGTCACCGGCTGCGGTGCGCTTTTACAGCCTGACACTGAAGGACACGCACGTGGGTGCGGCTGCGGGCACGATCAGCATGCTGGGATCGCTGGGCAGTTTTGTGGGCACCTTTCTCTCCGGCTTTTTCCTGCTCTCCACCTTCGGGGTGCGCAGCATCTTTTTCGGCACGGCGACGCTGCTGATGCTGCTGGCCATTGCGGCATTCGTACTGGCCAAGAACACGCTGAAGCAGCAGGCCCCGGTGATTTTAAGCGGACTGTTTGCCTTTGGCATGAGCTGGATGACGGCACCGAAACCTAAGCCGGGCGTAATCTATGAGCATGAGTCGTTTTATCATCACATCGAAGTCAGTGAGCGAAGCGAGGGCAATGTGAAGCGCCGGATTCTCCAGCTGGATTCGACGATGGAAGGCGGCATGGACGCGAACACCGGCGATCTGATTCTGCCGTATCAGCAATACTGGAAGCTGGCCCTGCTGCGCGAGCCGGCGAAGGTGGGCAGCGCGCTGTTTATCGGAGCGGGGGCCTTTGGCATGCCGGAGAATGTGTCGCGTGAATTTCCTGAGGCTGCTGTCGATGTGGTGGAGATTGACCCGCAGGTGATCGAAGTCGGGCGCAAGTTCTTCAAGCTGGATGAACACCCCCATGTGAAAGCCCATGCTGGTGATGCGCGCCGGTACCTGCTGCAGAATGAAGGCAAGAAGTGGGACCTGATTTTTGGAGATGCGTACAATGGCATCCGGCAGATCCCGCCGCACCTTGCGACGCAGGAGTTTTACCAGCAGATCGCGGATCATCTGGAACCGAAGGGGGTGTTTATCATGAACCTGATCGCCTCTATTTCCGGCCCGAAGGCGGAGCTGACATCGGGCATGATCGCCACGGTGCGGAAAGCGTTTCCTTATGTGGAGGTGTTTGCCGTGGGTTACCGTCGTGATGAGACGCAGAATGTGATCCTCATGGCCTCACGCGAAGATTTGAAGCCGCTGATTGTGGACCGCTATGTGAAGCAAGGCTCCTGGCAGGAACAGCTGATCCGCACGCATGTGCCTGCAGGGACGGTGCCGCGGTCGAGCTACGTTTTTACGGATGATCACAATCCGGTGGATGCGATCATTGCGCGGGGGTTGCTGGAGTAGCGGATGTCTCGCCGGCGGGCTCTTAGCCTGAGGACGGGCACTGGTGTGTTTTCCGCACGCTGATGGACGGGCGGGCTGTCGCCACAGCCATCCTACGAACGGCGTGCTCACGCTGATGGAAGCGATGACTACCTTTCCAACGGCTTCGCTGCGGGGGCGAGAGAGGGGGCGACGAAGGCATCGAAGACGAGGACGCCTTTGAGGGAATCGACGGCGCGTTCGAGTTGTTTGTCGCCGAGGTTGGCGAGTTCCAGTGCGGCGGCTTCGCCGGTGCCGTGGGAGGCGCGCCATTTGGCGATGCGGAGTTCTTCTTCGGAGGTGAGGGCGGAGACGATGTTGGGCTCGACGCCGGCCTCGTGAATGGTGCGATGGCTGGGGGTGTAGTACTTGGCGGTGGTGAGGCGCATGGCGGCACCGTTTTTCATGGGGAGAATGGTCTGCACGCTGCCTTTGCCGAAGCTGGTGGTGCCGACGATGATGGCGCGCTTCAAGTCCTGCAGGGCGCCTGCGGTGATTTCGGAGGCGCTGGCGCTGCCCTGATTGATGAGAACCGCGATGGGATACTTGCGCGGCTCTTTGCCATTGCGAGAAGGGGTGCGGAAGGGGGGCGGGTTTTGCGAGGCGACGCGGCCCTCGGTGGTGACCACCACGGTGCCTTCGGGAAGGAACTCGCCGCATACGGCCACGGCGCTGTCCACGAGGCCGCCGGGGTTGTTGCGCAGATCGAGAACGAAGGCCTTCATGCCTTGTTTTTCGAGTTCATCGAGCGCCTTGCTCAGCTCGCGTGCGGTGGGCTGGTTGTACTGCGAGATGCGTGCGTAGCCGATTTTGTAAGGGCCGGCCATCTTTGGCGAAAGCAGCATGGGATCATGCAGGGAGGTTTCGGTGAGCGTTTCGTGCTTCACTTTGAATTCCAAGAACTGCTTGGTGCCGGGGCGGCGGACGGTGAGGCTGACTTCATCGCCGGCCTTGCCTTTGAGAAACTGCATGGCCTCGGCGATGCCCACGGAGTCGGTCAGCACGTCGTTGATGCGCACGAGTTGATCGCCCGAAAGGACGCCTGCCGCAGCTGCGGGGCCATCTTCGCGGACGGTGATGATGGTCAGGATGCTCTGGCGCAGGGCAATGGTGATGCCGATGCCTTCGGAGGTGTCGCTCTGCTCACGCTGCATGTCTTCGAAGAGGGACTTGCCCATGTACTCGCAGTGAGGGTCCAGCTTGTGGAGCATGCCTTCCAGCGCGCCCTCGACGAGCTCGGCGTAGGTGATTTTGGAATCATCCACGTAATTTTGCCGCACCATTTCCATGGCGCGCGTGAGCATCTCCATCTGCGCATAAGCGTCTTCCGGCGGTGGCTTGACGGGTGGGGAAGCGGGTGCTTTGGGATCTGTCTTCGGCTCTGCCTTGGATGCGGGCTTGGTCTCAGGTTTGGGGGCCGGAGCGGGCGCTGGTGCAGCCGCGGGCGGGGCAGGGGACGGAGGGGCCGCGTGAAGACTCACGCTGACGGCCAGAAGGGAAAGGAGTGCGGGGGCGCAACGCATGGCGGCATCCTGCATGATTTCGGGCGCTTGCGACAGGAGAAAATCCCTGCGGTGGATCAGTCCAACACCGAAGTCTCCAGTATGATCTCAGCCCAGTAGGCGAACTCCATGTTCCAACCGTTGGCGTGGGCTTCGAGGCGGAGGGTAACTTCCTGGCCGGTGAATTCTGAGAGATCGATCTCCAAGGTCTTCCAGCGGGGCTTTTCGTGGTCCACGGTGAGTTCTTTGACAACCTGTCCATTGACCACGGCTTTGGCGGTCCAGTCGCCGCGATCATCGGCCGCGACTGTGGCGGTGAGTTTGGTTTTGCCGGGCTGGACCTTGAGTTTGCGCTCGAAGCTGGCGGGCGTTTTTTTGTCGGGGAAGGGGTGGACGAGGAGGACGTTTTTCTGGCCGTAGTACTCGCTGAGTTTCATGGGCGTGCGCTCGAAGTCGGGAGCGCTGACTTTCCAGTCGGGGTTCCAGAGGCTGACGCTTTCCCAGTCGATGGCACGCGAGCTGGGACCTTTGGGCTTGGTGGTGGTGGTGTCTTCGACGCCTTTGATGAGGAGGTCTTTTTTCTCCTTGGTCAGCGGGCCTTCTTCCGGCGGGGCGAGGACGTACCAGATGAGATCGCGGAAGGCGGTGTCGGGGAAATTGCCAAAGCCCATGGGCATGAGGCTCTGCTTGGTGTTGGTGAGGGTGGCGACTTGATCGCGCGGGACGACCTGCGCGGCACCGCCGGCACCGAGGAGTTTGACGTGGCTGGGGGTGTCTTCGACGACGCGTCCGGCGAGGGTGCGGCCGTCTTTGGTGGAGACGGTGAAGTTTTCGTAGCCGTTGCCGATGATCTGGTTGGGATCGATGACATTGGCGAGGATGGCATCGAGGTTGCTGCGGCCACTGCCGATGAGGTCGGGGCCGACTTTTTGGCCGCCGCCGTGGAACTCGTGGCAGACCATGCAGGTGGAGGTGAAGATGAGTTTGCCGTTGGCGAGATCGGGTTCGCCGGTGAGGCAGGCTTGCTTCTTCTGGGCGATGAGGGACTTCACGTCATCGGAGGAATCTTTCCAAGCGCCAAGGACCTTGAAGGCGAGATCGCGAATGGCTTTGTCCTTGCTGGTGGCGAGAGCGCGACGGACAGGAACGGGGAAGCCGGTGGGGCTGACTTTGCCTTCGGCGATGGCATTGAGCATGGCCTGGGTCCAGGTGGTGCGGCTGCTGAGGGCTTCGATGGCGGCGTTGTAGAGCAGGCCTCTGGCCTGAGGGTCGGACTGCAAGCCGGAGGCTTGCGCTACGGCCCGCAGCGGGGCGATGAAGTCATCGCCGCCGAGGTCTGCGGCGGCGCGGATGGCGGCGACGGCGAGGGCGGTGGATGTTTGAGGAGTAAGGAGGGGCTTGAGGCCTTCCTTCACCGTGTCGGTGCGGACTTTGCGCAAGGATTGCAGAATGGCGATGCGTTCCTTCTCGGGCTTCTTGGCGTCGTGCAGGGCCACGATCATTTCTTTTACGGCGGCTTCATCGCCCCAGAGGACGGCGAGGGTCTGGCCGTGCTTGCGGACGTCGGCGTTTGAGTGAGTGCGCCATTGGGTGAGAGTGGCGGAGACGTCTTTGGTGGGCTTGATGACACCGCCTTCCTGGCCTTTGACGAGGCCGTCGAGGGCGTGGGCGAGGAGGATGTCGTGAAGTTCGATCTTCTCGCAGAACTCGACGGCGAGGGTGAGGCTGGATGCTTTGCGAGTATCGCAGAGGCGGCGCATGGATTTGTGAACGAGTGAGCGGGAAAGAGGCTGAAACTGAGGTGCGGAGTCGGAGAGCCAGTCGGTCCAGAACACGGGATTGGCAGCGAGCACGGGTTCGAAGCTCTGCCAGATGGAGAGGGCGAGCACGGGGTCGGCGTTTTGGGCTGAGCTTTTGAGGATGGCATCAAACAGGTTTGGCCATGCGAGACGGAAGCCGTCGTTTTTGCGGCCGTCCACGGTGAGTTTGCGGGCGCTGCATTGGCGGAGGGCAATGGCGGCGGAAAGGCGCACGGAGGGTTCGCTGTCAGCGGCGAGCTTTTCCAGGTAAGCGGGGATGCCGACGTTCATGCCTTCGCGAAAAGCGGTGCGAGCGACGGTGTCGCCGACGTTGCGTGCGGCCCAGGCGCGCAGGGAAGGGAATTTGGATTTTGCCGCATTTTCCAATGCTGAGGAGGTGCGTGCGCCGTGATCGATTTGGAGCAAGGTCCACAAGGCATCGAGACGGCTGGAGGCGTTGTTGGCGGCGGAGTTTGCGAGGGTGGCCACGGGTGCGACGGCGTCTTCCTGATCGCTCTTTTCGACGAGGACTCTGCGGGCCATGCGGCGCATCCAGCTGTTGGAATGCTCAAGTGTATCCACCAAATCATCGGTGGGGAGTTTCATGAGGTTGAGGTCGGTGAGGTCGCGGGTGGTTTTGGATTTTGCGTCGGTGGTGACGACGCGCCAGATGCGGCCGCGTTCGCGGTCGACGCCTTCGGGGTTGGCCTTGGCGTTTTGGTAGCAGGGGTACTTGTCGCACCAGTCCATGATCCAGAGGAAGCCGTCGGGGCCGGTCTGGGTGCTGACGGGACGGAACCAGCCGTTGTTGGCGCGGAGGAAGTCGCGGCGGGGTTCGCATTTGAAGGTGGCACCGACGGGGGTGAGGACTTCTTCGTGGATGGCGTTGTCGTGGATGTTGCCGATGAAGGCGTGGCCGTGGGTGTCTGCGGGGTAGCGGCCGCCTTGGTAGATCTGGATGCCGGCATAGGCGGCGCGAAAGTGTTTGTGTTTTACGATGCTGGGCAGGAGTTCGTAGGAGTAGGGATTCTCGGGGGCTCCGCCCTGGCGGGTGTAGATGCCGCCGGGGGCCATGTGGAAGAAGTGATCAATGACGCAGGCGCTGACGAAGAAGTTGCCGGCGGCGTCGTAGTCGCAGCCCCAGGGATTGCTGGTGCCGTCTGCGAAGACTTCGAATTCCCATGCGCCTTCTTTTACGCGCGATGTAGGACGGGCGCGGCCGATGCCGGCGTCGAATTTGAAGCCTTCTTTTTCGGGCTGGCCGGGGCGGCGGACTTTGCTGTTGGTGAAGACGCCGTGGGTCATGTAGAGCCAGCCGTCGGGGCCCCAGGTGAAGCTGTTGACGAGTTCGTGGGTGTCCTCGCGGCCAAAGCCGGTGAGGACGACGCGCCAGGCGTCGGGTTTGTCGTCGCCATCGTCATCGCGGAAGTGGATGAGGTGGGGCTGCTGGCCGACGTAGATGCCGTTGTCGCCGCAGATGATGGCGCTGGCGAGGTTGAGGCCTTCGACGAAGACAGTGCGCTTGTCGGCTTCGCCGTCGTTGTTGGTGTCTTCGAGGATGATGACGCGGTCACGGGGGATGGGTGGGGGAGCAATCGTCGTGGCAACAGGGGTTCCTTTGCAAAGCTCGGGAACGGGGTGGTACTTGTCGTCCTTGGCTTCGCCGCCGAAGGGGCGCTGGTTTTCGGGGAGGGGCGTGCCTTCGGGGTATTCGTAGGCTTCGACGATCCAGAGGCGGCCGCGATGATCCCAGGTCATGGCGACGGGATTCTGCACCATGGGCTCGTGGGCGAAGCAGCGGACTTCGTAGCCATCCGGCACGGACATTTTGGCGCGGGCTTCTTCAGGAGTGGGGCAGACGGTGGAGGCGGCGGCGCGTTCGCCTTCGAGCTCTTTGCCTGCGGCGAGGAGATGCGTGGAGAGGAGAAGCAGAGGAAGGAAAGGGAACGGGCGCATGGTGGGTGCTTGGTTGTAGCAGAAGCTACGGAGAAAGGACAAGAGCGATGTCGGACGTGATTTGGGTGGAATCGGACGCATGGGCTGATTTTGCAGGAGAGCGATGGGGACGTTCGAATTTTGCCGCAGAGGAGCGGAGAGGCAGAGGGGGCAGAGTTTTTTTAACCACGGAATACACTGAATACACGGAACCGGAATGGAGGTGAGGCTGGAGGAGGGGCGGGAAAGTGCGAGGACGATTTGACCGGGAGAAATCCAGCCTGTTAATGCACGCGAATCTTGTTATTCCTTTTACCAATGGCTTCTGAAAACACTCTTACTCGCAAAACTCCTGAACAACTTCGCTCCTGGCGCTGGTATGGCCGTGATGAATTGAGATCCTTTGGTCATCGCTCGCGCGCGAAGCAGGCGGGGTGGGGGAGTGAGGACATCGTAGGCAAGCCGGTGATCGGGATTTTGAACACGTGGAGCGATCTGAACTCCTGCCATATGCATTTGCGGCTGACGGCGGATGCGGTGAAACGTGGGATTTTGCAGGCGGGTGGGCATCCGATGGAAGTTCCGGTGATGTCTGCGGGGGAGATGCTGACGAAGCCGACGGCGATGTTTCACCGCAATTTTTTGGCGATGGAGACGGAGGAAATGCTGCGGGCGAATCCGATCGATGGAGCGGTGCTGCTGGGTGGCTGTGACAAGTCCACGCCGGGGCTGCTGATGGGGGCGTTCAGCATGGACATTCCGGTGATCTACATGCCCTGCGGTCCGATGATCAAGGGCAACTGGCGCGGCGACACGCTGGGCAGCGGCAGCGACGTGTGGAAGTACTGGGATGAGAAGCGCGCGGGCAATCTGAGCTGGGAGCAGTGGTGCGAGATCGAAGACGGCATCGCGCGTAGTCCGGGGCACTGCATGACGATGGGCACGGCGAGCACGCTGACAGCGCTGGCGGAGACGCTGGGGCTTTGCATTCCGGGGGCGTCTTCGATTCCTGCGGTGGACAGCGCGCATACACGCATCGCGGCGGCGGCTGGAAGGCAGATCGTGGAGAACGTGTGGCTGGACCGCAAGCCGTCGGGCATCGTGAGCGAGCGCTCGTTTGAAAATGCCATTGCGGTGGACATGGCGCTGGGTGGCAGCACGAATGCCATCGTGCATCTGGTGGCGATGGCGGGGCGGCTGGGCATCAAGCTGCCGCTGGAAAAATTTGACGAGATCAGCCGCAAGATTCCGCTGCTGGCGAACATGCGGCCTGCGGGCAAGTATTTGATGGAAGAGTTCTTCCTGGCGGGTGGTCTGCGTGCGCTGCTGAATGGCATGCGTGAGCTGCTGCACACGGATGTGCCGACGATCACCGGCAAGACGCTGGGTGAGGACATCGAAGATGCGATCATTCACAATGAGGATGTGATCCGCACGCCGGCCAATGCGCTGCAGCCAGATGGTGGCACGGCGATCCTGCGTGGCAATCTGTGCCCAGATGGTGCGGTGATCAAACATGCGGCGGCCACGAAGGAGCTGTGCACGCACACCGGGCCTGCGCTGGTGTTTGACAGCTATGCCGAGCTCAAAAAGAACATCGATGACATGGATCTGGATGTGACGAAGGACACGGTCTTGATTCTGCGCAATGCAGGGCCGGTGGGTGCGCCGGGGATGCCGGAGTGGGGGCAGCTGCCGATTCCGAAGAAGCTGATCATGCAGGGCATCCGTGACATGGTGCGCCTGAGCGACTGCCGCATGAGCGGCACGAGCTACGGGGCGTGTGTGCTGCACATCGCGCCGGAGAGCGCGGTGGGTGGACCACTGGCACTGGTGAAGACGGGAGATCTCATTGAGCTGGATGTGCCGAATCGGAAACTGCATCTGCATGTGAGCGATGCGGAGCTGGAGCAGAGGCGTGCGGCCTGGAAACCTGCGCCGGCGCGATACCATCGCGGGTATGCGAAGCTCTATGTGGAGCATGTGACGCAGGCGGATCAGGGGGCGGACTTTGACTTCCTGCAATACGGGCCGGCGGTGCCGGAGCCGGACATCTTTTAAGAGGGTGGTCAGGGCGTTTCCGAGCTGTCATCAAACGCGACGTGTCTACTTCGAGGCCTCAGGTGTGTTCGCACGTTGATGGTCGGGCGGGCTGTTGCCGCACCCAATCTACGGTGGGCCGGCTTGCTCTGAAACCGCTGCACAAGCAGAGAGGCGAGGGGTATTGTTTAAAATGTGTGTGAAGCGGCCTCGCATTGAGGCACAAAAAAACCTCCCGGCTTGCGCCGGGAGGTTAACCTTGAAGGTTTGAATCGGTCAGAGAACGATCTGAATTAGAAGCGGACGCTGAGGGTCACGCCGTAATAAACAACGCTCTGGAAAGCGGTGGCAGGACCACCGGGAACGCCAGGGAAGGGTGCATAGGGGTTCGTAGCGGAATGAGCCATGTTCTTCATCGGGCCCATTGGCAGGTTGAAAGCCACATAAGGGGTGAGGGTCGCACGGCTGTTGAGCTTGATTGGGAAATCAACGCCAACGTTGAGTGCGGTCCAGCCGCTGATGCCGCCCTGGGCAGCGCTCTGGCCGAAGAGACCGCCGCCACCGTAGAGGTTGCGGGAAGCCTGGGTCCAGCCAGCATTGTAGTTGAGGCCATAGCCCAGACCCGCGTGTGGGACGATGCTGATGGCATCGGTCACGGCGATGGTGGACTTGGCGGTGATGTCGAAGTACCAGCCGCCGTTGACGAGGTCATAGTTCGCGCTCGAAGCCAGATTGATCGGGCCGAGGTTGGTGTTGACGCCAAGAGTGAGCTGCTGGATGTCGTTCATGCCGTAGCCACCCGTGGTGAAGGGAATCTGATTGGCGCCGCTGCCATTGGCCAAGGAGCCCATGTTGTGGATGTAGCTGTAGCCGAAGCTCACTGCGGCAGGACCGAAGTCATGCGAGATGGCTGCACCCAGCTGAAGGCGCTGGAAGGAAGCGGTGTTGCTGATGCCGACGCCCTGCAGGCCATTGGGGGAGAAGTGGTCCTGATCACCTGCGAGGGAGCCGTAGTTGACGTCCCAGAGGAGGGCGGTGCTGCCAGCGCCGTCTTCGGCGGCACCGCCGACGAGGGGGATTGCGCCATTGAGGCCGGCACGCACCCAATGCTGACCGTAGTTGATGCCACGCCAGACATAGTTGGAGTCGTAGCCGATGGAGGCGATGATACCGAGGTCATCGTTCACCGGAGCGGGAGCGATTGGGTTTTTAGGAGCGGGTGCGGAGGGTCCGGCCACAACGGGAGTGGCGGCCAGAGCCAAGAATCCCAGCGTTTTCAGCAATGCGTTCAATTTCATAGTCTGAGCAGTTTTTTTTAGGTTTTAGAGTTTGAGGTCAGACACTCGCAAGAGATGGAACAAAAACAGGAGGATTGATTCCACGCATGTGAGCCGTTCAAAGGGTTTGCTAGCAGGTGTCGTAAATACGGGAAAGCATTTTCCCTCACCTGATAGGATGCTCAGGGGCATGCCTGATCCAATCCACTTGCCCAAGCAACAGGCACAAAAAAACCTCCCGGCTTGCGCCGGGAGGTTAACCTTGAAGGGTTGAATCGTTCAGAGAACGACAGGTATTAGAAGCGGACGCTGAGGGTCACGCCGTAATACACAATGCTGTGGAACGGGGTGGCAGGACCACCGACTGGGGTGCCAGGGTAGTTCGTGGTCGAGTGTGCCAGATTCTTCATCGGACCCATTGG
>NZ_JBAQCR010000376.1:0-2323 GCF_049294395.1 Prosthecobacter sp.
ACACGGACTTGCCGCTACCGGTAGTGCCGGCCACAAGCGTGTGTGGCGCGTGCGTTGGTATAGTCCCGCAGGGGTCACCCAGGTTTAGATAGAACGGCTCCCCGTCGATTTCGCGCAAGCCGATCAATAGGCAAAGGTCCGGCCCCGCATTTGCGCGCACCGGAGGATTCTGCGCCCAGACGTCCCACAGTCGCACGGTTTCACGCTCTGGCCGTGCGATGGAAACGATAATCTCATTTGGCCGCGCGGCAAGGTTGATGACTGTCAACCCGTGTGATGTCAGTAACTGCGAACGCCGCGACTCGATGTCCTTCAGGTGCAATCGGTCAGTACCTTGCAGGCGAACAAGCGCAGCGTTGGGCGTAAGCCGCCTGCCGAGAACTTGCGCTTGGAGCTGGTAACTGGTCAGCGCCTGTCGCAAGCGCAGCACCGTCTCATCCAACCAGGCGCTCTCCGATGGCGCCTCAACCAGATTTGCCTTCCGCTTTAACAACGCCTTGAATGCTTCGCCTGCAACGCCCAGACCATCACCCACCTGCGACGTCATTCTCTTGGAGTCGTCCGAAATTGGCTGCACGGGACGGAAGGCGGCGGCGTCGATGGCGTTTTCTGCCACGAATGCTTCGGGGTCGGTGTGTGCCATAGCGTCGCGTTGAATCTCGGCTACGGTCTGCTCGACAGGAGCAATAGGTTCAATCGGCACATCGTTCGCGCTGCCCTCTATCTTCTTCGAACCATCGGAACCACGCGCTTTGTGCCGTGCCCACGTAGGCCGGGGCGCTGGCAGCGCAAATGCGTCCTTTTCCCACGGGCGCTCACCCGGACGGGACAGCTCTCGAGTCGGACCCAATGGCTGATTGCGGAAGTACCGCAGCAGCAGATCCCGCACCGCATCGACGCCAAATGTTTCCTGCAGTGCGTGCGGCCCACACTCTTTTGGAAGTTCTTCTCGCAGGGATACCACACTGGATCCGAGCGGTCCTGAAATAAACAGATGCGAGTATCCCCGCAAGTCGATCAAGGCCGTCCCGTTGCGCACGGCGCGCTGCAATCCAGAAAATGTCTGCATCGCGGCGACCGCATTAGAGGCCTGAACTAGAAACTCGCTCAAGCGCGACAACCATAGGTCACGATCCAGCCGTCCCGGATTGCCGAACAACGCTTCGCGAATTCGGTCTACGGTGTTCTGAAGCTGGCCTCGAGACTTCTTACGCATATCACTTGCTTGCGCATCGGCGATGTATTTGGCCTCGGTTACGCGAATCCTCAAGGCGAGCTTGCCGTCGACTTGTTGCGGGCTCAGCGCAATCAGATCCGCAATGCCGCCCTCGCGCTGTCCGAGCCAACCTGCATAGTCGTCTAGGAAATACCAAGCTTGAGGACTCGTCGCGCCAAGTTCTTCACGCACCAACGCATGGCTGAGAACGACACCGATCAACTCGCCGGCAAACTCACCGCGCTTGGTCGCCCGCAGCGCAATTTCGCCAGAAATCCTCGTGGCATCACGCACGAGCCGGTCTGAAAGAGATCGTACGTCCGAATCCGTCAAACCCAGGTTCAGCGCGTGAAGGCGGCGCTGGACTAACGCCAGCAGGAGCCCGGACTGCGAAGTCGACGACACAATGAGATTGCGGCCACGCGTCGCGTCGCGACGGTAGCGTATTACCTGCACGCCGAGATTTCGCAGCTGATCTGGCTCTAAAAGGTCGTCGTGATTGACAACCCACTCGGCCAAGTTATGCACATCCTTCAGGAGCGCGGCAGTCGTCGGATCATTAAAGGCAAGCTCCCGGATGGGCAGTCGATACGGCGTTGAACCGGCGACGGGTTCGATGACTGCAAGGGTTGCGCGTAGCTGCTCAAGGCTGCATTTAGGCTGCTCGGGACAAGCGAGATAGCGCGATGCGCGCGTCTGTTCCGAGCCAACGGGGAGACGGTACGACCAGTGCCCCGGTACGTGGTCGAGGAGCGAGGGCGGCGCTGTATCGTTAGGTGCCGGCAGCATCTTCACTCCGGCTCGTCGAGACACGACATCGTCTAGGAAGGCGATGTCCACGGCTCGTGCGTCGCGTGGCCCCAAGGTAGTCGGTGTTTCCAGCTGGATGCCCACTCGTAGGTTGGCCATGAAATTCTTTGAGGTTTCACTTGCCACCAGCGCATCAGGGTCGGCATCGGCATGCTCGAGTAGCTCGGTATAAACGCGTCGCAGTACCGCAACATTTTCGTGCCGCAAGACGACGTGGCAGTGGACATCCGTCTCCTGAAGATCGGCCAGCGCTTCAATCGCTGCGATAGGCAAGCCTGCGGATTCGCAGTTATAGAG
>NZ_JBAQCR010000377.1:0-2428 GCF_049294395.1 Prosthecobacter sp.
CCCCCGTGCTCCCCGTCCCTTCGCGCAAAGACATGCGCGTGCCGTTTACAAGCTGCACTGAGATGCTCACCCACGATGGCGAGCGCCACACGCCACTGTGGCGACTGGCCGTCGAGTATGAAATGGCGCGCGGAAATTTCACCGAGCGTGAAGTCATCGACAAGATGATCGCCATCGTGCGCATCCTTCGCAAGTCGATCACCAGCGGCATTGCGGGCACGCAATATGAAGATCGCGTACTCGGACATCAAAGCGGGCGCTTCAATGAGCTCATGCAGGCGGGCAAGCTCCTCGATGGCGGAGCACTCAATCGCATCGTGCTCTACGTCACCGCCTTGATGGAAGTTAAAAGCTCCATGGGCGTCATCGTCGCTGCTCCGACCGCAGGTGCCTGTGCGGCGCTGCCCGGTGCGGTGATCGGCATGGCGGAGGCTCTCGGCAAGTCCGAGGAGGACATGGCTCTGGCCATGCTCGCGAGCGGAGTCATCGGCGTCTTCATCGCCACTCGCTGGACCTTTGCCGCAGAGGTAGGCGGCTGCCAGGCGGAGGGTGGCGCGGCCGCCAGCATGGCCGCCGCCGCACTCGTCACACTCGCAGGCGGAACGCGGGATCAGGCCATCGCCGCCGCATCAATGGCGTTTCAGAGCATGCTGGGGTTGATCTGCGACCCCATCGCCAATCGCGTCGAAGCCCCCTGCCTCGGCAAAAATGTCATGGCTGCCAGCAACGCCCTCTCCTGTGCCAACATGGCCATTGCCGATTTTGATCCGCTGATTCCCCTCGATGAAGTGATCGACGCCGCCAAAAACGTCGCCGCCATGATGCCCCGCGAGCACCGCTGCACCTCCCTCGGAGGACTGGCTGTCACTCCCACTTCAGTTGAGATCGAGCGGAAACTGGCCGCTCGCAAAGCGCAGGGCTGCGGTGGCTGCGCCTGCCATTGACCCCGCGCCTCCATGCGCGAGTTCCATGAAAGAGGGTTGCGGTGAAAGGATTATTCTCTTAGCCAAGTTTCACCCCCTTTCATGGCTCAAACATCCCCCCATTCTCGATTTGCCTGGCTCACGCTTGGCCTGCTGACGGCGTACGCTCCTGCCGCCGAGCATCCCGGTGCCGTCATTTACCAAAAGATGTGCCAGGAGTGCCACGGGGCCAAAGGCCAGGGCGTGAAGGACAAGTTTGACGATCCCCTCACCGGCGATCTCACCCTGGATGCGCTGACGCGCAAAATCGAACGCACCATGCCGGAGGACAAGGAAGGCACCTGCGTGGGTGAGGATGCCAAACAGGTGGCCGCCTACATCTACGAGTCCTTTTATTCCGCCGCAGCGCAGGCTCGCAGCCATCCACCAGATCAGGACCTGAGCCGCCTGACCATCGCTCAGTATCGCGCTTCCGTAATGGATCTCATCGGTCGCTTTCGCATGGGCCCGGGATTTGACCGCCCCGTCAATGCCGAGGCAGGCTTGAAAGCCAGCTATCGCGGCGTCGAACTGCCAAAGCCCGGCGAGAAGGCAGTGGACACCACTCCAAAAGACGGCATCAAAGCCAAGCGCCCCAACTACAAGTTTGAGCGCGTCGATCCGCAGGTCGCGTTTCACTTTGGCGCAGGCAGTCCGGACAATGCGAAGATGGAAGCCGAGCAGTTTCAGGACACCTGGGAAGGCAGCGTGGTTGCCGAAGAAACGGGCGTTTACGAATTCATCCTCAAGACCGAAAATGGCGCACGCCTCTGGATCAATGACACCACTGAAAACGATGCCCTGATCGATGCCTGGGTGAGCGCCGGCCCCACCGTGCGCGAGGAAAAGAAAAGCATCTTCCTCGTCGGTGGCCGCGCCTACCGGCTGCGGCTGGATCATTTTAAATTCAAAGAGCAGTCCGCCTCCATCGAACTCCTGTGGAAGCCGCCCCATGGCGTCACAGAGATCATCCCCCAGCACGCGCTGCGCACCGACCGCCCGCGTGAGCTCATGATCGTGCGCACCAACTTTCCAGCCGACGACCGCAGCGTGGGCTATGAGCGCGGCACCTCCATATCCAAAGGCTGGGATCAATCCGCCACGGAGGCCGCCATCTCCACCGCCGAACACGTGGAGGAAAACCTGAACGAACTCGCCGGCACCAAAGCTGACGCGCCAGACCGCCTGGAGAAACTCAAGAAGTTCGCCTTCACCTTCGTCGAAGCCGCTTTCTGCCGTCCACTCACAGATGAGCAAAAGCAGCTCTATGTGGAAAAGCGGTTCGCCACTGCCAAGAGCCCGGAGCAGGCCGTGAAGCGCGTGGTGCTCTTCACGCTGAAGTCCCCGCAGTTTCTCTATCCCGAACTGCGCGAGAGCGAAAAGCCCGACGACTTCGCCTTTGCCTCACGTCTGGCCCTGACGCTGTGGGACTCCATCCCTGACAAAAAACTCATGCAGACAGCCAC
>NZ_JBAQCR010000378.1:0-12404 GCF_049294395.1 Prosthecobacter sp.
GTATGAGATCACCGGCTTGATCGGGCGGGGCGGGATGGGGGCGGTGTACCGGGGCATGCAGTTGACTTTGGACCGCCCGGTGGCCATCAAGATTTTGCCGCCGGGGCTGGATGAGGCGGATGCGACCTACAGCGAGCGCTTTCGCAATGAGGCGCTGGCCATGGCCAAGCTGAACCACCCGGGCATCGTGGCGGTGTATGACTTTGGCAGCACCCGCAATGGCATGCTGTACATTGTGCTGGAATTCGTGGATGGCACGGATGTGGCGCAGATGATGGCCAGGCAGGGGCGGCTGCCTGCGGCGCATGCCATGTCCATCACCGCGCATGTGTGCGATGCGCTGAAATACGCGCATGAGCGCGGCATTGTGCACCGGGACATCAAGCCGGCGAACATCATGGTGGGTTACAATGGCGTGGTGAAAGTGGCGGACTTTGGCCTGGCCAAGATGAGCAAGGGCGGGGAAAGCACGGGCATGACGCAGAGCGGCCTGGCCATGGGGACGATGCACTACATCGCCCCGGAGGCGCTGACGCTGGGCGCTTCGGTGGATCATCGCGCGGACATCTATGCGATGGGCGTGATGCTCTACCACATGCTTACCGGCGCGCTGCCGCAGGGGATGTTCAAGCTGCCGTCGCAGCAGGTGCCGGGGCTGGACCTGCGGTATGACGGCATCATCAGCCGTGCCCTGCGCAACGACCGTGAGCTGCGCTACCAGACCGTGGTGGAACTGCGAAGGGATCTGGACGCGATCATCGCGCAGCCGGTGGCAAAGGTGGAGGCGAATGCCCGCAAAGCACCCGCTGCGCTGAACACGATGGAGCGCCCTCAACGGCCCGAGGGGCAGCCGTATCGCCCGCCAAACTGGCAGGCTCCGCCGCCGCCGGGCAGGAATCTTAATCTAGGATTCTGGCTGCCGGTGCTGGGCGTGGTGGCGGCGCTGGTGGGCTTTGTCTTCTGGTCTGAGCAGGGGAAAGCCAAGGTGAAGCCCACGGTGGAAGCTGCGGAAGGAAAGGCTGCGGCAGGCACCGAGACCGAGGTGCCGAAACCCGTCTTTACCAACAGCCTGGGCATGCAGTTCATACCCGTGGCGGGCACGCAGGTGCTGATGTGCATTCACGAGACGCGCAATCAGGATTACAAGGCTTATGCAGCGGCGGTGAAGGGCGTGAACCCTTCGCCAATCTACTCGGACAAATCAGCGGTGGATCAGGCCGAGGACCACCCGATTCGCAATGTGAGGTACATTGATGCTGCAGGCTTCTGCGAGTGGCTGAGCAACAAGGAGGGGCGGAAGTACCGTCTGCCAACCGATGAAGAGTGGAGCCTGGCCATGGGCATCGGCCCGGCGGAAAAGCGTGCGGCTGGCGACACACCGGAAACGCTGACCCGCAGGCCCATTCAAGAGTTTCCCTGGGGCAGCACTCAGTGGCCGCCGCCGCCAGGTTTTGGCAACTACGGGGACACCGCGTGGAAGGCGGTCTTTCCGAACCAGCCCCACTTCATTGAAGGCTACACGGATGGCTTTCCCACCACGGCCCCGGTGATGAGTTTTCCACCCAACCAGCAGGGGCTCTATGACATGAGCGGGAACGTCACCGAGTGGGTGCAGGACTGGTGGAATGCCGAGCAGAAGGACCGCACCTATCGCGGTGGCGGCTACAGCAACCGCGAGCCGAGAGACCTGCAGCCCTCCGCACGCGGGCACCATGCTCCTTCTGCAAGATACAGCAACGGCAACCAGGGCTTCCGCTGCGTGGTTGAGAGGGAGAATGTGAAGAGCCCTCGATTTTGACGAGATGGAGACAGGGCAGGGAATGGTCTTTTGCGGCAGGTGCTGGTAGGATTATTCGGCCTTGGGGTGTGTCGGGGCCTCTTTGCCCCGGCGCATGTCGATGTTGAAGTGGCCGCCGATCTGGCCACGAAAATGATGAGGGCCCACCATGGCCAGGGATTCGGTGCCGTATTGATCCCAGCGCAGCACGAGCAAGGGGGTGCCGCCTTCGGCGGTGAGCGTCCACCTGGCGGTGCTGCCCTGCTGCGCGGTGGTGGCGGTGCCGTCGGCATGGAGGGTGAGGATGTCCGTCCAATGCGGGTGCGTGACGCGCCAGTCGCCCACGATGGTCCAGCGCGTGTATACGTCTCCGTCCACGGCGGCTTGTCCGAGTCCGGGGGAGACTTTGGCTTCAGACGCGCTGACAGCGCCGGTCTGGGCGACGAGGCAGCAGGCCGAAACTGCCAAAGCTGCGCAGGTAAGATGGAGTCTGTTCATGAGGTGCGAGGGGAACTGGGTTGCAGGTGTGAGCCTATTAAACAACGCGCTTCGAAGCAATGCTTAAAAAAGTGGAGTGCCGATGCCGTCGCTTTCCTGGGACTCCGGCCCCCGGCTCATGAAAGCTCCGGACGGAGAGCGGCAATCAAACAAATGGCACCCCGCTTTCACGGGGTGCCATTCGAAGGCAGGCTGGCTCAGCCACGTTGCATAAGCCGCTGCTCTGAGTTTGAGATACTACCGGATGTAGCCGCCGCCCTGCATGGGGAGGGAGCTGCCGTAGGCGCGGTGGTCGCCGCCGTAGTAGTACTGACCGTTGTAATTGTACCGGTTGGTGTAGGTGCGGCCTTGGTAGTTATAATTGCCGTTTTGATACTGGCCGCCGGAGTAGTAGCGGCCGTTGTACAGGTAGGCGTTGCCAGAGTAGTTGGTGGGCAGCGTGGTGTAGGTGTGGTAGCCGCTGTTCTGCTGGATGTAGGCGTTGTTTTGCACGGGGATGGTGCTGCCGTAGGAGCGGTGGTTGCCGCCGTAGTAGTACTGGCCGTTGTAATAGTAACGGTTGCTGTAGGGGCGGCCCTGGTAGTTGTATCTGCCGGTTTGATACTGGCCTCCCGAGTAGTAACGCCCGTCGACGAGATAGGCGTTGCCCGAGTAGTTCTGGGGCAGGGAGGTGTAGGTGTTGTAGCCGCTGCTGACGTAGCCGGGGCCGTTGCCATTGTATCCACCGGAGAACTGCGGATCCACGCAGGAGATCAGCGAGAAGGTGAGGAGGGCGGTGGGGAGAAGCAGTGCTTTCTTGAGGTGGGCGGGTTTCATGGCCGAAGCGTGGGACAGAAGCGGGAAAGATGAAATGAGGTGTATACCCCATAGGCGTCAGGCATTCCTCAAGGGGGCGCTGCATTGTCACTTCCTATCCAATTGGTGAGGCCAAAATCCGGGCAGGGGACGATAGGAGATGGGGTGAACAGCCCATTTCGCAGCGCGAGGTCCTGCGTTTAGATCCAACCATGAACAAGCTCACCACCATCCTTGTCGCTGTGGATTTTTCCACGGGATCACGCACGGCCTATGAGCAGGCGGTGCGCATCGCGGCGCTGCATGGGGCGAAGGTTCATGTGCTGCATGTGGTGGACTCTGCTGCGGTGGCGGCACTGGCGGAAAGCCGGGAGGAACCCTTTGAAAATCACGCCCGGGTGGCCACTGAAGGCGCCAGCGAAGCACTGACCCACTGGCTGGAGCAGTCTCCCGCAGCGGCCAATTGTGAAGTCACCATCGCGCTGGGCACGCCGCTGCATGAGATTTTGGAGCATGCGCGCACGCTGAAGGCGGACCTGCTGGTGGCGGGCATCGCCGGGGCAGGGGACATGCCCGCAGGCGCGGGATCCATCTCCAGCAAGCTGGCGCGCAAGGTGCAGACGCCGGTGCTGCTGGTGCGCACGAATCATCCGCAGGCGTTTCGCAAGATCGTGGCCTGTATTGATTTCTCGGAGAATTCGCGCGCCGTGGTGGAGCAGGCGCACAGCCTGGCGCGCATGGACGGCGCCACGGTGGACTTTGTGCATGTGTGGCAGGAGCCCTGGGTGGCCATGGCCTACCCCACGCCCTTTGCAGATCCGGGCGGCCCGGCGATGGTTTACACGCCGGAGGAGCGTGAGGCCTGCATCCAGCGGCTGCGCGCTGATCTGCATGCATTTGTGGGCGTTGCATCGCAGGGCATTGAATCCACCGAAGTGCTGCAGGAGTCACCCAGCCATGGCAACGGCATCGCCACGCATGCGCAGGAGGCGCAGGCGGACCTGATCATCATGGGCGGCAAGGGGCGCACCAATCTGCGCTACGTGCTGCTGGGTTCCACGGCGGAGCGGCTGCTGACGCGGCTGCCCTGCTCCCTTCTTGTGGTGAAACTTCCCGTGTAAAACATCTAACTTTATGAAAACCATCGTTGCCTTGGTCGATCTCTCCGACCTGACCTTCAAAGTACTCAAGCAGGCGCACGCGCTTGCCACCGCCTTTCACAGTGAGGTGATCATCCTGCACGTGCTGGCCAAGGTGCCCGTCGTCGTGGATGTGGGCATTGCCTCGCCCGTGGTGATGCAGGATCCCTCCCCCGAAGTGCTCCATCAGCAGACTGAGCAGCTCTTTGAAATGCGCGATTCGCTGATCAAATTTGGCGTGAAGGCCAGCGTGGATCAGCTGGCAGACTCCAGCGTGGCCGGGGTGCTGGCGGAGACGCGGCGGCGCAATGCGGACCTGATCATTCTCGGCTCCCACCGCCACAGCACGTTCTACCACCTGCTGGTGGGCAATGTGGCGGCCGACGTCCTGAAAGGGGCGCACTGCCCGGTCCTGGTGGTGCCGAGCGATGAGGATGTGGCGGAGAAGAAGTGAGTGAGAAGAAGTGACCGCGTCCTCCACGTGGCATCTCTGAAATCACCGGCCATGCAGCCTGCCGGGCGGTCCGGCTATTTCTTGCCCTGGGGCGGCACGTAGGTCTGGCCGTCGTAGCTGCCGCCCACCATGCCCTGCACGGACTTGAGCTGGTCGTTCATGGAGTTGTTCAGGGCGTCGCCGCTGGTCTGGGAGGCATCCAGGGCGCGGCTGGGGAGGGAGGTGGCCTCTTCCTCCGGCGCTGCGGGTGCGGGCTTGGGGGCGGGATCGAGCGTCTCTTTGATGAGCCACACGCCGCCACCCAGGGCGATGAGGATGAGGAAAAAGGAGGTGCTGGAGGAGGTGGAATCGCTCACAATGCTTGTCTGAACGGCTGGGGCTGCGTAAAGATTGCGGTTTCCAAGGCGAAAAATGGCGTAAGTTCCTCTCTGGCCTAATTTCCTCCTGTGTCTGCTCGTTCCCTCCATGAACTCTCGCATGCCCGACCCACACGTACAGGATGAAGCCGCCGTGCTGGTCAGGCGGGCGTTGGACCAGCATGAAAGCACCCTTATCGCCTACACAGCCAGCATCCTCGGTGGAGACATCGAGCGTGCGCGTGATGTCGTGCAGGACGCCATGCTCCGGCTCTACCTCTCCGAGCCGGACCGTGTGCGTGACAATCTCAAGTCCTGGCTCTTCACCGTGTGCCGAAACCGTGCCTTCGACATCCTGCGCAAGGAGCAGCGGCTGGATCTGGGCAACGACGAGGTCATCGACGCCGCGACGGATCACGAGCCTGACCCTTCCCAGAGCGCGGGCATGCACGAGCTCTATGCGCACATCTGGAGCTGTGTGGACCGCCTGCGGCCCAACCAGCGCGAGGTCGTACGGCTCAAATTTCAACACGACTGCTCCTATCAGGAAATCGCTGGCATCACCGGACTCAGCGTCGGGAATGTCGGCTTCATCATGCACCATGCGATCAAGAAACTCCGCGAACTGATGAGCACGGACATCAGCGAGGAATACACCCCCACCCATTCATGAATCCCCAGGACAATCCCCTCTTCACCGCCTACGCCCTCGGAGAACTCAGCGCCGAGGAGGCGCGTGAGCTTCACGAACTGCTGGCCACCACGCCCTCTGCCGCTCACGAGCTGGAGCAGATCGAGGCCGTGACCGATGCCTTGCGCCAGGGCGCGCCCCTTTCTCTCGCGCGTCTCACGCATGAGCAGCGCCACGCCGTGCTGCATCCGGCCAACATGCCACGGCGCATCCAGCCGATGCTGCCACGCCAGCCTGTGAAACGTTCGCGTCAGGTCTTCTGGCCAGTGATGGGCGCGGTGCTCAAGGTGGCGGCTGTCGTCGCGCTCAGCGGCGCGGCCTTCCTGGCGGGCTGGATGTATGGCCCAGAGGTGAAATCTGCCGCGCAGATGGCCGGAACGCCCAAGGACGATGCGCCTGCCAAGAAAGAGCTGAAGCCTCAGGCCCTGCCTGAGAAAGCCGCACCCGCACCGATGGTCGCAGCCAAGTCTGAACCCAAGGCAACCACGCCCGCTGCACCTGCCCCGGTGGCGAAAACGCTGGTGGCCGTGGTCAAGCCCACCCCGGCTCCCGCTCCTGCGGTGAAGGAAGTGGTGGTGGCCAATGTCGCTCCAGTGAAGGAAAAGCCTGCCGCCCCGGTGGTGACTCCCAATCTCGGCTTCACGCTCCCCGCCGGACATGGCGCTTTTGTGAGCACGACGAAGCAGGCGGTGGATCAGTTCAGCCTGCACCCCGGGCAGATCAAGCCGCTGCCGCCCAAACTCAAGGGGCAGGCTTTTGCCTCCCCACAGCTCACGCCGAACAAGCCCGAGCCCAAGCCGGAGCGTGCGTCCGATCTTTTCATTCACTCCTGGAAGGCTGAAGTGGCCTCCTGCCCGTGGAATCCGGCGAACCGGCTGCTGCGCCTCGTCATCCAGCTGCCCGCAGATCAGGCGGCAGTGATGGGTGCGGACGCCAGCTTCCCCCTGCAGGTGACCTTTGATAAAGCGAATGTGAAGCAGTTCCGCATGCTGTGTGAGCGGCATCTCGCGGCCACCGAACTGCGCACTGCGGGCACCCATGTGCTGTGGTATGAATTCCAGCCCAATGGCAGCGGTGAGATCCCGCGCGACAGCAGCCGTCAGGTGGCCACCGTGATGCTGCCAAACGCACGCTTCACCTCCCAGGCCGTGGGCCCCTTTGACAGCAGCAAGCTTCAGGTCATGGACCGTGGGTACTCTCTGCAAAATGCGCGTGAGGATTTTGTCTTTGAAACTTCCGTGGTGGGCTTTGGCCTGCTGCTGCGGGGTGCGGAGCAACTGGGCGCGCTGAACCATGAGCTGGTGCTCAATCTGGCCAATCAGTCCAAAGGCGCGGACAGCAACGGCGAGCGCGGGCGGTTTATCCGCTTGGTGCAGGATGCGAAGCAGGCGGCCGGGCTGTAGGGATTTTGGAGTGCGGCTGCGACGGGCTGCCGTTCCCGTGGGGTTTGCAAGGCGTTGGAGCTGCCGCTTTCGAGCGTCTCGTGGCGGGCGCGGGGTGCTGCGGCCCGCGAAGAATCACCGGCTGCCGCATTCGGGTATTTGATGGTATGCGTGCGCCGCGTGGCCCGGCAGAAGCGGTAGCTGCGTTCGTTCCTCACTCCGCGACCGCAGTCCATATGGGAGGGCGGGCATGCGCGAGCTGGCCGGGCTGATTCGGTGGCGCTTGGGAGCAAGCGTGGCGGGTCTTCCGGTCCAGCCTCCGGCACGGCACCTCACGCTCCCTGCAGCAGCTTCCCGCTGAAGCGGGTGCCGGGCGGGGCATAGAGCTTGTGGCCCAGCGCGAGGTAGCTTTCGCGGAGGTGGTCGCGGTGCTCGTTGATCACGTGCAGCCAGGGACTGCGCCGCACGGTGAAGGCGGGCTCTGAGGCGAGATTGCACAGATCCTGATCCCGGCCCAGAATGTGGCCGAGGCGTCGGGCGCGCCGGATGCGGCGCTCCGCACCGCGCAGGTGCGAGAGCACCAGGGTTTGAAAATAGAGATCCTTCACGCGGTGCCGCCAGCGGTGCAGGGTGCGCTTGTCCTTGGTCTCACAGGCCTGCTTCATGAGCTGGCGGCCTTTGCGGTAGCAGCGGGCGTGCTCTTCCAGGATCTGCTCTTCGGAAAGCGACTGGATGCAGGTGCTGTCGATGAGCTGGCCCACGGCGTAAAGCTGATGATGCAGATCCGAGGCAGGCGGGGCTTTGAGCGGCTGACCGTGGAGCTGCGGGCGGTGCTTGGGCGCGAGATGGAAACGGCGTGTGAGCTTGTCGATGAGCTTGCTCTGCACCACGTACTCGCGATTGCCGGCGCAGGCATTTTTCACGGCGCGCAGGTGCTGCCGCATGGCCTGCAGCGTGTGTTTTTCGATGCCGGGATTGGCCAGGCGGAGCAGGGCCATCATCTTCTTCACACGCAGGCGCAGCTGGTGCGTGGCGCTCTCTTCATGGATGGAGATTCTGAGCACATCCTCCTGCGCACGCTCGCAGAGCTGATGCAGCAAACGCTTCAACTTCCGGCCCGAAAGGCCCTCGGAGTCATGGCGTAGTCTCATGAGAGGGTATTCAGCCGTGAATCAGGGCGGACAGCAAGAAAGAGTTTTTCACATTCGTCAGCCAGCGCTGGCAACAACTCCGCCAAACCTGCGATTTGTCTGATGGACTCCAAGCAGTCGAGCCAGTGGGATTGTCGTCACATTGGGCATTTTTCCGGCCCACCGGGGGGGAGATGGTGAAAACTTTCGTTGATTCGTGTGCCTCCGATGCCAGCGTGCATCCGTAACCTTTTTCCTAACCCCAATACTCCCCACCATGGCCAGCGAAGCAGTCCTCACCCTCACCGAAGCAAATTTTGAATCTGAAGTCACCTCCTCCACCGTGCCGGTGCTCGTGGATTTCTGGGCTGAATGGTGCGGCCCATGCCGCATGCTGGGACCGATCCTCGACGATCTGGCCAAGGAGCAGGGCGACAAGGTGAAGATCGGCAAGGTGAACGTGGACGAGTCCCCGAACCTGGCCACTCAGTTCAGCGTGCGCTCCATCCCGATGATGGTGTTCTTCAAGGACGGCAAGGCCGTGGAAACCGTCGTGGGCGTGCAGTCCAAGGACGCCCTGACCAAGCGCCTTGCCGCGCTGGCGTGAGTGATGCTTGACTGAATCCTTTTGAAGCAGCCGCTGGATTGACTCCGGCGGCTGTTTTTTTTGTGTCCGCACTGGGACGAAAGATTCCAGGGACGCGCCCAACGCGTCCCTATCAGCGCTGCCGTGGCTCAGGGGAAGGTAGGGAACCGCTGCGCCGGGTCCGTGATTTCGGGTCTGTCGCGTCGCAGGCATTCATAAAAGGTTCGCCGTCCTCGCAGCCCTCAACAGCACGTCTTTTTCCCCGACGGCATGGCACTCCTTGAATGGCAAAGACACCGCCTAGCTTCCCAGAACTCACCCCCCCCGCGCCGGCGCTTTCACCTGACCGAACCAAACCCACAAAAAAGCCGCCCCGTACCACAGGGCGGCTTTCGTGTGAATGGAACTCAGACAGACCGCGCAGCCCAGGACTACTCGTCGCCAAACGAGATGCCGATGGCACGTGAAGCGCGGACGATTTCGCTGTCTTTGCTGACGAGGCGGAGCTGATGCACGGCTTCCTCGATGGGCACATCGCCCACCTGATACTGCTGGTAGCTGACCATGCGGCCAAAGCTGCCCTGGGCGATGAGATCGACGGCCTTGGCTCCGAAGCGGACGCCGAGGATGCGATCCAGCGCCGTGGGGGCGCCACCGCGCTGAAGATGGCCGAGCGTGCAGGAGCGCGTTTCCTTGCCGGTGTCTTTTTCGATCTGCCGGGCCACGTATTCGCCGATGCCACCCAGGCGGTCTTCGCCTTTGGCACCGACTTTTTCCTTGGTGAGGAGTTCGCCGGTTTCCATGCGTGCGCCTTCAGCGACGACGACGAGGGTGCTGTGGCGGCCTGCGGCATCGCGTTTGCGGATGGCCTTGGCCACGTGATTGAGATGGAAGGGGATTTCTGGCAGAAGGATGACGTCCGCGCCGCCAGCCATGCCGCCGTACAGGGCGATCCAGCCTGCGTGGCGTCCCATGACTTCCAGCACGATGACGCGCTTGTGGCTTTCTGCGGTGGTGTGCAGGCGGTCCAGCGCATCCACCACGGTGGCCACGGCGGAATCAAAGCCGAAGGAGGTGGCGGTGGCTTGAATGTCGTTGTCGATGGTCTTCGGCACGCCGATGATCGGAATGCCCATCTGGTACAACTGCAGGCCGGTGGTGAGGCTGCCGTCTCCGCCGACGACGATCAGCGCGCCGACTTCGAGGTGGCGCAGGGTGTTCTTGGCTTTCTCGACGATTTCGACGGGCACCTGGGACACATTGCCCTCGCCGACCTTGGCGACGAAGTGGCCCTTGTTGGTGGTGCCGAGAATGGTGCCACCGAGCTTCATGATGCCGATGGTTTTTTCCGGATTGAGCATCATGTAGTCGCCCGGAGGGAGGAGACCTTCGAAGCCGTCACGGAAGCCCACGACTTCCCAGCCGAGGGTGGTGGCGGCGCCGACGACGCCGTGGATGACTGCATTGAGTCCGGGGCAATCGCCGCCGCTGTTGAGAATGCCGATGCGCATAAGATTAAAAGGGGGAAGGGGGCTTGGTTATTAACGGGACGGAAAAGACTCCGTGAAAATTCAGAATTGATCCAGCATCTGGCGCTTGTCCGTGATGGGACGGCCTGCGGCCAGCCAGCGGTCATAGGCGGCCCAGCCCTGGTGCAGCAGCGTGCGTGCCTCATCAAAGGGGCTGGCTGAACCGAGCACGACGACGACCATGCGGTGACGGTAGATGAGGCTGGAGTTGTCCGCCTGCACCTGCACCGTCGGGGACTTCTCAGCGGAGATGACCACGCAGCCGCCGGAGCGCGGGGTGTTGCCGGTTTTGATGCCGTCGATGCGATCCACGCCGAGGAGTTGATTGGTGTTGCTAAGCGCCATGGTGAGCTGCTGACCACCGCGGTAGATGGTGATGCTGCGGCTGGTCTGATTGGTGTAAAAACGCATGGCCGGCCGTGAGACGGCATAGATGGCCAGGCGGGCGATGTCCGCCGCGCAGGAATAGGGCATGGGGCGGGAGTTTTCCAGGCCATGGGGATTGGTGAAGCGGGTGGCGCGTGCGCCTTCGCGCTTGGCCAGCTGGTTCATCTGCTTGACGAACTCCTCCATGGGATGTCCGGCGCGTGCGAGGCGCGAGAGGTGGTCCTTTCCGACGAAGTCGCCGAGGGTGATGGCGGCGACGTCATCGCTGCCCATCATGGTGGCGTAGATGAGGTCACGCAGCGTCACCTGGTCTCCGGCCTGCAGGCCGATGCTGCTGGCGCCAGTCATCTGGAAGGCGTAGGCAGGGACGGTGGCGAGCACGCCGACGCCGACCTTGGAGGCCTCCGCCCAGTCAAGCGTGACCATGGCAGTGGCGATCTTGGCAAGGCCGCCGACGGGCCGCTTGGACTGCGCGTCTGCGGCGACGTGAACTTTTTTGTTGAAGGCATCGACGACCAACACGGCTGACTGCGCCTGCAGGGCAGCACCACCGGTGACGAACGAGAAACAGATGCCAAGGATCAATGCGCGGGAGCTTAACCACGCCATGCTGGGGGAAAACATAGACGTGTGATGTTTAGCTGTATGAACCATTATCGCAACCGTGGATTTCCCCCGATCATTTTCTAATTTGACGCTGGCGCTGGTGAAATTCATGCTTCGCCCCTCCCATGGCAACACTCCAGCAGCAGGCTCTCGCCCTCATCCAAACCTACTACTCCACCTTCAATTCCGGCGACCGTGAGGCATTCCTGGCCCTGCTGACGGAGGACGTGGTGCACGACATCAACCAGGGTGGCGTGGAAACCGGGCGCGCGGCGTTTCGCACGTTTCTTGAGCGCATGGACCGCTGCTACCGTGAGCAGGTGTGTGATCTCGTGGTATTTGCCAATGAAGAGGGCACACGCGGCGCGGCGGAGTTTTACATCGAAGGCCAATACCTTTCCACCGATGAAGGCCTGCCCCCTGCCGCAGGCCAGCGCTACCGCCTGCGCGTGGGCGCCTTCTTTGATCTCCAAGACGGCAAAGTCCGCCGCGTGACGAACTACTACAACCTGGAAGAGTGGCTGCGGCAGGTGGGGGCTTGAAAAAAGTACGATGGGCGCTCCTGCCCTTCGGCCAGCGTTGTCGCAACGCCCAAGTCATGTGCAGACCTCATCCCTGCCTGCCATAACACCCAGAACAGCCAAGTCCTTCGCATGACGAACCTCGGCCCCCTGGAACAATGAATGCGCCAGATTGATGTCCGGTGACAGAAGGCCCATGCAAGGCCACGACGTGGGCGCTTAGAGCCGGGGCGGTTGAAAAGGGGGGAAGCGGTGGGGCAGCACCCCACGCTGGGACGAAGGATTCCACGGACGCGCACAGCGCATCCCTACCATCCAGAGCAGCGCGTACCGCAGGGCGGGTAGGGAACCGCTGCGCCGGGTCCGAAGCTTCGGGTCCATGGCGTCGCAGGCGCTCAAAAAGGTTCGCCGTCCTTGCAACTCTCGACAGCAGAAATCGGAGGCGCTTTGAAAGGGGGAGAGCTTTCAGTCCGCAGCCCACTCTGGGACGAAGGATTCCACGGACGCGCACAGCGCATCCCTACCATCCAGAGCAGCGCGTACCGCAGGGCGG
>NZ_JBAQCR010000379.1:0-1968 GCF_049294395.1 Prosthecobacter sp.
CGGGGCGGTGTCGTTCTCGGGGTTGGCTTCTGAAGGAGGGGGATCATCCTGATCCTCCAGTCTGGTGGGCGCGGGGCTGGAGGGTGTGGCGGAGCGTGGAGGGATCGGGGCGATCTCTCTCCGTGGGCTGTCTTCCCGGAGCGGGGCGGTGGAAGGCGCAGGATTGTCACGCACCGGCAGGTGGCTGTAGGCGCGGACGCCGCCGGCGCGGGGCATTGGCATGGGCATGACATCGTCGTCTTCCTCCTCGTCATCATCAAGGTGGTCAGGGCGGCGGACTCGGGTTTCAGGAGGGTGGGAGGTGGAGAAGATGAAGGCCATGCTCAAAGTCCTGGGCCTGGATTTGGGGGTGCAAGTGAAAAAATACCGGAGAATGGTATGATGTGGTAAAAAAAAGCGCATGGAATGCCGGTGGAGATGATGGGGCATGAGGATGCCTGCCGCTTGGCCGCTGCTGGCGGGGGCGCAAAATCAGCGCGCTTTTTCACCCGTCGCCAGGGCGGTCTGCACAGCGCGCAGGGCGGTGGCGCAGTCGGGGGCGGGGTCTGTGGCAAGCTGGGTGGCGAGGGGGTGCAGGGCTTTGCGCAGGGGCTCGTCCAGCGGGTGGGATTTCAAATGGGTTGTGAGGATCTGGTGCGTGCGCCGGGCCATGGCATGGCGCAGTGCGGTGTGTGTGGCATCGGCGCCAGCACTGTGCGGCCAGAGGCGGGAGATGAGGGGCAATATTTCCTGCGGCGGGGTTTCTCCCTGTGGCGGCGGGTCGGTCTTCGTGTGGCCGAGCCAGCGCACGGCCTGGAGGTGGGCGGGTGTGCGGCCGAGCCAGAGGTGGAGGTAGAAACGGAGTTCGGGATCGGGCTCGCCAGCATAGGTTTTGGCGAGGAGTTCTGCGACCTGCGCGTCTGTGATGGGATGAAGGCCGGAAACAGCGAGCGTCCTGTAGATGGCAAGGCGGAGGGCGAAGTCCGGCTCTGGCTGGTGCAGCAGGGCGACGAGGAGCTGCTGCATGTGCAGCGGGAGTTTGTCTCCCATTTGCGCCAGGGCATAGGCGGCGTCCCAGGGCGTCTGGCGCGTGCCTGCCTGATGCAGGATGACGCCGAGCAGCGCGGTCTGCGCCTCAGGGGGCATCTTTTCCCCGAGGTTTCCTAGAGCGGGTACGGCGATCTCGATCGGGGACTCGTCAGCCATGCTGTAGGTGTCTGGGGCGGGGGCGGGTGGATTCTCTGCGGGGGGGGCGGCTGGGGATGCTGAACCTGCTGCGGCTGTGGGAGGTGAGACGGTGGCGGGAGATGCTGCGCTGGGACCCAATGGATCTGCGGCAGGTGGAGATGGCGCTGCTGGGACAGGCGTGGGGCCGGGCCCAAAAGGGTCTGCGGCAGGGACAGGGGACACCGCAGGCTGAGAAGGATTTGGAGTGGATAAGAGAGCCTTGTCGGCGGCGATGTTTCTTTCGACGATGCCCACCAGCACCGGCCCGGCCTCGGGAGGCATGTGCGGGCCTAGCTGCCGCATGGCCAGCAGGGCGCTGTATTGCAGGTCCTTGTTTTGCAGCAGCAGGAGCAGCGCCTGCTTTGACTCCTGGCTGAGGCCTGCACCCAGATGCCCGAGCGTCTCTGCGGCGAGTCTCCGCGCCTGGAGGATGGCTTTTTCATCCTGCACGCAGGCCCGCAGCACGCGCTGCACTTCCGGCGGCAGCCCGCCGCGCTCTGCGAGCGGCTGAAAGAAATACTCCGCGATGCTCTCCCGCGTGGCATCGGTGGCGGTGGTGCTTTGGAATTCGGCGAGGAGTGCGTGGTGCACTGCGGGGCTGGCATGCTCGCCTGCTTTTGCCAGGAGGCGCAGCTCAGCGCCGGGGAGGTCTCCTTCTGGCGTGGAGCCAAATTCTTCCGGCTGCGCTGGCTGCGGGGCGTGCGCGGATTTGAGAAAGCGGTCCAGCAGCGCCTGCTGAAAATCCGGGGGCAGGCCCAGCGC
>NZ_JBAQCR010000380.1:0-35202 GCF_049294395.1 Prosthecobacter sp.
GCCGCAAGCTGATCGTTGAAGGCCGGTGGACCCTGCTGCGTGATGCCGCAGGCCAGCCACGCAGCATTCTGGTCATCAATACCGACATCACCGAGCGCAAAAAAGTCGAAGAACAGCTTCTGCGCGCCCAGCGCATGGAAAGCCTCGGCACACTGGCTGGAGGCATCGCTCATGATCTCAACAACGCCCTGACTCCGATCATGATGTCCATCGAGCTGCTCAAACTGCATGAGCAGGATGCAATGCGGCTGGGCGTGCTCGCCACCATTGAAAACAGTGCCAGGCGCGGAGCGGACATGGTGCGCCAGGTCCTCTCATTTTCACGGGGCGTGGAAGGACAGCGCGTGGAGGTGCAGGCCGGGCATCTTCTCAAAGGCATTGAAAAAATCGCCAATGAAACCTTCCACAAGAATATCCGGGTCAGCAGTGACATTCCCGCAAATCTATGGATCGTTCTGGGAGATCCCACGCAGATTCACCAGATGCTGCTGAATTTGTGCGTCAACGCACGCGATGCCATGCCCAATGGCGGCACTTTACAGCTCAGCGCCGGCAATCTCATGCTGGATGAGCAATGTGCGGCGATGATCGCAGGTGCAAAGCCCGGTCCTTATCTCTTCATCGAGTTGGAAGATTCCGGCACAGGCATGCCGCCAAATGTGATAGATCGCATTTTTGAGCCGTTTTTCACCACCAAGGAGCTCGGCAAAGGCACTGGGCTGGGATTGTCCTCCGCTCTTGCCATCATTAAAAGCCATCAAGGTTTCATCCGAGTCTCCAGTGAATTGGATAAAGGCTCCAAATTTCAGGTGTACCTGCCGGCGCAGATCGTGGAAGGCGCGAGCATGCCGCCCCCGCTGCAAAATGAAATGCCTCATGGCAATGGCGAACTCGTGCTCCTGATTGATGACGAGGAACCCGTGCGGCACATCACCGGACAAACGCTGGAGTCCTTTGGCTATCGTGTGCTGCCGGCGGCTGACGGTGTCGAGGCCTCCACCTTGTACGCCACTCACAAAGACCAAATCTCAGTGGTGCTGACGGACATGATGATGCCGGTCATGGACGGGCCTGCGACGATTCAAGTCCTCATGCGCATGAATCCCAAGGTGCGCATCGTCGCCGCCAGCGGCCTCAGTGTGAAAGACATGGTGGTCAGGGCCGCAAACGCAGGCGTCACACACTTCATCCCCAAACCCTACACGGCGGAAACACTGCTTAAAATGCTTCACACAGTGCTGAACACACAGCGCACCACCTCTCTTTGACCGGATGAAACAAAATTCATTTTCATGCCAAAAATGGCGGTGCTCCAGCTTCGAAACCGCCATGAAGCATGACTGAATTTCACGCCTTCATTCCCGGTTCATTTCCCTCTTGCTCCATGGCGCTGGGAGCTGGTTCGACATCGGTGCTGCGTCGCTTCAATTCCTCCGCTGCTCAGCGCGGGCTCAGCCTGGAGGCGTGCGCTGCCACATGAGTTGGATCCTCATGCTTTTGTCGTTCCTTCTCATCTCTATGGATGTGTCGGGGCAGGAGTCTGCGATTCCTCACACCATCAGTGTGGTGACGGATGACAATTTCCCTCCCTATGTTTTCAGAGACAATGAGGGCCGTCTGCAGGGCATCATCATCGATCAATGGCGTGTATGGGAAAAGCGCACCGGAGTCACCGCTGAGATTCATGGCATGGACTTGAATGATGCCGTGCGCCGGATGAAAGAGGGCGAGTTTGATGTCATCGACGCGATGTTTAAAACACCGGAGCGCACGGCTTATCTGGATTTCGGGAAGCAGTACTCCACCATCGAGGTTTCCATCTTTTTTCGTTCCTCGATCGCTGGCATCAACAATCTTTCCTCCCTGCATGGATTTCCAGTAGCTGCGAGGCTGGGAGACACAGTCGTCAAGCTGCTGCAGGAAAATGACATCACCCCCATGTTGTTGTACAACAACTACGAGGCCATCATCACGGCGGCCAACGAGCGCAAAGTGAACGTCTTCGTCATGGACAAGCCGCCGGCTCAGTACTTTCTTCAGAAGCTAGGCTTGGGATCTGAGTTCAGGATGTCCGACCCGGTCAGCATCGGAGAGTTCCACCGTGCGGTCCGCAAAGGAAATGCCAAACTTCTGCAGCTGGTTGAAAAAGGCTTCGAAGATGTGGGTCCGAAGGAGCTCGCCTGGATCGAAAAAAAATGGTTCGGGCAGACTCTGGATGGGCATCCCTATTTGCGCAGCCTGGGTTACGCCGCATTGGCCGCCGTCTCATTGGTGACGCTGCTGCTCGGATTGAACTGGATGCTGGCGGGCCAGGTCAGGGTGCGCACACGCGCTCTGCAGGAAAAAGAGGAGCAGCTGAGCCTCTGTGTTCAACACAGTCCGGCTGCCATCGCCATGCTGGATCGTGACATGAAGTATCTCGTGGTCAGTCTGCGCTGGATGCATGACTACCGTCTGGGTGAGCAGTCCGTCACGGGTCGCAGCCACTATGACGTCTTTCCCGAAGTGCCGGCCCACTGGATGGAGATCCACCGTCGTTGCTTGGCAGGTGCTGTCGAAAAAAGCGATGATGAAAAATTCGTTCGTGCGGATGGTTCCATTGACTGGATCCGCTGGGAAATCAGGCCATGGCATCAGGCTGACGGCACGATCGGTGGCATCATCATTTTTTCCGAGGACATCACGACGCGTAAGCAGGCCGAACTTGCCCTGCTGGCGAGCGAGGCCGAGTTCCGCACGCTCATTGAATCAGCCTCTGACGGCATCCTGGTCTCGAATACAGCCGGACGTCTGCTCGAGGCCAACGCCGCAGTCTGCCAGATGCTGGGCTACACTCGTGAGGAACTGAGACGGATGGGTTTTGTCGATATTGTTGCTTCCGGTGAGATGGTGCGAATCCTGCCCGAAGTGTCGCAGTTGAGTGAAGGTGAAGTGGTGCGCAGTGAATGGTTGTGCCGGCGTAAGGATGGTTCCCAGTTTCCCGCCGAAGTCGGCTCAACGATTCTTCCTGACGGTCGCCTGCAGTGCATCATGCGCGACATCACCCAGCGCAAAAGGGCCGAGGACAAAATTCGCGAGCAGGCTTCCCTCCTGGACAAGGCGCGTGATGCCATCATCGTCTGCAGCCCGGAAGAGCATCGCATCCTGTACTGGAACCGCAGTGCGGAGCGGCTTTATGGCTGGCAGGCCGGTGAAGTGCTGGACCATTCGCAAATGGAACTGCTCAATCGAGATCCGGTGCAGTTTCTTGCCGTCGTGAAAGCCGTCATGGCACAGGGAGAGTGGGCCGGTGAAATGCAGCAGTATGACAAAGAGGGGCGGCTGGTGATCGTCGAGTCACGGTGGACTTTGATCAAGGATGCTCAGGGGCGCCCCAAGTCCATCCTCTCGATCAACACGGACATCACCGAGCGCAAAAAGCTCGAGCAGCAGTTTTTGCGCTCTCAGCGCATGGAAAGCATCGGCACCCTTGCTGGCGGCATTGCGCACGATCTCAACAATGTGCTGGCCCCCATCATGATGTCCATCGAACTCCTGAAGCTTCAGGAGCGGAGTGCTCAAAAGCATGAAATTCTTGATACCATTGAGTGCAGCGCCAAACGCGGCGCGGATTTGGTCAAGCAAGTCCTCTCTTTTGCCAGAGGCGTTGAAGGCAGGCAGTTGGCTGTGCAGGTCGGGCATCTGCTCAAGGAAGTCGAAAAGATCACCAATGAGACCTTCCTGAAAAGCATCCAGGTTCGCTGCACCATTCCCGCACCCTTGTGGGTCGTGCAGGGGGACCCCACCCAAATTCACCAGGTGCTGCTCAATCTTTGTGTCAATGCTCGTGATGCCATGCCCAACGGTGGCCAGTTGAAACTTTCTGCCAGGAACATGCTGTTGGATGGACAATGCGCGTCAATGATGCCCGGTGCCAAACCCGGGCAGTACCTCCACATCCAGGTGGAAGACAATGGCACTGGCATGCCACCAGAGGTGATTGACCGCATATTCGAACCGTTTTTTACCACGAAGGAGCTTGGAAAAGGCACAGGGCTTGGACTCTCATCGGTCATGGCCATCGTCAAAAGCCACCATGGCTTCCTTCGGGTGGAGAGTGAACTTGGGAAAGGCACCATCTTTCATATCTATCTGCCCGCGCACATGTCCGAAAATGCGGAAATTGAAGCGGCCATCCCGGGAGAACTGCCGCGTGGAAATCGTGAACTGATCCTCGTCGTCGACGATGAGGCCGCCGTGCAGCAGATCACCAAGCAGACTTTGGAAACCTTTGGCTACCGTGTTTTGCTGGCTGCGGACGGTGCCGAGGCGGTCTCCCTCTATTCCAAACATCGCTCGGAAGTCGCTTTGGTGCTTACAGACATGATGATGCCGGTGATGGACGGACCGGCAACGATTCAGGTGCTGATGCGGATGAATCCGGAGATCTGCGTCGTTGCTGCCAGCGGAATGAATGCCGCAGGCATGGAGGAAAAAGCCGCCAATGCGGGAGTCAAATATTTCATCCCCAAGCCCTACACAGCAGAAACTCTCCTCAAAACATTGGATGCGGTGCTGCATGCTCAGGTCGCCGCATGATGGAATCCGCTCCTTCATCACTAAAAGAATGCCTGTAATCTTCATCGCTTTGATGCTCAAAGCGGTAGACTCTGCGGATTCGATAGGGTAATTTAACTGTCATGAATTTTCACACGCTCTAACATACATGAATTATGTTGGAAACGCCCTTCATTGTTCTCAACTCGGATGGGGCTTGTGCAATGGAACAAGCGAAGTGCCCGACCTCAGGACTCAATTTTTTGGAGACATTGAGTGAATGGTCGGGGGGCTGTGCAGGCATGAAGAAAATCACCGCCGCCAAACGTGGTTTGCACCGCATTCGCGGACTCATTGTCGCCTTGTTAATCGCCTGTATTTGCACCTCCGTCTCTGGTCAGCTGCCTGCTCTGCCAGGTAAGATCAGCGTGGTCATGGACGACAATTATCCACCCTATGTTTTCAGGGATGGTGCCGGATTGTTGCAGGGCATCATCATCGATCAGTGGCAGGCTTGGGAAAAAAAGACGGGCGTCACCGCCGAGATCCACGGCATGGATTGGGGCGATGCCATTGAGAGGATGAAAGCAGGCGAGTTTGATGTCATTGACACCGTCTTCGTGACTGCCGAGCGCGCCACATATCTGGATTTTTCGCGACCTTACGCCACTCTCCAAGTCCCCATCTTTTTTCGAACGACGATTTCAGGCATCACCGGCCTGGCCTCCCTGAAGGGGTTTCCCGTGGCGGCCAAAGCCGGCGATGCAAGCGCTCAGCTCCTTCAGGTCAATGGCGTAGGCCCGCTCCTGCTCTACAAAAACTATGAGGCTATCATTACCGCTGCCAATGGGCGCAAAGTGAATGTCTTCGTCGCGGACAAACCGCCGGCTCTTTATTTTCTCCACAAGCAGGGCTTGGAGGCAGAGTTCAGGATGACGGAGCCGGTCAGCGTCGGTGAGTTTCATCGTGCCGTTCGCAAGGGGAATGCCGGTCTGCTGCAGTTGATTGAGAAGGGGTTCACTGATGTGGGGCAGGTGGAGTTTTCCCGGATCGAAAAGAAGTGGTTTGGGCAGACATTGGGCACCACCCGGTATCTGCGCTATCTCGGCTACGGCGCCCTGGGGGGCGCGGTACTGCTGGCGCTGCTCGTCGGCTGGAATTGGTTTCTGGCCGGGCAGGTGAAAAAGCGCACACGTGCTTTGCGGGAGCGTGAAGAACAGCTGCGCCTGTACACAGAGCACAGTCCGGCGGCCATCGCCATGCTGGATCGTGACATGAAATATCTCGTCGTCAGTCAGCGCTGGATGCAGGATTACCGCCTCGGATCTCAGTCCATCGTGGGGCGCAGTCACTACGAGGTCTTTCCTGAATCGCCGCCACACTGGTATGCAATCCATCAGCGCTGTCTGACCGGACAGGTCGAAAAATGCGATGAAGAGGCTTTTTTGCGTGCCGACGGACGTACCGACTGGATTCGCTGGGAGATCCAGCCATGGCGTCAGGCGGATGACTCGATTGGCGGCATCATCATGTTCACTGAAGACATCACGGCACGCAAGCAGGCCATGGAGATGCTTCGTGAAGGCGAAACACGGCTGATCAAGGCGTTTCGCAGCAGTCCGGTTGCTTTGACCATTAGCCGCAGGCGCGATCAACGAATCGTGGAGGTCAATGACGCTTTCTCCAGCCTCGTTGGTTGGACGCGCGAAGAGGCGGTGGAGCGTTCCATGATAGAGCTGGCCGTGCTTGATGAACCTGTGGCCGCCATGCTCCGCAAGACTCTCGATGAACATCGTTCGGTTCGCGACATGGAACTTGCTCTGCGTGCGCGCAACGGCGGTGTTCTTCATGCCATCGCCAGCATGGAAACCATCGAGTTCCAGGGTGAGCCCCATGTGGTCGCCACTTTCGTGGACATCAGTGATCGCAAGCGCACCGAGGCCGCCCTGACCCAGGTAAGCGCAGATCTTGGCCGCGCCCAGTCCATCAGCCACATTGGCAGCTGGGAATACACGGTGGCGGATGGCAGCATCAAATGGTCGGACGAGCTCTACCGGATTTTCGGGCTGCAGCCACAGTCTGTCGTACTCTCCTATGACCGGGTGCAGGAAATGGTGCACCCGGATGACCGTGAGCGCCATGACGCCTATCTTGCACAGCTTATAAACGCGCGGCCTGGCGCAGTCATCGAGCCGTTTGAATACCGTGTGCTGCGTGCGGACGGGCTGGAGGCTCAGGCGCTCGTGAAAGTCGAATTGCTCTTTGATGATCAGGGCAGGTCCTCGCGGTGTTTTGGCACGGTGCAGGACATCACCGAACGCAAACGGGCGGAGGAGGCGTTGCGTGAAAGCGAGGCCACCTTCGCCACTGCCTTCGAGAATGCCCCCATCGGCAAGGCGCTCGTCGCTCCCGACGGGCGCTTTTTACGCGTCAATCGGGCCCTGTGTGAAATTGTCGGCTACACCGAATCCGAAATGCTTTCCGTCAATTTTCAGCAGATCACCCACGCGGACGATCTCGAAATGGATGTTGCCAATGTGCAGAAAATGCTCCGTCACGAGATCAAGAATTTTGAGATGGAGAAGCGCTATCTCCATAAGAACGGCGGTGTGGTGTGGGTGCTGCTCACTGTTTCGATGGTGGACGACGACCAGGGGAATCCCGCGTTTTTTGTTTCCCAGATGCAGGACATCACTGACCGCAAAAAAGCTGATCAGCGCATCCGGCAGCTCAACCGTCTTTATGCCATGTTGAGCGGCATCAATGAGACCATTGTGCGTGAAAAAAATCAGGAGGCCATGCTGTCGACGGCCTGCCGCATCGCGGTTGAAAAAGGCCTGTTTGGCCTCGCATGGATTGGTCTGCTGGATCCTGACACCGGCCAGCTGCAAATCGCCGCACACATCGGTGCCACGCAGGAAACCCTGGCAAGGCTCGAGGCCGTCATCAGTGGTGCGCAGTCCGGCTCTGGCTGTGCCATGACAGCGCGTGCATTGCAGTCCGGCCAGCACTCGGTTTGCAATGACATTGAGCATGATCCTGACGCCGCCTGCTGGCGTGCCGATGCCCTGTGCCGGAGTTATCTCTCCATGGCTTCGCTGCCGTTGAAATCAGGGGACAAAACCATCGGCGTGTTCAATTTGTATGCCGATACGACGGAGTTCTTCGACGCAGATGAACTGGCCTTGTTGGATGAACTGGCTGCGGACATCGGTTTTGCTCTCGACATCAGCCGGCGTGAGGCAGAATTGCGCGAGGCGGACAAACGCTTCATCAAGCAGCGCAAGACCTTGATCGAACTGACACGCCATTGGGCGGGGGATGCTGAAGATGCCTTGTTGCTGCTGCGTAAAATCGCCGAAGGTGCGGCTCAGACCCTGAACGTCTCCCGTGTCAGCATCTGGCGCTACAACAGCGACCGCTCCGCCATCAAATGCGTGGATTTGTTTGAGTGGGAGGAGGGCCGGCACTCGTCTGGCATGGAGCTTTCAGCCGCCACCTATCCGGCCTATTTCCGCGCCCTCATCGAACAGGAGATGATCATTGCGGATGATGCCGCCCAGAACCCAAACACCAGTGAATTCGTGGAAGGCTGTCTGCAGCCTCACGGCATCCGGTCCATCCTGGATGTGCCCATCATCGTGGGCGGGTTTCGCACCGGTGTGCTCTGTCTTGAACATGTTCGCACGTTGCGGGAATGGACAGCGGATGAGAAAACCTTTGCACTTGCGATGTCCAATCTGGTCTCTCTGGCGCTGGAAGGCGTGGAGCGCAGGCAGGCGGAGACCTCCCTGCGCGAGAGTGAAAAGCGCTTCCGTCAGTTTGCTGAAAGCATCGAGGAGGTGTTCTGGATGACCGATCCCACCGGCAGCGAAATGATCTACGTCAGTCCGGCGTATGAAAAAATCTGGCACCGCACCTGCGCCAGCCTGTATGCAAATCCGCTCAGCTGGCTGGGCTCAGTGCATCCCGAGGATAGGGAACGCATTGAGCAGGCGGCGGCGGCCAAGCGGGCACGCGGAGAGTATGACGAGCGCTACCGCATTTTGCGTGCTGACGGCACTCAGCGGTGGATTCATGACCGGGCTTTTCCCGTGCGCGATTCACACGGTGCCGTGCTGCGCATCGTCGGCACGGCGGAGGACATTACCGAGAGCAAACAAGTGGAGGCCCAGTTGCTGCGTTCGCAGCGCATGGAGAGCATCGGCACGCTGGCCGGAGGCATCGCGCACGATCTCAACAACGTGCTCACCCCCATCATGATGTCCATTGAACTGCTCAAGCTGCAGGAAACCAATGAACGGCGGCTGAATATATTCTCAACCATCGAGACCAGCGCCAGACGCGGAGCGGACATGGTGCAGCAGGTGCTCTCTTTTGCGCGGGGCGTGGAAGGGCGGCAGCTCGCCGTTGAAATGGGACGCCTGCTCAAGGAGATCGAAAAAATCGCCAACGAAACCTTTCTCAAGAACATCCAGGTGCGCAGCAGGATCCAGACGGATTTGTGGGGCGTTCAGGGAGATCCCACTCAATTGCATCAGGTTTTGCTCAATCTCTGCGTCAATGCACGTGATGCCATGCCCAATGGCGGCATGCTCAAGCTCTCTGCCAGCAACGTGGTGCTGGACGAGCAATGCGTGGCGCTGAGCCCCGATGCTAAGCCCGGACGGCATGTATTGGTCGAGGTGGAAGACAGCGGCTCTGGCATGCCCCCCGATGTGTTGGAGCGCATTTTTGAGCCGTTTTTTACCACAAAGGAAACCGGCAAAGGCACAGGCCTGGGTCTGTCCACCACACTCGCCATCATCAAAGGGCACCAAGGCTTCCTGCGGGTGCAAAGCGAGATCGGGGAAGGTTCGAAATTCCAGGTTTATTTGCCTGCAAATGATTCAGCAGACATGCAACCGGACGTTCCTGTTGAGACGACGCTCCCGCGTGGCAACGGCGAGTTGGTGCTGGTTGTCGATGATGAAGACACGGTTCGTCAGATCATCAGTCAGACGCTGGAAGCTTTTGGCTACCGTGTGCTGCTGGCGGCGGATGGTGTCGAAGCCTCGACGGTGTTCACCGCCCACCAGGAAGAAATAGCCGTGGTGCTCACCGATATGATGATGCCTGTCATGGACGGTCTGGCCACCATTCAGGTGCTCATGCGCATCAATCCTCAGGTGCGCATCATCGCCGCCAGCGGCTTGGGCGTCAAAGACATGGTGGCCAGGGCCATGGGAGCTGGCGTGAAACACTTCATTCCAAAACCCTACTCGGCCGAAACTCTCTTGAAGACCCTGGCCGAGGTCTTGCTGGCCTAGCCGAACTACTTCTGCTTGGCTTCGTAGCCGGGGAGGGGTTTGCCATCTTCGCCAAGCTTGCCACAGGTCCAGAGCAGGCCCCGGGCGACGAGGTCGAGATAAACGGGTGACTGCATCGTCTCGTTGCCATGGCCCAGCGTGGTGCCGAAGACCTTGGCTTTGCCATACTCGTTCACCCAGATCACGTTGTGGTCCATCTTCGTGTCCTCGCCATAGGCCTTGGCCAGCGGGACAAAGTGCTCCCAGAGCTTTTCGTTCTTGTACAGTTCGTCCTTGGCGTCGAGCCATTCCGCCGGGAAGCCTTTCATGACCGGATGGCCCTCCGCGATGTTCTTCACGTTCAAATCACGGTTCTTTTCATGGCTCATCGAGGTCTGGCCCACGCACTTGCGCCACTCGTCGGTCTTGGCCGTGCGGTAGCTGTGGGTGGAGCAGTGCAGCATCACCGCCGGGACACCGTTATGGTGTGCCTTGGCGATGCGTTCCACAAACGCCACGTCATCGACTCCGCCGAAGCATTCGTTGTGCAGGACCACATCATAGCCCTCGGCCCAGTTGTCCTTTTCATAGATCGAGATCTTGTGGCTTTTGTCCTTTTTACCTTCCGGCCCTTCTTCATGCACGATGGTGAATTCCACATTCGCCCGGGCGCTGAGGCCCTCGCTGAGGATGAGCTTCTGGTTCTCATAGTCATGGCAGCAGCCGCCGGTGATCATGAGAACCTTGAGCGGTTTCACCTCCTCCTTCGGAGCGGCGACGGCAAACAGACAGGCGATGGACAGCAGGGAAATGAGAAGGGGACGCATGGCGGCGGATGAAGTTGGGAGGTCGAGTATGCGCGGAATGCATCGGTTGTCTTTCATGAATCTCGATTGCTTGCGGTTCTATCTTGTCCTCGGCATAGGAGATTTGGTAAAAGAGCTCGTAAATTTCTTTTATGAAAATCCGGTTTCTTTTCCTCGCCTCAGCCATGGCATGTTTCGGACAGACCACTCCGCCGGGGGCCGACGCGGAAAAATATCACCAGATGCTTCTCAAGCGTCCTCAGGCTGGTTTGGTCTATGACAGATTCTACTCAGCGTGGATGGAGGCAGGCACGGCGGACTCCCTGGCCGAATTTTTGCGCCAGCGCACCAGCACCACCGCCGATCTGCTCGTGCTGGCAATTTTTCACGACCAGCGTGGCAACGAAGCCGAAGCTTTGAAAGCTTACACCGCGGCCCTGGAGCGCGAGGGGACAAACGCACGGGCTTGGTTCCAACGGGCCAAACTCGAGGCGCGCATGATGAATTTCGAAGCGGCCCTAAAATCGCTCACATCAGCGGAAAAAGGCGGCGCGGATGGAGCACTGGGCCGTGAGATCGGCCAGATGCGCGGGCGCTGGCTCCTGCGCACAGGCAAGCCGGAGGCCGCCTTGCAGGCATGGCGGGATCTGGTGAAAGCGAACGCGGATGACGAAGATCTGGTGGAGGAGGTGGTCGAGTTGCAGCTCGACGAAGGTCTCTTCGCCGAGGCGGAGGCGCAGATGCTGGCGTTGATTGCCAGCACCAAAGCCCCCTACGCCAAAGCCGTGCGCCAGCTCCGCCTGGCCGAAATCCAGCTGCGTGCCACCAAGAAGGACGCCGCTCTCGCCCTCCTGAACTCCACCCTGGCAGACACCGGCCAGGGCACTTGGATCGAAGGTGAAGTGCTCGCGCAGATCGAAACGATGTTTCGTCGCGATGAAAACCTCACCGGGCTGGTCAAGGAGCTTGAAAAGCTGCAGGCCGTCCATCCACAGCGCACCTCTCTGGAGCGGCAGCGCGCACGAGTTTTGGCAGAGCTGGGTGATAAAGACAAGGCACTGGCCATCTACGCAGCACTGCTGCAAAAAACACCAGGCCAGCGGGAGCTGCGCGAGAGCTACCTGGATTTGCTGGCGCGCTTTGAGCAGTTCAAGGAGGCCATCGCGCAAACCAACGTCCTGCTTGAGCAGTCACCCGATGATCGTGAACTCCTCATCCGTCTGGCAACACTGCAAGAACGGGCGAAGGACAAAGCAGCAGCCAAAACCACGCTGGATAAATTTCTAGCCGCGAAAGACACCGCTGAGTTTGATCACCTCCGCGTGGCGCGGCTCTACGAAAGCTGGGAGCGTGGTGACGATGCCACTCTGGCCTATGAACGCATGGTCACGGCCTTTCCTGAGAGCAGTGCAGCCAAAGAAGCACAGGCCCATTACCTTCACCGCAGTGGCAAACGTGATGCCGCGCTGGCCATCTGGCGTGATCTCGCCAAAAACGGCGATCTCTCCCAGCTGATGGCCGTGGGCCAGGCGCTCATGGCACGTCTCGAACCGCAGGCGGCTTTGGAAGTGCTCCAGGCACGTCACGCGGAGTTCGTAGGCGATGAGCGCTTTCTTGGGCTGCTGATCAACTCAGCGCTCAGCGCCAAGAAACCCGTGGAGGCCATTCCATGGGCGCTCGCTCGCGTGCGGGCTACCACAGACGTCAGCTTTATGGATGATGCGCTGCGGCAGGTCGTGGCATGTCTCAAGGCAGATGAGCCAAAGTTTGCCGAAACCATGGCCGCTTTGCAAAAGAGCACCCAGACTGTGCAGGAGCGCATTCTCCTCGCCACGCTCCTCGAAGAAAAGCAGGACCATCTGGGCGCTGAGAAAACCCTGCGCGAAATTCCAGCGGAGCATGCACTGGCGGCGCAGACACGGCTGCTTAAGCTGATGGAATCCCGCCAGGACTGGCTGCGCGCGACGCAGGAGGCGGAAAAACTCATGGCCATGCCCCAGGGCAGAAATTCCACCAACATTCAGCGTCTGGTGGACTTGTCCGAGCGCTCGGGAAAACCAGATCAGGCGCTCAAATGGGTGGCGGAATGGAAGACACTTTCTCCCGGCTCCGCTTCTCCTTGGCTGCGCGAGGCCAAGCTTCTTCAGCTCAGCGGCAAAGGACGCGAAGCTCTGAAGGTGCTTCAGGCCGCCACTCGTAAATTTGAAGACGATGAGTCCGTCGCGGACGCACTGGCCTCCGGCTACATCGAGCAAGGCCAGATGAGCGACGCAGAGCGGGTTTATCTCTCACTGTTTGAAAAGGAGGAAAAGCCGGAGGACAAAATGCGCTGGGTCGGCATCCTCGCGCGTCTGGCCGGCGAGCGCGGCCAGTTGAAGGCCCTCACGGATAAGTTCCTCGAACGGCAGCGCACCAATCGTGCAGATGCGGCGCCATGGCTGGCCCTCGCAGAAATCTACCGGGTGGCAGGCAGCACCACAGAGCAGGAGCGTGCGCTGCGCGAGGCCATGCGCCTGCGGCCTGACGATGTCACCCTCGCCATGCAGGTAGCTCATATGGATTTAGAGATGGGCCAGTCGAAGCGTGCTATCGAGGAACTCCAGCGCCTCGCCGGTCGCTCCAAAGGTGGGCGCGTGCAGCAGATGATCGCATCGATCGAAATCGAATACGGCGATGCAAACACCGGCTACCGCATGCTCTATGAGCTGGCCGGCGGCGCGCAGATGGATGCGGATGACGCTCTCACCTTGGCCAAAAGCATGACGGCCCATCAGGACTGGAAGCGAGTGATGAGCTTTCTTGAGCCGCTGCTGCGGCGCTTCCCCGAGGACTATCGGCTGGGCTATCTGCAGGCGGTGGCGCTTGAGGAGGAGGGCAAAACGGACGCTGCCATGTCTCTGTTCATTCGCCTCATGGCCCAATCCCAGGAACTGCCCGCAGTCCTTGCGGCCACAAAAACTCCCTCCAGCACAGGCAATTATCTGGAGGAGTTGGAAAAGCGCACGCCCAAGGGCTATGCAGACCTGATTCGACTCACTTCCGGATCTTCCTACCAGGCTTACAATTATCGTTCGAATTCCATCCGCTTCTCGGGGCAGAACGCCAGCAAGGCGGTGATGGTGCCCTCCGGCCTGAACAGCCTGCACTCGATGTCGGTGGCGCATGCCATCACCCTCATGAAGGGCGAGATGGCGCAAAAAAAGGCGGCATGGAAAGCAGAGGCTGTCAGTGCGGGTGCGCTTGCCGCGCGTTATCTTGACGCTCTCGATATCGATCAATACTACCGCATACGCAAAAGCGCGGACGCCTTGGAGAAATATCCAGATGATGAAGTGGTGCTGGCCTATTCTATCAGCAACGGGGAAAACATTTCATTCGAGACCGCTGCAAGTGCGTTTGAACATTTTAAATCCAAATACCCCGATCTTGCCTTTCAGGCCGCCAGATATGCCGTGGCGGATGGCGGTGAAAAAGGAGTGCCTTTGCTCACCGAGGCCGTGGACCTGCTCGAAAAAATGTCGCCGGATGAAATGCGCAGATCCTACGCAGGGCGTTATTACTTGGGATACCTGATCGGCGGCAATCAGAGCATGGAGCAGAGACCTCCATCTTATTCGCTGCCTGAGCCGCTGTGCCGCCGCATGCTTTCCTTGCTGCTGCTTCAACTCGACCAGACCGACCCCAGCCTGCCGGCCCAGCTTTACAGCACAGGCGTGCCCAATGCAGCCAACGCCTGCCGCACGCAGAAAGCATGGAAGGAGTTCGTTGCCCTCATGGAGCGCGAGGTGCGGATCTGGGCTGAAGACGCACCCACTCGTCAGTCATGGGCGGCTTTCGCCACGCAGTTCAACCGCCGAACTCAGACTCCCTCCGGCCACATGCTTGCCCGCCTGCCTTTCCCCGGTGGGACCACGTTGCCCCACACTCTGGTGCTCTACTTCGGTCGCAAGGACATCTACAATCCGCGTGAGGACGACAAGTTGGAGCCTGAGCCTGAGGATTACGCAGGCGTGAAGCCCTTCATTGATGGCGTCAAGTCTCCGGCGCTGCGTGCCTTGCTGGCCTACAAAGCCGGTGAACGCGAGCGTGTGGAGCGGGAGGTGGCCCAGCTCCTTGCCGCACCAAATCCTGCTGTGGATGATCTCCTGCTCGCGGCCTCATGGTTCAGCATCGAGGACAAGTATGACCGTGTGGCCGAGCTGCTCGTCCGCGCTTCCAGCATGAACATTCCCGCCAGTGTCCGTCCGGCTTTTGACGCCGCCCTGGCGCATGCGGCTTTGAAGCTGAAACCACAGCCAGGCAGCCCCCTGCTGGAGCCCGCGCAGATGGCCCTGCGCCGCCTTCGCAGCGCCCGCGTGACTTCAGAGCAGAAGGACGAATTGCTCGCTGCCATGAAAAGCCTGCAGATGGGAGATGAGGCGGAGCAGTGGTCCCGCATCGCCATGGTGGCTCCGTCGTCGAGTCAGCGTTCCACCAGCTATGTCAGCAGCACCAGCATCGACACGAAAAAGCTGCTCACGTTGGTAGCCGGCAAGGATGAGGATGCCATCGTGAAGGAGGCTGTCATCCAGCTCAAACGCGCCCTGACGTATGCCAGCAACGGCAATCAAAGCTACGCCGCCAGCCGTGCCAAGGAGATCAGGCGCCTCTTGAGCAAGCCCGGCCTGTTTGAAAAAGTTCAGGCTGTCTTTGACCCCGGGGAAAATGCCACGGTGTCCAAAATGTACGATCAGGCGCAGTTCTTGATCCTCATCGACCACAAGCCCGACGCCACCAAGGTGCTGGAGAAAATCGTGGAGATGAACCCCAAGCACTTCCAGGCGCGTCTGCACCTTTGCTCGCTGATCGCCGGCGCTGACTCCGCTCGCGCTGTGAAGATGTTGAACGATGTCCCTCTTTCCGCCTATCAGCAGAGCGGTGTCGGCAGCCTCATCGCCGAAGTCATTAGCCGGGATGACTCCCTGCCGTTTGAGGGCAGGATAAACATCGTCGATGCGCTGGCTGGTATGCTGGAAGCCGCTCCGGCTGGGGCGGCGGTCAAAGGTCTGGATTGGATGATCGATCTGCCGGCCATGGTCGCAAACCAGACGTATCGGTCTCCCCGCCTGGCTCATCTCTATGCCCGGCCGGGGGCCAGCCACGAGGATGACGAAGGCTACCTCTCCTCGACATCACCCGAGGCGCTGAAACGACGCGAAGTGCATGACCGCATGTGCCAGGCCCTCATGAAACATCCCGCGCTCGCAGAGGAAGGCTTCCGCCGCTTTGCGTGTTTGACGATCCATGAGGGCAAAAAAATGGATGAACTGGCCGCCACAGCCCGGCGGCTGCTTGAGTCGGCCAGGTCGGCCCCTCGCATCCAGCGTGGCAGCATCACACGCCGCTACGGCTTTTATGAGGAGGTGACCGGCCTGTGGGCACCCACGCCGGCGGAGTTTCTCATCTGGAAAGGCTGGAAGGAGAATCAGCTGGAACAGGCGCAAAAGGACATCATGCCTCTGGTTGCCGCCGCTCTGGACAGCACGCAGCAGAGCGTTCTGCGCGCGCAGCTGGCCGTATGGTCCTGCCCGCCCGAAGCCTTCGTGCACCATGCCAAAACCTACCTCACCACCGCCAGTCGTGGCGGTTCAAACTACGGGGATGAACCGCATCTGGTATGGCTGGTGGACCGCTGGGTGGAGCGCGGCATCGAAGGCCTGCCGCTGGATGAAATACTCGCTGGCAGCATGAAACAAAACCGCAACTTCAGCGAAGGCTATGCCATCTCCCACTATCTGGGGCTGCGCCAGCAGCTGCGCCCCGAAGCCGGTATGGAGCCCTTCTTCGCCCGGATTATTTCCGGGGCACTTGGCAACGATCAAAACACCTGGGCCAAGACCATGAAAAGCACGATCGACGCACGCTACGGGCGTGGCGGCTCTTATAATAACGCCGCCGCTTATTCGCTGCTGCGTGTCATGGACAGCATGATCCGGAAACCCGCTACATTTGGCGCCGGATTGCAGATGGCTTCACTCGTGGGGGCCACGAGCGATCCCAACTGGATGAGCAACAGCAGCTACAGCATGAACGCAGTGATGAAGTCCCCTCAGCATGCTTTTGCAGCACTCGGCACCATGGGCTGGCTGGGAGCTGCCGAGCATGTCAGCCTCCCTGAAGATCCCAACTGCCTGCAGGTGTTGTTCTTCAAAAAGCTGCGGGAAAACCGTGACACCATGCGTGACCTGCGTCCGAAACTTGCAGACATGAAGCAGCGCACCTTTGGGGTGGAGTTCTGTGAGGCCCTCCTGCAGGACGCTCCGGCAGGTCCGCTTTCCACCATGTTGAAACGCCGTGCTGCGGATGTGGAGAAGATCCCGGTAAAGAGTGGTCCCGCTTTTATGGCCCTCCTCAAGTCGCAGATCACCGCGCTCAACCAGCCTGCCACTGCGGACCCCGCTCTCGTGAAGGTTCTCGCTCCGTTCCTCGGCGCTGAACAAAAGAAGGCCATGGACGAGATCGATCGCTGGATCGCCACCGAGAGAGTTGAAGACGTGAATGCAACTGCCAGCAGCTATGCGGACAAGCTCAAAGACACTCTGAAAACTCTCATCCCGGGGGATGTCGACAAGGCTCAGAAGCTCTTTCTCCATGCCTGTGAATTGATGGAGGCCCGGGCCTCATCCCAAACATGGAGCAGCTATGCAGGAGCGAACGGCTGGTTCACCCGGTCCGACATCCTGGACGAACTCAAGAAAGAGTGGCCCAAGCCGGAGACCATGGCCTTTGTCATGCGCCTCTTTCACGAGGACACCACAGGCAATCTGTCTCCGGACGGCTGGGCGGTTAACAGCGGCTATGGCCAGACCTTGATCGAAATCTGGCGCAACAACAGCGGCAATGCGGCCATGGGTCGCGGGATTGATGCCATGCTCAAGCGCGCAGCCGAAGTCATGCAGGACACGCCTCACACGCTCATGCCTCTGGCCTTCCATGACTTCTATTTCAAGCTGCCGCAAAGTCAGCGCGTTCCCGCCATGAAGTATGCAGCCAAAATGCCTGCGACCCATCCTCACGCGGCGTTGGGTCGTGAACTCGATTACGCAGGCCGCTTCTTCCTCAGCACGGATAATCAGGCCCGTCAGAATGCCGCTACCCAAAAAGCCATCGAGGAACTGGGAGGCATGCAGCCCGTGTGGGAGTATCATCGTGCGTTGCTGCGCGCGGACAAGGCCATCCCCCAGGTGCGTCAGTCCCTCGTGCATTTTCTCTCCTACTGGGCCCATGACGACATCGACCCGGAATGCGCGAAGCTGGGGGCAGCCGCAGCACTGGTATCCATGAAGGAGAAGCGCTGCATCCACGGTTATCAATACGGCTGGATCATGCGCGCCTTCAATCTTCTGCCTGTCGATGCCGCATGGCAGGCCGCCGCGCAGGAGCACTGGGACGCATGGCTGGCGCGCCTCGCCAATGGCGGCCTGAGCAAATACCAGCCCTGCGACTGGGTCATCAACAGCATGCTGCGCATGACTGCCCGGGCGAACAATGATGACTGGATGCGCGCCATGCTGCGCCAGCACCACCACACGCTCAGCAATGAGCAGTCAGGCATCGTCAGCCTCATGCTCGGCGGTCAGCCACAGCTCGCCGCAGAGCATTTCAAGGCCGAGTGGCGCGGCTTTTTGCAGGACCCGCAAAAAGAACTGCTCTGGAGCAAAGAGATCATCGAAAACCTGCCTGCCTTCAAAGCGGCCTGTGGCGACCCCGGCTTGGCTTTGCTGGGAGAGATCTACCTCTCCTACATCAAAGACCCCTCAAAGTCCGAACAGGTTGCCATTCAGGGATTCAAGAATCGCGAGGATCGTTTCAAAGACCTCGCCAAGCGCTTCAAAGAAACCAAGTTCACGGATGAAGAGATACGCAAAGACTGCGTCGAGATCATCTGCAATTTCTACGATGCCGCAGACCTGATCCGCGATGCCGTCGATGAAGTCGCAGCCCAGACCAATATCGAGGCGCTCGCAGCCATGGATCAAACCTGGGAGCACTGGCGCCAGCTCAAGCCCCTGCAGTTCTCTTATGGCTGGAAGGCCGCGCATGGAGATGTGAAGCCCAACATCGCCGCCTATGACCGTGCGCTGGCCGCCCGCTACAGCCAGAGCTACTACCAGCGCTCGGCGGTCAAAGAAACCGGCTGGGGCCCGACATGGGTCGGCGGCTGGTTCTGGTCCCGCGAATCCGAAGCGGGGCGCACCCCGGACGTCCGTCCCGTCCTGCCTTTCCTGGATTATGTCATCACCAAAACTCCCACCGAACTGCGGGAAATGCATGTGGCCGACTGCGTGACTCAGAAATGGCTCATCCACCTCATCCTCAACGAGCCCGCTGCCTTTGATTCATGGCGCAAAGGCTTGAAGGAGGAGGACCGGCGCGATTTCAAAAAGCGCGTTCTGGAGCGCTGGGAGATGTGGACCTGCATCCGCCAGTTCTCAGGCACACAGAAAAAAATGCGCCTCACACCAGAGCAGCGCGCCCAGCTTGTTGCCGCAGTGGCCGGGGATGAATGGTGCGCCGCCATGTATCCAGCCGCCGGTCCGGGCATCCCCAATCTCATCAACGACATCGTGCAAAAGAGCACCGTCTTCAAACCGGACGAATTCGCTCCCGTAGCAGCCCAAATCGCCACAGCACTTCCCCGCATGGGGCGCACCGCCAGCGAGGCCGCAGACCTGCTGGCAGCGAACGGAAAAAACGACGCCGCAGCGCCGCTGTTCGCGCTCGCCTTTGAGCAGGCCCGCAAAGAAAACGAGAAGGACTACGGTCTCGCTGCCGGCTACGCTGTGAAGCAGGCAGAGATTCTCGAGCGCACCGGCAAAAAGCCGGAGGCGCTGCAAGTGCTTAAATCGCTCGACGAGAAGCGCTTGGGCGGTGGTGTTAAAAAATCCGTCGAATCCGCCATCACGCGTCTTTCCAAATAGTCCCAAGCAAAGTCTTGTCCCGCACGTCCCTCTCTGGTAAAACCCTCAGCAATTACGCACGCCATGCCTGCTCACGATCGAATCCTCGCGTTTCTGTCAGCTGTGAAAGCCCGTCTGGATCTCGCCTGGCTTGTCCGGGCGTTCTGTGGCTCTCTCCTCGTCATCGGCTCCGCTCTTTGCCTGTGGTGCCTGGTTTGGGTGCTCCGCGGTTACGCTGTGCCCGCCAGCGGTTACATCGCTTCAGCGGTCGCCCTGCCCGTCATGGCTCTGGCCGCCTGGCTGCTCGGTCGTGCCACTCAGCGCAAAGCCGCCCGCATTGCCGATGAGCACTTCGATTTGAAAGACGCCATCAGCTCACACCTGGGTTTCAGTGATGAGCATCGCGAAGGCGAATTCATCGCCCTGCAGGCTGAGGCCACTGCCGTGCGCGTGCAGGCGCTTTCCCCTCGCAGCATTCCTGTGCAGTGGCCGCGGCGCATGCTCACCATCGCCGGTGTCCTGCTGCTGTCCTGCTTCGTCATGGGCTTCAAAAAAGATTCCCCCATCGTGGTCGAACGCCTCGCGCTGGAAACCGAAACCGTGCGCAAGAGTGAGGAGATCAACAAGGAGCTCGAAAAGGAGGTCGAGGAACTTCTCAAAACCGCCAGCGATGAAGAAAAGGAACTCCTGCATCCCGACGAGTGGCGCCAATGGGTCAAGGAACTGCGCGAGACCAAAGACCGCAAAGAGGCGATGCGTCAGTACGCCGAACTTGAGCGCAAGCTCACCGAAGCCGCCCAAAAGCTCAGCCAGCGCGAAACCGAGCAGCTTCTCGCCAAGGCCGCGCAGGAAATGAAACAGACCGCCGAGCTCAAGCCCATCTCCAAATCGCTCGAAGAACAAAACTACCGGCATGCCGCCGAGCAGCTGCGCCAGATGAAGCTCCAGGCCGATGTCCGCAAACCCGACGAAGCCCAGAAGGAACTCGCACGTCTCAAGTCCGCCTCCCAGCGCATGGCCGCCGCCGCGCGCAACTTCCAGCAGCGCACCGGCCAGCAGGGCAATCAAGGCAAAGGCAATCAGTCCCAGTCCAGCCAGAACCAGAACGCGCAGCAAAGCGGTCAAAACCAGCAGCAGTCCCAAGGCCAGCAAGGCAGCCAGGGGCAGCAGAGCATGGATCAGCAGATGACCGCCCTGGAGCAGTCCGTGCAGAATCTGGAGCAGCAGCTCCAGCAACAGCAGCAGAACCCCAGTCAAAATCAAAGCCAGTGTCAGTCCTGCCAGAACCAGGCCAATCAAGCTTTGCAGAATCTCACGCAAAGCATGTGCCAGTCCTCCGCCAAGCGTGACATGATGAAGAAGCTGCAATCACTCAGCCAATGCGCAGGCAAGTGCCAGGGCTTCATGTGCAACAAGGAATGCCAGAGCCTCAGCCAGTGCCTCGGCACCAAACCCGGCGGCAAAAAACCCGGTTCCGGCACCGTCGAAAGCCGCCGCGTTGAAAGCGAAGCTACTCAGGACAATGGCAACCGCGACCAGCTCACCGGCCAGAAAGGCAGCGGTCCCAGCAACACCAGCATCGAGTCTGCCGACAGTGGCAGCGGCCGTGCCACCCGCACCGCCACTCTTCAGGAAAAAGCCTTCCAGCGTCAGGTCGAAAGTTTCATCCAGCGCGAAGACGTGCCCGCCGAAGTCAAAGAAGGCGTCAAAGAATACTTCAAAGGCATCCAGCAGGTCGGCAACGAAACCGCCACCCCGGCCTCCAAGTGAAGTAGGTCACATTCACTCGTCATTGGCTCAACACTCACTCACCACACTCTAATCTCATGCCCGAAACTCCCGTTGCTGTTGTTCACTTCAAAGAAACATTTGAGAAACTCAGAGCCGAAGTCTCCAAATTCATCGTCGGGCAGCAGGACATCATTGAGCAGGTGCTCAGTGCCGTCATCTGCGGTGGCCATGTCCTGCTCGAAGGCGTTCCCGGCCTCGGCAAAACCGCGTTGGTGAACACGCTCGCCAAGGCACTTCACCTCAAATTCCAACGCATCCAGTTCACGCCTGACTTGTTGCCCGCAGATATCGTCGGCACTCAAATCCTCGTCGAACGCGGCGGGCAAAAAGTCTTCGAGTTCCAGCAGGGCCCCGTCTTTTGCAACGTGCTGCTCGCCGACGAAATCAACCGCGCCACGCCCAAGACGCAGTCAGCCCTGCTCGAAACCATGCAGGAAAAACGCGTCACTGTAGCCGGCACTTCGCACAATCTAGGCTCTCCCTTCTTCGTCCTTGCCACGCAGAACCCCATCGAGCAGGACGGCACCTACCCGCTTCCCGAAGCCCAGCTCGACCGCTTCTTCTTCAAACTTTACGTGCCCGTCCCCAGCCATGGTGACTTCATCGAAATCCTCAACCGCACCGGCGGCAAATCCTCCCCGGAAATCAACGCCGTCGCTACCGGCGATGACATCCTGCAAATGGGCCAGGTCGTTCGCGAAGTTCCTCTCGAGGCCAGCGTGCAGGACTACCTCGTCAAAATCGTTCGCGCCACCCATCCCACCGATGTGAATGCCACCGATCGCGTGAAAAAATACGTGCGCCACGGCTCCTCGCCACGCGGTGCCCAGACCATCCTCGCCGCCGCCCGCGTGCGCGCTCTCCTCGATGGCCGCTACCACGTCGCCCGTGAAGACATCGCCAAAGCCGCCACTCCCGCTCTCCGTCACCGCATACTCCTCTCCTTCGAAGGCGAGGCCGAAGGCGTGAAGACCGACGAAGTCATCGCTGACGTGATCGAAAAGGTGAAGGCATGACCCTGACCGATCCAGCCTTCATCCGCCGCCTCGAATCCCTCTACTTGCTAGCACGCAAGATCCTGGGCGGTTCGTTGCAGTCGGATCGTCGCAGCACGAAAAAAGGCGCAGGCATCACCTTCGCCGATTACGCCCAGTACTCCCTCGGCGATGACTACCGCAGCATCGACTGGCGCGTTTATGCCAAGTTCGAGTCACTGCTCATCAAGCTCTTCGAACTGGAGGAAGACGCCACCATCTACCTCCTCATCGATTGCAGCCCCTCCATGGCCTCCAAGCACGCCTACGCCAAGCAGCTCGCCGCCGCTCTGGGTTACATCGCGCTCAACACCCTGGACCGTCTCGCCGTTTACGGCCTCGCAGACCGCTTGCAGCCCTTGTTCGAACCCTCGCGCGGCCGCAATCAAGTCATCCCACTTTTGCGCTCATTGGAGGCTGCGCAAACCTTCGGCGGCAACACCGATCTCAACGCCTGCGCCCGCGAATTCGAAGCCCGTCACCGCCGCAAAGGCCTCGTCTGCGTCATCTCAGATTTCCTCCTGCCCGGTGGCTACGAGGAAGGCCTCAGCCGCCTGCAATGGCACAAGCACGAAGTCTTCTGCCTGCAAACACTCGACGACAACGACCTCCGCTGTGAGTGGAAAGGGGACGTGACCCTCGAATGCGTCGAGACAGGCCGCAGCGAACGCGTCACCATCTCACCGCGTGAAGCCAAACTCTACGAAAACGCCATGGCCGAATGGAACCTCGGCCTGAAACAGGCCTGCGCCAAACGCGGCCTCGGCTTTCTCTCCACCAACACCGACGTGTCGTTTGAGTCCGTCATCACAGACCTGCTGCGTCGCGGAGGTCTCGTCACATGACCTTCCTCGCCCCGGCATTTCTCTGGACCCTGGCGGCCCTCGCACCGCTGGCCGCCATCTATTTCCTCAAAGTTCGCCCGCGCAAAAAGCCGGTTACCGCCTTCTTCCTGTGGCAGAAAATCTTCACCGAGAAGAAAGCCTCCGCTCTCTTCAAACGCCTGCGCGATGTCTTCTCCCTCCTCCTGATGGCCCTCGCCTTTGCCGCCATCGCTTTCGCCTTGGCGGAGCCGGACTTCGCCGGTGATGAGCGCAAGGACCTCCTCATCGTCGTGGATCATTCCGCTTCCATGTCCGCCAAAGACGGCACCACCACGCGCCTCGAAAAAGCCAAGCAGCGCGCCCGCGATCTCATCGCCGGCATGAACGGCACCCAGCGAGCCGCCGTGGCCTCCTTTGCGGAAGTCACTCGCATGCTCGAGCATCCCACCCGTCATCGCAAAGCCCTGCTGGAAGCCGTGGACTCCATCCAGCCCACAGAACTCCCATCCCGCGTCGAAGCCCTGCGCTCCCTGCAACCCGGCGACGAATGGATGAAAGACACCCGCGTCCTCCTCATCACCGACGGTTGCCTCGATGCCCCCGACCGTCTTCCCAACGTCGAAGTGCTGCGCATCACCGACACCGCAAAAAACATCGGCATCGCTCGCGCCGATCTCCGCAGCGTGCCCGGTGGCCCCGCCCGTCTCGGCCTCTTCATCCTGCCCGTCTCCTCCTTCACCGAGCCTGTGAAAACCGACATCACCCTCATGCATGTCGATTCCAACAAGCTGGTCAAAATCATCCCCGTGACCTTGCTGCCCGGCGAAAACGCCGCCGTCACTCTCACTCTCGATGACGCCCCCACCGGCCGCTGGAAAGCCACGCTCGGTCTCGATGACGCCCTGGAAAGCGACAACTCCGCCTTCCTCTACGTCCCACCCCGCCAGCCTGTCCCCGTCGGTGTCTTGGCCGATGATCCCTTCTTCTTCCAAAACGCCGTCAGCGCCTTCGAGCGCAGCGATCAACTCCTCTCCCTCGCTCCTGATACCAAATCCGCCCAGCTCATGCTCAGCAAAGGCAAAGTCCCTGCCGACATCAGCACCGTCGTCTTTCAGCCTGCCGGCGAATCCACCGTATGGTCCAAAGTCGGCGACGAAATTACCGCGCCCGTCCCCAAGGTCCTCGCCAAAGATCATCCGCTTCTCCGCTACTTGGACGCCGAAACCATGACCTTCGCCGGTGCCCGCCAAATCACCGCCCCCACCGGCGCAGTCGTTCTCGTCGCTGATGAATCAGGCCCACCCTTGATCTATCTCATGCGCCAGGGCGCTCAAACCGTCTGCGTCGTGAATCTCGATCCACTCGCCGCGCAGTTCTACCTCAGCGCCTGGTTCCCCGTGCTCATCCACAACGCCGCCGCGCATCTCACCCATCGCGAAGACATGCCTCCTGCCACGCTGCCCACCGGCTCCAGCGCACGCGTCCCCGGTCGCGCCGATCCCACCCCTTACGGCCCCATGCTGACCTCCGGTTTCCACGAAACCGACTCATGGACCTTCGCCACCTCACTCGTCTCACCCGAAGAAAGCCTGCTCAAAAACGACACTCTCAAAGAAAGCGTCAAACCCATCGCCAGCGGTGAAGCACCCAGTTACTGGCTCCTCGTCCTCGCCCTCGGTGTCCTCGTCGGTGAGTCCATCCTTTACGACAGGAGGAAAGTCGGATGAGCTTCACCACCTTCACTCCTCTCCTCTGGCTCCTCCTGCTCCTCGGCGCAGGCTATGGCTACTGGCGCTCCTTGGTGGACCGCCCCTCAGGCCTGAAGATCGCCTCCTTCGCCCTCCGCGTCCTCGGCGTCATCCTTCTCGCCCTCGCACTGTGCCAGCCTTATGCAGGGGAGGAGACAGACGAAGCCCACGTCGTCTTCCTCGTGGACGTCTCCCAATCCGTCGATCTCGAATCCGCCAAAGACGCTCTCAAACAAATCGAGGCCGGTGTGAAAGCCCTGCGTCCTCAAGACACCCACTCCCTCTTCGCCATGGCCAGTGGCCTTCGCGACAAGAAGCTCCCAGACTTCACCAAGATGCTCGACGACTGGACCAAGGGCGTCGCAGATGATGCCTTCCGTTCCCACACCCGTCTCGGCGATTCCTTGCTCGCCGCCCGCCTCGCCTTTCCCGCAGGCAAAGCCAAGCGCCTCATCATCTTCAGCGATGGCATCGACACTGAGAACGGCGTGGACGCAGCACTCGAACAACTGCGCCATGAAGGCGTCGACGTGAAGTTCGCCCCCCTCAAAACCCTGAGCGAACCCGAAGCCGCTCTCGTCAGTCTCGAAAGCACCTCTCCCTTCGCATTCCATGGCGAAGTCCTGCGCCTCACCGCACGCGTCATGGCCAATCAGCCCATGAATTCCCGCGTCCGTCTCCTCAACAAAGGCGTCGCCATCCAGGAGAAAACCGTCGCGCTTAAACCCGGCGAAGATGCCAAAGTCTGGTTCGACACCGAAATGATCACTCCCGGCCCCAGCGTGTGGAGCGCCGAGATCATCCCCGAGCGCGATCACTTCCCCATCAACAATCAGGCCACCACCACCATCACCGTCCGTGGCAAGCCCCGCATCCTCGTCATCCATCAGGACGAGAAAAAAATGCGCCCCTTCATCCGCGCCCTCAAAGAGCAGGACTTCGATGTCGATCTTCGCGGGAAACGCGGCCTGCCCGAAGGCATGGAGGACATGCTCTCCTTCGATGCCATCGTGCTCGCCAACATGTCCGCCACCGACATGACCCCGCGCCAGATGAGCCTGCTTCGCAGCTACGTCTCCGACTTCGGCGGCGGTCTGGTCATGACCGGCAGCGAAAACAGCTTCGGCCTCGGCGGCTACTACAAATCTCCCGTCGAAGAAGTTCTCCCACTCGTCTCCCGCTTCGAAAAAGAAAAAGAGAAACCCTCCCTCGCCATGGCCCTCGTCATCGACAAAAGCGGCTCCATGTCCGGCCTCCCGCTGCAAATGGCACGTCAGGCCGCGAAGAGCGCTGCCGAACTCCTCGGCCCTCAGGACCAGATCGCCGTCGTAGCCTTCGATGGCGATGCCCAAATCGTCTGCGAAATGACCCCCGCCTCACAGCAGGGCACCATCCAGGCCGCCATCGACTCCATTGCCGAAGGCGGCGGCACCTACATGTACACCGGCATGGTCGCGGCGAAGGACATGCTGGAACGCACCACCGCCAAAGTGAAGCACATGATCTGCCTCACCGATGGCCAAACTCAAGAAGCAGACCACATGGGCCTTGTTCAGCAGATGGTGGACAGCGGCATGACCGTTTCCACCGTCGGTCTTGGTGATGGCGCCGCGCGTGAACTGCTCGCACAAATCGCCGAAGCCGGCAAAGGCCGCTATTACGAAAGCAACGATCCCGCCACCCTTCCGCAGATCTTCACCAAGGAGACCACGCAAGCCTCCAAGAGCGCCGTGCAGGAAGGCGTCTTCACCCACATCGGCATCACCGAGCACCCCATGCTCGCAGGCTACGAAGCCGAAGGACTCCCCGTCGTGCTCGGCTACGTCATGACCGAGGCCAAACCTGCCGCTCAGGTGCTCCTCGGCGCAGAGAACGGCGATCCACTCCTCGCCGTCGGCCGCTTCGGCCTCGGCATCGGTCTCGCTTACACCGGAGACCTCACCGAAATCTGGGGCGGCGAATGGCTCGCCTGGGACGGCTGCGGCCGCTTTTGGGCCCAAGTGTTGCGCGGTGCTCTTCGCAAAGCTGATGTCGAAGGCATGGAATCACGCGGCGAAATCCGCGACGGCGCATGGATCATGAAAATAGACCGCCGTGGCGACGACGGCGCTCCCGTCTCCGGCATTCATTGGGCCGCCCAATCGCTCGATGAAAACGGCAACACCCAGGACGTCACCATCCGCGAAACCGGCCTCGGTCGCTATGAAGCCCGCATCCCCATCGGCACGCGCAAGCACCTCAGCCTCCGCATGCATGACCGCGATCACGACAAGCTGGAAGTAAAGCACTACCACGCACCCTATCCCGCCGAATACCGCCTCAATGGCAAAACGCCGGAAAGCCTGCTCGCCCTCGCCAAATACGACACCGCCACCATCACCGCCGGACTCGCGCCCGCAAAACAGCTCCAGCCCGTCGGCCACTGGTTCGCCTGGAGCGCTCTGGGAATGCTGCTCGGCGGCATTCTCCTGCGGCGGATTTGAGTGGAGCACCGCCAAATCGTCGGCATAGGGTCTCCCACTCATGAAAATCGTTCTTCTCGACGCCCACACCGCAAACCCTGGCGACCTCTCCTGGCAGCCCCTCGAAGCCATCGCCGCCTGCGAGGTGCATCCACGCACATCGCTGGATCAAACCATCGCCCGCTGCGCCGGAGCCGAAATCGTCATCACCAACAAAGCCCCTCTCACCCGCGAAATCATCGCGGCGCTGCCAGATTTGAAATACATCGGCGTCACCGCCACCGGCTTCAACATCGTCGATGTCGTCGCAGCCAAAGAGCACGGCATCGTCGTCACCAATGTCCCCGGCTACAGCACCCCTGCCGTCGCACAGCATGTCATCGCACTCATGCTGGAAATGACCAATCACGTCGGCCACGCATCAAAGAGCGTGGAAGCCGGCGGCTGGGTCAAATGCCCCGATTTCGCGTATTGGGATCACCCCATCATCGAGCTCTCCGGCCGCACCCTCGGCATCATCGGTTACGGCGAAATCGGCAGCGCCGTCGCGCGCATCGCCGTCGCCTTCGGCATGAAAGTCCTCGCCTCCAAGCGCACTTGGAAAGAGCCGCCACCTGCTGGTGTCGAAGCCGCTGAAATCGACGACATCTTCCGCCAGTCCGACGTCATCAGTCTCCACTGCCCGCTCACCGATGCCACCAAGCACCTCGTCGGCGAGCGCACCCTCGGCCTCATGAAACGTGAAGCCATGATCATCAACACCGGTCGCGGCCCTCTCGTCGATGAACCCGCATTGGCAAAAGCCCTCAACGAAGGCCGCATCGCCGGTGCCGGACTCGACGTCCTCTCCGTCGAACCCGCCAAGGCCGACAACCCGCTCCTCACAGCCAAAAACTCCGTCATCACCCCCCACGTCGCCTGGGCCAGCCGCGAATCCCGCGCCCGCCTCATCGACATCACCGCCGCAAACCTGCAATCCTTCCTCGCTGGCAAGCCTGTGAACGTGGTGAATGGATAGCAGCGCTGGCGTGCGGTGGATCTTGACCCTGATCACTGGAACGAGTATTCTCAACCATGACCCAGCTTGCCGTCAACGTGCCTGTGGAACTCGGCGATTTCATCCAAGCGTCCGTCGCTGCGGGTGATTTTGCCGGGCCAAATGAACTTGTTGCCCAGGCTCTCTATTCGTTTCGCGATCAGCACGAGCTTGATCGCATCAAACTCGAGCGCCTCCGCAAGGACATCCAGGTTGGCATAGATCAAATCGAACGAGGCGAGGTCGTGACTGACTTTGATGTCGATCATTTCCTGAGTGAAATGAAATCTCGGCGTCAACTCTCACAGGCCACTGCGTAATGCCACTGCAGGCCATCCGCTCGCACCAGAGCATCCTCGATTTGGAGGAAATCTGGAGTTACATCGCGCAGGACAGTGAATTGCATGCAGATCGCTGGATTATCAAACTCAATGAACACATGCTGCATCTCGCAGCTCACAATGGTCTCGGGCGTCCACGCCCCGAGCTTGCTGCCGGATTACGCAGTTCGCCGCTCAAGGATTATATTGTCTTCTACCGGTCTCTTGGCGAGACCGGTATTGAAGTCATTCGTGTACTGCATTCCTCGCGCGACATCCGGCCGGAATTCTTCGGCGGATAATCACCTCAAAGCGCCGCAATAATCGCTTCGCCAATCTCCTTCGTGTTCACCTTCTTCGTGCCAGGAGCACCGCTGAAGATGTCACCAGTGCGCAGGCCGCTGTCGATGACCTTCTTCACCGCCGACTCAATGCTCGCCGCTTCGGCTTCCAGCCCCAGCGAGAAACGCAGCAGCAGCGCCACGGAAAGAATCTGCGCGATCGGATTCGCAATGCCCATGCCTGCGATGTCCGGAGCAGTACCACCGGAAGGCTCAAACAGACCGAAGTAAAGCCCGTCACCCTTTGGCTTGCCAAGGCTTGCGCTGGCCAGCATCCCGAGCGAGCCGGCGATCATCGCCATCTCATCGCTCAGGATGTCACCAAACAGGTTTTCCGTCACCAGCACGTCAAAGCTCCGCGGAGCCTTGATCAGCTGCATCGCGGCGTTGTCCACATAGAGATGGGCCAGCGTCACATCCGGATACTCCTTGGCCACTTCCACCATCGTTTCGCGCCACAGCACGGAATTGGTCAGCACGTTGGCCTTGTCCACGCTGGTCACATGCTTGCGGCGCAGTTGCGCCGCTTTGAAGGCCACATGGGCGATCCGCACGATCTCGCTCTTCTTATAAACCATCGTGTCGATCACCTCGATGTCGCCATCTGGCAGCGTCGTGCGGCTCTTCGGCTGGCCAAAGTACATGCCACCGGTCAGTTCACGCACACAAAGCACATCAAATCCACCTTCCACCAAATCCGCGCGGATCGGCGAAGAAGACGTCAGGGCAGGGTAGCAGATCCCAGGTCGCAGGTTGGCAAAGAGGCCAAAATGCTTGCGCAGCGGCAGCAACGCACCGCGCTCAGGCTGCTCATTCGGCGGCAGTTTCTCCCATTTAGGACCCCCCACGGAGCCGAAAAGGATGGCGTCGCTGGCTTCACAAGCCGCGATGGTTTCCGCAGGCAGAGCCTTGCCCACGGCATCAATGGCCGCACCACCGACAAGCTGGTGGTTGTAGTTAAATTGAAGGCCGGAGCGGGCGGCGACGGCGTCGAGGACTTTGAGCGCCTCGGCCATGACTTCAGGGCCGATGCCATCTCCGGGGAGGACTGCGAGGTTGTACGTGCGTGACATGAATGGTGGGGAAGGGGGGGCTTTTAGTGGATGCGAATCCCGCCGCTGGCAAGTGGCCTGAAAATACCAGCCGCCAAATTATGGAGTTTAGAGCACCCTCCCAGCTCCGGCCAACCACCGTCAACAATCGTTAACCACTGTAAACAACCGTAAACTCCCCCGGCAAACCGCAAACTTCCCCATCTTCCCTCAAACTTCCTCTTGCCAAAAAGAGCGTTTATGGTTCCTTCGTGGCCCCACATCCCAGATTATCCCACCGCCTGACAAGTTGTCCGGCCATTAAAACGAACCATGAGCGAAGCAACCACCATCGATTCCACCTCCTTCAAGATCCACGAAAAAGACACCGGCAGCGCCGACGTCCAGGTGGCCCTCTTGACGAAGCGAATCAACGATCTGACGCAGCACCTTGGCACGCATCAGAAAGATCACTCCACACGTCGCGGTCTTCTTCAGATGGTCGCACGTCGTCGCAAGCTGCTTGATTACCTCAAGCTGACCGCCAACGAGCGCTACCAGAAGCTGCTCAAGAGCCTCAGTCTCCGCCGCTAACAGAATTTCACGAGGGGGTGATGTCACGAACATCGCCCCCTTTTTTCTGTTGCAGGCTTCTACACGCATGTCGGCACAGCCGATGTTCATGCTGCATGGTACGCATTGCCGTACCACCGTCGGGCTGAAGCCTGGATGATATTTTCACCCAAACCAAACAAACAACACAAGCCAACCTATGGCCATTCATACACAAAAAATCCAGCTCGGTGCTGGTACCCTCGAAATCGAAACCGGCAAGTTTGCCAAGCTTGCTGACGGCGCCGTTACCGTGCGTCTCGGCGATACCATCGTCCTCGTCACCGCTGTCTCCGCGACGAAAGTCAAAGAAGGCCAGGACTTCTTCCCCCTCTCCGTTGAGTACAAGGAAAAAGCCTCCGCTGCAGGCCGCTTCCCCGGCGGTTACTTCAAGCGCGAAGGCCGCCCTACGGAAAAGGAAATCCTCACCTGCCGTATGACGGACCGCCCATTGCGTCCGCTCTTCCCGAAAGGCTACTACTACGACACCCAGGTCGTCGCCATCCTCCTCAGCGCTGACGGCGAAAACGATCCGGACATCTGCGCCATGAACGGCGCCTCCGCCGCTCTTTGCGTGTCGGACATCCCCTTCGCAGGCCCCGTCGGTGCCGTCCGTATCGGCCGCATCAATGGTGAGTTCGTCGTGAACCCCACCCAGAGCCAGCGCCTCGACAGCGACCTCGACCTCGTCTACGTCGGCAACAAGACCGAAGTCGTCATGATCGAAGGCGCCGCCAACGAACTCCCAGAAGCCGAGTTCGTCAAAGCCCTCCACTTCGCCCAGGCTGAAGTCGCCAAGCTCGTCGTCGCCCAGGAAGAACTCACCAAGCTCGCCGGTAAGGCCAAGCGCGAAGTTCCTCTCATGCTCGTCAAAGATGAGCTCCTCGAAATCGCCTACGCAGTCGCTGGCGATCGCATCGAAGGCGCTCTCTACACCCCTTCCAAAGTGGCTCGCGGCAAAGCCGTCGGCGCTCTCAAGGACGAAGTCGCTGAAGCCATCAAGGCCAAGTTCCCGGAAGCCACCGGCTTCGAAGTCAGCCAGGCCTTCGACTACCTCCAGAAGAAAGCCTTCCGCATCTCCATCCTCGACAAGAAGAACCGTTGCGACGGCCGCGGCATCGATCAGCTCCGCCAGCTTTCCGGCGAAGCCTCCGTGCTTCCCCGCACTCACGGCTCCGCCAGCTTCACCCGTGGCGAAACGATGGCTCTCTCCATCGCCACCCTCGCTCCAGCAGATGAAGCCCAGGAAATGGACACCTACGCAGGTGGCCCGGAATCCAAGCGCTTCATCCTTCACTACAACTTCCCTCCGTTCTCCGTCGGTGAAACCGGCCGCTTCGGTGGTCAGAACCGTCGTGAAATCGGCCACGGTGCCCTCGCAGAGCGCTCCATCGAGCCTGTCATCCCAGCCAAGGAAGTCTTCCCTTACGCCATCCGCGTGAGCAGCGAAGTCATGGAGTCCAACGGCTCCACCTCCATGGCCTCCGTTTGCTCCGGCGTCATGGCCCTCCTCGATGCAGGCGTGCCTCTCAAGCGCCCGGTCGGCGGTATCAGCGTCGGTCTCGTCACCGAGTTCGAAGGCGACAACATGAAGCGCTACCTCACGATGCTCGACATCATCGGCAGCGAAGACCACTTCGGCGACATGGACTTCAAGCTTTGCGGTACCTCCGAAGGCGTCACCGGCTACCAGCTTGACCTCAAGCTCCCCGGCCTCCCTCTGAGCATCCTCGAAGAAGCCATCGTCAAGGCCAAGGAAGGCCGCACCCAGGTTCTCTCCGCCATGGCCCAGGCCATCGCTGAAGTGAAGCCTCTCAGCCCGTATGCCCCGCGCATCGAGATCATCAAGATCAACCCTGACAAGATCGGTGAGCTCATCGGCCCTGGCGGCAAGAACATCAAGGCCATCCAGGCCGAGTCCGGTGCTGAGATCAGCATCGAGGACGACGGCACGGTGTACGTCTATGCCAGCCGCAAGGAAGGCATCGAGCGCGCGGTCGAAATGATCAGCGGCACCTCCCAGGAAATTGAAGTCGGCAAGCTCTACACGGGTCGCGTCGTCAGCACCACAAACTTCGGTGCCTTCATGAACCTCGGTGGCAAGAAGGACGGCCTCATCCACATCAGCGAACTTGCCGACTTCCGCGTCAACAAGACCGAAGACGTCGTCAAGACCGGCGACATCGTCACCGCCAAGTGCATTGGCATCGACGACAAGGGCCGCATCAAGATGAGCCGCAAGGCCGCCATGAAGGAGAAGGACGCAGCCGCCGCCGCTGGCGACGCCGCCCCTGCCGAAGACGTGGGCTAAGCCTCATCCGCTCAACACTCAAAACCACGAAGAGGCCGCAGCAATGCGGCCTCTTTTTTTGGAGCGCGGAATTTATTCCGCAGCACCCCGCAAGCCCCCCTCGCTCTTCCCCGCGCCAGAGCGAAAGATCACCGCCCGCCTCGCACTCCAGTAGCAACCGCATCCCCCCATCTCCTTGAAGAAACCCCGACATGCAGCAGCATGGCAGCAGTTCTGGCGGCCTCTTCCTCGTCGGCGGCGCCAAGTTTAAAGAAATGATTGCGTGCCGTTGATCATTCTGACAGAACTGCACTCAACCAGCCCTCACCATGACCTCACGCCGCCAGTTCATCTCCCGGTCCGCGCTCGCCTTCACCGCCCTCTCAGCCAGCCGTGTGCTCGGCGCGAACAACACCATCCGCATCGCATCCATCGGCCTCGGTGGCCAGGGCTTGGGCAATGCCGGCCGCATGGCCAAGGTCCCCGGCGTGGAAATCGCTTACCTCTGCGATCCCGACACCGCAGCTTTGGACAAAGCCAAGAAAGTCTTCCCAAATGCCAAGACCACCCAGGACCTCCGCAAAGTCATGGAGGACAAAAGTATCGATGCTGTCGTCGTCTCCACCGGCAATCACTGGCATGTCCTCGCATCCATCTGGGCCATGCAGGCAGGCAAGGACGTGTATGTCGAAAAGCCCGTTTCGCACAACATCTGGGAAGGCCGCAAACTCGTCGAAGCCGCGCGCAAGTACAACCGCATCGTCCAAGGCGGCACCCAGCAGCGCAGCGATCCCCTTCAGGAGGAAATCAAAGCCTTCCTCGATGCCGAAACCATGGGGAAGATCAAATACGTGCGCTGCAATCACTACAGCATGCGTGCTTCCATCGGCAAACGCGCGCAGCCTCTCACTCCCCCCGCCACGGTGGACTACGACATCTGGCTTGGCCCTGCAAAAGATGAGCCCATCTACCGCGAAAAATTCCACTACGACTGGCATTGGAACTGGAACACCGGCAACGGCGAAATGGGCAACTGGGGCCCTCACATCCTCGACGACCTCCGCAATGTCGTCTTCCGTGACAAGGTCGCTCTGCCCAAGCGCGTCATCGCCGGCGGCGGACGTTTTGCCTGGGATGATGCCGGCGAGACTCCCAACACCCACTTCGCCTACATGGACACCGGCAGCATTCCGGTCATCGTGGATTTCCACAACCTGCCACGCCAAAAAGGAGTGAAGGCTCCCGACGTGTATCTGCGCCGCCGCACCGGCGCCTTCCTCATCATCGAATGCGAAGGCGGCTACTACACCGGCAGCCGCGGCGGCGGCACCGCCTTCGACTCCGAAGGCAAAAAGCTCCACATCTTCAAAGGCGACGGCGGCAAAAACCACGCCGCCAATTTCATCGACGCCATCCGCAGCCGCAAATCCGAGGACCTGAAAGGCGAAGTGGAAAAAATCCACTTCTCCAGCGCCTGGTGCCACCTCGCCAACAATTCCTACCGCCTCGGTCAGAAGTACAATCGCGAACAAGCCGAGGCTGCCGTGAAAGACTTCCAGCCTTGGAATGACGTCATCGCCGATTTCCACCAGCACCTCATCAAAAACGAACTCGATGCCTCCAAGCTCGACATCAAGATGGGCCCCATGCTGGAAATCGATGTCGCCAAGGAAACCTTCATCGGTGACACCGCCACCCCCGAAGCCCTCGCCCTCCTCACCCGCGAATATCGCCCAGGTTTCGAAGTCCCGAAGGCCGTGTGATCCTCGGCTGTTTTTGAAGAGCTCTTTGCATAAATAGATCTTCTAAAAAGCGCGCCATGCCAGTGCCGCTCCGCTTCACACCAGCACCAAAGGTGCTGCGGAACATAGCCCAGGGTCAGCCGAGTCTCAGCGAGGCGACCCTGGGTTTCCGCCATCAGATCCGGGAAGCAAATCCAGCACTACGCCGCACTCTACGGCAACCAGCAGCGCTTCCAAGGCGTCCCGCTTCACGACAGCGCCGGCCACAGATTGGCCCAGTCCATCCCCACATAAAAAGAGCGTCAGGAGAAAATCCCCTGACGCTCTCGCGTGATTCATGCTGAAATGACGGTCATTTCGGCACTGCAGGCGCTGCCGGCGGCGTTGATGGAGCGGCAGGAG
>NZ_JBAQCR010000381.1:0-2742 GCF_049294395.1 Prosthecobacter sp.
AAATTCCCCTGCTCAAAACAGCGCCCCCGTCTCATCCACGCCCACGCCCGAGATCCTCCCCCTCGATGACTGGATGCTCGCCTCCCGCCTCTCCTACCTCCTCTGGGCCACCATGCCCGATGCAGAACTCTCCACCCTTGCCGATCAGGGCAAACTCCACGACCCCGCCGTCCTCAAGACCCAAGTCGCCCGCATGCTCAAAGACGACCGCTCCCGCGCCCTCTTCGACGGCTTCGGCGCCCAGTGGCTCGGCCTCGCCGATCTCGCCGGCAAGACCTTCGACACCACCAAATTCCCCCAGATGACCCCCGCGCTCCGTCAGGCCATGTACGACGAAGCCCGCCTCTTCTTCACCAGCATCATCCGCGAAAACGCCCCCGTCTCCACCTTCATCACCGCCGACTACACCTACCTCAACGAGTCCCTCGCCGCCCTCTACAATCTCGGCGCAAAAAACACCGCAGAAGCAAACAGCCAATCCTCCTCATCCTCTCCCAACTCAGCAGCCTCTAACTCAGCTGCCAAGTCCCAAACTCCCACCTCCCCGTCAACTAACTCGCCCAATAACTCCTCTGCTAACTCCTCAGTTACTTCAGTCCCCCATTCCCTTGCTCCCCATTCCCTTGCTAAAAACTCCCCGGCAACGAACCCACCCACGACTAACTCAACTTCAACCTCCCCAGTAGCCGCTTCACCGCAGCCCCCCGCCATCACCGGTTCCAAGCTCCACCGCGTTCAACTCAAAGACCCCAATCGCGGCGGCATCCTCGGCATGCCCGGCATCCTCGCCGTCACCTCCTTCCCCAATCGCACCAGCCCGGTGAAGCGCGGCGTCTGGGTGCTCGAGCAGATCCTCGGCCAGCACGTCCCGCCCGCCCCGCCCAACGTCCCCACGCTGGAGAAGCAGGACAAAAACAAAATCGCGAATCTGACCCTCCGCCAGCGCACCGAGCTCCACCGCACCAACGTCGTCTGCGCCAACTGCCACAAGATCCTCGACCCCATCGGCTTCGGCCTCGAAAACTTCGACGCCATCGGCCGCTGGCGCGCCCAGGACGACACCGGCGGCCCCATCGACGCCGCCGGCGAGCTCCCCGGTGGCAAGCACTTCAGCACCCCCGCCGAATTGAAGACCATCATCGCCGCCCGCAAAGACGACCTCACCCGCAACCTCACCGAAAAGCTCCTCGCCTACGCCCTCTGCCGCCAGCTCGAAGGCTACGACGAAATCATCATCGATCAGCTCATGACGGGCATCGCCAAAGACAACCACCGCATGCAGACCCTCATCACCTCCGTCATCACCAGCTACCCCTTCCTCAACCGCCGCATCGTCGAAACCCTCAGCGCCGCGCCTGCTGCTGCGCCAAAGTCCGCACCGGGTACGAAACAAGGTGGCGCCAGCGTGAACGGCGCAGAAAAGAAGCAGCCTGATGGCCGGGAGGCTGTGCCGCAGCGGGCGGTCCAGGCTCCACTTCAGCCTTGAGCGAACTGAGCGACGTTGTCGTCATCCACCACCACCAGCTTGGCTTGAGAGTCATCTCCGCCTTGAGGTCGCATAAAGACGCCGCGCAGCTTGGTTTTGCCCATGGGGGCGCTGCTCAGCGCTTTAGTCGCCTTGATGGCTTTGTCCATGACGACGCCAGCTTTGCTCTTGAGCATGTCTGCCGAAGCACCGTTGGAGTCAGCTGTATAGGTTTTGACTTGCTGCGGGGGCTTGTTGGTCTCGACCCAGCCCTTAATGACGGCTTTTTTAAAGGTGATGTTTTTCTTTGACATAAACAGATGCCTCCTTGGATCAGAGCTTATAGGGATTCGGGAAAATGGCAAGGGAGTTCACCACCCGAGACCGAGGCAGGTGAACTGGCGTAATATTTTGTGTGCAATCGCCTGCGCCACTGGGTCGCCTCCGTTTGGCAGGTCGGCGGCGTACGTGCTTTTTGCGGCAAACAAGGCCTGCGCCGGTGCACCTCCTGCGCGGATGCGATCCCAAAAATACTGGTGCATCGGGCCGCCGGCAGAGTTGGGCTGTGCGCCCAGCGGGGAGTAATGGGAGCCAGTGCAGCCTATGAAGGCGCGGTAACCGGCGCGCAGCGCTGTCAGGGCGATGGACTGGTCCGCCGCTTTGCTCTGAGGTGGCCGCGCAGGGTCCTGCGCCCCGGCCTTTCGCGTCACCGTGAGCGCTCCCCAGCAGGCTCCCGTGAAGACGATGCCCGTGCCGGTGGCAGGCAGGCAGCTGACGTCAAATGCCTCCACCATCTGGTCTTCCTCCTCCCCCCAGAAGGCGGAGCCATCACTGTCAGACCCATGCAGCATGAGATACAGGCTGCCCTGCATTTGACTCTGCTCGGCCCGGGCTTCGGCGGTTCGCGCAGGCTGGGAGGAGAGGGCTTTTCCCTGCCCTTTGATCAGCTTGAAGACGGCCTTGGCGAAGGGGCGTTTGACGTTGTGCACGCAGAGCTTGTTAGGCTCGGTCCCTGTGGCGGACTGGAGGGCGGCAGTGAAAAGTTCTGCCGAGCGGCCGTCTGGGATGCGGCTGACTGGCAGCTCGGCAAAGGTGTCGCCATCCAGGTCTCCAAACAGCGCATCGCTCCACACGATGAAGTTGTCCGGGTCCGGAAAGCGGCCCACGGCGGCGCGCAGCTCCGGCGTCAGGACGTCCATGCGTGCCGAGGGCACCACATCGTAGCCGCCCAAGATCACCAGACCGGCAAACTGCCGGCCGCGCAGCGCCGCCTGCAC
>NZ_JBAQCR010000382.1:0-74091 GCF_049294395.1 Prosthecobacter sp.
GTTCAAGCCCCCCCCCCCTGCGCCCACCTGCCGCCCTCCGGCCATTTGCATTTTTACCGTTCTCAGTTTTCAGTTCCTCATCCCTCTCTTCCCGCCCACCGCTTCCGCCCCATGCCCGACGTCTTCACCCCAGCCAAGCGCAGCGAGGTGATGAGCCGCATCCGCTCCACCGGCAATGCCGCCACGGAGCTGCGCCTGCGGGATCTGCTGCGCGCCGAAAAGATTACCGGCTGGCGGCGGCATGTGTCTGTGTGCATGCCGCATCCCCGCGCCGCAGAGAAGAAGATCCGCAGGCCCCGCGTGCGACCCGACTTCGTTTTCAGAAAGGAGCGCGTCGTCGTCTTTGTGGACGGCTGCTTCTGGCACGGCTGCCCCCGCCACGCCACCCGCCCCCGGCAGAACCGGAAATTCTGGGACGAAAAGATCGCCCGCAACCGCCGGCGGGATCGCCTCGTCACCCGCGAGCTCCGCAAATCCGGCTGGACCGTCCTCCGCCTCTGGGAATGCGCCCTGTCCCGCAAGCGCCAGGCCCACACCCTGGCCCGGGTGAAGAGGGCGCTGGGGATGCCAAAGTAGCCCTGTTCCTGCGGAACAGGGAAGCGCGCCGCAAACACCTGCCATGTGGGACCACCGTGAAGCATGGGCGATGCGAAGCCCTCCCTTGTTGCACAGCAACAAGGCAACTTTCACGCGCCGCTACATCCAGACCCATCATGACGGTTGCAGCCGGGCGGCTGATGGAGATAATGGCGCATGACTGTGACCCTGCCACATGCTTTGGAGTCGTTCGTGAGCCAGAAGATCGCCTCGGGTCTATATCGTGATGCGGACGAGGTGGTGGCAGAGTCCCTGGGGCTGCTGCGGCAGGAGGAGCATTGGAAGGCGGCAGCCTCTGCAAAGATCGACGCTGGTCTCAGCGATCTGGAGCAGGGCCGTGTTTTGACCGAAGAGCAGTCGCAGGCGCAGATGGCGGAGTTCAAAGCCCGCTGGCGTGCAGGGGCATGAGCGGGGTGCTTTACAGTCACGCCGCGCAGGGCGATCTGCAGGACATCTGGGCCTTCATTGCGCAGGACAATCCCGAGGCTGCCGATGTTTTGGAGGCGGACATCCGCGCCGAAGTGCAGCGACTGGCGGAACTGCCCTCCCTGGGCCATCGCCGTCGTGACCTGACACTGCACGATCTATGGTTTCACACGGTGCGGAAAAACTACCTCATCGTCTATCATCATAGAGAGCGACTGGAGATCGTGCGCGTGCTGCATGGGGCGAGAGATGCCGTGCATGAACTGAGGTGACTTCTCGCTGCCCAGTGCCTGCGCCGCCCTCAAAAACCACGGCAACTTCATCCCCCCTCTCGGCTTCCACCTCTTTCCACGCACCGCCGCCACCTGCACTCCGCTGCGGCCCGTTGCCATTTCCGGCACCGTGTTTTTGACCCCTCCGCACCCTCATGGTTGCCGGTTGCCCACCCTATATTTTCGAAATGGCAACCGGCAACCGGAGGCCTTGGGAGGGGAAGAAAAAGGGGGCTGCGAAGGGCTGAAACCATGGCCCGACTTGACTCATAGTCCCTAGACTCATCGTCCAAGGTGGCCGGCATGAGGACTCATCCGCCCATGTATATCTCATCCGGCCTTCGCACAGCAAGCATCACCCTATGCGGCGAATCGCGAGCCATGGTAGCCTGCCGCCGGATGGTCAGTTCAAGCCAGTGGTTCAGCGTGCTGCCGCTGCCAGACGATCATTGGGAGATCACCGTGAAGGTGGAAAACGAAGCACGGCTTCGCGCATGGTGTGAGGATCACTCAGCTACATCTTCATAAACTTCACCCGATGCTCTGCCATGAAGGCGAGATCGGGTAGCACGGAGTCTGTCGGCAGTTCCAAAGTCTGGCCCTCATACGCAGCGAAGTTTTCCTGCACCGCACGCTGCGGCAGCTCGCTGCGCAGGCGCTTGGAGAGCAGCAGGCGCAGGTTGTCATCAAACGAGATCAAATGGCGGTCAAACGCCGCATCGTGCAGCCGGGAGAGGCAGAGGCCGTTGCGCACATTGAGCCGTTCGCTCTCATGAGTGCTCCAGGGTAAAATATGTGAAGCAACGAGCAGACCTCGGATGCCCAGCTGCGTCACGCCGCATCGGCCAGCAAAGTTGTTCACGACAGCATTTTGAAAGTAGTCGTGACCAAGCCGAATTTTTTGTGGCTTAACGGCTGTTGTTGGCCCGGAGGGTGGTGCTTTGATAACATGAATGCCTTGCTTGGTAGGGACTTCGACTGTGTCATCTGGCCCCGCTTTCATCAGCTCGCGCAGCGCCGCTTCACTAGCTGGAACTGTTTCATCTAGATGGCCGTGGAACTCCTGCCACATTATTTCATCGAGTTTGCTAGCTCCACTGAGCCCCTTGATGCCGCGCAGCTTCAGCGCCGGATCCAGCGATGCCAGATTGCCTAGCTTCATTGCCACACTCCCCGCCGTGCGCTCCAGCTTCTTTGCCAGCGTGATCACCGTCGGCTGCCGCTCATGCATCTGCCCAAACCGCAGCTTGTGGTACACATTCAAGAGAATGAGCAGCTCATGACGGGTCCAGTTTTTTCGCGCAGCCATTCCAGGAAACTAAAACCCCTGTGCGTTGCTGGGAAGTCATGATTTTTAAAAACGACTCTCTCGATCCTGCCGCCGTCTTTGCCTGCGCCACTTCACTGCGGGATGCCTGCGATCAGTCCGCCAAGCTGCAAGACCTCAGTCTAAGCGAGCTCTTTCAGGGCATGGATCAGTTCTACCGCGAGGCGATGCGCATTGCCGCCTTGTTTGAGGAGTGGGCCTGCAAGCATGTGGTCTTTGATGAGACGGAGGACGTCTGGCCCTATCTGCTGGAGGACAAGTTTGGAGCCGCATGCCTGCAGCGCATGAGTGTGGAGGATCTGAGCGGCTTCGACGCCGAGGACTGCCCGGATGTGGCCATGAAACTCCTGCTGCCATTAAATTATATAGACGCGCAACCGCGCCTGCCGCTGGACGTGAAGGCAATCAATCCTGTTCCAGCTTCCCCCTTCACCCACTGGCGCATTCAAACCATTCGCTGCCTGAGCGGCGACGACAACTTTGAGCCGATGGTCTATGGCGATGATCCTTTCGATTCTGAATACGAGCCCTCCATCCTCGCCCTCTATGGTGTGAATGCCGAGGGGCTGGTCGAGCACATCAAAGACTTCGACCGCTATGCGGATGCCGTGGCCTTCGTGGGTAAAATCGCGCCGGGCGTCGAATTTCCTGAAGAGCCGGTGGTGAAAGCGCAGGGGATTTGATGCCCGGCGGGCGCTGTCGGAACTGCTATTGCCCGGTTGCCACATGGCAACCGTACACCCCTTTTCGGTTGCCATGGGTTGGGCTTCGGGTCTTCACAAACGTGCGTCGAGTTTCCACAGGATGCCACATTCTGCCATCAAATGCTCCAAAAAACGAGGGGGCTGAGGGGCTGGGTTGCCGGTTGCCATTTCGAAAACATAGGGTGGGCAACCGGCAACCAGAGGTGCCGTGTGGAGCGGGCTGATGTGGATTTTGGCTGTCGTCGTCCTGGTCGTAGCCGTCGTCATCGTCGAAATCGTCATCGCTGGCGTGGACGCGTATTTTGCCGCGCCCCTTGGACGGCGAGGCTTTCGGCGGCAGCAGCTTGTTTGCGCCGCCGCTGAGACGGCCATCCCGCAGGGCTTTGCGCGCCCATTTGCTGACGGTGCCCTTGTTCTTATCCATCATCTCCGCGAGGTCCTTCTGGCTCGTCACCCCTTCCAGCACATGCTGGATGAACTGCTCGTATTCCGAGACCTGCGCCAGCTCACACTGGATGTCCGTGATGCCGGTGGTCTTGTCGGTGGTGAAGTGCCAGAGCATGTCGGGGAGGGGATCGCCGGTGTTGCGGGAGGGTTTGGCGAAGTGGCTGACGAATTTCGCGCCGGGGTCGCTTTCCAGGCGGGCGTCGCGCAGCTCGATGATCCAGGAGCAGGCGTCTTCGCGCTTGGAGTGGCCGCGCATCATGCCATTGCGCCCGGCGTGGTGGACGACGATGACGGTGATCTTCCGCCGGCGCAGCTCCAGCAGCCAGTGGGAGAGGGGCTCGTAGTCCATGCCTTTGTTTTCATCCACGCCGGAGGCCAGTGAGCTCAGGTTGTCCAATATCAGGACCTGGTAGCCCAGCTGGATGATGAGGTCGGTGACGCTGTGCAGCAAGAAGCCCTGCGCGCTGCCATTGCCCAGGCCGATGGGACCGATGCCGTCCGTGCCAGCATAAGTCGTGTGATTGAAGCTCGTCGTGTCAGCCACGGCCAGCACGACCTCATGGCTGGCCATGCGCCCCCAGGTGGCCGCACGGTGACTCTGATCAATGTCTGCGGCTTCAAGCCGTTCATTGGAAAGCAGACGGTAGGAAGCCTTGGCAGCCGCTTGGCTGCGGCTGCCTTCAGGGATGGAGGCCTGCGGCTGCGCCGCCCAATCGGCCGCCACACCCATACCACTTTCTGGCATGCCGCCCGGTTTTTGTGCCCTGATCGAACACCCACCCTGCGTGAGCTCACCAGCTCACGCGAAAGCCTGCGAACACGGTGTGGCTTTGGTAGTTGGTGCGGAAGAGCTCGGCCTGGTAGGCGAGGTAGACGGCGTAGCGGTCCCACGCGACATTCATGCCTGCGGTGACGAGGGCGCTGTCCCGCCCGATCCGGGGGCCGTAGGCTGTGAAGGGATTGCCGGAGCCATTGGCAAACTGGGAGGTGATGCCGAGCTGGGAGTCCAGGTACTCATGCTGCCACTGCATGCTGAGTGAGGGCGTGACCCGGGCCGCACCCACGAGGGCGGTGTACGCGGCACGCAGGCCGATGCGTGAGCGCAGCGACTCCTGGCTCTGGGAGCCAAAGCGCAGCGGCTGCAGCGAGCCGGATTCCTCAAAGCTGTCGATGTTTACGTGCGTGTAGCGCAGCGATGCCATGGGGGTGAAGGTCCATTGATTCACCTGGATGTCGTAGCCGGTGCCGAGGTAGGCGTCAAAGCTGGTGCTGTTGGTGCTCCCCGTGGCCGTGCCGCCGAGGGCGCTGCGCCGGGTGTCATAGCTGTTGAAGCTGCCGCCCACCATGAGTTCGGTGTAAAAGGCGCCGCTCATGTACATCGCATACACCGCTGCGCGCATGCCATCGGCGGTGAGCCTGCCGCCGTCCGTGAGATCGCTGTTGGAGCGCGCATAGCCGAGCGTGACACCCAGGACCCAGTTCTCATTCAGGCGCACATCCGCGCCGATGGTGCTGCCCACGGACTGCACATCAAAGCCGTTCGCATTGGCGGTGTTTCCCAGGCTGGCGTACTGGCCGGTCGCATTGGCAAAGAACCCATAGCGGTAGTTGTTGTCTGGCGACATGGCGGGGGAGAATCCAGCGACGGGGTGGACGTCTTTGCCGCTCGTGGTCGGCGCCTGCTCAGCGGCGGTTTCGCTCCAGCCCGCACTGCGGATGGAGGAGAGGCGCTGCTGCACACTGAGGATCTCCGTGTCCAGCTGGGCAAAGGCGATGCTGTAGATCGCCGTCAGCTCCTCCGGGGCGATTTTTTCCAGCTGCTGCGGCACGGCATTGATGTTGAGACCGTTGAGATAGGCCAGCACCGGAGCCTGACGCACATCGTTCAAGGCGGAGTCCAGCGCAGCCGCCACGGCCGTTTGATTCGGGGTGAGCGGGATGAGGCTCAGCGCATTTCCAAAGCTGTTCTGCACCGCATTTACAAAGACGGCCGTGGGGGTGTACACGACGACGAGATTCACCAGGGTGCCCGGGCCCGCGAAGGGATTGACCACTGTGGTGAACTGGCCTGCCACATTGCCTGCTTGGATGATGTCAAAGCTGTCGCCCAGGTTCGGGCGCAGTCCGCCGGCTGTGGTGATCACCAGCGTGCCGCCGAGGTTGGCCGCGCCGCTGATGAGCAATTGGTCATGGTTGGCCGGGGTCACCAGCTCGGTGGCCAGCAGACCGCTGCCGCCCTGGGTGTAGGTGCCGTTGATGGTGAGGGCGCCCACGGCGGCCCCCGGATTCACCGTGCCCAGGTTCATCACGTTTCCGGTGATGATGCCCGTGCCATCCAGATTGCCGCCAGCCTGGATGTTCACCGCCGGGGAGTTGAGGGCTCCGGCCACGGAGACCGTGCTGCCTGCCGCCACCGTGGTGCTCAGGGCGGTGAAGCTGCCGCCCGTGAGGATATTAAGCGTGCCCGCAGCGATGCTGGCAGGGCCGGTGACCGTGGTCGCGCCGCTGATGCCCAGGCTGCCGGTGCCTGCCTTGATCAAACTGCCTGCACTGGTGACCACGCCGCTGAAAATCGCCCCGGCTGCGTTGTTCACGGTCACTAGCGGTGCCGCGCCGGTGAGTGCCAGACCGCTGGAGATCGTCACCAGCCCTGCGCCGGCATTGATGGTGAGGCCCGGGTTGCCGGCCAGAGTCAACGTGTTGGCTCCGGCGATGGTGACCGCCGCCGGGTCTTTAATGGTCAGCGTGTTGATGGTGAAATCAGCGCCCAGGTTGGTGCTCTGATTGGCCGCGCCGTTGGCGGAAAAGGTGATGTTGTCCAAAGCGGAGGGGACGAGCAGCGAAGGCGTGCCTGCCACATCCACGGCCCAGTTGCCCGCCGTCGTCCACAGACCGCTCGCGGCGCCCAGCCAATGCGTGGGGCCGTTCACCAGCAGGGGCGTCATGGCGATGTTGTTGCTGTCCATGGTCACCGCCCCATTCAGGGCCAGAGCCCGCCCGTCCAGCGTGGCCCCGGTATTGAGTGTGATGGAGGTGTTTGCCAGGATGGTGCCGATAAAGGCCGAGTTCACCCCCAGTGTGGCTGAGCTGCCCACCTGCCAGAAGACATTCGCCGCCTGCGCGCCGTTGATCAGATTGATGCTGCTGCCGGCGGCGGTGATGAGCGTGGAGCCCGCCTGAAAAACCCACACCGCATTGGGATTTCCCATCGCATCCAGCGTCAGCGTGCCAGTGATGCCAAAGGAACTGGAGTCCGTATGCACCCCGGGGGCCAGCGTCAGTCCGCCCAGATCCGCGATCGGCGCATAGATGATCGTCGGCAGGCGGCCGGCGGCGTCATTGAAAGCCGTGAGCAGATCGCCCTTGCCGCTCAGGGTGATGGCATCTCCGCCGTGATTGATCCCTGTCAGGGTCACCGAGCCAAAGCCCGTCATCGTGGCCGTGGGCAGGCTGCCCACATCTCCGATGATGGTGGTGGGCCCCGTGTTGGTGATGCCCGCCCCCGCCAGCACCGCGAAGTCCGCCGCCTGCCCCAGCACGATGGGGGACTCAGCCGCCGAGAGGTGGAATCCGGCCACAGCGGCCGTGGTGATCAGGCACCATGAGATGCGCCTTAGGAGGGTGGGTAAAAATTTAAGACTGGGAAATGAGGTCATGTTATTTGTTTGGAATTTATAGATACAATAAAAAGAATATATTTTTGGGGTGTGAATTACTATGGGGTGATCACCCCATAGTAGTTTGTTGATGCAAAGAATGGCCGTTAATGATTCTAAGCTGTCTGCTCAATGACGGGTGCTTCCCGTCTCACTCGACACCTGAATCTCGGGGAGAGATGCCAAGGTCACCGCCTCGCCTGGATAGGCAAAATGGCAATTGAAGCATCCCGGCTCATGCCCAGTGGCGGTTGTACCACCCGGTGGCTTTTCTGCTCCCAGCTTCCACCACGGCTCACATGGGGCGTTTGAAAAAACATCACCGTACGCACTCCCCGGCGATGAACCGTGATGGTGAGGGAGGGGGTGCAGTAGGAGGGGATCATCTTGATCCCTCAGGCCAGATCTGCGGAGTCATCGGGTCCGGTTTCAACCGGGGATGCCGTCCGTCATCCCCCGTTCCCAGAGTCCCTCATCCGCGCTTCCATCTCTTTCAGCAGCCGCTCCGCCTCGGCCGGGGGCAGGTAGGAGAAGCGCAGGACTTTTTTCCCTGCCAATATCACCAGTCCGAGGGGCTTGAGCTTCAGCCCGGAGATCTCGTTCCAGGGCACCACCTGCACCGTGGACCCATGCTCCTGGATGTGCACGCCCTCCGGCTCCAGCACCCAGGTGAATCTCCGCATCAGCAGCCAGTCCATGGAGAAAGTCAGCGAAAGAATCAGTCCAATCGCCAGCCACATGCCAACCACGAACTCCACCAGTCCCTGAAGCGGCAGCCTGCCATCGGTCAGATACCGCTGCCCGTAGTACCCGATGATCAAGATCGGCGTGAGCTTCAGCAGCAGCAGCTTCAGCACAGGCCGCCACAGGTGAAAGGGGAAGGGACGGGGCTGCAGCTCGGTGATTTGCGGCGGTGGGGCACCCGGTGCTTCTTGAGCAGGCGCTTGCAGGCCTCGTAACACTCCAGCGGGCGGTAAGTGCTGGCTCCATGAAAATCCACGAGGCCGATCTCCACGGTGGCATGCACCAGTTTGCGAAAGTCGGCACGCAGCCGTGCGGGGACAGCCTCGTCCAAGTCGAAGGGCCAAGGATCGCCACGGCCATTCAGCAGCAGCCGCTGCCCCGCCTGCTCCCAAGCGGACAGGTTATCTGCCTTCGTGATGCTGAGCAGATGCGCGATCAATTGCTCCACCGCCGGATGATTGATGCCGTGGTGCCGGCAAAAAGCCTCCAAGCAGTACGCGCCTTTGACCTGAAGCGGAATGAACTTGGGCCGGGTCATGCCGTGCGGGTGAGGGGTGGAAGAGGCAGCATGCCCCACGCTAATCATGGCAGGGGCCAATTCCAAGCCCGGCATGCTTAGAACTTTAATCTACCGCAAGCCGAGCCAGCGTTTCAGCGCTGCTTCGACCTTTGCCAGTGTGGCCTCATCACAAACAGTCAGACGGCGGATCAACTGCACATCCGGCACCGTGCCGATCGACTGTACGTCAAACACGCCCGGAGCAAACTTGGCATGCTGATGCGGCACCTCGTATTCGGTGCCGCGTGCGCTGGTCGTGCGCGCCACATAGCTGACCAAGGCCCGCTCTGCATCTTTGTAGCGCTCACTGAGGATGAGCACGGGCCGCACCTTCTGCACCATGCCCAGGTCAATGAGCCAAATTTCGCCACGCATGGCAGTCAGTCTTGCCACTGTTGCTCCGCCCCTTCCTCGGCATCAAAAAGGGCAAAAACACTCGCAGAGGCGGAGATGGTGGCATCGCGCTCCATGAACCACGCACGCAACTCCAGCCACTGCTCGCGGGGCAGCGTCTCGATGGCTTGTTCGATTTCAAGGACGGTACTCATCGTTGGATTTTAAGGGGCGGAGGCGCTGATTTCAACTGGGGATGCGTCAGGCCCCATTGCTTCACGAGAAGCGTACAGGGGGCTCGCGCACCACCCCCCTGCATTTCCCCCGAGAGAATGCTTGCCAAACGTCCGCCGCAGAGTCGTATCTTGCGCTTCCCTTTTATGATGACTCGCCTTGCCCTGATTCTCGTTGGTTCGATCGGCCTCGCCGCCCATGCCTCGCAGCCGACATCGCTCGCCGATCTGCCGGACGCGCATCCCGAGGCGGAGCTGAAGGCCTTCGTGGTCCCTGAGGGCTTTGAGGTGAATCTCTTCGCGGCGGAGCCCATGATCCAGAAGCCCGTGCAGATGAACTGGGACGCGCAGGGCCGCCTGTGGGTCGTCACCAGCACCACCTACCCGCACATCAAGCCCGGCGAAGAGGCCAAGGACCAGGTCGTCGTGCTCGAAGACACCGATGGCGACGGCAAGGCCGACAAATCCACCACCTTCGCCGAAGGCCTGCACATCCCCACCGCCCTCGCCCCGGGAGACGGCGGCCTCTATGTGGCCAATTCCACCGAGGTGCTCTTTTTGAAGGACACCAACAACGACCTCAAGGAAGACGAGCGCACCATCCTGCTCAGCGGCTTCGGCACCGAGGACACCCACCACCTCCTCCACACCTTCCGCTGGGGCCCGGAGGGCATGCTCTACTTCAATCAGTCCATCTACATCCACACCCACATGGAGACCCCCCACGGCATTCGCCGTCTCATGGGCGGCGGCATCTGGGAGTTCCGTCCGGAGACGCGCCGGGCGGAAATCATCAGCAAAGGCCTCATCAATCCCTGGGGCCTGGAGTTTGACCGCTGGGGCCAGAGCTTCGCGTGCGACGGCGCAGGCGGGGAGGGGATCAATTTCATCTTCCCCGGCTCCGTGTTCGCCACCTCCCCGGGGGCCAAGCGCATCCTCCACGGCCTCAGCCCCGGCCAGCCCAAGCAGTGCGGACTGGAAATCATCGAAGACCCCCACTTCCCGGCCGACTGGCAGGGCACCTTTGTGCTCAATGACTTCCGCGGCAACCGCGTGAACCGCTTCCAGCTCACCCCCAGCGGCAGCAGCTACATCGCCAAGCAGCTCCCCGACCTCCTCGCCTCCACCCACCGCGCCTTCCGCCCGATCGACGTCAAGATGGGCCCTGACGGTGCCATCTACATCGCCGACTGGTACAATCCCATCATCCAGCACGGCGAAGTGGACTTCCGCGACGCCCGCCGCGACCACCAGCACGGCCGCATCTGGCGCATCACCGCCAAGGGCAAACCGCTCAGCCCCAAGGTCCAGATCGCCGGTGCCCCCACGGCAGACCTGCTGGAAATGCTCAAGTCCGACCGCAACCACGTGCGCCGTTTTGCCAAACGCGAGCTCCGCGACCAAGGCGCCGCCAAAGTCACCCTGGCCCTGGACGAGTGGGCTGCCAAGCTGGACAGCACCAAGGAAGCCGACTCCCACGCCCTGCTCGAAGCCGCCTGGGCGCGCGAAGGCGTGAACTCCTTCTCGCCCACGCTCTGGCGCAGGCTTTGGGAAAATGGGGACTACCGCATCCGTGCCGCCGCGCTGCGCATCCTGAGCCACCGCTGGAAGGTGTTCCCTGAAGTGATGAAGGTGCTGGAGCAGGCCGTGGCGGACGAAAACGCCCAGGTGCGCCTCTGGGCTCTGGCCGTGCTGGCAGACATGCGCAAGCCCGGAGCCGTCAGCCTCGCCCTCAAGGTGCTGGACCGCCCGATGGACGACTCCCTCGATTTCCTCCTGGAGCAGACCTGCCGTGAGCAGGCAGACATCTGGATGCCCGCAGTCGTCGAGGGCAAGCTCAAGCTCGACGAGCGGCCCAAGCACCTCGTCTACGCCATGAAGAGCACCGGCCGCAGCGATGCCCTGCCCCCCCTCTTTGCTGCGCTGAAAAGCGGCAAGCTCAGCGCTGAAGACGCCGCCGCCGTGCTCGACATGGCCGGCAGCGCCGCCGACGCCGCGCAGGCCGGGACCATGGTCGACATGGTCAACGACGCCTCCATGGCCCCCTACTACATCGGCCTGCAGGACGCCCTGGTGAAGGCCGCCACGGACCGCAAAGTCATCCCTGAAGGCGCGAAGGACATCGTGATGGCCTGGTTTACCCGCCCTGAGCCCCATGTGGTACACCGCACCGCCATTCTCGCCGGACTCTGGAAGGTGGAACCCGCCCGCGACACGCTGGTGGCCCTGCTGACCGACGCCAAAACGATCCCTCCCATCCGCGATGGTGCCACGCGTGGCCTCACCGCCCTCGGCGGTGTGAAGTCCCGTGATCTCTTCGACAAGCTCTTCACCGAATCCCAGGACAACGGCCTGCGTGCCCTCATGATTGACGGCCTGACCAGCGTCGGACCGCAGCTCGCGGCCAAGCGCGCCGTCGAGTTCCTGGCCAAGGCCGAAGTGGATGCCGCCAAGCCCATCCTCACCGTTTTCCTGAAGAACAAGCAGCTCCCCGGCGTGCTGGCCAAGGAGTTGGAAGGCAAGACGATTCTTGACTCCGTCGCCGTCGAAGGCATTCGCATGGTCACCTCCCGTGGCATCCAGGGCCCCCTGGCCGAGGCCCTCAAAAAAGCTGGTGGCGTGAAGCAGATGGACCGCCCCCTCACCCCTGAGGAAATGAGCGCCATGGTGGCCAAGGTGAAGACCCAGGGCGACCCCGCCCGTGGCGAGGCCGTCTACCGCCGCCAGCAGATGCTCTGCACCACCTGCCACGCCATTGGCGAATCCGGCGGCGTGCTGGGGCCAAACCTCGTCAGCATCGGCGCCAGCGCCCCGGTGGACTACCTTATTGAAAGCCTGCTGGAGCCCAGCAAGAAGATCAAAGAAGGCTACCACATGGTCATCATCAGCAAAAAGGACGGCGGAGTCATCTCCGGCGGCCTCATGAACGATGGCGCCGAGGAGTTGACGATTCGTGACCCCGCCAATCAGATCGTCAAAGTGGCCAAATCCGGCATCGCCAGCCGCCAGATGAGCCCCGTGAGCATGATGCCCCCCGGCCTCACAGCCAGCCTGCGCGAGGACGAATTCATCGATCTCGTGCGTTTCCTCTCCGAACTCGGCCGGGAAGGGGCCTACAAGACCCAGCCGAACCGCTACGTCCGCACCTGGAAGGCCATGGGCAAGATGGAGCAGAAGGACGTGGACCACGTCCGCCACGTGGGCAGCTTTGCTCTGAACGACGACAAACACCCCTTCCCATGGCAGATGGCGCTCAGCCAGGTGAATGGCGACCTTCCGCTGGCCGATCTGCCCGCGGCGCAGAAAATGTATCCTTGGTTCCCGAAAATCGTCCAATTTGGCCTGAAATTGGACGGTGCTGGCAAGGTCAAACTCGGCTTCAGCGCCGTGAAGGGCGTCGTTGTAGCGGTGGACGGGGCAGAGCTAAAGGAATTGCTGCCCCAGCAGGAGCTCGAATTGAGCGCCGGAATTCACCGAATTAGCGTGCTGATTACGCGGGATGCTGGGGAACTGGCGGCTTTGCGCGTGGAAATCCTAGATGGACCTGCAGTGGCGGTGCCATGAGGCTTCTCAAAGGCGAAAAATCGTAAAGTCGATGTATTTGCATTGACGGGACAGATCCATTTTCGCTATTCTGAACGCTAGGCTTGGAATGCTGTCTTACCCCGACGTGCATCCACGCACCAACCATTTGCTTATACCCATGAGAAATCATCCCATCGACCAGACGCACAACGAAATGCTCGTTGGGTCGAACGGTTGTGACTTTTTAGGGTTTCCCATGGATGCGCAGGTTCAGTGTCTAAACGCCGCCGTTTCGCTGTCTTGTGTCCTTTTCTTCCGCCTTTTTTAAAATTCTCCCGCGCCGCCCCTGCCCAAACTTTTATCTCTGATGAAAACACTTCGACATAATCGCATCCTCCTCGGCTGGTTCATGACCGTGCTGGTGTTCGTCATGCAAGTCGCCACGCCTTTGCAATCTGCGACCATTTACTGGACGACGGATGGCAAGATCTCCGGTGAGTTTACTTCCGGAAACTGGAACACGACCACCCCCAACTGGCTGGCTACCGTGCCTACGGGCACGGCGGGAACTCAGATTGCCTGGAACAATGGGGCCGGAGACATCGCTGCTTTCCTGGGTTCCACCAACGTGACCATCACCGCTCCCATCTCTGTCGGTGGACTGCGCTTTGAAGCGGCTGGAACCAACATCACCTCTTCCTCTGCGGCGAACACGCTGACGTTCACCGGCGCCTCACCTTCCATCACCATCCAAGGTGATTCCAGCGTCTCCGACACTGAAGTTTCTCTCACGGCTCCGCTGGCCGGCAGCAATGGTCTGTCCATCCAGTTTACCGACACGGCGAGCTCTGCCGGCTCTAAGTTTGGTATTTTGCATCTGGGCACTCGCAACAACAACTTCGCCACTTCCCTGACCGGCGGCATCACCGTTGGCAACAAAGCCATGCTCCGGGTGGATGCGAACTCCACCGACCTCAACACCGGGAAGAACCCGCTGGGCACCAACCAAGTCACCCTGCAGACAGGTTCCAAGCTGGACATTCGCGGCTTCAACTCCACCTCAAACGGCCTCTCCGGCCGTCAGTTCACCACCACCGGCACGGGTGACAGCGGCCTCGTCAATTTCACCGGGGTCGCAGACAGCGTGCGCACCGACCTCACGCTGAACAATCTGAACACCATCCCGGCGGCCGGTGGCGCTCAGTGGGTGGGCAAGGTGGACATCTCCACAGCCGGAGCCTACACCTTCTTTGCCGCCGCTGATGACGGTGCCAAGATCTACATCGACGGGGTGCTGGTTTTGAACAACGACGGTGGCAAAGGCAACACGGACCTTTCCAGTGCGCCGATTTTTCTGGCTTCCGGCGCGCACGACATCCGCATCGACTACGTGAATGGCTCCGGCGGCGGCAACATCAATCTGGGCTACGCAGGCCCTGACACCAGCGAAGGCAGCGGGCAGATTCGCAAAGTCATTCCCAACACCCTCCTTCATCTGGCGGATGTCAACACGGTGAACGGTTCCAGCACCGCCCTGCAGTTTGGCAATGATGTCCGCCTCACGGGGAACGCCGAGATTTCCCTCTCCAACACCTCCGTCACATCGGCTGCGATGGGGCGGCTGCTGCTGGACACCGGCGTCACCCTTACTGTAGCAGCTTATGACCTCCTGGGGCAGACCGCCGTGGTGGGCAACGGGGGCGGTTTTGGCAAGACGCTGCGTTTCGGAGGGACCTCAGGGGCCCCCACCGTGTTTGGCACCTTGGGCTCAGGAACCGCCGGCACGGTCACGATTGCTTCGAATATAAACGTGGCCTTTGACGGCGTGGTTTCAGATGAAGGTCGGGCCATGACCATCCAAAAGACCGGCGCTGGCTGGCTCTACTTCAATCAAACCCAGAGCGCCAACACCCTGGGCGCCACCAGCAGCATTCAGATGATCGGCACGTCCGTGACCCAAAATGCCACCTACGTCGCCTCGAGTTATGCGACTGACGGCACCCTCAACGGCAAGGCCAGCACACTGACGACCACAAGCACTGCGGGTCTGGCCGTGGGCATGACGGTCAGCGGCACGGGCATTCCCAAGGGCACGGTCATCACCTCCATCGTCAACGGCACCCAGTTCAAGGTCTCAGGCGATGCTTCTGCGGTGTCCGCTGCCACAGCGCTGACTTTCTCCCAGACGCCCACGCTGGTGCTGACCGGCAGTACCGTCGCAGGCTCCTTTGATCCCATTGGCTCGGCGAAGGTCGTGCTCGCGGGCGGCAATTTGGTGCTGGATTCCAAAGGTGGAGCCGGTGCCGTGACCACGTTTGGCAATGCTGTCGACGTAACTTCAGACGCAGTCATTCAGGACGTGGCGAATGCGGTATCAGTGACTTTGGGCGGCGCGGTGACCATTGCCAGCGGCAAGACCCTGGTACTGGATGCGATTGCTGGCGGGCAGCCCGTCGCGGACGTGGGTGCGAATCTCATCGTCTCAGGCGGCATCACTGGAGATGCCACTACGTCTCTTGTCATCCGTTCCACCGTCAAGAACGCGGGCACGACGATCAGTGCCATCAATGCATTGGCTACGGGTGTGGTGCAGCAGACCGGCTTTGCCTCCCAGAGCGGCACGGTGAGCCTGTCTGGCAACAACTCAGGTTTCGCCGGACAGCTGGTGTTTGAACCGGGTGCGAACCTGCGTGTGCTGGGCGTGAGCGCCCTCAACAACAAGACCTTCACCATGGCGGGCGGCACCCTGCAGCTGCTGGATGATGGCGACGGCACCGGCGGCCTTCAGAATCTGGCCTTCAACCATAACATCACCGTCACAGGCACCGTCACGCTGACCACCGGGCCCGTCTCCACCGCCATTTCGCCTTTTTACACGCCTCCGGCCAACAAGCGGGCGCAGATTTCGTCACTGAACGTAGGCAACAACGCGGTGACGCTTGCCAACAACAATGGCTATGGTTTGCAGGTGACGGGTGTCACCACCCTGACGGGCGCACCGACGTTCACGGTCAACAACGCCACCACTTCGAACAATCTGGTCCAGGGCCTTGAACTCGCCGGTCAGGTGACCGGCGCGGGCAACAGCATTCTCAAAGCCGGTGGCGGCACGCTGCTTCTCAGCAATTCCGCCAACAACTTCGGCGGTACGGTCAGCTTCAATGCCTATGGGGCCAACGCCAGCACCGTCATGACCGTCGAGAGCGCGGCGAATTTGGTCACCGGCCAGCTGCTGACCGGCACCGGCGTCAGCACCTCCAATGGTGGCACGCGTATCAACTCCATTACTTCACAGAGTTTTGCCGCCAGCGTGGCCAGCGGCCAGGCCACGCTCACCCTGACACCGAGCATCGCCAGCACCTTCGCCGTCAACATGTTGGTGAGCGGCAACGGCATCCCCCCTGGAACCAAGGTTCTCAGCATCAATGACAATGTCACCAACACGACCTTGGGAAGCACGATCTCCAACCCCAACATTGTGAGCAATGTCCAGGGCGGCACTAGCAGCTTCCGCGTGGGCATGGCCGTGTCAGGCTCAGGCATTCCTGCCGGCACCTTTGTGGCTGAAATCATTGACGGCACCACCTTGCGCCTCAGCCAGAACATCACCTCTCCCAACCCCACCCTCGTCAGACATCAGGTGACCCTGTCCAATCCGGTGACCGTGGCGGACACCACCCTGGTGCTGACCCAGGTGAACCTGAGCCAGGCGCTCACAAGCGCACTCAATGGTTCAAGCTCAGTCTCTGGCAAATCGGTGATCAGTGTCTCGGCCGGCGTGCTGGCCTTCACGAGCAATGAGGCGTTGGGAAATGCCGCGAATGAAATTTTCGTCAACACCAACTCCGCCACGGCGGGCCTGCGCGCGGACGGCACCTTCCACTCCGCCGATCGCACCTTCATCATGAACCAGGGCAGCAACGCCATTGACGTCACGGCTGGCAACACCTTTTCGATTGACAAAACCTTCAGCTTTTCCAACAACAGCAACAATCTGCAGAAGAACGACGCAGGCACGCTGGTGCTGACAGCGCCGATGACGCAGGGGCTGACAGGACTCACCTCCTCCTGGAACGGCATTCTCACCATCGGTCAGGGAGTGGTCCGGGTCACGAACTCATCCGCTCTCGGCTCCACCGGCAGCTACTCTCTCGGCTCCAATTCTGGCTCCGCCTACACTCTGGTGGCCAATGTGGCTGCGGCACTGGAGATCACGGGGGGGATCACCGTTGCAGAGGCCTTGGTGTTCAATCCCGGCAACAACAACACCTCCAACGGCATCAACGGCGCCGGCGCTCTCCGCAACTCCGCCTTTAGCGGCAATGTTCAGGTCCTGAGCAGCTCGACTTCCAGCACCACGGTCACGTTGGTGGGGGCTCCACCCGCCATGCTCGTTGCCGGAGCCTCCTTCATGGGGTCCACCATCCTGTCCGTCAATGGCAGCACGATCACTCTGGCTTCAAATGCGAATGCCAACATCGCCAGCGCCACCAGCCAGGCCTACTCCCTCAGCGGCAACAACACTTACAGCGGTGCCATCACGTTTTCGGGTCCTTCCAATGCAGACGGCAACATGCGTGCCGCCACCATCGGAGTGGACGCAGGAACGACGCTTCATATCACGGGCGTCATGACAGGTCGGGTGGGCTCCACCGGAACCTCGGGACGCGGCTCTTGGTTCGGTCTGGTGGGCGCGGGGAATGGGTTCATCGACACCGCCATGACTTTTGATGGCGTCTTACAATCTCTTAACTCCTCTGGTACCGTAGTCATCAACACCTTCTCTCTGATGAAGGCCGGCACTGGCACTTGGACGATCACCGCCGCCAATGCCTTTCCAGGCCAGAGCGTCTATGTGAACCAGGGCACTCTGGTACTTAATGGGGCAGGTACCTTGGGAGTACCTGGGGGCAGCAGCGGTGTTGGCACGGTCATCGTGACGCCTCAGGGAACGCTCAACCTCGACAGCACTGGTACCAATGTTGACAACCGCCTCAGCGGCCGCGCGCTGACTCTGTATGGCGGTAACATCAATCTCCAAGGAAACGCTTCTGCCGCCACCACGGAGACCGTTGGGGCGTTCACGGTGAATGCCGGACAGACCGTCATCACCCTCACAGGCCTGCAGTCCAATTTCATCACGGGATCGGTCGCCCGCCCCACCAACAACAACAGCGGCATCACCGGCACCTTGCTGGTGCGCGGTCTCAGCACAGGGACCATGCAGTCCTCCAGCGGCGGCTTTGCCTTCACTGGCCAAACCGGCGGTGCCAACACCCTCAACAAGGGCATCATTCCCTGGGTGATCGTTGACCCGAGCTCCTCCGGCTCAGGCACTTCATTTGCCACCGCTGACTCTATCACCGGAGTGCTGCGTGCCTTGAATACTTCAACCGAAATGACTTCGACGCTGACCAACAATCTGGCCGGTGTCGCCACTCCGCTGAACGTGCTCCTGTCCACCAACCAGACGATCTCGGCAGGCCTTAGCACCACCACCTTGCTCAACAGCCTGACCGTGAACTCGCTGACCCTTCAGACGGGCGGCGCTGTCACCCTCAATGCCGGGCAGACCCTCACCTTGGACAGCGGCGGCGTGCTGGTGCTTGCAGGCGCCACCAGCGCCAGCATCGGCGGCAGCACCATCGGACGTCTGGGCACCACCAGCAACGCCCAGTTCGTCTACTACACCTTGAGCGATCTGTCGATCAATGCAGCCATGTTCAACGTCTCGGCCGGTCTGGTGAAAGCCGGCGCTTCGACCCTGACGCTCAATACTCAGCAGTTTTACACGGGCGGCACGGCCATCAATGAGGGCATCCTGAAGCTGGCAGGCGGGACCAACACGATCTTTTACAACAATGATTTTGTCCTTCAGGGCGGTTCGCTGGACCTCAACGGCAATGTGCAGGTGCTCAACCTTCTGCGCACCAACACCACGACTGCTCAAAACGCCAACTTGGTGCCAGACATCGGCGGTACGATCATCAACTCCTCTGCCAATCAGGCCACTCTGGGCCTGGTCAATACGGGTGGAAGCTTCTCAGGATCGATCACGGGCAATGTGGCCCTGGTGCGTTCCACCAGCGCAAACAGCTACACCGACTGGAACATCTACTCCGCCAACACCTACACGGGCGCCACGATCCTCAATGGCGGCCGCCTCCAGCTCCTCGGCACCGCCACCCTGAGCAACACCTCCTCCCTCACCATCAGCCAGTCCACCCTCCTGCTGAGCAACAACAACGGCACCAGCATTCTCGACGCGCTGGTTGACGATCGGATCAACAACGCGGCCCCGATCACCATGTCCGGCGGCATGATCCAGTATCGCGCGCGCTTTGGCACTGAAGGCACGGAGGCCTTTGGCTCCCTGACCTTGGCCCAGGGCGCCAGCGTGATCGACGTTGCGGCTCCCGGCACCGGCATTAACAGCTCCACGGCCACGTTCACCAGCCTCACCCAGCAGGCCGGATCCCACGGCACGCTTCGGTTCTTCAACGTGACCGGCAATTACGGCAACGGCACCGCCCGCGTGTTCTTCGACAACATCAACGGCGTCAGCACCGCGATTGTGGGCGCTGGCCTCACCAACAATTTGATCGGCGGCTGGGCCGTGGTGGAGCGCGAATTCGCCAGCTACAACCCTGGCACTGGTGTGGGAGCCTTGAATTCAGCAGGCTACGCAGGCTATTCCACCCGCGACATCAACTCAGGCATCGCCACGGACAACATCCGCATGGCCTATGCAGCAGTCACTTCCACCGGAACCGTTGGCTCCAACCAGCTCACCGTCGCCAGCACCGCCGGTTTGAAAGTCGGCGATGCCGTCCTGGGCAGCGGCATCCCCGTGGGTGCCGTGGTGGCCTCCATCATTGATGGCAACAAATTCACCATCGACCAAAATCTGGGCACCGCCAATCCCACCCTGACTATGCCGCAGACGGTCACCCTCACGGGCAACCGCACCATCAACAGCCTCGCCATGGTGGTGTCTGGCAACAGCACTCTCGATCTCGGCGGCTTCACCCTGAACCTTGCCAGCGGTGGTTTGATCGCCTCCCAGGGCTTCGATTTGATCAACACCACGGTCAACGTGGTGACCAGCTCCACAACGAGCAACACCGTCCTGCTGGCCACCATTCCCAACACCCTGACCATTGGCTCTGTGATTCTGGGCAGCACCGTGACGGACATCAGCGGCCTGACAGTCACCCTCGCCGGCAACGCCAATGCCAACATTGCAGCCCCGACTGCTGTCAACTTCATCAGTTCCCTGAACATGCCGATCGTCATCTCCAACGGCAACCTCACTGCGGGCAGTGGCGCGGCAGATCTTTACCTCCATGCGCTGGGCTATGTGAATGGCAACGGCAACGTGTATGGCCACAACGTCATCGTCGGTGCCAACATCATCAACAACAACGGCGGAGCCGGGGCGGTGACCCTGGTCATCGACGGCACCGAAGGTCGCGGCACCACGGGCACGGGTGGCCTCAGCGGCTTCCGCTCCAATCAGGTCGTGCTCACGGGCAACAACACCTACACCGGCGGAACCTTCGTCAACGCAGGCTTCGTCGTGGCAAAATCCACTACGGGGCGTGCCTTTGGCACGGGCGATGTGACCATCACCGGCGGTGGCACCACCAATGGTGGCACCTTCCAGGAACGCACGTCCACCGTGGTCTTTGGGGCCTCCAACCAGATCAACAGCACGGCCACTCTGAACATGAATGGCGGATCCTCGCTTGAACTCAACGGCTTCAATCAGACCCTTGGAGCCCTGAATTTCAACAACACCGGCGGCACCACCCCGTCCCTGCTCGTCGGCATCGGCACGCTCACCCTCAGCGGTGGCATCACCGCCACCTCCTCCAATCTTGGCAGCACCTCCACCATCACCACGGGGATCATGGACGCCATCCTTACGAACGGCAGCAATGTGATCACCTTGGGCAGCACGGCAGGTCTCACGGTTGGCTCCGCGGTGACAGGCAGCGGCATTACCGCAGGCACCATCATCACCGCCATCAACAGCCCGACATCGATCACGATTTCCACGAATGCAGCCATCGGCACGGTGACCGGAGACAGCTTGCTGACCTTCGCAGGCTTTGGTTCCATGGTCCTCACCAGCGGGGCGCACACCTTCAACATCAGCGCGGTGAATGCCAACGGTCAGAATCTGGCGCCACTGCAGCCCTCCCTGAGCATCAACGGCATCGTGGCGGGAACCGGCAGCATCATCAAGACCGGAGACGGCGTCCTGCAGCTGACTGGCCCCAGCACCTTCTCCGGCGGCATCAGCCTCCAGAACGGCGGCCTTCTCTTCAGTTCCGGCAGCGTCTTCAATGCCGGTACCACGGGCGGAGTGAGCGCCGGCCCGATGGGCACAGGCACCCTGACCATGTCTGGCAGCAACAATCTCACGCTCCTGTCCAGCACCAACCTCACCATTGGCAATGCAGTCACCTTTGATGCGGCTTTCTCAGGACAGTTCAGGTTCGACAGCACCGTGTCCACCGGTTCCAACCTCACACTGAGCGGTCTGGTGACTCTTCCCGGCTCGGTGAATATCAACGTCATCAATCCCGGAATGACCGCCGCCCTCGGCCAGATCACCCGCGTGGGATCCGTCGGGAACATCGTGATCAACAAGACCGGCCTCGGCACCCTTTCCCTGGGCGCCGTGACCGCAGGCAACACCATCACCTTGAACATGAACGGCGGTAATCTTTCCCTGCTCAATGATGGAGACGGCACCGGCTCCCGGCAGGTGATCGACAGCGGCATCACAGTCAACTCCACCCAGGCCTTGAACCTGACCGTCGGCCGTCTGGGGACCGTCTACGCCCCGCTCTTCACCTCGCCATCCAACAAGCTGATTCAAATTGCCGGCTCCACTGGCACGACCTTCACCATCGGCGCTTTGAATGTGACCAACAACAACGGTTACGGCTTGCAGATCACCAGCGACGTCACACTTGGCTCCAATCAGGTCATCAATGTGAGCGCCGCGTCGGACTCCAGCTGGACTCAGGGGCTGACTCTCTCAGGCGTCGTCTCAGGCGGTGCCATCACCAAGCTTGGTGCGGGCACACTGGTCCTCAGCAATGCCTCCAACAGCTTCACCGGCAATGTGGACATTCAGGGGGGCGTTGTTTCGGTCAATTCGAATGCAGCACTGGGCAACGTGGCCAACGGGGTGATTCTCAATGTGAACGCCGCCACCGCCGTCGGGTTGCGTGCGACCGGGACCTTCGCCACCAGCCGCACTATCACCTTGAATCAGGCCAGCAACGCCATCGAAGTGACGGCCGGTAACACCCTGACCCTGAACACCGCCTTCGGCCTGACCTCCGTTTCCAATGCGCTGCGGAAAAATGACAACGGCACGCTGGAACTCAACAACACCAACAGCACTTGGAACGGCGTGCTGACCATCGGCTCGGGAGCCGTGAAAGTTTCCAATGCCGCTGCTCTCGGCACGGTCACGGGCAACACTGTGGTGACAGGCAACGGTGCCGCACTGCAGTTGAACGGGGTCAACATCGGCAACGAGGCCCTGTCTCTGAACGGTTCGGGCATCAACAACGGCGGTGCCCTTCAGGCGCTCGCCAACGGCACCACCAGTGTTGTCACGGGTACAGTCACGCTTGCAGGGGCCTCAACCATCGGCGCAGATGCAGGTGCGACGCTCTCACTGACCGGCTCGGTCACCGGTGCGCAGAACCTGCTCCTTGCCGGTGCCGGCGCCATCAACGTGAGCGGCGCTGGATTTGGCGCACTCAATGCCATCACCAAGATGGGCTCGGGTACCACAACCCTTAGCGCTAACAGCGCCTCCTTCGTCAATGGTCTGGTCATCAACGAAGGAACCTTCAAAATCACCGGCTCAGGAGTCACCATGGGTGGCACGGGGACCATCACCATTCAGGGGCCTTCGGGACTGCTGTGGGTGGATGACACCCAGGGCGCCGCCACCGCCCACTTCGCAGGTGCGCGTGCGCTCACACTGAACGGCGGGACGATCAGGTTCGACGGCGGCTCTGGCACGTCTGCGCAGACCCTCGGCCTGCTGACTACCAATCGTAGTGCGACCAACACGATCATCATGAATCAAGGTGCCGGCACCAACACGCTCACCTTCTCCAACTGGGTTACCAATCCTGATTCGAGCACGAACTTCGTCGGCACCAATCTCGGCACCGCAGGTAATAAAATCATCTTCACCGCAGGGCCGTTGCAGAGCAATAATACTTCTGCCTTGGTCAACGGCCTGATCATGCGCACCCTTGTCAATGGCACGGATTTCGCCGGCTATGTTGCAGGCACGGGCGTCGGAGCCTTCGGCACGGCGGGATATACGGCCTACACCGCCGGCAACAACCTCGACACCGCAGCAGCGACCGCGACCATGCAAATCACGGGAGCTGTGACCTTTCTGGGCACCACCAGCCGGACCGTCAATGCCATCAAGATCAACGGTTCTGGCATTGATGTGACCAACTCCGTCGCCACTCAGGGGGCGACACTGACGCTGACAGCGGGTTCCATCCTCAACGTCGGTGGCAACAACACCATCAGTGTCCCGAGATTGAATCTGGGCATTCAGGGCTACGCCGCCATCGCTGCTGGAACCAGCCTGACCATCAACAGCGTCATCACTGGCACGGGCGGCTTTGTCAAAGACCTGCCCGGCACCCTGATTCTGAATGCTCCCACCAATCTTGCCGGCGTGGCCAACCTCAGCGGCTATCTCCTGACGGGCAACTTTGCCATCAACGCCGGCACAGTGAAACTCAACGGCGGCAACAACACGCTCACCCCCAATCAGTTCCTCATCGTCGCCCCTGGAGCCACGCTGGACCTGAATGGCACTTCGCAGTTTGCCTTGGGAACACGTGGTGATGGCGCCGGCTTGCAGGGCAATACCGGAACCTTCACGAACTCGGCGGCGGGAGCTGCGGCACTGATCTTGGGCCTGGATAACAGCTTCTTCAATTTTGGCGGCGTGATCAAGCAGGAAGTCGGCGCGGGTGCCATGAGCTTCCTAAAGAGCAGCAACCAGCAGTACAACTTCCTCAATGCGAACACCTACAGTGGTGCCACGGTTTTTGCAGGCGGCCTCAATCTGTTCGCAGATGGCGGCACACTCTCCAACACCTCCTCCATCGCCGTCAACTACGCCACTTTCCGCCTGGACGACAATGTCAACTTTGCCCAGGCCAACCGCGTGAACCTCAGCGCGGACATCACGCTCAAAGGCGGGTCGTTGGTCTATGTTGGACGCACCCAGACCGATACGTCACAATCGGTTGGCAATGTGATCCTCTCCGAGGGGCTCAACATGGTTCAGGCTGCCAATGGCGGCACAGGCATCAACTCAGCCACGCTCAATCTCCTCTCGCTCTCACGCACGGCGGGATCGACGGCCACGATACGCTTCCCTGACAACGGCATCGGAGCCATCGGCAACAACGGCCGCATCCTCATCACCACCCTGAACGGCGTCGCCACCAGCACCAACAGCGGCGGCGCCAACATCAACAGCGGCGGCCTTACCAATGGTCTCATCGGACCTTGGGCCGTCGTGGACCGTGAATTCGCCAGCTACATCCCTGATCTGGGCGTGGGCCGCCTCAGCCAGACCGGTTTTGTGGGTTACTCCGTCAATACCCTGACTGGCACCCCCATCGCCACCGACAACATTCGCGCCACCGCCAGCGTGGGACCGCTGCTGGTGGACACCACGGTCAACACCTTCAGCATGCTCAATCCCTCCGTGGCCGCCACCACGGTGAATCTTGGCGGCAAGACACTCACCCTTCAGGGGGGAGGCCTCCTGCTGGCTCTGGCCAATGACAACGTGAACATCGCCATCAACAACGGCTTCATCACCGGCGGCCTGGCCAACACCGCGAGCGACCTCTACGTCCATGTGCTGCCTTACGGTGGCACCAACCGCACCTTCACCATGAATGCGGCCATCAAGGACAACGGCACCGGGCCCCTCCGCCTGATCATGTCCGGCAGTGATGGTGCCGCCAACCTCACCCTCAACGGCAACAACACCTACACCGGCGGAACAGTCGTCAATGGCGGCGTGCTGCTGGTGGGCAGTTCCGGCACACTCGGCACTGGCGGCATCACCATCAGTGGCGGCGCCGTATCAGGAAGCGGCATCCTCGTTCAGCAACTCGGCGGCATCATTGATTCCAGCAACGCAGTCACCATCAACGGCAGCGGCATTCTCGTGCTGGCAGGGGCCCAGACCTTGCAGGGGCTGACCTTCAATGGCTCGGGTGGCGGCAATCTGGCTCCCACCGTCAGTTCGGGTGAAGGCCTTCTCACCATTGGTGCGGGTGGCATCACCTCGAATCCGTTCAATCCAGCGGCTTCCCCTCTGGTCGTGGGGCGCATCGACCTCGGCAGCACGCTCAACAACATCACCGTCAACACCTTCGACTTCGGCACCTTCACCAATTTCGCTCCAACAACCCCCGGCCTCATTCTTGGCGGTGTGGTGGGATCTCTGGGCGGCTTCAACAAGCTGGGCAATGGTGTGCTGCAGATCAATCAGTCCACCTTCGTCGGCGCTCTCAATGTCGTTGCCGGCAACATTCAATCCGGCGCTATCAACAGCGGTTCACGTTTCTCCACCCTCACGCTGAATGCGGGGACCTCGCTCAATCTCAACGGCCAGACCACCATCTGGGGCGCGCTGGCTGGCAGTGGCTCGGTGTTCAACAGCGTCGCCAACAACGCCTTGCTCACGGTTGGTTTCAACAACAGCGACACCACCTATTCCGGACAGCTCAACCGTTTCAATGACGGCACGCCTAACGCCATCTCTTTGACCAAGATCGGCACCGGCACGATGACCATCACCGGCGTCCAAAACGCCATCAGCGGCTCCACTGGCATTCTCACGGTGGGCCAGGGCGGAGTGACCTACTCAGGTGCGGGCACCGCCATCCTGCCAAGCCAGACCGTGCTCACTGGCGGTACCCTGACGCTTGACAACAGCGCCGGGAACCTCAACAACCGCCTCGCCACACCGCTCACCGCTACGCCGACGACCGTTCTCAACATCGGCGGTGGCAGCTTCAACATCATTGGCAACGCCGGCGCGAACACCCTTGAAACCGTCAGCCAGCTCACCATCAGCAGCGGCAGCGGCAACATCACCCTCTCTGCCAATGCGGCGACTTCCACGACCTTCACCGTGACCACGCTCAATGGCGTGCAGACCGGCGGCACTCTCCAGTTGCACGGAAATTTCAGCGCTGTCGGCACCGCAACTGCCGCAGGCTTTGCCAATATTTTCGTGACGAACTTCAACGTCATTGGCAGCCAGGGCACGGGAGCCAATGGGACCACCACCAAGTCCATCCGTTCAGACATCATCGCTGGTCAGGACGCGGGCCAGGTCACGGTGACCGCCAGTGCCACCGATTCAAAAGTGGTCACTGTGGCGAGTGTTCCTTCCTACCTGACGGTGGGCGCTTCGCTGCTGGGGCAGAAGGTGGTCAGCATCAATGGTCTGACCATCACGCTCTCAGACAATGCCGACCAGGCCATCAGTTCCAGCACGGTTGTCACTTACAATGGCGTGCCATCATTCGTGACCAGGGATACCGTCACGGGCTACCTGCGCCCCCTGACCGACGCTGAAATGAGCAAAACGCTGTCCAACAGCCTCACCACCAACTTCCAGCTCAGCTCCAATGCGCTCATCACCTTCAGCCAGAACAGCAACAGCCTGACCCTGCTGGCAGGCGGTGGTGTCTCCAACGGCAACGTGGCCGCTCTTGGCATGTTCAACACCAGTGCCGGCCTGCTTTATGAACTCGTCAACACCGGCGGTGTTCTTGCCTTCAGCGGCAATGCAGGCATCAACGCCCCGTTCTTTGCCTCCAACAACAACGCTGCGTTCTACTTCCACACCGTCGGTGCAGACACCGTGCTCAATGTGAACGGCAGCCTTTTCAACACCTCGGGCGGTCTGACGAAATCAGGTGACGGCACGGTCAGCCTTAATAGACGCGGCTACTACAGCGGCACCACCACCGTCAATGCGGGCACGCTGATTCTCAACGGCGGCAACAACACCATCTGGGCTCCGCAAACGATCACCCCGCTGGGCGCTCCCACCACCACCATCGCAAGCTTCCAGGCCTTGACCGTCAATGGTGGCACCCTGGAGCTCAATGGCTACAATCAGGCGGTCGCCTTCCTGAACAGCAACAACAGTGTGGGCGGCACGGGCGTCGTGACCAACTCCTCCAGCACGCTCGCCACGCTGACAACCACCGGCAACACCACCACCTTTAATGGCAGCCTCACGGGAAATCTGGCCTTCACCACTCATTCCGCCATGACCCTGACCAATGTCAACTCCTACACGGGAGCCACCATGGTCCGGGCCAACACCCTCACGCTGCGTGACAGCGGCACGCTCTCCGGAACCTCCTCCATCGGGGTGAATTTCGCCACGCTGAACTGGGACGACAGCGGTCTCAGCTCCCTGGACAATCTCAACCCTGTTCGCATCAACGCCGGAACAACGCTGTCCCTGCAGGGTGGGGCGCTCACCATCACCGGCGGTGGTTCACTCGACACCAATGTGGTGCTGAACGATCTGGTCATTCAACGCGGCGGCAGCACCATCACCATCACTCCTGCGGCCAATGCAGGCAGCGCGGTCAGCTTGAGCATCGGATCACTCACCCGCACCGACAGTGACCGGAGCATGGTCAATTTTATCGCCGGCAACGGCGTGGGCATGGGCGGCACGGGCAACAACAACAACGCCTCCGTGCAGATCTCCTTGATCAATGGCGTCGGCGTTTCCGCCAGCCAGTTGGTGAACAAGCTGATCGGCGGCTGGGCTGTGGTCAATGGCGACAGCTTCGCCACCTACAAGGATGGCGTGGGCATCGGGGCGCTGAGCACCACGGTGGGCGGCAATGTGTACGCCGGCGGCAATGCGTTCCCCACCTACGACGGTTTTGACATCAGCGCCTCCACCACACAGGCCACGCACAACATCAATGACAGCTCCAACCGCACGTTGACGCTTTCCAAAACCGTCAACTCCCTCAGAAGCGGCGGCGGCACCATCACTCTGGGCAGCAGCACCGCCGCCGTCACCCTCACGTTGAATGTCGGCCTGCTCACCAACTCAGGAGGCTCCAACATCAATGCTGGCAATGCGGCCTCGGCGCTCACGGGCACCGGCCCCGATTTCTTCGTTTACATCAATCAGGGCACCACCGCCTTCAACGTCAAGGTGACCGGCGCCATCAGCCTGGTCAAAGGCGGCGGCGGCGCCCTGACGCTTAATCCAGGCACAGGGGTATCCAATGATTACACTGGCGGCACCTTCGTCAACGGCGGCACGCTCAATTTGAACGGCGCAGCAGGCACCATCGTCATCCCCGGTGATCTCACCGTCAACAACTCCACTGTGACGATGAGCAATGCCAACAAGTTCAACGCCACCATCGGGCAGATCGCTGCGGGCAGCAACGTGACCCTCAACGGTGGGTCCGTGCTCAACCTGTTCAGCTACACCTCCGCCACCACCACCACGCTGGCCAGCCTCACCTTCAACAACACCGGTGGGACCACCCAGCCGAGATTCGCATTCAACGCGCCCACCGCGCTGAGCACCCTCGTGCTGACCTCTGCGAATGCCATCACCGTGGTCAACGATGACTTTGCCACCACCCCCATGATTCAGGCCGCGACCACCGCCGCCAATTCCGCCATCCAGTTCTCCAGCGCGGCTCCCGTCATCAATGTCTCGGGTCTCTCCCCCATCGGTCTTGTCATCTCTGCGCCGATCACCAGCTCAGGCGGCGTGGTCTCCAAGATCGGCAGCAGCTCGCTGGTCCTCAGCGGTTCCAGCACCTTCACCAACGGCTTCAATCTGAACGAAGGCACCCTGATTTTCGGCACCAATTCGGTGGGCAATCCCGGCGCACTCACCAGCGGTGCAGTGGGCACAGGCACGCTGACCATCGCCGGTGGCACGACCATCCAGGCGGGCAATGTCACCACCATCACCACTGGCACCACGCTCAACTCCAACGTCGTCACTTTCGCTGCTGCTGGCGTTGCTGCCACTTTGGCGGTCGGGCAGGGGGTCTATGGGGGCTCCGGCGTCCTGGCGGGCACCTACATCACCAGCATCGACATTGCTAACAACCGCATCACTCTGTCTTCGAACAACGTCGCCGCCACCAACACGGCCAACAACATCAATTTCTCCACCTACACCGGCAATGCGGTGACGGTGACGGGCGATTTCAACTTCGGCGGTCACACCACGAATCAAAACTTCACCCTCACCGGTGCGGTCAATCTCGGGGCCGCCACACGCACCATCAATGTTGACAGCGCTTTTGTGGTTGGGGTGATCAGTGGCCAGATCACCAGTTCCGGCGGCGGACTGACCAAAACAGGCAACGGCATCTTGTTGCTGACCAACAACACCAACAACTACACGGGGGCCACCACGGTCAACGCGGGCATTCTCCGCCTGGGCATGACCAGTGACAACACCACCGGCGCAGGTGCCGGCAATGTCCTGCCGAGCGGCACCGCAGTCACGATCGCCACCGGCGCCGGCTTGGATCTCGCCGGCCGCAACCAGACCATTGCATCCCTTTCTGGAGGCGGCTTCATCACTTCTTCCGCTGCCAACACCGGCACAGGCGTGCTGAGCACCCTCACCGTGGGAGACAGCACCAACACCACCTTCTCAGGAGTTCTCACCGCAGCCACGCTTGCCAATCTGCGCCTCATCAAAGTGGGCAGCGGTGAATTGACCCTCACCGGCGTGAGCAACTTCACCGGAGCCAACACCGCCACCACAAACGCCGTCACCATCAACGGCGGCACCCTCAGCGTCAGCACTCTGGGCAACGGCGGCGTCGCAAGTGGCATCGGCGCCGCCTCCAACGCTGCGTTAAACATTGTCATTGAAGGCGGCACCCTGAAATACATCGGCGTCGCCAACACTTCGACGGATCGTGGCTTCACCATTGGCAGCACTGTGGCTGGCGCGACCGCCACAATCGATGCCTCTGGCTCCGGCTCGCTCACCTTCGCGGCTGCTGGCGGCACGATTGCTTATGGCACCACAAATCTGACCCGAAATCTGATCCTCACCGGCACCTCCATCGCCGCCATCACCAACACCTTCGGCAAGGTGATTGCCAACAACGGCACCGGCGTCACCAGCCTCACGAAGAACGGCAGCAACACCTGGGCGCTGACGGCCGCCAACACCTACACCGGGGCGACGAATGTCAACGCAGGCACACTGGTGCTTTCCGCCGGTTCCCTGGCCAATGCGGCCACGACCAGCTCGACCATCAACGTCAATGTGGCCAGTGGCGCCACTCTGGCGGTCACCACCGCAGCCAGCGGCAATTACCAGATTGGGAACGCTGGCACCGGGGCGACCAACGGCGCTGTTTTGAATCTGGCGGCCGGTTCCTCCTTCACGATGGCGAACAATGACTCAACTGGCACTCTCACCATCAATCGCAATGCCGCCTGGGTTTCCGGCGCGGGTCTGATCATTGGGAACAGCACCGCAAATGCTGGCACCGTGCGCATGTCCTTTGACCTCGGCAGTTCAGCCAACAGCGCGGACACCATTGTGCTGTCTGACGTCACAACAGCCGCTAATAACACCCTCAGTGTGGGAGTCAGCGGCGCCACCGTCTTCATCCTGCCAGAATCGGGGGCCTTGTCGCTGACCGCAGGTCTGCATGATTTGATCACCTTCAAAGCCGGCGGCCTCAATCTCACCACCAATGCAAATCTGGCTGCCGCGTTCACTCTCGCCACTCCGGGGGTCTTGATCGGCTCTCAGGGTTACGGATTAACTCTTGTCATGCGGGATGGCAGCAATGCCGTGACAACCACGGTGGCCAATGCCGTTGCCATTGCAGTTCAGGTGACGGCAGCCACCGCTGCTGTGGATTATTATTGGAAAGGCAGTCTCAGCAACATCTGGTCTGACGCCAACTGGACTTCCGATGCGGGCGGTGCTTCTCCGAGGCCGTCGGCACCTGGCATTTTTGACAATGTCAAGTTCTCAGCCACTGGCGCAGGCAATCTGAGCATCACCCTGGGCAGCAATCAGGTCACGGGCAGTCTCACCTACCTGAGTGGCAGCAGCGCGGTCACCATTTCGAACAACACTTTGATGCTGCTGAGCTCCACGGCGATCACAGTCAATTCAGCCAACAATATCATCAACAGCAACCTGATCCTGGGCTCCAGCCAGACTTGGAGCGTCGGCGCTGGTCTCACCTTCACGGTCAACGGCGTGGTGGATGACAACCAGATCGGCAACAGCCTGACCAAGGCAGGAACGGGCACCTTGCTCATGGCCTCCAATGCCTTGAACAGCAGCTACCTCGGGGCGACCATCATCACGGGTGGCGTTCTCTCCGTGGCCACTCTGGCCAATGGCAGGGTGAACAGCGGCATCGGCGCCTCCACCGCAGATGCAGCCAACTTGGTGCTGAATGGCGGCACGCTGAGATACACGGGTGCGGGGGCCTCGATCAACAGGCTTTTCTCCGTGGGCTCTTCGGGCGGCAAAATCGAATCGTCCGGTTCGGGCGCGCTGATTTTCAACAGTGCTGGGGCCATGGGTTTCAACAACCAGACCACCGCACGCCTTCTGACCCTGGGCGGAACCAACACCGGCAACAACACCATGGTCGTCGCCATCGGCAACGGCACCGGTGCCACTTCCCTCACAAAGACCGATGCCGGCACCTGGCTGCTCCAGCCCAACAATGGCCGCACCAACGTCAGTGGCATCATCAACGGCACCACGACCATTCAGGGGGATGCCACCGGTCTGGTGACCAATCAGCTCATCAGTGGCGAAGGGATCCAGGCCGGATCTCGTGTCGTTTCAATCGCTTCAGACGGTTTGAGCTTTACCATCGACAAAGCCTCCGACGCAATGGCCCCCGGCGAGACGTTCACCCTCGACCTGCCCGGAAGCTCGCTTGCCGTGAATGACAAGGTCGATGCAGACGGAAACCCAAATCCCAGCGGCTTGTACACGGTCACGGCCAATAACGGGACCACGGTCACCATCAGCAAGCCTGCCGAAACGAGCCGCAACATCGCCTTCAGCGCCGCTGCAGGCAATGGTTACACCGGCGTCACTACCATCAGTGGCGGTATTCTTAGGATTCTCGATCTCCAGAACGGTGGCATTGCCAGTGCCATAGGCTCATCCACCAATGCTGCGGCCAATCTAGTCATCGACGGAGGCACCCTGCGGTACGAAGGCACCGGCTCCAGCACCGACCGCCTCTTCACCGTCGGCGGCACCAATGGCGGCATCCTGGACGCATCTGGCACTGGAGCACTGGCCTTCACCAACAACGGCGCACTGGCCTTCACCTCAGGCACCACACGCACACTGACGCTGACCGGCACCAGTGACGCAGCCATCATCAACAGCATCATTGCTGCTATTGGGAATGGCACCGGAACCACAGCACTCGCCAAGACCGGTTCCAACACCTGGCGCCTGGGCGGATCCAACAGTTACTCAGGTGCCACCACCATCAGTGGCGGGGTGCTGCAAGTCGGCGTCCTGGCAAACGGAGGCACCAACAGCAGCATCGGAGCCTCCACCAACCAGGCCTCCAATCTGATCATCAATGGCGGCACGCTGCGCTACACCGGCAACACCGTTTCGATCAACCGGCTTTTCAGTGTCGGCACCGCAGGGGCAACGATTGAGGCCTCGGGCACTGGCACATTGACCTTTAATAACTCTGTCACCATGGGCTTCGTCGGCGCTGGTGCACGCGTCCTCACCCTCGGCGGCACCAACACCGGCGCCAACACCTTGGCGGTTTCTCTCAATGACAATGCTGGAGCGACCAGCGTGGTCAAGACCGGCGCGGGCAGCTGGGTGCTCACTTCCACCACCAGCAACTACACCGGCACCACGACCGTGAACGGCGGTATTTTGCAGGTCGGCAACGCTTCTGGCGGACGCACCGGCACCGGCGCCACCACCGTCAACAGCGGAGCCACCCTGGCTGGATCTGGCACCGTCAATGGCACCGCAGGCACATTGGCCAACAACTTCAATGATGGCACCAACCACGTGTTCAACAGCGGTTCCTTCCTGGCACCCGGCGACGCCTTTGGCTCGAGCGTCGGCTCCCTCACCTTCAACGGCAATCTCACCCTGAACACCGGCTCCACTGCCACATTCCAGATTGGCAATGCGACCTTGAACGGTGGTTCCGGTCTGACCAGCTCACTGCTCACGGGCACCTATGACACCCTGGGCGGATATCGTGATCTGAATCGCGCCACATGGGATGCGACCGCAATCACCCCCGGCAGGACGGACTTCATCACGGTCAACGGCATGCTGACCCTGAACAACACCACGCTCGTCGTTTCGGACCTCAACAACTACCTCACCCTGGCCACCACCGCTGGCAAGGCGCAGAGCGGCGACATCTTCAATCTCGGCAACTGGGTGGGCCTGAATGCGCTCTCCAGCTTCAACGTTGGCGAGAATTACCGCACGGGCGGTTCCGGCGGTGGCGATCTCATCCTGCCGACTCTCGGCGGCGGACTCGTCTATGATGTGAGCCTTTTCACCACCTACGGCATCATCCTCGCGATCACCAAGCCAGGCACCATCCCGGTCCTGATGAGCAACTTCAATCTGGGCGCGAGCACTTCATGGAACGCCGCGGCCGCCTGGCTGCCTGCCGCCGTGCCAAACTCGATCGGTGCCATCGTCAGTCTGACGACCAATATCGCCGCGAACACCATCCTTACCCTCGATGGCAATAAAACTTTGGGCGTGCTCGTCATGGGTGACCAGAACAACACCGCTCGCTTCGAAATTGCCCAAGGCAGCGGCGGAAGCCTGATCTTCAACAATGGTGACTATGGCAAGGCCCTGCTCAGCAAGGTGCAGTCCAACAGCACCACCGTCGGCATCGACTTGATCTCCGCTCCGATTGTGATGGCAAGCAACCTCCGCATCAATGTCAACGCGGGTGGCAATACCGCCCGTCTCGACATCAGCGGCTCCATTTCACAGGTCGCGGGTTCGACTTTGGGCCTCGACATCATGGGACCTGGGCGTCTCACTCTGAGCGGCGGAACCGCCAACACCTACACCGGCCTGACCACCGTGTTCAGCCGCGGCTCCAGCGATGCCACCAACCCCAATCTCGTGCTGGCCAAGACCATCACCAACGGTACCATCATCGGAGACCTGAAGATCGGCAATGTCAGCATGGGCGGCTCGGGAACCCCCACCGTCCAGCTTGGCGCCAGCGAACAGATCGCCGACACCTCCCTCATCAGATTCGATTCCGGTTTTGGTGGCGACTCAACCGGCAACAACGGCAACAACTCCTACTGGAAGCTCATGGGCTTCGACGAGACGGTCCGCGGACTTTCCGATTTCACCGCCAGCGGTGTCATCGAAAACCTCGAAGGTGAAAACCAGGCGACCAACAGCACCCTGACCTTGAACACCAGCGGGGTGAGCTACTACAACGGCTTCCTCCGGGATCGTGCCAACAACACCGGAACCGGCGTGCTCAACCTCGTCGTTGGCGGCACCGGCACCCAGATTCTGGCCCTGGGCAACATCTCCTATTCCGGCCTCACCACCATCAACTCGGGAGCCACTCTGGTTCTCGAAAGCGCCACCAGCTTCGGCAATGGCATCAGTGGCGGCACCGTTGGTGCTCAAACCATCACCAACAACGGCACTCTTGGTTTCCGCATCAACAATGGCGCAGGCTGGACCTTCACCCGGTTGATCTCTGGTTCCGGTGCGGTCGTGCGCGATGGCGGCACCGGCACTCTGGCCTTCAACTCCGCTTCCACCATCGGCGGCGGCTTCCGAGTCTTGGAAGGCGGCACCACCAATATTGGCGCTAATATCACAATCTCCGGCGGCGGATTTTACATTTCCGGCAAACAGAACCTGACTGCCGTGAACTGGAACAGCGTGGTCAATGTTCAGTCCGGCGGACTGACCGTTCTCGGCAATGGCAACAACGTCACCTCAGGTGCTGTTTTGACGGTTGCTTCAGCCAGCAATGTGACAGGAGCGATCAATCTTCTCGGCGGCGACATGCGCATTGAAGGTTCGGGCTCCTTGACCGGCGTGACCAGCATCCTGATCTCAGGCAGCGGCGCACTGGCGGACGGCACAACCTTCCAAGGCTTGAGAATTAGAAACACGAGCGCAACCGCAGTGAACCGCATCAATGACTCCGCCGCCATTGTCATGAACGGTGGCCAGATCACTCTCCAGGGCGTCGGCTCTGCAGGCACTGAAAACTTCTCTGAAACCCTGGGGACCTTGTCCTTCACCGGCGGTTCCAACCGCATCGTCTCTGAACGGGCCACCTCAGCCTCCAATCTCCTGACCTTCGCCAGCTTGGGCACGCGCGCTGAAGGATCCACCGCCATCTTTAATTCGATTCGCAGCAACACGGACCTCGGCGTCATCGCACTCACCACCGCACCCACTCTCACGAATGGCATCATTGGCGGCTGGGCGGTGCGTTCCACCCTGACATCGGGGGTGCAGGCCTATGAATGGGCCACCGTGGCTGCGCAGACGGTCAACGGCAACTCGGTCAACGCCATCACGGGGCTCACATCCTACACGCTGGCGAACACCACCACCTCCATCCATGGTTGGGCCTCCACGCAAAATGTGAAGGTCTCAGTCTCCCAGACCCCCACCTCCTTTGGCAGCCGCACCATCAACTCGCTCAATATCCAGAGCTCCTCCGGCGTCACCCTCAACATCAATCCGATCTCTTCGACAACGCAGAGCACGCTCACCATCAACAGCGGTGGCATTCTTTCCTCCGGCACCACTCATACCATCACTGGCGGCAGGATCACAGCGGGCACTTATAGCGGATCACTCAATCCGTATGAGCTGATCTTCCAGTTGCCGGTCAACCAGCTTAATGTTCTCAGCGCCATCGTTAACAACGGCGGCAATGCAGTCTCCGTGGTGAAATCCGGCGCCGGCACCCTGGTGTTGAATCCGACCGTGACCGCAAGCGTCGCGACGATGAATCCCAACTCCACCACCGTGACGCTCAACACGAACAACTTTAACACGGATATTGCGGTCGGATCCACGGTGACCGGGGCTGGCATTCTCCCAGGCACCACCGTGGTGGGCCTCGTCAACAACAACCAGGTCATCCTGTCCCAGAAACCCAACGCCGCAATCAGCACCACGCTGACCTTCGGAGTGTTCAACACCTACACTGGCAAGACCTACATCAATGACGGCGTGCTGCAGATCACTCGTGAAAGTGACCTGGGGGCGGATCCTGGCACCTATCAGGCTGACCAGTTGACGATCAACGGCGGTGTGCTGCGTGCCAGCACCAACCTGGTGTTCAATGACCCCAATCGTGGCATCACCCTTGGAACCGCAGATGGTTACTTCCGTGTGGCCACCAACAGCACGCTGTCCATGGGCGCTGCCAACAGCATCATAGGAAACTTCGGCAGCCTGATTTTTGCTCCCGACGCCAGCAGCCTCGGTGTGTTGCTCATCGCCGGGAACAACAATCTTTCGGGCGGCCTGGAAACCAATGGCGCGCAGGCTAATGATATTGGCACCCTCGCTTCAACATACGTCACCGGTGGAAATTTGGTGACAGTGACGACGACTGTCGGACTCGAAGTGGGGGCCATGGTTGCCGGAAATGGCATTCCCAATGGCACTGTCATTACTAGGATCGTCGACGGCACCACCGTCGAGATTTCCCAGCTTGCGACCGCAGATGGAACCAATCAAAACCTCGCATTCAACGGCTTCAACGCTGTCAAGCTGACTGGCGACAACACCATCGGCTTCATTCGCATGATCGGTTCTTCGATCGCCCTGCTTGGAAACAACACTCTTACGAGTGACATTTTGATGGCATCTGGGCTGCTTCGGCTGGGTGGCAGCAATCAATTCAATGGAACGCTGACCATCAACGGTGGCCAGGTTCGTTTTGAGAGCAATAACGGCCTGGTCAGCACAGGCAGCGGTTACGTTGTCTACAATGATGGCACGATCAATCTGAACGGTTATTCAACCTCGATGGCCAAGCTCACCGGCTTCGGTACTGTCAATAACAACGGCACTGCTCCCTCCACCCTCACGATCAATGCCTCTGACAGTTTCACCTACAATGGCTCGATCACGGACGGCACATCAGGACGTGGAGGCGTTTCTTTGACCAAAAACGGTAATGGCATTTTGACCTTGAACAGTGCGGACAGCAACTACTCGGGCGTCACAACCATCAACGGCGGCGGCATCCGCGTCCTGCAGCTTGGAATTGGCGGACAAAACAGCGGCATCGGCAGTGCTTCCAATGCTGCCGCCAATCTGGTCTTCAACGGTGGTTCCCTGAGGTTTTTCAACAATGTCTCCACCTTCACAGACCGTGCCTTCACACTCGGTCTGGGCGACAGCGCAGGGGCTATCATCGCCGACGGCACTGTCATTGGCGCGACAGTGACCTTTGGCTTCGATGGACTGTCTCCGGCAGTGGCATTCACCGGCTCCGGCTCCCGCACCCTCACTCTGGGTGGAGCCAATCGTGGTGACAACCTCTTCAATCTGGTGCTGGGAGATGGCACGGGTGGGCCGACTTCGCTCAACAAAATCGGCAACGGCACCTGGGTCCTCGGCGTCACCAATACCTACAAAGGCGAGACTATGGTCAATGCCGGCATTCTGGCAGCTACAGTAGACGGCGCTTTCGGTGCTTCCGGTGGTGCAGGCATCATCATTGCTGGCGGCACCAATCTCAGCAACTTGATCGGCAACCAGAACGCCACCCTCGACTTGCGCGATGTGGCCTACAACACCGTGCAGACCATGTATCTCGCTGGCGGCACCCTGGCCACTACCGTTGGCAGCAGCTCATGGGCTGGCTCGGTTTTTGTCAATGCCAACTCCACCATCCTGGTGCAGCAGGGTTCGACTCTCAATCTCAAGGGGACTTTTGGCGGAGGCGGCACGGTCACCCAGATCGGCGGTGGCATGCTGATCCTTAGCGGTCAGGCAGATTCCACCACCCGCAATACCTTGAACTCTTCGTTCAATGTGCCCAACCACACCGTTCAGGCCGGCACTCTGCGCTTGGATTATACCACCAACAATTCCAGCAAGCTCGCAGACACTGGCGCTTTGGTTCTTGGTGGCAGCCGTTTTGGCGGCACCCTTGAACTGTTGGGCGGCTCCCATGTGGAAATCGTCGCTGGCGTCACGCTGGGTGCTGGGGACAACCGCGTCACGCGTCCGAGCGGCGGCTCCATCCTGCGCATGAACGGCATCAGCCGCCAGGCAGGAGCGAAGATCAATTTCAGCGGAGATGACATTGCCAGCACCGACACCAACAACACGGTCGGGATTCTGGGCTCCTGGGCCACGGTCAGCGATTCGAGCTGGGCGACGAAGAGCTCCTTCAACGAATCGCTTGTCAATACGCTGAACACGACCGCTGGCGACCTCATGATCCGGGCCTACACCGACTACACCCGTAATGAGGTGAACAACGATTGGACCCTCACCACGACCACTGGAAACATGGATTTCATCGCCAGCACGGCCCAGACCAATCGGGTCGCCAACACAATGCGCTTTAACACTCCGGTGAGCGGCGGTGGAGTGAGCACGGTCACGCTCAACGGAGCCAACTCTTTGCAAGGCGGCGCCATTCTGATCTCCCCAAATATGGGCAGCGGCGAGGCCCTGATCACTGGCAGCGGCACTCTTTCCACCGGCAGGGTAGGCACCACGGTCAATGACCTGTTGATCATCCAGAACAACACCATCGCTGCCTTTGAAATCTCCGCCTCCATCATCGACAACACCGCCAGCCGGGCAGATCGGACGGCAACGATTGCAAGCGGCAGCAACCTCGTGCGCAACATCAACGGCGCCGACCTTGCCGTGGGCATGCTTGTGACAGGATCTGGCATTGCTGCGGGAACCACCATCACCGCGCTGTCTTCGGTGGCCACGGTCAGCATCACCAGCACTTCCGGCAACAGCGTGTTCGTATCCGCCGTGCCATCCAATCTTTTCGTGGGAGCCACCCTGCTGGGACGCACCGTGACCAACATCAATGGAACAATCGTCACGCTCGACGGGGCGCCGAATGAATCGATCTCCGCCACCACCACGCGGGAGTTCCAGACCAACACTATCACACTCAGCTCAAACACGTCGGCTTCCGTGACTGAAACCCTGCAGTTCAGCCAGGACCGTTCCGGCACCACTGCTGCTGGCAGCACAACAGTCACCGGACTCAATGGCATCAACGGAACCAACGGTCTCTATGTGGGGATGAAGGTTTCCGGACTTGGCATCGTGGACGGAACCACGATCACCGCCATCACTGCCAATTCCTCCATCACCCTTAGCAACGCCGCTGTTGCGGGAGCTGGAACAGGCACCCTGACCTTCTCACAGGTCACCGGCCTGGACAAGACAGGCCTGGGCAATCTGATTCTCTCCGGCATGAATCTCTACACCGGCGTCACCACCCTGAATGCTGGCGTCACCACCATCCAGTCTCTTGGTGTTGAAGGCTATACTGCTGGCACGCAGCTGATCACCAACCTTTCTTCCACCGGCCGCACACTCACGGTGGATGCGACTGGCCTGACCATTGGCACCGTCGTCACAGGTGGGGCCCTTCCTGCCGGCGTCACCATCGCCGCCATCAACAACCCCACCACGGTCACCTTGTCAAACGGCGCGCTCATCAGCACCACGGGCACCAGCCTGACCTTCAACAACAGCGGCATCACCGCACAGACCGGCACCATTGCAGCCGCCACCAACACCAGCAACAACACCGTCACTGTTGCCGGTGGCACTGCAGGTCTCGCCGTCGGTCAGACGGTGGCTGGCACTGGCATTTCCAACGCCGGTGGTCAGGTGGTCATCCTCTCCATTGTCAACAGCACCCAGATCACCATTGGCGTCATTTCCGGATCGGTGGGCGTTGCCTATATCCCCACTGCGACCGCTTCGTCGCTAAACTTCGGGCCCGCGAATCTGTATACTGGCGCGCGCACCGGCAACACTCAAAGTGGCACGCAAATTACCGTGGGCAGCACCTTGGGCATGACCGTCGGCCAGACCATTTCCGGCAACGGCATCCCGGCGAACTCGACCATCGTGCGGATTCTGGATCAAAACACGATCGAGATTTCCAATCCCGTGACGACCACCGGCCAGAACAACCTCACCTTTGGGGCCAGCACCAGCATTGGCGCGACACTGCTTGCCACCACGACGAATGGCAGCGCAATGGTCACCGTGCCGACCACCGCCAATTTGAGCGTCGGAGAGCTGGTCTCGGGACCTGGCATTCCATTGGGGGCCACCGTGACCAAAATCATCGACGGCACCACGATCTACATCTCCGTGGCGGCGATTGCCACCGGTTCCAACACACTCGTGTTTGCAGGCCCTGCTTCGAGCCTGGGCGCCTCCCGCAATACTTTGGCCAATTTGGTCTTCAACGGCGGCACGCTTCAATTCAATGGCACCAGCGCCAGTTCGGACCGTGGATTCACCATCAATCAGTCCGCAGTTTGGGATGTCGGCAATGCCTACACTGTGCTGACCTTGGGCGGTAATTTCACAACCCCCGGTAACCAGGATGATTACAGCCTGGTCAAGACTGGTGCAGGCACCCTGGCCCTGCTGGGCACCTCGTTCGGTGGCTACGGCCTCGACGCATTGGTGGTGAATGACGGAACCCTGAAGCTCTCCCCCGGATTCAATGACCAGTATATTCGCAATGATGTGGGCTCCCTGACCATGGGTGGTGGTACACTGAATGTTCAGAGCATCACCGGTCGCAACACCACGCAGAACTTCATCGGTGCGTTGACCATTGCCGAAGGTGCTTCCGTCATTCGTGTGACGGGCACCACGGGGTCAGCAACCTTCCTCAACCTGCAGGATCTCAATAATCCAACACCCGTTACTTATCAAAAGGGTGGCAATGTGCTCTTTGTGGCAGACGGCGGATCCTCTGTGGCGCGCATCACTCTTGGCGGGCAGGCTCTGGTCGACGTGGGTGTCATCATGCCTCGCGCGCTCTTCAGCATCAATGATCCCAACAACCCGGGCGTGAACAATTTTGCCATCATTGATTCGGCGACGAACATCATGACCGGTTCCGACATCAAGGGGTCTCATTCTTTCATCCAAAATCCCGCCAACTGGGCAGTCTTCAACAACGTGCATGATGGTGCGCTGATTGAGGAATCTTTCTCCGGCAGCACGGCGTCAGGCGCTTCCGTGAGCACAATCCTGTTCTACAACAACAGCATTTCATCTGCAGGCAATCTGAGCACGAGCAGCACCGATGTCACCAATGTGCCGGGAGTGGACCGCCTGCAGGTCGGACAGTTGATTCGGGGCAACGGGATTGTGCCGGGCACTTACATCACCGCCATCGACGCGGCCAACAATAAAATCACTCTGAGCCAGGCACCGAGCCTGCAGGGAACCGCCGTGACCTTGTATGCCTTTGACACCATCACCGGCAGCACGACTGCTGGCAGCGCCGTTGTCTCCAACATCAGCGATTCTCGTCTGAGAGTGGGAATGACAATCACCGGTCCCGGAATTCCAGCCGGCACAACGGTCCTGTCCATTAATTCCGGCGACAGCTCCATCACTCTGAGTGCGGCGGCTACCGATAGTGGAATTGTGAACCTCTATTCCGACTATCTGGCCTCCATTCCTCTGGCGCTCAATTCCAGCACCGTCACGATTACAGACACCCTTACCCTTGCCAATGGAGCCATCCTTCAGACAACTCACTCTGGCACCCACCAGAACTCGATTGTGGGCGGTGTCCTCACCAGCGGCCTGGCCAACACTGACGGCACCACGGCCGATCTCATCATCTACAACTGGAATCCGCTGAGGGCGTTGACCATCAGTTCGTCGATTGCGAACAACTCCACCGCCGGTCTTCTGGTCAACCTGGTCCTGAGTGGCAACGGTACCACCGCACTCTCCGGGACCAACACCTACACAGGCACCACTTACGTGCAGGGTGGCGTTCTGCGCCTTGATTCGGCCTCGGCGCTTCCGGCGAACAGCCATCTCCGTCTGGACGGTGGCATCATCGGTCTTAACTCAGGTGACTTCACCCGCAGCCTCGGCACCGGCAGCACGCATGTGGACTGGACCAGCAGTGGCGGCTTTGCAGCCTACACCTCCGACCGCACCGTCAACATCGGCGGCAGCGGCGCGACTCTGACCTGGGGCCTGAACGGATTTGTTCTGGACAATGACTCGCTCCTTCTGGGTGCCCAGGACGCTGACAAGACCGTGATTTTTGCCAATGGCATTGATCTGGGCCGCAAATCGCACTTGGTGGAAGTCACCAGCGGTCGCGGGGCTGTCTACTCTTCGCCATCCACTGGGACGTTGATTCCTGACGCCATCATCAGTGGTGTGATTTCGGGCAGTGACGGACGCCTGGTCAAGGGTGGTCACGGCGTGCTGACTCTGTCGGCAGTCAACACTTACGCCGGCGGCACCTCGCTGGCCGAAGGGACCTTGATCGCCCAGCAAAATGGTTCTTTGGGCGATGTGAACGGGCTGGTCGAGATCGGCACCACCACAGACACTCGCTCGAACAACGAAGCCCTGATGCTCGTCTTCAACGGCACCACCTTGTCCAATTCCCTGAAGTTTGGCAATGTGAACAGCGGTGGCGTCTCCATTCTAAACACCACGGCGGCTGCCACCACGGTCAACGGCGCCATTGAGGTGGATCGCACCGCAGGAAACAATGTCCTTCTGGTTTCCAGCGCCAATTCCACGGTCACTTACAATGGTGCCATCACGGGTCTCGGCGGCATCACAGTTCTGGGGGGCACGGTCGAGCTTGCCGGTGCCAACACCTATGGCTCGCAGACAGGCGGCCCAGGGAACACCATCACCGGTGGTACCGTGGTGCGGGCAGGGACGCTGGTGCTTTCGAGTGTGACTGCCTTGGGGCAGACATCCACCCTCGAATTGGGTGACTCCACCTCCAGCCTGGGTGGTGTCTTCGGCACTAAAATGACCATGCATGTGTCTTACGCCACGAACGGTGCCTCGTTGCTGGGTGTGGAGACCAGCACGGCCCGCACGGCTCCCAACCTCAGCGGACTTGGTGGTGCGTTTGTGGCCACGGCTGGCGGAGTTTATACTGCAGGAATTCTGAACGCAGGCACTGGGGCCTTCGTCAATGTCAGCCGCGTCATTGATGGCGTCACCTTTGGCGCCGCCGACGTGGGCAAAACAACGATCCTCGTGAAGGACGAAGTCGATCATCCTGAGCGCAACGGCATCTATGTCATCACGCAGATCAACGACGATCTGACCATGAATCTGGCGCGCGTGAGCGGGACCAATAACAGCACTGCCACCGATGGTGCTCTCGAGGCCTTCAACAGCTCCACCAACATGGTTTATGGCACCCAGGTGACCGTCAACAACGGAACCGCTGTCGGTCAGACGTTCTTCATGGCATCCCCCTCGGTGACCAATGTCAGCAACAGCAGTGGCACCGGAACCAACGCCGCTGTGGTGTGGGTGCAGGATCAGAGCGATCCGAGCGTCACCCTCCAGGTTAATAATGCTGCGCTTACCAACATCACGCAGAACATCGACCTCAATAGCAATCCTTCTCCTTCGTCATTCACCACCATCTCCTCCTCCAATGCCGTGACATTCTCCGGTGCGGTGACTCTGCAAAATCGGCTGAACGGCGTTCAGGAGTTAATGGAGCTTCAGCTCGACTCGCAAACCGCGCCGGATGTGGGGACAGGCATGGTTTTCTCCGGCGTGATCAGTGAAAGCACAGGTGCCGCTGCTGAAGACTACCTCTACATTGGGAAAATAGGGGCAGGCGTGGCCACATTCACAGGCAGCAACACCTATCACGGCGACACCACGGTCTATGAAGGAACCTTGCTGGTCAACAACACCACAGGCTCCGGCACTGGTTTCGGGAATGTAACAGTCAATGCTGGTGCACAGCTTGGTGGCACTGGGCGCATTGCTCCTGACGCTGGCTTTGGCCTCACTATTGACAGCGGTGCAACGCTCATGGTAGGTGCCGTGGGTCACACCACCGCCAGCCAGTTCACCGTGGCCATGGACTCAGGCTTCGCCAATTTGGCCAGCGGCTCCACTCTGCAGTTGAAACTTTTCTTCAACGAAGCCTCAAACACCACGACCGAAGCTGATCGGCTCGTATTCAGCAATGTCGGTTCCTCCGAGATAACAATCACTGGGGCGACGTTGAACGTGGGCATCGGCGCAGGCAGTGCCCTCGATTCGACCAGTTTCAACGTGGGGGATAGCTGGAAACTCATCGACTGGGGTGGTCTCACCCCCACCGGCAAGTTCGCTAATCTCACCGGCAATACTTCGACCGATTTCATTGACCTCCCCACACTTAGTGGCGGTCGGTTCTGGGACATCAGCAACTTATATACCTCCGGTATCATCGTGGTTGCTGTGCCAGAGCCCGGCCGCTTGCTGCTGCTGCTTCTCGGAGTTCTGGCCCTGGGCTGGCGCCGCCGCCGCAGACAGGCTGTTTGAGCCGACCTGCGCTCGGCCTGCGGGCAAACGACCTGTGAGCGCCTTTGTGTTTACATGATAAATACCTTGTCAGTTTGGCCCGGATTTATTATTATCGCCTCATAAATCAGTAATTTACCAGGAGCTAATCATGAATGCTGCAACACTAGTCGCAAATTGGAACAGACGCAGGAAGGCCATGGCTTTAGTCATGGTGGTCACCACCGTGGCTTTGATGTCCATGCTTGTGGTCGCTATATTTTCAGTCACTCGCACCGAATACAAAGCCAGCCAGAGCTATGTGGCCTCTCGTAGTGCCAAGCAGCTTGCGGATCTCGCTGTCGTATTCACCGAGGCGCAGCTGCAAAATGCCCAGAATTCCGCCACGGGCTCCTTCAGCCGCACCATCCATGCCACCCAGCCTGGCATGGCGCGTGTCTATCAGGCCAATGGTGATTTTGTGCGTGCCCACAAGCTCTATTCCAGCTCGCAGATGGTCATCACCAGTTCTAATGAGGCGGACATTTTCAGCAGCGACCATCAAATCCCACAAGACTGGAACGCCACACAAAACGCCGCGCGCTATGTGGATTTGAACGATCCGATCGTCCGCCCCGGCCTTACCACGGGAACCATGGCACTCTATTTCCCGATCATTGATCCCCGCGCTGCTTACAACGGAACCAACCCCGACAATGGGCAGACGATGGCTGCCGTGGAAGGCTTTACCTACTCCAAGTCCACGCCCTCCATCACCGGGGCTGGTGGAGCGGTGACCTACAATGAAGTGGTGCTGCCTGCGGATGTTGGCAATGAACCCAACAAACTGCGCCTGCCCATGCCGGTCGAGTGGATTTATGTCCTGCGGGACGGCACTACCGGTGCGCTTGACGCCAGCAACAAGTTCATCAGTGCAGATGGCGCGACGATCCCCAGCGCCAGCAATCCTATCGTTGGACGCGTTGCTTTTTGGACCGACGACGAATCTTGCAAAGTCAATATCAACACGGCGTCCGAGCCCACCTTTTTTGCACCTCCTTATTTCTTTCACCAACGTGACTCAAAATGGGCTAACTTTCCGCCAGCCTCGGGCGAGTACCAGCGCTATCCCGGGCATCCTGCCACGGTGGCTTTAAGCGCCGTCCTCGCACCCGGTGTCGACTTGGACGTGTACAGCCCCAACGCCAAAGTGACCGACATTGTAAACATCAAGGATGCTATTTATCGTTTGATCCCCAAGATTGCCATGGGTGGGTCCACCTCGGGCACCAGGCCGTTTGTGAAAGATGCCTTTTCGGACAGCAATGGCGAGAACGATATCGGCAGCCTCATTGACCTCACCGCCTCACGAAAAGAACGCTTGTTTGCCAGTGTGGATGAAATGCTGTTTGCCGATGGAACTTCCGATTCCGCCTATAACTACAATCCCACCAACGGCCGCATGGCTGCCAGCATCCAGCTTCCGGGCAGCAACGGACGCTACATTTTTGATCAAGGCACTTTGGAGAGGTCCCGTTTTTTTCTCACCTCCAGCAGCCGCTCTCCGGAGTTTAGCATTCATGGCCTGCCACGTGTTGCCATGTGGCCTGTCCCGGATGAATCACTGGGTCCAAATCGCCGCACCAGCTTTGACAACATCATCGCCCTGTGTTCGACTCAGCGCGGCACCACCGCCGGCTCCGCCATCGCCAACAGCTACTTCTTCCGTCGTGCCGATCCGCACCACCCCACCTATGATGTGACAGGATCATCGCCGGACAATGGGACCTCGACGTCTCTGGGGCGCAACAGCAAGCTGCTCGACTACCTCTATGCAGAGATGGCAACCCTGCAGTTCCCGCAGACCTCCTCGCTCGGAGGAAGCAATAATTTTGGTGACAAGTACGGCACGGACAATGTGGCACAGCTCGCCGTCATGTTCTTTGACTACATCCGCTGCACCAATCTCTATGATGGCGTGCTGGCACGCGGGAATGATGGTTTCACCCCTTACAATAGCAGCGTCGCCAACTCGGCTAGTAACGCGCCTCTCTCGACGGCCCAAAATCAGTCACTGTACAATACTCGGTCATCCATCGCCGCTGATCGTCTGACCTTCACAGAGCAACGGGTCACCCCCACGGCGACTGGCAGTTTGAACAGCGGGCAGAACCAGCTTGGCAGCACCTACCTTTCGAGCAACAGCAAGGTCTTTCCCGGACATGGCCAGGTTTCTCCGGCGCGTTGGCAGCGCAGCGGTGGGCAGACGGTACAAGGCATGGGGCGGATGTTCACCATTTCTGAAATCGGATTTCAGTTCATTTGCACGGCGGACGGCTACGTGGCTGACGACGATCCCTACGCAGTGGTCTGCAACGGCGTGAGGAGTGGCGGGGGCAATGCACCCAAGGGGCTTCCCAGAAAAGAGACCGTCCAAGCCCCCCAATCGAACCCCGGGGCTAGCCCTTATCAATCTAGCCTAAATGACCCAGATGGCATTTACCCGCCGCCGGCACCCACCAATGGCAACCCTTATCTGGATTACAAGCGCTGGTATTCCAATTTCCCACCGCTCGATGGTAAAGAACCATTGCTTGTAAATAGGTATGGTGGCGGCAGATATTATGGCTGTGATCCCTCAAATCCTGCAGATTTAACCAAACATCCTAGATTCCACCCGGGCTATCAACCGGCCAATTGGAACATGACCCTGTTGCCGAACACGCCATTGTTCCCCAACGAAAAACGGGTGCAGGCGATGCTCACACTGGAGTTTTTCTGCCCCATGTCCGGCTGGACAAAAATGTTCCCCGAGTGGGCCATTACCTTGGATGGACAATTCTTGCGTTCCATCAAGCTTAACGGCGAGCCTTTGTTTCCATCGGCACAGGACGTTGTGATCAAATCCAATGGAAATGTCTACGAATCCGGCAGTTCATCGGGTTCCTACCCTCTGGGCGGCCATGCGGGGCCCACCATTATTTCCGGGGGCAGAGCAGCTCCTGGTTGGGGGACCGGCTTAATGGGTAATGACACCAATCCTTACGTCAGCGGAAAATCTGCACGTGGGAATGATCCGAGCGCCTACATTGCCAATCCTGGTTCTAGCAACAATTTCCACGACGGGTTGAACAACTGGGGTTTGGTCAGCCAGTTCATCACCGTCAAACGCAATGAGCCCATGCTGCTGACATTTGGTCAGCGCAGTTTGGTGATCAAAATTTACGACATGCACAAGCGTGTGGGGAACAGCAAAGAAGAAGTGCAGAGCATCAGTGTGGCCGTTGATGATGCCACGCTGCCGGTTCCTGCTCTCGTTTATTCGTCCAATGAGCGGTTCATGAACAATAAGCCGGTCACCGAGCCCCTAAGCAGGGCGGAAATCTCTCACTATTTCTATATCGATATTTATGGCCGCGAAGGATACCGTCGTTCCATACAGGCCCCGCATTGGTGGTGCTTCAACCGCATGGGGTGCCTCAATCGCATGAGCGGAACGGTCAACCCAAATTACAAAGGACCTGCCGGTCTGCCGGCTTCAACTCGTAATTTGTACCTCGCTCCGGGTCCCGTCGATAACACTGATCTGGATGGTCCTTCTGGCCAGTTGCAGACTGGAAGGCTGGACAACGATAGCAGGTTCCTTTCCGCCATGAACAATGGCACTGCTATCTATGACACAAGCTCTGGTGCCAACGGCCTCCCCCTGATTCCGCCAGAATCCTCTGCTAACTTTCAAGGTGGAGCAACGGTGAATTCGCGTCCGGAGGTTTATGACGCCAATGGCAATCTGTGGTCGGGTTCAGATGTGATCCGCACATTCGTACCGGCCGTTGGGGACTATCGTCTGGCCGCCGCCCGTTATGAAGTACCTAGCACCATGTGGATGAGGCATCCGCTCTGGCAGAAGATGGAGGCAATAGCTCCGCTGTTGCAGCCTCGCAACATTCACAGCTTTACTTCACACTGGGCGACCTCTGAATCCGGCTGTCTGCTGCCGGGGGATGCCAATATGCTCAAGTATCCCGATCTCGGCATGACCAAGGATCAGCAGCTTGTCGCCGGCGCTCCGTATTCCGATGCACGCGTTCCAGACCTTCCGCCTGATGATGGCTGGGCCGCCACCGCGAACAGCTACGGTGACTTTGACAATGGCATCGGCGACGCCCGTGATGGCCCGTATGTTAACAAGCCTGATGAAGGAAACTTCTATGCCGGTGAGACTACCCGTTATAATGTTAAAAAGTTATATCGTTCGGGCTACTTTTATGAGGCTTGGAATAACAGTGATGACTGGCGCACCGGCATTTACATGACGCCAAACAGAATGGTAAGCTCACCAGTGATGTTCGGCTCTCTCCCGACCGGGGTTTGGTCCGGCGGCAGCGTCAGTTCCAGCGCGGTGACCGGAGTCAGCTACAATGAGGGCAAGCCCTGGCAGACGCTGCTCTTCCGGCCTTACGCGAGTTCTAATGCCAATTACGGCAAGAGTACCCATCCCGGCGACAACAATCCGCGCGACCACTACCTGCTGGATCTCTTCTTCATGCCGGTGGTGGAGCCCTACGCCATCAGCGAGCCGCTTTCCATCGCTGGCCGCATCAATCTCAATTACCAGATCGTCCCCTTCACCAACATTACCCGCGCCACCGGCCTCCATGCAGTGATGAAGGGCGAATTCATAACCGCCATCCCGCTGACGGACACCAATAACGCGAAAACCTTCCAGACGGCCGCGACCACTTCCATGTGGAGCAGTTCGGGGGATCGCTTCTGGGATGAAGGCCAGAACACCAAGTATTGGCACCGCCCCATTGATGTTACTAAAACCTTGTACCAGTTTGACCAGAAGTTCCAACACTCGGCCACTGGCTCCAATCATGCTCTCAACCGCTATCGGGGCCTCTTCCGCAGCCCCAGCCAGATCTGCGAAATGCACCTGATTCCTGATGTCAGCAAGGGGCCCTCCTCCGGTGGGGAGACCCTCGGCAGTATTTCCAACATCAATGCAACTACCAGCGGCACCAACTTGCAGTCTGTGATGGAGCAGTTCTGGCAGAACCATCCAGGAACAGGAGACAACACGCGTGAGCGCCCCTATTCCAACATTTACGCCCGTGTCACCACGCGCAGCAACACCTTCCGTGTTCACATGCGGGCGCAGGTCATCACCAAGGCGCGTTCCACGGCTGCGGATACCATGGACCCTGCCAAAGACGCCGTTCTCGGCGAATACCGTGGGTCCTCACTGATTGAGCGTTACATTGACCCTACCGACGTGGCCAATCCTCTGCCTGATTACGGTGCTGCTTCCAACCCCCTGGGTGAAAAGCCCTTGGACACTTTCTACAAGTTCCGCACGCTGGAAAGCAAGCGTTTCAGCCCATGATGTTCTGCCAGTTGATCCCCTGGGGCCTACCTCTCTTTGCATATGAAACATCTCATTAAATCCCGCTCACAGGCTGGTTTCTCGCTGGTCGAGGTCACGCTCGCTGTGGCCATTGCGGCTCTCGCCATCATCACGCTGCTGGGGCTCCTGCCCCAGGGGCTCGACATGGCCCGCAAGACATCGCTGATGATTAATGACAGCAACATTTTGGAGCAGCTCACGCATGACATGGAAAATGCCTCCTTTGATTTGCTGCCGAATAAGATAGTGAGAAAGTACTACAATGATCAGGGGCGTGAGGTCGCGCAGGATGCCACGGATCTCGCCTACGTTGTCGAGGTTGATCCGCAGCAGGTGGTGGCGCTGCCCAAAACCGAGATGACTCAGCCTTACATGAGGCGCATGGTGATCAGAATCGCTGCGACCAGTTCGCCTGCTTTTGTGTTCGCGCCTCCCGGCAGCGACACCACATCACCTTATGTCACCTTCAATCAGTTGATCGCCAAAACTCGCTGATTTCTCCCTGCCATGAAGCTCTCCGCCTTCTCATCGCGTCCGCCATCCCATCGCTGCCCCCGGTCGGCTGCGGGGCGTGCCTTTACACTCATTGAACTGCTCGTTTCAGTGACCTTTCTGGTGATCTTGATGCTCGTCGTCTCCCAGGTCATCGGCATCGTGCAGCGCACCTGGGTGCGTGCCAATTCCCGCGTCTCGCAGTTTCGTGAAGCACGCCAGGCATTCGACACGCTCTCTCGCTCAATCTCCCAGGCCACGCTGAACAACTACTGGGACAACGAATTTGACACAGTAGGCACGGATGCCGCAGGTCAGAAGATCACCCTCGCCAAAGACTACTTCAGGCAGTCGGAGCTTCAGTTTATCTGTGGCCCCACCAGCGCGGTGATTCCCGCCGCTGCCGGCAACGCACAGAACTATCCTGGACACGCTGTTTTTTTCCAGGCTCCATTGGGAATCGCAAGTCTGGTGGCGACTGCTGCCCAAGGTGGCAATAACCAGATCGTGAACACCGAAAACATGGTCAATCTTCTTTGTGGCCGGGGATATTTTGTGGAATGGGGGACGGATGCGTCATTTCGCCCGGCGTTTCTTGATCAGCTCAACAATGCTGTCCCGGTGCGCAGCCGGCTTCGCTTGATGGAATACAGTCCCACTGCGGAAAAGAACCGGATTTATGACACCAATCTGCGGCCGATCACCTCCCACTCCAAGGAATGGTATGCGGATGTGCTGGACACTGAGGTGCAAGGCACGCAAGAGACCGCCCAAACGCGTGCATTCACGCGGCCAATTGCCGAGAACATCATTGCTCTGGTGATTTCTCCGCAGATTGAGGTCACCGGCAACACGACTGTGTCTCCTTATGCCATCGCCCCTCAGTTCATTTATGATTCAACCTTGAAAGTGAATCCTGGATCCTCGCCAATCAATGCCAGCCCGCAGGGAACTCAGCACCTGCTCCCACCGCTGCTCAAGGTCAGCATGATCGCCTTGGATGAACGGTCGGGAGAGTTTCTTGCACGCGAAGAAAACAGCCAGATGAGGACGGAGCTGCTGACTGCCATTGCTGGCAAGCTCCAAAGTGCCGCGAGCTTGGTCGAAGAGCTGGATGGGGACCAAGGCAAGACAGGCACGCTGGTTCAGCTCCTGCTTGATAAGAAACTCAATTATCGAATTTTCAGCACCACCATCGCTCTCAAGCAGTCCCGCTGGAGCTTCTGATGGCAGTCTTCTTTGCTCTTTAACCCGGCCCATTTTTTCTATGACTCACTCCCCATACTTTGAGCGGCAGGCCAGGCGGGCCTTCAGCTTGATCGAGATGCTTGTCGTGATCGCCATCATCGCGATGATCATGGCTTCAGCCACTCCCGCTTTGATGCGCACCATGCAGGCCACTCGGCTGGCAACCACGGGGGATTCCATCATGGGGGCCATCACTGAGGCCAAGCAGCTGGCTTACGCACAGAATGTTCCCGTTGAACTGAGGTTTTTTAAACACCCCGACCAGGATTCCCCCGGCTCCACCGTGCAGTTGTTCCGGTCTTATCAGATGTTTAAAATTGTGACATTGTCACAAGGCGTGGGTGCGAATGCACAGGTCTCGGAGTCAGTGGTGCCAGTCGGTACCTTGTACAAACTGTCTGACGGTATCATCATCGCGGCGGGTCTGGATTTGTCCCCTCTCCTGAACGGGGAGGACGGTCAGTCCCTCGATGACATCAAGCCAAATGCTGGAAGTGGTCCGGGCTATTCCGGCGTGGCCGGTGCCAAATACAATGCCATTCGCTTCATGCCGGATGGTTCCTGCCGAAGAGTCAACGCTCAGCAGGGCGGTTTTTCGCAGCTCGATTACGGCACCCTGCCGCTTAGCTTTTTCACCATCACGTATGACAGCGGCGCGGACGTCACCGCAGGAAATCTGTCCAAAAACTTTTATACCATTCAGATCGATCCCTACACGGGCAAGGCGCGCAACTATCGCCCCGGATTCTAGTCCCTGCTGCAGGGAAGTGCCGGTCCCTTTCAAACTGCCCAATTTTCCGCATGACAGCCGCCTGATCGTCGCTTGAATGGCGTATGGGTGAACTGCCTTCTCTTGCTTTAAGTTTCGATGACGTCCTTGTCCTTCCCGGACTGAGCCAGGTTCTGCCTGGAGATGTCAATGTTTCCACTAAACTGGCCGCCATCGGTCTCAATGTGCCGATTCTCTCGTCGGCCATGGATACCGTCACGGAGTCCGAACTCGCCATAGCCCTCGCACGTGAGGGCGGTCTCGGCGTCATTCACCGGAACTGCCCCATCGATCAGCAGGCGGAGCACGTGGCGCGGGTGAAGCGCTCGGAAAACACCGTCATCCAGCAGCCGCACACCGTCTCCCCTGAGACACGTCTGGGCGAAGTGCAGCGTCTGATGCACGAAAAAGGAGTCAGCGGCTTCCCAGTCGTGGACGCGCAGGGCAAACTGGCCGGCATGGTCACCAGCCGTGACATGTGGTACATCGAAGACGAAAACACCCCTGTCTCGGCCATCATGACGCCGCGTGAGAAGCTCTCTATCGGCACCCCCCAGACCAGCTTTGAGGATGCACTGAAAATCCTCTACACACACCGCATCGAAAAGCTCCCGCTGGTCGACTCCAACGGCAAGCTCGCCGGCCTGATCACCAAGCAGGACATCGTGAAGCGCCAGATGTTTACCAACGCCGCCAAAGACGCCAACGGCCAGCTCCGCGTGGGCGCCGCCGTCGGCGTGGGTGAGGATTGCGTGGATCGTGGCCTCGCTATGCAGGCTGCCGGTGCAGACGCCGTTTTCATTGATGCCGCCACGGGCCACACCACCCGCGTCATGCAGGTCATCGCCCGCCTGCGGGAAGCCCTCGGCTCCAGCATGCCCATCGTCGCTGGCAACGTCGTCACCGCCGAAGGCGCGCGTGATCTCGTCAAAGCCGGCGCTTCCGCTGTCAAAGTCGGCGTCGGCCCCGGCTCCATCTGCACCACCCGCATCATCTCAGGCGTGGGCATGCCCCAGTTCACCGCCGTACAGGAAGTCGCTGAAGTCTGCCGTGCAGCTGGCGTCACAGTCATTGCCGATGGCGGCATTCGTTACTCCGGAGACATCGTCAAAGCCCTCGCCGCAGGTGCAGACTTCGTCATGCTCGGCTCCTTGCTGGCCGGCACCGCAGAAAGCCCCGGCAACATGGTCAAGTGGCAGGGCCGCACCTTCAAGGAATACCGCGGCATGGGCAGTCTCAAAGCCATGCGCAAAGGCGCAGGCGACCGCTACGGCCAGAACTCCTCCGGCAAGCTCGTCCCCGAAGGCGTTGAGGCCCGCGTGCCCTACAAAGGCCCGCTGGCAGATGTCGTCTTCCAGCTCATCGGCGGTCTCCGCTCAGGCATGGGCTATGTCGGTGCCAATACCCTCGACGAACTGCGTGCCAAGGCCCGTTTCGTCCGTATCACAGCCGGTGGTCTCAAGGAAAGCCATCCTCACGATGTCGTCATCACCGAAGAGCCCGTGAACTACGAGCCACATTGATTTCTCAGGCATTCGTCATTCCGCATTCCGCATTTTCGTTCCCCCTTTCTCATGACCGCCCAAGAAGTCGCCGTTCTCGATTACGGCTCCCAGTATTCTCAGCTCATCGTTCGCCGTGTGCGCGAGCTGGGCTTTGTCTCGCACCTTTATCCCCCGGCTGAACTCGCCAATCTCAAGAGTCCCGGTGCCATCATCCTTTCCGGCGGTCCGCGCAGCACCTCTGACGCTGATGCGCCTGATGTCGATTATGCCAAGCTCATGTCCTTCGGCGTTCCCGTCCTCGGCGTGTGCTACGGCATGCAGCTCCTCAACATCAAGCACGGCGGCACCGTCAAACCCGGCGTCACCCGTGAATACGGCCCCGCCAAGCTCGTCGTCACCGATCACACAGACCTCTTCAACGGCATCTCCCACGAGTCCCAGGTCTGGATGAGCCACAGCGACACCTGTGCAAACCTCGCCAGCACGGCCCAGATCATCGCCACCAATGAAGACGCCGTCCCCGTGGCGCTAAAGTGGTCCGACCGCTGCTGGGGCATTCAGTTTCACCCGGAGGTCACGCATTCACACGAAGGCACCGCCATCCTCAAAAACTTCCTCACACGCAGCGGCGCGGTTCTCGCCAAGTTCGACATCCAGGAATTCAAAGCTCAGATGCTGGAGCGCATCAAAGCCGAAGTCGGCAGCCGCGAAGTGATCTGCGGCGTCTCCGGCGGTGTGGACAGCACCGTGCTCGCAGTCCTCCTCGCCAAGGCAGGCGTCAAAGTCCGCTGCATCTTCATCGACACCGGCATGATGCGTCTCAATGAAGGCGCGGAAGTGAAGCAGCTCTTTGAAGAAGTCGGCGTCCCCATCGAGCAGATCGACGCCAGCGCCATCTTCCTCGGCGCACTCAAAGGCGTGACCGATCCTGAGCAGAAACGTCGCATCATCGGTACGCTCTTTGTTGAAGAATTCTGGAAGGTCGCCGACAACGTCGAACTCCTCGCCCAAGGTACGCTGTATCCTGACGTCATCGAAAGCGCCACCAGTGGTTCCATCGCCAGCAAGATCAAGACGCACCACAACCGCGTTGACCGCATCATGGAACTCAAGGCGCAGGGCAAGGTGCTCGAACCTCTGGCCGAACTCTTCAAAGACGAAGTCCGCGCCCTCGGTGCCAGCCTTGGCATTCCGCATCAGGCCCTGTGGCGTCATCCGTTCCCGGGCCCAGGCCTCGCCGTTCGTATCCCTGGTGAAATCACCCCGGAGCGCGTGGCCACCACTCAGCATGCAGATTCCATCTTCATCGCCGAACTCCGCCGCAGCGGCTGGTACGAGCGTACCTGGCAGGCCTATGCCGCCCTGCTTCCCGTCAAAACCGTCGGAGTCAAAGGTGACGAACGCAGCTATGAGCAGGCCATTTCCCTCCGCGCCGTCATCAGCGAAGACGCCATGACCGCCGACTGGGTCGAGCTGCCTTATTCCGTGCTGCGCAACGCCTCCAACAAGATCCTCAACAGCGTCAAAGGTGTGAACCGCGTACTCTACGACATCAGCACCAAGCCGCCCGCCAGCATTGAGTGGGAGTGATGTCATGAGCGCTGGCTTCCTTCTCTCTTTCGAAGGCTCAGAAGGCTGCGGCAAATCCACGCAGATCGCTCTTCTACGCACCCGCCTCGAAGCAGCCGGGCGCAGCGTCGTCGTGCTGCGTGAACCCGGCGGCACCGAGCTTGGCGAAAGCATCCGCCATCTCCTTCAGCATGCCAAAGAGGGAGCCTCGATGACCCCGGAGACCGAGCTTCTCCTCTTCGCCGCCAGTCGTGCCCAGCTCGTCCGCGAAAAAATCCGCCCTCTGCTGGAAGCTGGCACCTTCGTCATCCTCGACCGCTTCCTCGATTCCACCACCGTCTATCAGGGCATCGCCCGTGGCCTTCCACTGGAAAGCGTGCGCGCCATCAATCACTTCGCCATCGGCGGCACCTTGCCGCAGCTCACGCTCGTCCTCGACATGGACAGCGCCACCGCCTGGCAGCGCATTCATCAGAGCGGACGCGAACTGGACCGCATGGAAAGCCAGCCGCAGTCGTTTTTTGAAAAAGTCCGGCAGGGTTACCTCGAAGTCGCCCAGGCAGAACCGGCGCGCGTGAAAATCATCGACGCTTCAGCCACGCCTGAAGTCGTGCACGAAAACATCTGGCAGACCATCACCGCCCTATCCCATGCCGTTTAAGAGCGACCATGCCCTTGAGCTCATCGCCCGCGCCCGTGACAACGGCCGCTTGGGCCACGCCTACCTGATCACCGGACCCAAGGAGGCGCAGCATGAAGTCTTCGCCGCCAAAATGCTCGATCTCATCGTCGGCACCAAAATGGGCACGCTCGAAGCCTGGGAAGGGCAGGGGGCCATCGTCCTCCGTCCGCAGAGCAAATCACGCCGCATCACCATCGGTGATGATGGCGACGATCCCGGCACCATCCGCTTCCTGGAAAAAATGATCCACCGCACCGCCGCGCCCAACGGCTGGAAGCTCGCGGTCATCGTCGATGCCGAGCGCATGAACGCCCAGGCGCAGAATGCTTTTCTCAAAACACTCGAAGAACCACCGCCAAACACGCTCCTGCTGCTGCTCTCTACTCAGCCCCAGCAGCTCCTGCCCACCATCCAGTCCCGCGTACTTGAAGTCGCGCTGATGCCTCCCGATGGCGCGCGCATCTTTACGGAGCATGAAGGCAAGCTGCTCTACGTGCTCAAGCAGATGTCCAAAAAGGAAAGCGGCAGCATCTCCACCGCTCTCTCATTGAAAAAGGACTTCGAAGAAATCCTCGAATCCCTGCACGACGCCATCAAGAAGGAGCAGGAAGCCGACTTCGAACGCGAACAGGACCACTACGCCAAGACCACCGACGGTGCCTGGCTGAAGCAGCGTGAAGAACAAGTCGAAGCCCAGATCGAGGCCGACTACCTCCAGCAGCGTACCTCGCTCATGGAACTCCTCCTCTCATGGATGGGCGATGTCGCCCGCCAGCAGGCCGGAGCCGAGCATCTCGACCTGCCGAAATTCCAAGAGGCCACCGCCGCCCTCGCCGCCAAGTGGGAGCCGGGTGATGTCGCCAAACGCATCCGCGTTCTACGGCAGCTCGAAAGCCATCTCCACACCAACGTCAACGAAGGCCTCGCCCTCGAAGTCTGCTTCATCGAAGCCTTCGGCGCGTAGCGCCTTCGTTCACACCGTCTCCCCACGTCGCAGATCCGGCATCAAACGCACCGGCTTCGTGCTCGTATGCCCCGTCTGCGCCAGCTCCAGCACCAGCTTGGCAAGCCTCTTCGCAAACTTCGCCGCATCAGCCGAATAACGCGTCACCTTCGGCACCACATGATCCAGAAACGCATCATCATCCCGTGACACAATGGCGAAATCACGCGGCAGCTTGTGGCCGAGTCGCAGTAGATGCGTCACCACCGTCAGCGTGTGAATCGAACGCGCCACGAGAAAAGCCGTCGGTGCCTGTTTCCGTTTCAGCGCCTCATTCAGACTCTCGATCACCTGTTCCACGGTTTCATGGTGCTGCACCACGCAAGGCACGGCATCGCTTGTGGCAAAAGCTTCGCGGAAACCCTGGGCGCTGTCCACATCTCCGCCATGCGCTGAGTCCGGCAGCAGCAGGGCAATGCGCCTGTGCCCTTTCTGCATCAGCATCGTCGCTGCATGCCGGCATGTCGCGCGGTAGTCCAGATCCACCGAAGGCAGCCCCATGTCATCACTACAAGATCCCGCGATGACGGTGGGCAGTTGCTTCTCCACAAACCAGCGCTGCATCACCGGCGTGGAGCGAAACATCACCCACGCCGCGGCATGCACGCGCTGCGTGAGCTTCTTCAGCCCGCCTGCAGGTTTTGCAGTGAAACAATGAGGACTCACATGCACCTCAAGCTGATATCCCGCCTCCATCAGCAGCTCACGCAGCGCATCCACCCAGAACAGCACAAACGGTGGCATCGCCTGCTGAGGCACAGGCGTCAGCAGCGCGATCATGCGTGATGAAACACCCCTCCCGCGCGTGGCGGGTGCCGCGAGAATCTGCCTTCGTTTGTTCACCACCGCGCTGATCACACCCTCTCGTTCCAGTTGTGCGAGCACCGCCCGCAGCGTGGGCCGGCTGATGCGCAGTCTGGTGCAAAGCGTGCGCTCCGATGGCAGCACCTCCTGCCATTCTCCGCGCAGCAGGGCCTCGCGCAAAAAGTCGGCGCTGTGAGTGATGAGCGAAGGTCTGGGTGGTACAGCATGCATAAGGAGGGGCTCCCACCATGCCGTGGTAAGCTGAAATGACCACAGAGATTTCAAGTGTCGCACCGTTCATGATGAACCATCCTTCGCACCTCATGCTTCCTCATTCTGACCTCCTTCAACTCAAACGCTGGAACACCCCCACCATCTACAATGGCTGGGAGCAGATCACCAAACGCGATCCCGCAGCCGATGGTTTCAATCTCGAAGAAGTCCGCGATTTCATGCCGCAGATGGGGCCCATGGTTGGCTACGCCGTCACCGTCGTGGTCGAGCCAAGTAACAAAGCCCATCGTGAAGCCAATGCGAATGCGTGGAATGAATACCGCAGCTACGTGGCCAGCATCCCCGGACCTAAGATCGTCTGCGTCCAGGATCTCGACAAACCCCGCACGATTGGCTCCTTCTGGGGCGAGGTGAACAGCAACATGCACCGCGCCCTCGGCTGCGTGGGTACCATCGTCGATGGCGCGATTCGTGATGTCGATGAAATGACCAACGCCGGATTCAAAGCCCTGGCCCGTCGTTTCTGCGTCGGCCATGCGCATGTGCATCCTGTCCGGTGGAACTGCGAAGTCGAAGTCTTCGGCCGCAAGGTCGCTCCCGGAGATCTCATTCACGCCGACAAGCACGGTTTCCTCGTCATCGAGCCTGAAGCCCAGCCGCAAATCCTCGAAGCCTCCCGCTTCATGGATTCCAATGAATGCCAGACCGTCATTCCCGCCGCACGCAGCAGCGCCGGTCTCAGCACCGATGAAGTGCTGGCCAACCTCGCCGCTGCGGGAGCGCAGTTCGGCAAAAACGCCAAAGCGAAGTTCGAGCGCCACGGAGAGTGGTGATCCCATGGCCTTCTTTCCACTTTTTACCCAGACTCAACCTTATGAAATCATCCATCCTCACACTCTTGCTCGTCGGTTCGTCGCTGTTGGCCGCCGAACCCTTCATCGAAAAACAAGACCTCTTCATCGTCGGCGATAATCCTTCCTACCAGCTCTACCACATTCCCGGCGTCGTGGTGACCGCCAAGGGCACAGTGCTCGCCTGGTGCGAAGCTCGCAAGCGTGCCGCCGGTGTCAGCGATTGGGACGACATCCGCATTCTCCTCCGTCGCAGCACCGATGAAGGCAAGACTTGGAGCCCACCGCAGAGCATCGCCAACGTTGAGGGACCCAAGACGAAAAACCCCTTCGCCCTCAAGATGAAAAATGTCGACCCCAACGACGTCACCTACAACAACCCCGTGCTCATCGCCGGCAAGGACGGCACCGTGCACATGCTCTTCTGCCTGGAATACGAGCGCTGCTTCTACCAGCGCAGCGAAGACGATGGCCTCACCTGGAGCAAGCCCGCCGAGATCACCTCCGCCTTTGATGCCTTCAAGAAAGACTACGACTGGAAGGTGCTCGCCACCGGCCCGGACCACAGCATCCAGCTCAAGAACGGCCGTCTCGTCGTCCCTGTCTGGCTCTCCACCGGCACCGGTGGTAATGCCCATCGCCCCAGCGTCACCGCCACCATCTACAGCGATGACCAGGGCAAAACCTGGAGGGCTGGCGACATCGCCGTGCCATGCACCGAAGAATGGATCAACCCGAATGAAACCGTCGCCATCGAACTCAATGACAGCAGCGTCATGCTCAACGTTCGCAGCGAATCCAAAGCCCACCGCCGTCTCGTCACCACCAGCAAAGACGGTGCCACCGGCTGGAGTACTCCCAAGTTTGACGACGCCCTCCTCGAACCTATCTGCATGGGCGGCATCGTGCGCTATGATCACGCTGGGCAAAGCCTCATCCTCTTCTCCAATCCTCACAATCTGGAGAAAGAGAAAGGCAAAGCCGAGCCCGGCAAAAACCGCGACCGTAAAAACGTCAGCGTAAAGATCAGCCGCGATGAAGGCAAAACCTGGCCGGTGAGCAAAACCATCGAGCCCGGCCCCAGCATGTACTCCGACATCGCCGTCACCAAGAGCGGCACCATCCTCTGCTTCTATGGCCGCAGCGGCGACGGTTCTGCACTCGCCCACTTTGCTGGTGGCCGACTGACCCTGGCCCGTTTCAATCTGGAATGGCTGACAGCGCCGAAGTGATGTTCATCAGGCGGATTCAGCCTGCTGACTTCACGTTGAGCTCTCTTCCGCATGTCGTGTGGAAATATGGGCGGAAAAAGAGGCTGACAAAACGCCTCCGCCTGCCGATCTGTCTCTGACCCTTCACCCAATCACAATGCGACTGTTTGCCATCGGAGATATTCATGGCTGAGCCAGTGCCCTGCGGTGTCTGGACCGGGAGCTGAAGTTTGGAGACTCAGGCACTGTGGTGACGCTGGGTGACTACGTGGATCGCGGGCCTGACAGCCGGGCGGTCATAGAGCACCTTCTGGAATTGCGCAGCCGCTGCCGGCTCGTGACCCTGCGCGGGAACCATGAGGTGATGATGCTGCGGGCGCGCGATGACAGGTCTTTTTTGCCCAAGTGGCTTACCTATGGTGGTGCGGAGGCTCTGGATTCTTATGGTGCGGCTACTTTCGCTGACATCCCGGATGCGCATTGGGACTTCATTGAATCAACCGTCTTCTATCATGAGGAAGAACAGGATTTTTTTGTGCACGCAAACGTTGTGCCTGATCTTCCTCTCGTGCAGCAGCCGGAGAAAACCTTGCTCTGGGCGCACTTCGGCGTGCCACGTCCGCATGTTTCAGGGCGTCGAATGCTCTGCGGGCATACGGCTCAGAAAAGCGGCAGGCCGCTGAATTATGGTCACGCCGTCTGCCTCGACACCTATGCTTATGGTGGCGGCTGGCTCACCTGCCTGGATGTGGCCACGAATGCCTGCTGGCAGGCTTCACAGGAGGGCGCATTGCGGCAGGAGATGCTGGGACCGCCAAAATCCCTGGAGTAAATCTCACTCCCCATGCTCACGCCGCCACGCCTTCAGAATGGCATCCAGCAATCCGGGAAAGCGGCTGTCCAGCTCCTTGCGCCGTACCTTGCTCGTCAGCTCCACTCCACGTCGCTCGCTGTGGATGATGCCCGACTCACGCAAAATGCGGTAATGCTGGGAGCAGGTGGATTTCGGCATTGTGCATTTCAGGCGGCTGGTCGTCTCCACGCAGTTCAGGCCCCCTTCGGCCTTGCGCAGTTCGGCCACGATGCTGAGACGCACCGGATCGGACAATGCATGCAGGATGCCCGCGACGGTGAAACTTTCGGCTGGAGGATGGTGGAGAGGTCTGATGCGCGGATGATACATTAATTTCACTTGCAGTTCAATCATTCTATTGTTCGGTATTTGTGAACTAAAGAACTAATCCCCATGCCCACTCTCTTCGATTCCCTCCAGCTCGGCCCCCTGACTCTCCCGAACCGCATCTTCCTCGCCCCGCTCACCCGCGCACGCGCAGGTCAGCAGCGCGTGCCAAACGCCCTCATGGCCGAGTACTACCGCCAGCGTTCCAGCGCCGGACTCATCCTCACGGAGGCCACCTCCGTCACCCCCATGGGCGTCGGTTATGCCAACACCCCCGGCATCTGGTCGGACGAGCAGGTCACCGGCTGGAAGCTCGTCACCCAGGCCGTTCACGCGGCCGGTGGTCGCATCTTCCTCCAGCTCTGGCATGTGGGGCGCATTTCAGACCCCATGTTTCTGGATGGCGCTCTGCCCGTCGCCCCCAGCGCCATCGCAGCAGCCGGCCACGTAAGTCTCGTGTGCCCTGAGAAATCCTTCGTCACACCACGCGCCTTGGAGCTGTCCGAAATCCCCGGCATCATCGAAGCCTATCGCAAAGGCGCTGAAAACGCCAAGCTCGCCGGATTCGACGGCGTGGAAATCCATGGTGCCAATGGCTACCTGCTCGATCAATTCCTGCAGACCAAGACCAATCACCGCACGGATGAATACGGCGGCTCCTTGGAAAACCGCGCCCGCCTGATGCTGGAGGTCACCGATGCCGTCATCTCCGTTTGGGGCGCTGACCGCGTGGGCATGCACCTCGCTCCGCGTGGCGATGCTCATGACATGGGCGATGCCAATCCGCTGGAAACCTTCAGCCACGTCGCGCGTGAGCTGGGCCGTCGCAAGATCGCCTTCATCTGCGCTCGCGAACACCAGTCCCCCAGCAGCATCGGCCCTGCATTGAAGAAAGCCTTCGGCGGCGTCTATGTGGCCAATGAAAAATTCACTCTTGAGTCCGGCAACGCGATCCTTTCCGCAGGTGATGCTGACGCCGTCGCCTATGGTGTGCCCTTCCTCGCCAATCCCGATCTGCCGAAGCGCTTTGCCACAGGTGCCGCCCTGAACAATCCTGATCCTTCCACCTTCTATGCAGACGGCGCGAAGGGCTACACCGATTATCCAGCGTTATGAAACCTCCCCCCGGCCTCCTCTACTCCGTGCTGGATCTCTCCCCGATCTTGAAAGGGGAGACCGCCGCGCAGTCCTTCCGCCATTCGCTGAATCTGGCGCAGCATGTGGAGAAGTGGGGCTACCACCGCTACTGGGTCGCCGAGCATCATAACATCCCCGGCGTTGCCAGTGCCGCCACCTCCGTCGTCATCGGTCACATCGCCGGCGGCACCACCACCATCCGCGTCGGCTCAGGTGGCATCATGCTGCCCAATCACGCACCACTCGTCATCGCCGAGCAGTTTGGAACGCTGGAGTCACTCTATCCTGGTCGCATTGACCTCGGCCTTGGCCGCGCCCCCGGGGGCGATCAACTCACGGCCCGTGCACTGCGCCGTGGCCTCGGCAGCAGTGGAGACACCTTCCCCGCAGATGTGCGCGAGTTGCAGGGCTTCCTCGGTGCCCCTTTGCCCGGTCAGCGCGTGTTTGCCGTGCCGGGGCAGGGGCTCCATGTGCCGCTCTACCTTCTCGGCAGCAGCACCTTTAGCGCCACCCTCGCTGCGGAGATGGGGCTTCCTTTTGCTTTTGCTTCCCACTTCGCACCCGAGCTGCTGCATCAGGCATTGGACATTTATCGCAGCCAGTTTCAGCCCTCCGCAGCTCTGGATAAACCGCACGTGATGATCGGTGTAAACGTCATCGCCGCAGACACCGACAAAGAAGCAAAACGCCTCTTCACCTCGCTTCAGCAGGTCTTCCTCAATCTCATCCGCGGCAGGCCCACGCAGCTGCAACCACCCGTCGATGACATCGCCGCTCTTTGGAATCCCGTGGAAGCCACGCAAGTGTCCCGCATGACCCGATGCTCCGCCGTGGGCGGACCGGACACCTTCCGCCAGCAGATCGAAGTCCTGCTCAATGACACCGGCGCAGATGAAATCATCGCCACCGCTCACATTCACGATCAGCAGGCACGGCTGCACTCCTTCGAAATCGCTGCAGATGTTTTTAAAAGCCTGCAGCATTTCAATTCGTAAATCTCTCCGAATTTCACCAACTCAAACTCAAACCTCAACTCACACCTCCTATGGAATACAGACAACTCGGCGGCTCCGGTTTCAAAGTCCCCGCACTCACCCTCGGCACCGGCACCTTCGGCGGCGGCACAGAATTCTTCAAAGAATGGGGCGCATCCGATGTCGCCGAAGCCTCACGCCTCATCGACATCTGCCTCGAAAACGGGCTCAACATGTTTGACTCGGCAGACATCTACTCAAACGGTCTCGCCGAAGAAATTCTCGGTCAAGCCATCAAAGGCCGTCGCGATCAAGTCCTCATCTCCACCAAGGGCACCTTCCGCTTTGGCGAGGGTCCAAACAACGTCGGCTCCTCCCGCTGGCATCTCATCCGTTCCGTGGAAAACAGCCTCAAGCGCCTCGGCACCGATTACATAGATCTGTACCAGCTCCACGGCTTCGATGCCATGACACCCGTGGAAGAAGTTGTCGGCACCTTGGACGATCTCGTGCGAGCCGGTAAAATTCGCTACATCGGCGTGTCCAATTTCTCCGGCTGGCACCTCATGAAATCACTGGCCCATGCCGACAAGTTTGGCCTCACCAAATACGTCGCCAATCAGACCTACTACTCCCTTGTCGGCCGCGAATACGAATGGGAGCTCATGCCTCTCGGCGTGGATCAAAAAGTCGGTGCCGTCGTCTGGAGCCCCCTCGGCTGGGGCCGCCTCACCGGCAAGCTCCGCCGCAATCAGCCACGCCCTGAAACGAGCCGCCTCAATCACAAGCTCAGCTCCTCCATGGGTCCGCAGGTGGACGACGAATATCTCTACAAAGTCGTCGATGCCTTGGACGAAGTGGCCGCCGAAACCGGCAAGACCGTCCCACAAGTTGCACTCAATTGGCTCCTCCAGCGCCCCACCGTATCCACCCTCATCATCGGTGCCCGCAACGAAGAGCAGCTCCGCCAAAACCTCGGTGCCGTCGGCTGGAACCTCACCGCCGAGCAGGTGGCCAAGCTCGATGCCGCCAGCGAAAAGCCAAAGATCTACCCCTACTGGCACCAGAGCGGTTTCGAAGAGCGGAACCCCTTCCCAACCAAGTAGCACCTGTCACGAATGGCACTCGGTTAAAGGCAAGCATCACTGAATTTCGTGACCGAGGCAGAAAGAGATCGTGGAGCGCGGACTTCCAGTCCGCAGCACTCCGCGAGCCCCCATGCCTCCGCACGACCTTCTAGCATCGCAGCATCAATGTATCCTCCTACAGAGTGAATAGCTGCTTTCCCCTTGCGAACCACCTGCCGCTCACTTTTTGATGCCACGCAGCTGCGCATCAAACCACTCCGCAAACGCTGTGTAGTCAGGCTGACGATCCGCCCAACCATGCGCGGCTCCAGGTTTGACTACCAGCTGTGCTGTCGCTCCGGCCTCCTTCGCTTTGGCCACGAAGCTCTCGGATTGTTGCAGCGGCACCAGGAAATCCTGATCGCCATGAATGATGAAAACCGGCGGCAGCTGCGCGTTAATGAAATAGATCGGCGAGACCTCTTTGCCCAGGCGCTGGCGTCCTTCCGGCGTGTCGGACTCTGCGCCAAACGCCCCTTTGTAATTTTTCAGCGTCCCCACACCCACGGCGTCTTCGCCCGGCTTGCCATAGTTGAGAAAATCCGTCGGCGGATACAGACATGCAACGGCCTGGATGGCGCTGCTTTCGCGATCCACCGCATCCTTCGCCTTTGGATCCCCCGGGCCACCATGCACGGCCATGGTGAGCGAGAGGTGCCCGCCCGCGCTGCCACCGCTGATGCCCAGTTTGTCAGGGTTCACCTTCCATCTGGCCGCATTGTGCCGGATGAATCTCACCGCCCGGTGAATGTCCTGCGTGATCTCAGGGATGATGAATTTCGGCTGACAGCCATGCCGCACCGAAAACACCGTGTAACCGCGCTCAAGAAATGGAGCATAGAAAGGCGGCGTGTTCGGCGAGTACCCCGACACCCAGCCGCCACTGACCATGTACACGATGCCAAAACCGTTCGGCTTCTCCGGCGTGATGACATCCAGCGTCAGCGCCACGCCGAATTTGCGTCCATAGACCACATCGTCCGTGCGCGTATGCGCCGGTATGATCACTGCCGGAGCTTTGGTTTCAGCGTGAAGGGGGAGGTAGCCAAGCAGCAGAACGAGAGAGAGAAATTTGAAAGCGGTCTTCATGGAGAATTCATCATACGCCGCATAGTTGCCGATGCTGGCAGGCCCGATCAATTTCCCAATGGTTAGCTCTTTTTACCAGAAACATCGGTTCGGGCAGTGCGTCATCATGCGACCATGAAACCAGCCCTCGTTTTGCTTCTGTCCGCCTCCTGCGCCTAAAAATGCCTGCGGTCATCTCAGACCACATGGCGCTTCAGGCAAATGCTCCGGCAGCCATCTGGGGCTGGGCTGACGCAAGTGAAGTAGTGAAGGTGGAGGTTGCCGGACAGACCAAATCCACCCAAGCCGGTGCAGACGGCAAATGGCAGATCAAACTCGACAAACTCCAGGCCAGCGATCAAGCGCAAACACTCACGATCTCCGGCACAAACAAGATCATCATCCAAGATGTCCTCGTCGGCGTCGTCTGGCTCGCCTCCGGCCAGTCAAACATGGAGATGCGCATCAAGGACAAGATGCACGGCCTCGTGGACAACGTAGATGCCGAAATCACCGCCGCAAAGCACCCCGAGATTCGCGTCTTTGTGCATGATGTTCCCTTCGAAATTTACCAGCTTCCCGTCCCCGCCGATGAATCGGCCCAGGATCGCGCAGGCTCATGGCGTGTCTGTTCGCCGGAGACCGTGGGGGATTTTTCAGCCATGGGGTATTTCTTCGCACGCGATCTCCAGGCCGAACTCAAGCACCCCGTCGGCATCCTGACCTCCGCCGTGGGCGGGCACCCCCATCGAAGCATGGACCAGTGCTTCCTTCAGCCAGTATCTGCGTCCCGGCAAAGGCAAGTTCATGGGTCGCTCCATACGCACCGACCACTGGCGCTACACCGAATGGACCAACATGAAGAATGAAGTCGTCGGCACCGAACTCTACGACGAAGACGCCGACGCACAGGAAAATCACAACCTCGCCAAAGATGCCACGCACACGGCCACGTTGTCCGCCATGGCAAAGCAACTGCATGAGGGACCAAAAGGGTTAAGATGACTAAACCCAAAGCACCATCCACATGATCACCCGTCGGCAGTTCATTCACACCGCAGGCCTGCTCTCCGCAGCTTCCCGGCTCCCTGCCGCGGACTCATCACGCACCGCACCACGAATTCTCTACAGCAACGACACCACCAACATCACCTCCTGCATTAGCCCGTTTCACAAGGAGCGGGAACCCTTTCGAAAAGAGATGCTCGAAGCCACGGTGGATGAAGTGGCAGGCCTCGTGGACGCGCACCTCCTTCAGCCCGGCCTTGGCATGGTGCCCATGTGGCCCAGCAAGGTGCTGCCACTCACAGAGCATTACGCCTGGATCAAACAGCGCTACGGCCAGAAGCCCGATCCTTTCGGTCAGTTTGTGCTGGACGGCGGAGATGTCGTTCAGGTCTTCATCGACCGCTGCCACCAGCGCCAGCAGGCGGCCTTCATCTCCCTCCGTATGAACGACGCCCATCACAAAGAGTTCAGCGATCCCAAACCCGGTGACAAACCTGGAGGCAGCATCGGTATGAGCGTCACAAAACATTACGTTGAGCATCCCGAATTCCGCCTCAAGCCCGGCTCCCTGCGCGGAGCCGACCTCATCCAAAACTGGGCCGTGCCCGAGGTGCGCGCACAGAAATTCGCGCTCATTCGCGAGCTCTGTGAAAACTACGACATCGACGGCCTGGAGCTCGATTTTCTCCGCTTCTACGGTTACTTCCGCCTCGAAGAAACACCTCTTGAACAGCGCCGCGCTATCATGACCAGCTTCGTACGCGAGGTTCGCCAGTTGCTCGATCAAACCACCCGCAATGGCAAGCATCGCTGGCTCTGTGCCCGCGTGCCCTGCCATCTTCCAGCATTAGATGCACTCGGCCTCGATCTAAAATCCCTCGTCGCTGCCGGACTCGACATGGTGAACGCCTCCGAGCATTACTTCACCACCCAGCAGCACGATCTGGCCGCGATCCGAGAGCGGACACACGGAGCCACACTCTACTTCGAACTCTGCCACACTCTCTGGAAAGGAGACAAGGTCTTAAAAGGCTACGATGTCTTTCCCTTCCGCCGCGCCACCCGCGAGCACCTCCACACCTCCGCGCACCTCGCCTATTCGCGTGGTGCAGATGGCATCAGCCTCTTCAATTTCGCCTACTATCGCCAGCACGGTCAGGGCGAAGGCCGTGGCGTCTTTGGCGAGCCACCGTTCGAAGCCCTCAAAGCTTTGCGCGATCCGCAGACGCTCGCGCAAGAGCCGCAGCACTGGTTCATCGCCCAAGGCTGGCGCGCCCCCGGCATGAAGCCGCTCCCCGTTCCACGCAAAATCGAGCCGGGAAAACCCGCCAAGTTCAACTTCGATCTCACCCCGCCCGCCGGCGGCTGGAAACAAGATGCACGCGTCCGCATTCAATCAGACAAGTCCCTCGGCAGCAGCGAATGGTCCGCCACCTTCAATGGCGAGCCTCTTACCGTGACCGCCGACGTCTCCGAGCCTTTCCCCGTACCTTATCCATCACTGCTCGGCAAACCAGACGAACTGCGTGCATGGCTCATCCCCGCCAAACTCCTGCGCGAAGGCAAAAACAGCCTTGAGGTCACGCTGCGCAAAGGTGAATCGGTCTCGGTGATCTTTGTCGATCTCGCCACTGGTCAGCCATCTTGACCAGCAAGGCGGGCAATCCTGCCGCGTCTGCTTTGATTCAACCCATGAAGTCTTTCCTGCTCGTCTGTGCTCTCTCCTCATCTCTTGCCGCCGCCGCCGTGGTGGAGTCCGATCTCTGCGTTTACGGTGGCACCAGCGGTGGCGTCGCTGCCGCAGTGCAGGCCGCACGCATGGGCAAGACAGTGGTCATTGCAGAGCCGGGCCGTCATCTGGGCGGCATGACCAGCGGAGGCCTCAGCGCCGTGGACATCGGAGATCCTCGATCCGTCGGAGGCATCGCCCGCGAATACTTCACCAAGCTCGCCGCCACCGCAGGCGTCACACTCACCTGGGACAAAGCCTTTGAAAGCAAAGCCGGCGGTCCCGCCACCGGCGGCGCCTATGCCATCGAACCCCACAAAGCCGAGCAAGTCTTCAACGACATGGCGCGCGATGCAGGAGTAAAAGTGCATTTCAAAGCACGCCTTTCATTAGTCAAAAAAGACGGCCCACACATCACCGAGTTCGTCACCGAAGACGGCACTGTCTTTCGCGCCAAAGTGTTCATCGACGCCACCTATGAAGGCGACCTCATGGCGAAGGCCGGCGTGAGCTACACCCTCATGCGCGAGGGCAATGCAAAGTACGGCGAAACCTACAACGGCATCCACTACGCCGATAAATTCCTGCCCCACGCCAGCTACGCCCAGCCCGGAGAAAGCGGTCGTCTCAAAGGCGGCCAGGGCGTGTGGGATCGCGATTTCCCCCTCGATCCTTACGTCGTGAAAGGTGATCCCGAAAGCGGCCTGCTGCCCCTCATTCAATCCGGCGAACCCGGCACCCCAGGCGATCCCGCCCCCGGCGTCCAGGCCTACTGCTTCCGTCTCTGCCTCACGACAAATCCGGCCAACATGATCCCCGTCACCCCGCCCTCGGATTACGATCCCAAGCGCTACGAGATCATCGTCCGCTTCATCGAAGCCTGCCTCGCCAATGGCGATGACATGGACCTCCGCTGGTTCTCAAAGCATGATGCGCTTCCAAATGACAAATGGGACTTCAACACCGCGACCTTCGGCGGCAATCTCCCCGGCGCCTCACACGCATGGCCGGAGGCCTCCTACGCGCAGCGCGAGAAGATCGCTCAACAGCACGAAGACTATCATCGCGGTCTTTTGCATTTCCTCGCCACCGATGCCCGCGTCCCCGAGCAGGTGCGCAAAGACATGCAGCGCTTCGGCCTGCCCAAGGACGAATTCACCGACAATGGCGGCTGGCCGCACCAGATCTACATACGCGAAGCCCGCCGCATGGTCAGCGACCTCGTGCTCACCGAGCACCACACCTTCGGTCGTCAAAACGCACCCAAGCCCATCAGCCTCGGCAGCTATGGCACAGACACCCATGAGATCCGCCGCATCGTGAAAGACGGCTTCGTCACGCGCGAAGGCAAAACCGCCGGTGGCCGCGATGGCGCACCACCCTACGGCATCAGCTACGAGGCCATCGTGCCAAAGCAGAGCGAGTGCGACAATCTCCTCGTCACATTCGCCCTTAGTGCCAGCCATACCGCCTTCAGCAGCATCCGCATGGAGCCCGTCCTCATGTGCACCAGCCAGAGCGCCGCCACCGCCGCCTGCATCGCCATCGATGACAAAATTCCCGTGCAGCAGGTGGAGTACACGAAGCTCAAAGCGCGCCTTGAGCAGGATGGACAGATCTTGGAATGGAAGCATCCCGTCTCCAAGAAAAAGGCCGCGCATTGAGATCGTGAAACCTCTTGCTGATGCATGCGGGGCGGGAATGTATGCCGTCACGAATGGAACGCGAAAATTTGCCTTTGGATCGCCGCTTACGGCAGGAAATCTTGTTTGCCCGTGAGCGGGTCTACCGCTTCGGCCAGCCCACGCCCATGGAGCGTCTCATCCTCCCCGGCTCCGAGCCCGGCCCTGAAATCTGGGTGAAGCGCGAGGACCTCTCCCCCGTGAAATGCTACAAGTGGCGCGGCGCCTGCAATGCCATGACCGAGCTCACCCCCGAGCAGCGCGCCAAAGGCGTCGTCACCGCTTCCGCTGGTAATCACGCACAGGGCGTGGCCCTTGCCGCCAAAACTCTCGGCATCCACGCACGCATCTACATGCCGCGTTCCACACCCAAGGTGAAACAAAACGCCGTGCTCCACCACGGCGGCGAATTCGTCCGCATCATGCTCGCTGGCGACAGCTATGACGAAGCCGTCACCTCCGCACGTGAAGATGAACGCAGCAGCGGTGCCACCTATGTGCACGCCTACGATGACATCAAAGTCATGGCAGGGCAGGGGACTCTGGCAGATGAAGTGGTTCTCTCCGGCCACGGCCCCTTCGATGCAGCCTACCTGCAAATCGGCGGCGGTGGCATGGCCTCGGCCGTTTCTTGCTGGCTCAAAACCTACTGGCCAAACATGGAGGCCGTTGGTGTGGAAGGCGTGGGCCAGGCCTCCATGAAAGCCGCGCTCGCCGCAGAGAAACCCGTCGAACTTCACGACCTCGACATCTTCTGCGATGGCACCGCCGTGCGCAAAGCGGGCACACTCCCCTTCGGCATCTGCCAGCAGTCTCTGGACCGAGTAGCCACCATCACCAATGCCGAAGTCAGCGCCGCCATCCGCGTGCTCTGGGAGACCCTTCGCTGCGTCTCAGAGCCATCCGGTGCCATGGGTCTCGCCGCAGTGCTCAAAGACCGTGCAGCTCTCGCTGGCAAAAAAGTCCTCATCGTCATCACCGGTGCCAACATCGACTTCCTCCAGCTCGGTCTCATCGCCCAGTCCGAAGGCTCCAGCAGCACCGCCTCACGCGCCCTGCGCGTGCGCATCCCCGAGCGCCCCGGCGCCATGCTGGCGCTTCTGGATTCCTGCTTCGAAGGCCTCAACATCGCCGATTTTCAATACGGCCTGCATCGCACCGATGAAGCCTGGCCCGTCTTCACCGTCACATCGGAAAACTCCGAAAAACTGGCCGCACTCCCCGCACGACTGGACGCAGGCGGTTATGCCTGGGAAGACCTCACCGGAGCCGTGGATGTCGCTTTCCGCGCCATCCCCTTGCGCGGTGATCTCCTCACCCATCCCGTCTTCCTTCGTCTCGACTTCTACGAGCGCTCCGGTGCTCTCCACGACTTCCTCTCCCGCCTCATCCGCGATCGCGCCAGCCTCTGCTACTTCAACTATCGCCAGTCCGGCGAACGCATCGGCCGCGCTCTCATCGGTCTCGATTTCCAAACCGCCGAAGCCCGCGCCGCCTTCCTCACCGAACTCCCCGAGCATGGCGAAGGCTATCGCTCCTGCAAACCGGTGGACGACGCCGTCCTCGCGCGCATGACCGCCTAGCCTGCAGACCCGGTGGAGAATGATCAGTTATCTTCGTATGCAATCGCTCATGTTCGCCACCCCCTTCATCTGCCACACGCCACTGGCCTGCTCATTTTCACAGCAAGCCTTCTTCATTCCGAAACTCCAGCCGCCCCGGCGAAAATCAGATTCACCGTCGGCGGGCAAATCATGCGGCGAGGTTCTGATGACTCTCTTTTAAGCGCCGCCTTGATGCTCGGTGGAGCGGGTGATCAGAATCGAACTGACGTATGATGCTTGGGAAGCACCTGCTCTACCATTGAGCTACACCCGCGACTCACTGGAGTCAGGGCAGGATTGTGGCTGGCAGCGGTGGTATTGTCAAATGCGCTCCGCTCAGATTGTCGGCGGCATCGGGGGCATCATGAGCGCCCGGTTCATGCCGCCTCGGCCATAACTGGCGGAGGGGACGGCCATAAACGCGTCTCGCTTCGAGGAATATATCCGGTACAAGCGGCGGTAGGTGGTCGCGAGGCGCTGGTACAGCGCCTGATTTTCCGGTGTTTTGTCCAGCTTGCGCACACTGTGGCGCAGGTGGTTCATGGCCTGCCCCACACCCACATAACGCACATCAGGGCCACCGGCCGGAGGAGCTGAACTCGGGGAGCCAAACCGCGCAATCACCTGGGTGTCCTTGCCCTTGGGGCCGAGCAGGTCGCTGGCCATCGACTCTGTGCCAAAGTCATCATAGGCAAACGGCGGGCCGGGAATGGCGTTCAAGTTGGCGTCGCAGCCGACAAGAAAAAGAACACTGAAGCAGGCGAGCAGAGCAATGTGCGGAAGTGCTTTCATGCGCTTCCTCATACCATAGTTGAAACTAAAAGCGAACGCAGGAACGTCAAAACGGGCCGCGGAAATGAATCCGCAGCCCGCTGTTTTTTCAGAGCGCCAACTGGCGCCGCTGCTGCCTCTCAAGCCGTTTCACGCGTGGAGATGGGCAGGGATGCACGTTGCTTGGTGAGCATGGCCATGAGCGCGTCGAGGATGCCGCTGCTGTTCGGCCCGCTGTTCACCAGCACGTCGGGAACGACGCGGAGGCTTTTGTCGGCGATGATTTGGAAGGCCTGAAGCATGCCGTACACATCGGAACCAAGGGCGGTCACGCCTGCTTGATAGGCATCGGCCTTGGCCTGGCCCGTGGCGCGGATGGCTTCCGCTTCACCGCTGGCACGCAGCCGGGTGGAGGCGGCTTCCCCCTCGCTTTTCTTCACGGCAGCCGTGGCGTGAAGTTCGGCAATGTTGACCCCTTGCTCGGCGCTCACCACCTGGTTTTGGATGTCGGCCAGCGACGTCTGGCGCACAAGCTGCTGGCGCTGCTTCTCGGCAGCTTCCTGCATCTCATAGGTTTTGCGGCTCTCTTCCGCCAGCTTGCGGTCCGTCTGCGTTTTCATCAGCGATTCGGGCGGCGTGATGTCGCCGATCAGCGTATCGATCCCTTCCACGTCGTATTCGCGCAGCGCGGTTTCGATGTGGTTGGCGGCCTCGCCCTGGCGCTGGCTGCGGGCGCTCAGGAAGTCCAGCACGGTGTAGTCCTGTGCGGAGTTGCGGAAGTAGTTGCCAACGATGGGCTGCAGCACGTGGTCGATGAGGTTTTGCAGCGATCCCGCTCGGCTGATCACTTTGGGGGCTTCGTTCGCACCAATGTGGATGATCTGCGAGACGTCGAGGTTGAAGGCGAAGCCGTCACGCGAGCGCACGGTGATGCTGCTGAGCTTCGCATCAAAGTGGTGCGCCTCCGTGCGCGTGGCCCAGTTCAGCACGATGTTGGTGGTCGGCACCAGTTCCACCCGCATGATGCGTGTGTTTACGGGATGTTTGCCCGGGAGCAGCGGTTTGCCCCAGACACCTTTGTGGCCCACGTCCACGAGGTCGCCGTGCTTGAACTCGGGTCCGCTGATGTCGAGGTGCGCCTTGCCGACATAAGAGATCACGACACCGACGTGGCCTATGGGAATCTCAAACATGGGCACCTGCTCGATCTGCGCGAACCACGGATTGATGTTCCACTGACCGCTGAGAAGCACCTGCTCTTGCAGGCCTCGATGGCCGCCGGCATTCAGGAAGGCCTGCGCATTCTGAAAGTTGTCGTGGCCGGCTACGATGGCTCCAGCGATTTCGGTTTGCTCAATGGGCATGCCATCCAGCGTCGTGACAATGCCGACGAGATCGGGATCCACGTGGCGGATGCGCAGCAGCTGCGGTTCAAGCCCGTGCTGCTGGGCATTTTCGGACGTGATGACGGTGAAGAGCGCAGGATTGATGCGATACGAACCCGCGGTGATGACACCCAGCTGTCGGCCTTTTTC
>NZ_JBAQCR010000383.1:0-4048 GCF_049294395.1 Prosthecobacter sp.
CGCCCAGCAGCGCGACGGGCCGGTGACATTCACCACCGTGGATGCCGAAGGCCTCGAAGTCACCCCGCCACCGCCCGGCTCACCGCCACCGCCACCGCCGCCAGGCCCCGGCATCCCCATCACCCCCATTGAGGTCGAACGCCGCGCAGCCACCGCCGCCCCTTCTTCACAGCAAACAATACCACAACCTACCACCCTAGACGCTTCCGGCTCCGGCAAGCCACCCCAACCCGCCGCCCCGGACGGCCAGCCGCCACAAAAGCCCGGCACCGCCCCTTCTTCACCCACCGGAATACCAGATAATACCACTCCTAGCACCGCCGCGGCGCCTCCCGGCATGGAGCCGTCCAAAGAGGCGGCCTCAGCCGGCCCGGTCATGACGATGGAAAACGGCGGCCAGGTGCTCGACACCATCGATCGTCTCAAGGCCAAGGAGAAAAACGGCGCACTCACCAAGGACGAGCAGATCGAGCTGCACCATAACGAAAACATCCTCGCCCGCACGCAGGCCACCAATCTGGAGGCCAAGCAGAAAGCCCTCAGCAAACTGCCCACGCCCCGTGAGCTTCATTCCACCGAGCTCGCGGCCCTGGCAAAGGCCAAAGCCATGCTGGCAAGACCCTGGCCCGGCACAGCCCCCGCCACCACCACCCAGTCCAGCAGCGGCAGCCTCCCGCCCGGAGACACCTCCACCACCCACGGCGTCACCCCGCCCACAGGCAGCTCAACCGCCACCAGCAGTCATGCAGGCACGGGAAACACCACCGGCACGACAGCCACCGGCAGCACCACCTCCACAGCCAGCTCCGGTGACACCCCCGCCCCCGGCAGCGGCACCCACACCACCAACGGCGTCACCGCGCCTCCGGTCGGCTATGGCAACCCAATACCAGAGGATACCACACACTCCGAACACATCGACCTCGCAAAAAAGCGGGTGGAGAACCTCGGAAAAATCGCCGCCAAGCGCAAGCTCAACCCCCATGAGCAGGACATCTATGACAATGCCCTCCGCGTCCGCGACCGCGACCGCAACGCTCCCGCCCAGACCGGCGACCGCAACAGCCCACTGCCCGAAGGCAGCCGCGATACCGCAAACCCGAACGACCTCGCCATGTCCGGCGACGAAGACGCGCTCATCCCCGTCACCCCAGACGGAGAAGACGCCCACCTCGATGCCGCTGCAGACACTCCTCCTGCGTCCGCCAATGCTCAGCCCGCCAATGCCATCGGCAAGCCGATCAACGGACCCAGCACAGCGAACCCAGACGCCCCCACAGCGACCGCAGCCCCTCCCACACCTTCGCCTCCGGCTGGGCCAGCGAGTGCGCCACAGACAGCAGGCACTTCGTCCCCAGTTCCCTCAAACCCGCCACACGGAAACCCACCCACAACAACTACCGCGACCAGCGTCCCGGCTGCTCCTCCAGCGAGCAGCAATGCAGGCACCGCTTCAACTGCCAACAGTGGACCTTCACCTAGTGCTCCAAGTCCTGCCACTCCCGTAGCGCCTTACCCACCCATCGATCATGACCACGTCATTAAGGCAGAATTCAACAAAAAAGGAAAAGCTACAGGCGGGCATAGCCTCCTCAATGGAGACGTTCGAATTGTTCCTGGAACAGAACTCCCGCCCAATGCACATGGAGTGTATCAAGCAGGAGTCGAGATGAAAAAGAAGGACGGCACATGGGTGGCGAAGAAATCGAACAAATCGATCAATACCATGTTTCCAAAAGACTGGACGGCAGAACAGATCCGGGCAGAGGTTCAAGGAGCATGGGAAAGTCCTCACAAGGTGATCGATGCCGTTGATAACTCCTGGTCATCTGTATCACCTGCAGGCGTCAAAATCGAAGGCTACATTGATATCACCAATAACCGCATCACTGCTTACCCACTATATTAAATTTTATCTATGAAAATAAAAATGTTTTACATGAAGGGAATGAGGGCGAAGGCACGTGCCATCGGGCATGAGACTGACCCTGAAAATCGTTACAACAGATATGTGGGCGGCTTTTTGTGGTCAGAACTCAGTTCTCCACAAATGTGCCAGATGTTTCTACGAGCTATGGACGAAATCGCCGAGCAAGGAGGAGATGCAGAAGAAACTTTTAACGACAAAGCTTGGGGGGCAGACATCAGGCCGGCGACGGTGCAAATTTGGTCAACCATGAGGGATGACTGGGTGGATACGTTTTCACACAACGAAATCCGCCGCGCTGTAGAAGGCTGGATGAAGCTTCTTCAAATGCCCGACTCACCGGAAAGCCAGGTCATCGTGGATCTGGGTGGTGAGAAATGATTCAGCTATCCTGAGCAGGAACAAACCACGGCAGCCGACCGTCAGATCCTCCCTCCGTCCAACAACGGTCAACCACCGTCAACTTCCCCGTCTCTTCCCCCGCCCACCACAGCGCCCAAGAGCCCCGAGCAGTCTCAGCGACTCATCAACAACGTCATGAACCGCCCGGCCGAGCAGCGCGGCCACCCTCAGGTGCAGTCAGACGTGGCCCAGGCCCGCGACGTGTTGCATGACCACGTGCAGAAGCTGGAGAACCAACCAGAGCCCCTGAGCGAGGCACAGAAAAAGGAGCTGACAGACGCCAAGGCCACACTCTCCCGCCTGCCCGGTGACAAGCCAGCATCCACCCCCGAAAGCACCCGGCGTCCAGAATCGGCAAACCGCCCGCAGGCAGAGGCTCCAGAAGGCGCGCCCCGCCCGCACGGAGAGGTCGATGCCGACGCCCCTCCTGCCGCTGTTGATCCCAATCGTGCCCCACACACAGACCCGGATGCCGAGGCTCCACGCCGCCGCGGTGAATCCGACGAACAACGGATACATCCCGCAGAGACACAGCCGGACGGCTCGCGGCCCACGAGGACACTGCCCGGGGATGCGGCCTCCCCACGCGGATACGACTCGACACCCACTCCCCCATCCAGCAGAAACAGTCCAGACGGTCGCTCACTGGAACCTTCTTACCCCAGTCCGGCACGAAACAGCAGCCCCGCGATAAACGCCACTGATACCACGCCCTACCATCCGTCCACATCAGCGGATTCCCAACCTGCCACAAACTCTCAGCTTGCAGGCCGTACGGCCAACGGGAACACACCTGATCAACCTCAGAACGCCGCAGCCAACCCGGGCGCGCGTCCCACAGACAACTCCCGCCCGCCCTCGCCCAACACCTCAGGAATCCTGCCCGCACCAACAGCAAGCGACAGCCCGCCATCGTCCCCTTCTCGCACCTCTCTCCCGCCGCCCAGAACGCCGCCTCTGAGCCCGGACCAGTCGCAGCGCCTCATCGACAACGTCTCCAAAATGTCCCCCGAGGCCCGGCAGCACCCGCAGGTGCAGGCAGATGAGGCGCAGGCGCGGAGCGTGGTGGCTGGCAACGGGCAAAATCTCGAAAACCAGCACGGCCCGCAGAGTGAGGCACTGCACAAGGAATTCGCCGCACCCCATACGCAGACCAGCCCAAAATCACAGGACGCGCAACCTACCCACGATACCCCTATCGAAGAGCATTCACGGGGTCGAACCAACGACTCCGGCTATAAAAACGACAGAAGTGCCACGGACTCAATTGTCGCATCCAATCAGAAACTGGCAGCAGATGCACCTCAACGACGATCCGCCCCAAGTTCTCATGTCCGCATGAACTTTCATGATTCGCATAGTGAAACCATGCGCCAGGCAATGCTGCTCGCAGATCATGCACACGATGCCGAAGGCATGAGACCAGTGAAGATGACCACCACAACGGGGGTCGGCAAAGATGGCAGACCAACGAGTGGAGTTTACCGTCCTGCTCATTTTCCTTATGATGCCGAGATTGGAGTGTCGCGTGACTCTGCCCACCCCATCATGACTGCACTGCATGAATTCGGTCATCATTTGAGACATCACTTGAATGAAAATGATTTCAATAGTGTGATATGAGGTGGACCCCGTTCTTCGGCCAGGATTGCGTGAAGTTAAGCTATGATGCTCACGGCTGGGAGTGGTGATGGTTCGTGTCTCTGGGATCGCTTAGCA